>NZ_ASYA01000001.1:0-971852 GCF_001526585.1 Agrobacterium sp. LY4 | reverse complement strand
AAAAAGAGTTCGATCTGACGGCCGCGGCCAACACGGGCGACATAGGAATAGTGGGAAGAGAAGCCGAATTTCTCCACCGTCTCGGCGGCCACCCGGTCCACATGCTGCTTGAATTCCAGCGGGGTCACCAGAAGGATGTCCGCGAGCGCCTGTTTCACATTGCCGAGCGGCATGGGGATGATGACGAGGCAGACCAGCGCCAGCACGGCCGGGTCGATATAGGGTGCCAGCCATGCCTGCGCTGTTCCCGTGAGCCCGTAACCCACGGCGAAGGCGACGAAGAGCGCCATGCTCAGAAGCGCGCTCATCAGCCAGCTTTTGGCGTCCAGCGCCACGAAGGCGGATTTCAGCCGACGGTTCTGCCGTTTGACGAACCACGCCATGGCGAGCGAGACGGCGAAGCTGACGAAGGTGACGACGATGGCGTAATCGAACTCGATCGATCTGCCGCCATCCATCAGGCTGTCGACGGCATTGATGAGGGCGTAGATCGCCGCACCCATCAGGAGCGTGCCGTTAAGCCCGAGCACCATCGGCTCCAGATGCCAAAAGCCCATGGTGAAACGCTCCACCAGCCGGCCGCCGGGTTTGGGCGCGGCGGAAGCGGCGATCAGCCGCGCGACAAGCAGCGCCAGCACCGTCATGAAAGCATCCGTCAGCGCATAGACACCATCGAAAACCACGGCGAAGGAGCCGGAGAACAGGCCTGCGCCGATGCCGAAGAGCGCCAGCATAACCGTGACGGCAATGGAGAATTTGAGCAGGGATTGTTCTGTCATGACCTGTATTTTACCTTCAAAATCGGACGCCACCTTCCTCGAAGCGTTTTCTCTTTTCCTCGAATCAAG
The DNA here is from genome assembly GCF_001526585.1 of Agrobacterium sp. LY4. NCBI lineage: Bacteria > Pseudomonadati > Pseudomonadota > Alphaproteobacteria > Hyphomicrobiales > Rhizobiaceae > Agrobacterium > Agrobacterium sp. LY4. Next base: position 971,004 of record NZ_ASYA01000001.1, on the reverse strand, counting down.
AAAACGCTCTAACTCTTTGTTTTGTGGCATTTCCAGACGGAAAACCGGGGTCCACTTTTCCTGGAAATGCTCTATAAACAGCACATTGAGCACTCACAAGACAGGACAAAACCCATGGATCTCGGCATTTCCGGCAAACGCGCCCTCGTTCTCGCCTCCTCTCGCGGCCTTGGGCTGGGCATTGCCACCGCGCTGGCGAAAGAAGGCGCACATGTCCTTCTCGTCGGCAGAAGCGGCGAGAAGCTGGAGGCGAATTGCAAGGCGATCAATGCGCTCGGCAAGGGCAAGGCCGACTGGGTCTGGGGCGATCTGGCCGAGGACAATTTCGTCGAGGCCATGGTTCAGGCCGTCAGGGAAAAGCTCGGCGGCATCGATATTCTCGTCAACAATACCGGCGGCCCGACGCCGGGACTTGCGCAGGAGATAACCGCCGACAAGCTGGATACCTTCTTCCAGTCGATGGTGATGCGCGTCATCACGCTTACCAATGCGCTTTTGCCGCAGATGAAGGAACAGGGTTTCGGCCGCATCCTGACCGTCGCTTCCTCCGGCGTGTTCGAGCCGATCGCCAATCTGGCGCTGTCCAATACGCTGCGTGGCGCACTGGTCGGCTGGAGCAAGACGCTATCCTCCGAAGTGGCCTCCTTCGGCGTCACCTCCAACCTGCTGCTGCCCGGACGCATCCATACCGACCGCATCGATGAGCTCGATGGCGCGAACGCCAAGCGTCTTGGCAAAAGCGTCGAGGAAATTCGCGAGGCTTCCGTCAAGAGCATTCCGGCCGGCCGTCTCGGCACGGTGGAGGAATTCGGCGCCGCCGGCGCTTTCCTCTGCTCGGTTCCGGCAAGCTACATCACCGGCACGATGCTGCGGGTGGATGGCGGCGCGGCGAAGTCGAATTAAGGCCGCGACGGCGCGTTATCAACTGGGCGCATCGTGGATGACGAAGCGGTTGCGCCCCGTATTCTTGGCCCGATAAAGCGCCGTATCCGCCCGACGCAGCGCTTCCGCGGCGCAATCGCCGGGGCGCACGAAGGCAATGCCCGCCGAACAGGTGTAACGGAAATCCGGGACCTGTTCGAGCGGCGAGGCTTCCCGCAGCGACGCAAACAGGGCTTCGGCGACGCTTTCGGCGTTGTGCATTCGCGCACCGCTCAGCCCCAGCAGAAACTCCTCGCCGCCGATACGCCCGATGAGATCGTCGCGACCGGCGGCGGCGCATAGTTTTTCGGCGAAATGTTTCAGCACCCTGTCGCCCGATGCATGGCCGAAGCGATCGTTGATACTCTTGAAATGATCGATATCGAGCAGCACCAGAGCCAGCGCCTGCGCCTTGTGGGGGCCGAGGCTGTGGCCCAGATTGTCCATCAGGTAACGGCGATTGCCGAGCCCCGTCAACTCGTCGCTGAGGGCGGATTTGAGCGCCCTGTCGCGCTCCTGCCTGAGGTCGCGAAGCTCTATGCCGAGTTCGGAAATATCGGTGATGACACACAGCATCCAGCCGCCCGGCAAAGTCGTTTCCGTCGTCAATACCCAGCGCCCGTCATTAAGGCTGGTTTCGATGGTGCGGAAAGGCAGCTTGCCGCGCCTCGTCCTGGCGGAACGCAACCAGACTTCGAAGTCGGAGGTCTCGATTGCGGTGCCGGTGGAGTTGCCGTAGCCGCTGCGCATCAACTCGACCCAGCTTGGAAATTCATCCGGCGCGACATCCAGCGCCTTGCGGAAAGCCGCATTCGCAAAACACAGCCTGTCCTCGCCATCGAACAGCGCATAGCCCTGCTGCGATGCCTCAAGAAGGTTCATGAGCTGACGGTTGAAAACGCCAGCATCGCCCCGAACGAGACCGGGATGATCCGGCGATACATTGTCGAAGTTGGAACTGGTCGTCTTGCGGGACATTGAATTTTCCAGATGACAAAGCGACAGGCAAAACCGAAGGGAGCGTTGAATTAACCCCTTATCGTCGGGCTCCGCCAGTACAAAAACAATGCATGCGCGCCGGCTGCCATTGCGCTGTTCCACGGCAGCGGCTTCGTACCGGCATAGCCACAAACGCCTAAGAACATTGTCAAAAAACTGCCGCGCTCTTTCATGAGTGCGGAGGCAGATCGTTTACCATCTTCCCTCCCCGGCAGACGCTGCCGTCAATCTGCGAAAAACGGCGGGGGAAAAGCTTGCCATTCCGTCTGCCCTGTGCAATCAACCGCCCTCCTCTGACATCGGGGTGCCAAAGGCATCCCTTATTTTCACGCCGGGCCGCCTTTCAGGCCGGGCGGGTGTTTCTATCGGCAACAAGGATATGGCGATGACGCAAAAGCGGGCTCTCGGCCTCGATTTCGGCACGACCAACACGGTCATGGCTCTTTCCGACACGGGCGGCGCCAGCCGTTCCATGCGCTTCACCAGCAGCGCGGGCACGGATGACAGCATGCGCACGGCGCTCTCCTTCATGAAGGATGCCGGCCTCGGTGCGGCCGCCCTGCATGTGGAAGCCGGCCATGCCGCCATCCGGCAATTCATCGACAATGCCGGCGACTGCCGTTTCCTGCAATCGATCAAGACATTCGCGGCCTCGCCGCTGTTTCAGGGCACGCTGATCTTCGCCAAGCGCCAGAGCTTCGAGGATCTGATGGACGTGTTCCTGCGCAAGCTGAAGGCCTATGCGGGCGAGGAATGGCCGGGGGACGTCTCCACCGTCATCGCTGGCCGGCCGGTGCGTTTTGCCGGCAGCAATCCGGATGAAACGCTGGCGCTCGCCCGTTACAACGAGGCGCTCACCCGCGCCGGTTTCCCGGAAATCCACTATGTCTATGAGCCGGTGGCGGCCGCCTATTATTTCGCCCAGAGCCTGAAGAAGGACGCCAATGTGCTGGTGGCGGATTTCGGCGGCGGCACGACGGACTATTCGCTGATCCGCTTCGAGACCCATGCCGGCAAGCTTTCCGCCACCCCCATCGGCCATTCCGGCGTCGGCGTGGCGGGCGATCATTTCGACTTCCGCATGATCGACAATCTGGTCTCGCCGGAAATCGGCAAGGGCAGCAAGTTCAAGAGCTTCGACAAGGTGCTGGACGTGCCCTCCGGCTATTACGTGAATTTCGGCCGCTGGAACCAGCTGTCGATCTTCAAGACCTCGAAGGAGTTCACCGACCTCAAATCGCTGGTGCGCTCGGCGCTGGAGCCGGAAAAGCTCGAACTCTTCATCGATCTGGTCGAACATGACGAGGGTTACCCGCTCTATCAGGCGATTTCCGCCACCAAGATGGCGCTCTCCTCGGCGGAAGAAGCGGAATTCAACTTCGCACCGTTGGGCAAGGCCGGCCGCAAGATGGTGAAGCGCAGCGATTTCAACAACTGGATCGCTGAAGACCTCGCCAAGATAGAAGAAGCGCTCGACGAGGTTCTGGAAAAGACGAAAGTCGCGCCCCAAGCCATCGACAAGGTGTTCCTGACCGGCGGCACCTCCTTCGTGCCGGCGGTTCGGGAGCTTTTCACCCGCCGTTTCGACGCCGACCGGATCGAAAGCGGCGGCGAGTTGCTCTCGATTGCCCATGGTCTGGCCATGATCGGCGAAAGCGGCGATATTCAGCGCTGGACAGTGTGATTTGCGGGTTTCCCGGGCCGGGAACATGGGGTAATTTCCGCCCATGATCGCCGCTCACGACCTCTCCCCGGCCGAACTCGCCGCCCTCTTGCATTTCCATGCGGATGCGGGCGTGGACTGGCTGCTGGAAGAGACCCCGGTCGACCGTTTCGCCGAATTTGCCGCCGCCCGCCCGGCCCGATCCGCGCCTGCGCAGGAGACCGCAGCAGCTTCACGCCAGATGGAAAGGCCGGCGGACCGCCGTGCCGATGCGCCTCAGCGGCAGGCGACGACGCGCAGCGCCCCGGCGCGCGGCGCACCGGCGGCCCCCGCCATTCAGCAGAATGTCGCCATGCCGGACGAGCAGGCCGTGGCGGCGGCGCGTTTTGCAGCCGAAAGCGCAAGATCGCTTGCCGAGCTGAAAACCGCACTCGACGGTTTCAGCGGCTGCAACCTCAAGAACAGCGCGCGCAATACGATTTTTACCGAAGGCGACCCCGCCTCCGCCATCATGGTCATCGGCCCGATGCCGGATGGCGATGACGACCGCGAAGGCCTGCCCTTCGCCGGCAAGACCGGGCTGTTGCTCGACCGCATGCTGGCAGCCATCGGGCTTGAGCGCAGTACCATCATGCTTGGCAATGTCGTGCCCTGGCGGCCGCCGGGCAACCGCCCGCCGACTCAGGCCGAAATGGATATCTGCCGCCCCTTTATCGAGCGTCAGATCGCCTTGGCGGAGCCGAAACACCTGTTGCTTCTCGGCAACTTTACCGCACGTTTCTTCTTTGGCGGTACCGGCACGATCCATACGCTGCGCGGACAGTGGCGTGATGTCGCAGCCGGACACCTGATTTTGCCGGCTTTGGCCAGCCTGCATCCGCAGGAACTTTTGAATGCGCCTGCCAGCAAGTCATTGGCATGGCAGGATTTATTGGCTTTTCAGGCAAAGATTGCCGAAGGCTGATTGCCTTATTCTTGCTCAATGTAAATGAATTATGAAAAAAGCCATGCACAATGCGCATAACAGCGGCGCATTTGCTCAGCTTGCCGAATCCATGCTGCGCTGCGATATAGGCCCCATGTCTTGGGAGGAATAGGTTTAAGGAACCAAGGCAATGACCACTCGCTTCCGTCCGGTACATTCCGGCTTTGAAACGCTCCGCCTGGCGGGCCTCGGCCCTCGCTCCAGTCAGGGCTACCATCGTTTCGGCGCTGCCGCAAACGAACAGATGACCGCACGCGCTGCCATGCAGCAGGTCCGCGTGACGCGTCCCTCGGCAGTCTTCGCGGATTTCCGCGAGCGCTGAGAAGCACTCAGGCCAGTCTAGCGCTGGTCCACAGATACGATTGCGCGCTGGCGTCTTTCTTCGGGAAGGCGCCTTTTGCTTTTGTGGTTTTTTTGAAAGGCTGCGACGAAGTCTTGAACCGAGTCACAAGGTTGTAGTGCGCGCCCAGCCGTCCCTTCTTCCGTTAACGCCGGTTGAGACGAAAAACGGCACTCTCAATCTTGTCTTCCACCATGCGTCATCCAATCCGTCATTCCGGCCTTGAGCCGGAATCCAGCCAGCCCAAGTCCTTGGGCTGAAAAGACTCTTCTCGCCGCGTGAGAGCCGCGTCGGCTGGATCCCGGCTCAAGGCCGGGATGACGGAGGAGAAGCATTTTTCGTGAAATTCGGTGGTTGAGAATGCCGCGCGCTTGTCCTGGAAACAGGCAAGACGCGCAGATTTGAGTTCCGTCACCCCTGCGGCGTCGAGGCCTTGCGGGCCGCCCGTCTTGCCAGACCCAGTTGATGCTCGCGGAAGATGATGAAGATGCCGGCGAGGATAACGATGGCCGTGCCGATCAGCATCGTCACCGTGGGTATATCTCCGAACAGAATGTAGGAGACCGCGATGCCGAAGATAATGGAGCTGTATTCGAAGGGCGCGATGACCGAGACTTCGGCGTGCCGATAACTCTCCGTCAGGAAGATTTGCGCAACCCCGCCGCAGATGCCGCTGGTGATCAGCAGCATGGCCTGCGGCATGCTCAGCGCGCTCCAGCCGAAAGGCACGCTGACGAGCGACAGCAGGGTGGCGGTGAGCGAAAAATAGAGCACGATGGTCGGCGTCTTTTCCGTTTCCACCAGTTGCCGGACCTGGATCATCGCCAGACCGCCGAGCGCCGCACCGCACAATACGGCAATGGCCCCCAGCCCCTCGCCTGCGGCAAAACCACCTTCCCTCAGAAGCGTCATCTTCGGCCAGAGAATCACCAGCACGCCCGTCATGCCGACGAAGACCGCGCTCCAGCGATAGATGCGCACCTTTTCATGCAGGATGACGGCGGCAAAAACGACGGCAAGAAGCGGCGAGGCATAACCGATGGCGATGAATTCCGGCAGCGGCAGCATGGTCAGCCCGTAAAAGCCGCAGGCCATGGACAGGATGCCCAGAAAACCGCGCTTGAAATGGCCGAAAAGATTATTGGTGTGCAGCGCGCTGGTCAGCGCGTGCAGCCACGCCAGATAGACCACAATCGGGAGAATGGCGAAAGCGGAGCGGAAGAAGGTGATCTGGCCGGCAGGCACATCGCCTGCGGCCTTGATACAGGTCTGCATGACAAGAAAAAAGCCGACCGAAATCAGCTTCAGGCTAATCCCGCGAAAGGGATTCATCGGTTCGGCGTTCATTGGCAACTACTCATATCGGCTGCGCAAACACGCCATCGGGAGATTTTTCATGCGGGGAGGACGACGCAGGGGAATTGGATTTGCGCAAGGCTAGAGCATTCCCCCGGCGCTTTACAACAAAAAATGTGATTTACCCGTGAATTCCGTTGATTTGGGGAGGGATTGTTTTCGTAGCTGCGGAAATGATGCAAACCAAAAGCGACGCGCGCTAAAATTTGAAGAAAATAAAATATAATTTCAGCAATCGTTCAACATTTGCTGCCATGGTCCACAGGTCCGGCGGCGGGAGGATTGTCTGCATGGCCGGCAAAGCCTTCCATGGCGGGACAGAACGTCCTCCGACGCGCACATGAACGTGACGAATATTCTACCCATTTTACATCCGGGCCTTATGACGACATGATGCCGGGAAGACCACGCAAAGTTATTCAGGGACAGTCATGCGAACAGACACGGGCCAGATCGTTCACCTGGCAGATTACCGCCCCACCGATTTCGTTCTGGAGCGGGTGGATCTCACCTTCGAACTCGACCCCAAGAATACCAAGGTCGAAGCCCGTCTGATCTTTCACCGGCGCGAAGGCGCTGAGCGGCAGGCGCCGCTGGTTCTCGATGGCGACGAGCTGAAGCTTTCCAGCCTGCTGCTCGACCAGGTGGAACTTCCCGCCGGTCAATATGAGGCGACGCCGGAGAGCCTGACCATCCGCGACCTGCCGGCGGAGGCGCCCTTCGAAATCTGCGTTACCAATTACATCAATCCGCAGGTCAATACGCAGCTGATGGGGCTTTACCGCACCAATGGCGTCTATTGCACCCAATGCGAGGCGGAAGGTTTCCGCCGTATCACCTATTTCCCGGACCGGCCGGATGTTCTGGCGCCCTATACGGTGACGATCATCGCGGCGAAGGAAGGCAATCCGCTGCTGCTCTCGAACGGCAATTTCCTCGGCGGCGGCAATTACGATGAAGGCCGTCACTTTGCGGCATGGTTCGATCCGCATCCGAAGCCCAGCTATCTTTTCGCACTCGTCGCCGGCGATCTCGGCGTGGTGGAAGATACCTTCACCACCATGTCCGGCCGCGATGTGGCGCTGAAGATTTATGTCGAGCACGGCAAGGAGCCGCGTGCGGCCTATGCCATGGACGCGCTGAAGCGTTCGATGAAATGGGACGAAGAGCGCTTCGGCCGCGAATACGACCTCGATATTTTCATGATCGTCGCCGTATCGGATTTCAACATGGGCGCGATGGAGAACAAGGGTCTCAACGTCTTCAACGACAAATTCGTGCTGGCCGACCCGGAAACCGCCTCCGATGCTGACTACGCCAATATCGAGCGCATCATTGCGCATGAATATTTCCACAATTGGACCGGCAACCGCATCACCTGCCGCGACTGGTTCCAGCTGTGCCTGAAGGAAGGCCTGACGGTCTATCGCGATCAGGAATTTTCCGCCGACATGCGCTCGCGGCCGGTCAAACGCATTGCCGATGTGCGTCACCTGAAATCGGAGCAGTTTCCAGAGGATTCCGGCCCGCTGGCCCATCCGCCGCGCCCCGATACCTATCGCGAAATCAACAATTTCTACACAACGACCGTTTATGAAAAGGGTGCCGAAGTCACCCGCATGATCGCCACGATCCTCGGCGCGGACGACTTCAAGAAGGGCATGGACCTCTATTTCGAGCGCCATGACGGCGAAGCCGCCACCGTCGAGGATTTCGTCAGGAGCTTCGCGGACGCCAGCGGCCGTGACCTTTCGCAGTTTTCGCTGTGGTACACCGAAGCGGGCACGCCGCTCGTCTCCGTCTCCTCGGCTTATGATGCGGGCAAGTCCACATTCAAGCTCACTCTGGAACAGACCACCGCGCCGACGCCCGGCCAACCGGTGAAGCAGCCGCGTCATATTCCGCTGTCGCTGGCGCTGATCCTCGATAACGGCCAGATCGCCGAGCCTCAGGCCGTCGAAGGCGGCGAGTATCGCGACGGCGTGCTGCACCTGACGGAACGCAACCAGACATTCTCCTTCTCCGGCATTTCCTCGCGGCCGGTGCTGTCGATCAACCGCAGCTTCTCGGCGCCGATCAATCTGGATTTCGAGCAGAATGCGGCCGATCTGGTGCAGATCGCCCGGCATGAGACGGATATGTTCGCCCGCTTCCAGGCGCTGACCGATCTTGCCCTGCCGGCGCTGATTGCCGCCACCAGGGCCGTGCAGAATGGCAAGGACGTTCAAACGGATGCGGAGCTGACCGCAACGCTCATCGAAATCATCGGCAACGACGCACTTGAGCCCGCCTTCCGGGCGCAGGCGCTGGCCTTGCCGAGCGAAACGGATATCGCCCGCGAAATGGGCGGCGACAACGATCCGGACGCCATCCACAAGGCGCGCAACGCCACCATCAAGGCCATTGCGACGGCCGGGCTCGAAACGCTGCGGCGGCTTGCCGACAGCACGGCTGATGGCGAGGCCTACAGCCCGGATGCGGCAAGTGCGGGACGCCGTTCGCTGCGCAACGGCGCGCTGACCTTCCTCGCCTTTGCCGAGGAAACGCCGGCCCGCGCGGCGAAGGCCTTTACTGAGGCCACCAACATGACCGATCTTGCGCATGCGCTCAGCGTCCTGACCCAGCGTTTCCCGGAAAGCACGGAAACAAAGGAAGCGCTTGCCGCCTTCGAAAAGCGCTTTGCTGACAATGCGCTGGTGCTCGACAAGTGGTTCTCGCTGCAGGCCGCTATTCCGGGCGACGGCGCACTCGACAGGATCAAGGCACTGATGAAATCGAAACATTTCATCGCCACCAATCCGAACCGGGTCCGCTCGCTCGTCGGCACGCTTGCCTTCGCCAACCCCACCGGCTTCCACCGAGCCGATGGCGCCGCTTACCGGTTCCTGGCCGAGCAGATTATCGCCATCGACAAGCGCAATCCGCAGCTTGCCGCCCGCATTCTCACGTCCATGCGCTCCTGGCGGTCGCTGGAGGCAAGCCGCGCCGAACACGCCAAGGCGGCGCTTTCGACCATCGCCGACGCCAAGGGACTATCGACGGATGTAAGCGATATCGTCGGGCGCATCCTGAAGGGCTGATTTCCCTCGCTTTTCCGGCAGTTCGAAACGGACTGCCGGAGTGCTCCGCAACCCTCATTCCTGTGCTTGTCACAGGAATCCAGTCAGCCCAAGTCCTTGGGCTGAAAGGACTCTTTTCGCCACGCAGACGCGTGTCGGCTGGATTCCTGTGACAAGCACAGGAATGAGGAAATGTGGGTGTAACGACACCAGAAGTCCTTGCATCCCGTACCGTCCCGAAAAAATACGGAGTCGGTTCAAGGGGTTAAAATTCTTTTAACTTTTGCCTCTGGACACGGCGAATCGCATTTGATTCACTAGTCATATTCGAGCGGCGGCGCTTCGAATCACTGGGGACATCTTGAAGGCGGGACAATGACGAACGTGCGGCGGGCGACTGCGGGCGATGAGCGGCCGTATGCCAAATTTTCTGATCTTGCGGCCTGGGGCGAAAGGCTTTCCAGCGACCTGATGGGTTTGATGAATGGCTCCGACCGCCCGATGCCGCAGGTCGAGACCCTGCTGAAACGTCTTATTCCCATTCTCATCCTCGCCTTTCTCGTCGTCGTCGCGGCCTCGCGCATGCTGGGCATCGTTGCCGAATATAGCCGCATGGAAGAGGCCGCCCGCCATTCCACGGCGCTGACGGCGCTGACGGCCAAAGCGGCCCTTCTCAACAACGATACCGTCTTCACCGCGCAGGATCGTGCCCGCGCCGAAGCCAACCTCGTCGCGGCGCTGCCGTCCGGCAGCCTTGCCGATGGTACGATGGTGCTTCTTTCGGGCAGCAATGGCCGCATTTTCGCGGGCGCCGGCAAGGAAGCGATGCTTTATATCGGCACGTCGCTGCCGGCTTTGCTTCCGGAAATCGCCATCGTGCAGCGTTTCCCCGGCGCGCCCGGCACCATCGAGACCAATATTGACGGCCAGCAGCATTATGCGACGATGATCCCCTTCGGTGACGATGGCGCGATGGTGATCGCGGCCCGCTCGCTGCAGCCGATCCGTTCCTTCTGGCGCAGCGAAATCGCCATGAACGTGACGCTGTTCGCCGGTATCTCCTCGATCCTGCTGGTCGTGCTCTATGCCTATTACATGCAGGTGAAGCGTGCCCGCGACGCCGACGATATCTTCGCCGAATCCAACCTGCGGGTCGAAACCGCGCTGTCTCGCGGTCGATGCGGGTTGTGGGATTTCGATCTTTCCAGCCGGCGCATGTTCTGGTCCGGTTCGCTTTATGAAATTCTCGGGCTGCCGCCGAAGGCCGCACCGCTTTCCTTCTCCGATGCCGCCCGCATGATGCATTCCGAAGACGGCAATCTCTATGAGCTTGCCCGTGCCGTCGGCTGCGGCAACCTGCGCCAGATTGATCAGATCTTCCGCATGCGCCATGCCAAGGGCCATTATGTCTGGCTGCGCGCCCGCGCCCAGGTCATCCGCACCAATAACGGCCCGCGCGTCATCGGCATCGCCATGGATGTGACCGAGCAGCACCGCCTTGCGCAACGTTACGCCGAGGCCGACCAGCGCCTTGCCGACGCCATCGAATCCACCTCGGAAGCCTTCGTGCTATGGGACAAGAACGACCGTCTGGTGATGTGCAACACCCATTACCAGAAGGCCTATGGCCTGCCGGACAGCGTGCTGGTGGCCGGCACGGAAAAAAGTACCGTCTATGCCGCAGCCGCCCGCCCCGTCGTTGAACGTCGCGTTGCCGACCCCGACCAGTCCGGCCTGTCACGCACCACGGAAGTGCAGCTTGCTGATGACCGCTGGCTGCAAATTAACGAACGCCGCACCCGCGATGGCGGTCTCGTCTCGGTCGGCACCGATATCACCCTTCTGAAGCGCCATCAGGAACGACTGCGCGATTCCGAGCGCCGGCTGATGGCCACCATTGGCGATCTCTCCGCCTCGCAGCACAAGCTGGAGCGGCAGAAGACCGAGCTTTCTGACGCCAATGCCAATTACCTCGCCGAAAAAGAACGCGCGCAGGCCGCCAACCGGGCGAAATCCGAATTCCTCGCCAATATGAGCCATGAGCTGCGCACGCCGCTCAACGCCATCCTCGGCTTTTCCGACATCCTGCAGAACGAAATGTTCGGACCGGTCGGCTCGCCGAAATATTCCGAATATGCCCGCGATATTCACGATAGCGGCAAACACCTGCTCAACGTCATCAACGATATTCTCGACATGTCGAAGATCGAGGCGGGCCATATGCGCATCAACCGCGAGACGATCGATCTCGCGCCGCTGATCGAGGAAACCCTGCGGCTGACCGCCATTCAGGCCGAGCAGAAGAACATCACCGTGCAGCAGAAGGTCTGCGCTGGGCTGACCATGCAGGGCGACCGTCGCGCCATGAAGCAGATCATGCTCAACCTGCTCTCCAACGCCGTGAAATTCACCGGCGATGGCGGTCGCATCGCGCTGCGCACCCATGTGCATCAGGCCGCGATGATCCTCACCATCGCAGACACCGGCATCGGCATTCCCGCCCAGGCGCTCAACAAGATCGGCCAGCCTTTCGAACAGGTGCAGAGCCAATATGCCAAGAGCCAGGGCGGCTCCGGCCTCGGGCTCGCCATTTCCCGCTCGCTGGTGAAGCTGCATGGCGGGACGATGAAAATCCGCTCATGTGAGGGCCGTGGCACCGTGGTGACGATCATCATTCCACATTCGGCGGGGTGCTGCGGGACGGTGCATTGAGGTGGCGTCGGGGGCGCTGACTGTCCTGCAATACGTAAAGGTCGAGTGCGCGATACCCCCTCTGCCCTGCCGGGCATCTCCCCCTCAAAAGGGGAGATCAGCTAGACGGATGCTCCTCGCCAAATTCGCAACATTTGAGATGATCGCGCTGTTGCCGCATACCGATCTCCCCCCTTGAGGGGGAGATGCCCGGCAGGGCAGAAGGGGGTGAAGCCTCACCCACCCACATCAACCACCATTCTTCACCGTCCCCACAAACGCCTTCCGCACCGCCTTCGCCAGCCGCTTCACCTCACCCTCCAATGTGGGAATGTCAGGGCAATCACCCGCCCGGCAAACGAGATCGGTGAGGCCCGCCGGCGCTTCCTTCGGGTTGAAGGCGCCATCGATGCATAGCCGCACGATTTGCGAGATTTCGGTGTAGAGCGCCATCGCCGCCATGCAGTCATCAAAGGCCTGCGGCTCCATGACAGGGGCGGCGAGCGCCTGCAGCGCCTCGGCCGTGTTGCGCCCCGGTTCATGCGCGGCAAGCCCCTTTACCGGTCCCACCAGCGCCAGATATTGAGCGATGAATTCGAGGTCGATCAGCCCGCCATTGATGAGCTTGAAATCCCAGTTGTTTTCCGGCGGCTTTTCCTGCTCGATCAGGCTGCGCATCTCCAGCACATCGGCCGAGACCTTGGCCACATCGCGCTTTTGCGACAGGATGGAAGCGATGATGCGGCGCGCGTCCTCCATCAGCGAAGCATCGCCGCAGATCAGGCGAGCGCGGGACAGTGCCATGTGCTCCCAGGTCCAGGCTTCCTCGCGCTGGTATTTCTCGAAGGCGGAAATGCGGGTCGCCACCGGCCCCTTGTTGCCGGAGGGGCGTAGCCGCATGTCCACCTCGTAAAGCACGCCCTCTGCCGTCGGTGCGGAAAGCGCCGCAATCAGCCTTTGCGTGACGCGGGTGAAGTAACGCACGACATCGAGCGGCTTTGCGCCGGTCGATTCATGGGCGGCATCGTCATAATCGTAAAGCAGGATGAGATCGACATCCGAACCGGCCGTCAGCTCGAAGGAGCCGAGCTTGCCCATGCCCATGACAGCCACGCGCCCGCCGGGATAGGGCCCATGTGCCGCCTCCATCTCCGCCAGAACCGCATTCAGCGCCGCCTCGATCACCAGATCGGCAAGATGGGTGAAGGCGCGGGCAGCGACCTCGCCGCGGATCGCACCGGTCAGCAGCCGAACGCCGATGAGGAACCGCTGTTCGGCAGCAAAGATACGCAGCCGGTCGAGAATATCCTCGTAGTGGCGGGCATTGGAGAGAAAGCTTCCCATGCGGTGGGCGAGATAGTCGCGCGTCGGCACGTCGCTCATCAATGCCGGGTCCAGCATGCCGTCGAAGACATGCGGGCGGGCGGCGATGATTTCGGCAAGGCGCGGTGCGGACGACATGATCGTCACCAGCAGGTCGAGCAGCGCCGGATTGTTTCCGAGCAGCGAAAAGAGCTGGATGCCGGCCGGCAGACCGGAGAGGAAATTATCGAAACGCAGCAGCGCCTCATCGGCCCGTTTGCTTTCACCGAAGGCGCGCAGCAGGTCCGGCGTCAGCTCCGTCAGCCGTTCGCGCGCCTCAACCGATTGCGTCGCCCGGTAACGGCCATTGTGCCAGGTGCGGATGACGCGGGAAATATCCTCCGGCCGTTCGAAGCCGAGGGCGGAGAGCGTCTTTAACGTATCGGGATCGTCCTTCTGGCCGGTGAAGACCAGATTGCCGGCCTCGCCTGACAGCTTCACCTCCTGCTCGAACAGCGCCGAATAACGCCGTTCCACCAGCCGCAGCACCTGTTCCAGCTTTTCCGAAAAGGCCTTGGTGTCCTCGAAGCCGAGCATGAAGGCAATGCGCTTCAGTTCGGCTTCGGTGTCGGGCAGCACATGGGTCTGCTCGTCGCGCACCATCTGGATGCGGTGCTCCACTTCGCGCAGGAACCAATAGGCCTCCGTCAGGCTGTCACGCGTTTCGGCGTCGATCCATTTCGCCTCGGTCAGCGCCGCAAGCGCCTCCTGCGTTGCGCGAACCCGAAGCGCCGGCATGCGGCCGCCGGCGATCAACTGCTGGGTCTGGGCGAAGAACTCGATCTCGCGGATGCCGCCGCGCCCGAGCTTGACATTGTGGCCCTTCACCGCAATCGCGCCATGGCCCTTATGGGCGTGGATCTGCCGCTTGATGGAGTGAATATCGGCAATCGCCGCATAATCGAGATATTTGCGGAAGATGAAGGGCGTCAGCTCGCGCAGGAAATTCTCACCCGCCTTGATGTCACCCGCCACCGGCCGCGCCTTGATATAGGCGGCACGTTCCCAGTTCTGGCCCCTGCCCTCATAATAAAGCAGCGCCGCCTCCACGGGGATGGCGAGCGGCGTCGAGCCGGGATCGGGCCGCAGCCTAAGATCGGTGCGGAAGACGTAACCATCGGCCGTGCGCTCCTGCATGATGCGCACGAGACGGCGCATCATCCGGCCGAAATTCTCCGTCGCATCATAGGGATCGTCCATGATGCCGGCTGAGGGTTCGAAGAACACCACGGCGTCGATATCGGAAGAATAGTTCAGTTCGCGCGCGCCGAGCTTGCCCATGCCGAGCACGATGAGGCCCGACCCGTCGCTCGGGGCTGCGACATTCTTGAGCTTCAGCTTGCCGCTCTCATGGGCGGCGAGCAGCAGGTGATCGATGGCGGCGGAAAGCGATGCATCCGCCATGTCGCTCAGCCAGCGTGTCGTATCGTGCGCGGTGAAGATGCGCGCGAGATCGGCAAGTGCCGCGATGAAAGAGAGCCGCCGCTTGGCTACCCTCAGCCGCGACATCACCTCGTTTTCGCTCGGCACCCCGCCTTCTTCGCCCGGCTTCCAGCAATCGCGCGCCTCATGGACAAGACCCGCCAGCAGCGGCTCGAGCGGTTTCGACATCGCCAGCGACAAAAGCCCCTCATCCGCAGACGCCATGTCACGCAGATAGGGGGACAGCGTGAAAGCCGCGGCGATAAATTCCTTCAGCGGGCTTTCCCCGGCAAGCAGCGCGGCCACCGCCGGCTCGCTTTTGCCGATATCCTTCAGCGTCGAAAGAACGGATTTCAGTTCCGTCTGCGTATAGGGGCGGATGACGCCCGGCAGAACCTCGCTCAGCCGCCTTTCAGCGGTTTCCCGTTTCGTCACTGTGTCTCTCCCTCTTCCGACTATCCTCTCGCCGCTTCCTGACATACGGCTTTCAGGACTGGATGCGCCACACCCGAAACGTCCCTCCCGCCGCACCTCTCGGAATCCTCCCGGCGCGCACATCTGGCGTTGTAACAAATGCAGGCCGCTTTGCGATCATAAAACCGCCGGTGGCGATGTTTTCCAAAGCGCCGTACCCCGTAATGTCTCCGCAATTGTGCCCGCGTAGCGTCAACCTCAACGAAACCCGACTCCCCGGTTTTCCAACGCTCGGTGTTGCAACGGATATGATCATGAAACAGATTTTTACAGCGAAATTGCAAAAGAACCTGCGCGCGATGGCCCTTTGCCTGACGACGCTGCCCATGGCGCAGGCCGTCTGCACCCCCGTTTTTGCCGCCGATATCGGCAAATCGGACCGGGTGGCCGATCCGCAGGGCAATTTCGACAATGCCCGCTACAGCAGTTCCAGCGACTGGAAGATCACGCTCGGTGTCGGTGCTGCCTACGCCCCGAAATATGAGGGTTCGGACAAGCTGGAAGCAGGCGCCGTGCCACTGGTTTCCATCGAATATGGAGATACGCTGAGCATCGATTTCAGCGGCGTCACCGTCAACCTGCTGAACCACAACGGTTTCAGGCTGGGTGTGAAGGGCGGCTGGGAGGCCGGGCGCAAGGAAAAGGACGACAGGAAAAACCTGCGCGGAATGGGCGATATCAAGGCGGCCGGCGTGGTCGGCGGCGTCATCGCCTATGGCGTGGACCCCTTCGAAATCTACGCCAAGGTGGACAAGACCATCGACGGCAGCGAAGGCCTGACCGCGACCATCGGCGCCAGCGTCTCGCACAAGGTCGACCAGTTCATCCTGGGCGCCGACCTCTCCGCCACCTGGGCGGACGACAAGCACATGAAATCCTATTTCGGCGTCACCTCGGCCCAGTCCGCCCGCTCCGGCCTGCGCCGCTTCGACGCGAAATCAGGCTTCAAGCGCATCGACGCCAGCGCCTCCGTCACTTACCTCCTCACCGAGAACTGGTCGATCACCGGCGCGGGCGGCGTCGGCTTCCTGCTGGGCGATGCCAAAGACAGCCCCCTGTCGAAGAAGGATATTCAGCCGTTTGCGATGGTGGGCGTCGCTTACACGTTCTGAACCGCGAGCAGGAGAACCGCGCGGCCACGGATGCGCGCTCGGCCACGTCCCCAATGAGGAAAGGGCGTCCCTGCCCTCACGCCTCCTCACCCGGTGAAGCGCCGCAAGGCGTTTCACCGGGGCCGCCATGCTTAGAGTATTCTGTCCCGGTACTCCGGCGGTGCTACCCAGCATTCTTCGCGTTTTCCGAACCAGCGGTAGCGATTGCGGGCGACAAAGCGATAGACGGGATCGCGCAGGAATGCGGGAACGATGCGTAATATGGTGACCAGCCGCCAGGGCAGGCCCAACGCTTCATATATGCTCAGCACGGCATCGCTGTCCTGCCGCACCCTGCCGCCCTCCACGACCAGCATGCTGACCGGATCTTTCGGGTCCATGCCGCAACGTCGGTAAATTTCCGCGCCGATATCGCCCTGCATGGATGCCAGGCGGAAATATCCGGCCCTGTCATGCCGCAGCACGAATTGCGCATTCACGGAGCACAGCACACATTCCGCATCGAACAAAATGATCGGGCCGTGCCCGTCGTCGGTCAAGGGAACCGTAGCTGCCACCCGTCACACATCCTTTCGTCCATCGCACGCGATTTCCGAATAGAGCCATTGCCGTCAATCAATCGGACTATTCTTCAGATCATCTTGCAATACAATCTTGAAAAACAGTCATTTTCCGGATGGCGAAGACTTTGCGCACAAATCCTGGTGAGCGGCATCGTCAGCCGCGATGCCTAAGCCTTCGAGACGGGAAACACCATCGAAACGGTCAGCCCCGGGCAGGCGGTATTCGTGGCATCCGTGTCCGACAGCATCAGCGATCCGCCATGCAGCTCCATCACGGCCTCCACCAGCGACAGGCCGAGCCCGGTTCCGGGTTTCGAGCGGCTTTCATCCAGCCTGACGAAGCGTTTCAGCACCTCGCCGCGTTTGTCAGCGGGAATGCCGGGGCCGTGATCGGCGACGGAGAGCACAATGGCCTCCGGCTCCCTTGCCAGACGCACAACGAGCTTTTTGTCGCCTTCGCCCTCGCAGGCATATTTCATGGCGTTGTCGATGAGGTTGGAGAGCGCCTGGCCGATCAGCTCGCGGTTGCCCTTTACCGACAGGTCAGCCTCTATTTCGGCCTCCAGCACAAGCCCGGCATCCTCGGCCACCGGCTCGTAGAGTTCGGCGCTGTCGGCTGCAATCGCCGAGACGTCCACATCGGTCATTTCTGCTGCAATTGAACCTGCCTCGACGCGGGAAATCATCAGCAGCGCGTTGAAGGTGCGGATAAGCTGGTCGGATTCGGCGATGATGCCTTCAAGGGCAGCGCGCCGTTTCGTCTCGTCATTGTCGTCAAGCGCTGCGGCCGCCTTGTTGCGCAGTCGCGTCAGCGGCGTCTTCAGATCATGGGCGATATTGTCGGAGACCTGCCGCAGGCCTTCATTCAGCTTTTCGATGCGGCCGAGCATGGCGTTGAGCGAGCCGGACAGGCGGTCGAATTCATCGCCGGAGCGGCCCTGCGGCAGGCGCTGCGAAAGGTCGCCCGCCATGATCTTCTTGGTCGCCGCCGACATGCGGTCGATGCGTTTCAGCGCGTTGCGGCCGATGCCGAACCAGATGAGCAGCGCGCCGCCGCCCATGATGGCGAGCGCCACCATCAGCGCGTTGCGCACCAGCGCCCGAAACTTGGTGGGTTCGCCGAGGTCGCGGCCGATCAGGATGCGCAGGCCATTGTCCAGCATGAAGACATTGGCGGTGGCCAGATGCTGCACGCTGTCGCCGCTTTCGGAGTAACGCTCGTAACGGAAAGGAAAACCGGTCCAGCCTTCCTTGTCGAAAACGCCCGGCTGCACCGAAGCGACGTTGCCGGCAAGGATTTCGCCATTCGGCCCGGCGATGACGTAAAGGCTCGCCCCCGGCTGGCGGGCGCGGCGTTCCATCATTCGCAGCAGCGGATTGATGCCGCCGCGATTATAGATGCGCTGTACATCCGAGACTTCCTGCAAGACGGCATCGCGCGTCTGCTGGTTCAGCAGCCGTTCGGAAAGGGCAGTGACATAGAAGACCAGAAAGGCGGCGCAGAGCGCAAACAGCAGAATATAGAGCGCCGAAAGGCGCACCGCTGTCGACCGGAAGACTATTCTGAGGCGGGCCATTTTCGCCAATCAGCCCTCGTCCTTCATCATGTAGCCAGCGCCACGAATGGTCTTCAGCAGCGGCTTTTCGAAGTCCTTCTCGATCTTCGAGCGCAGGCGGGACACATGCACGTCGATGACATTGGTCTGCGGGTCGAAATGATAGTCCCAGACGTTTTCGAGAAGCATGGTGCGGGTCACGACCTGACCGGCATTCTTCATCAGATATTCGAGCAGGCGGAATTCGCGCGGCTGCAGCAGGATTTCCTTGCCGTTGCGGCGAACATCGTGGGACAGCCGGTCGAGTTCGAGATCGCCGACCCGGTAGATCATGTCCTGCTCGGGTTTGCCCTTGCGGCGGCCCAGCACCTCGATACGGGCGAGCAGTTCGGAAAAGGCATAGGGCTTCGGCAGATAATCGTCGCCGCCGGCGCGCAGGCCGGTGACGCGGTCATCCACCTGCCCCAGCGCGGAGAGGATCAGAACCGGCGTCTCGATGCCGCGACGGCGCAGCTCGCTGATGACGGAAAGCCCGTCACGGCGCGGCAACATGCGGTCTATCACCATCACGTCGTAAGCGTTCTCGCAGCCCATGAACAGGCCGCTCTCACCGTCGCTCGCATGGTCGGCGACGATCCCGGCTTCGCGGAACGCCTTGGTCATATAGGCCGCAGCCTCGAGGTCGTCTTCAATGACAAGAATCTTCATGTGCGGGACAATAGCGCCCTCGCCCTTTTCCGCACAACCGGAAACAGATGCGACAGACATTTCCTGAACCTTGTTTTCCATGAGGTTTCCTCCGAAGAGCTGGCCTTGAAGCACCATCGCGCTTCAAGGCGGAACAATCGCCTATGGATCAGGCGGGCGCCGCTTGTTTCTTCTCCCCGCCGGGGAGAAGGTCGCGGCAGCGGGATGAGGGGGCAAGGCCAGAGATTTACCGAGAGGTTCCCCCCTCATCCGACCCTTCGGCCACCTTCTCCCCGGCGGGGAGAAGAAACGGGCCGCAACGCCCTGCCATACTCAACCGCCCCATCTCAAGAGCGCGATGCGACGCCGGCTCCCGAAAGAACCGGCATCGCCTTTCAGCCTATCAACCCTGGTCGATATCCAGAGCGATGAAGCGGCTGCCATCGTCCGTCTGGATCTGGAACAGCGCCTTGGAGCGTCCGTCCTTCTTGGCCTGTTCGAGAATCTTCTCGATATCGGCGGCGGAAGCGACCTGCTGGTTGTTGACCGAGGTGATCTTCTCACCCGTCTTCAGGCCACGGGCGGCGGCATCGCTGTCGGGGTCGACATCGGTGATGGCAAGGCCATTGCCGTCATCGGCGGGCGCAACCGTCAGGCCGAGGCTGGAGAGCACCTTCTCGCTGGAGGACTGGCCGCCCTTGTCGTCGTTCTGGGCAGGTGTCGCCTTGGAAGCATCGTCGCTGGCGAGATCGCCGAGCGTTACCGTGACAGGCTGCGACTTGCCGCCGCGCCACAGCGAGATTTCAACCTTGGTGTTGGGCGCCATGCCGCCGATGCGGCGCGACAGGTCGCGGGCATCCTTGACGGGCTCGCCATTGACGGCGGTGATGATGTCGCCCTGCTTGATACCGGCCTTGTCGCCCGGCGAGCCGGCCTGCGGCGAAACGACGAGTGCGCCGCTGGCTTCGGAAAGGCCGAGCGATTCGGCTATATCCTTGCTGACGGGCTGGATCTGCACGCCGAGCCAGCCGCGTTCGACCTTGCCGTCCTTCTGCAGGTCGGCGATCACGTCCTTGGCGACCGATGCCGGAATGGCGAAGGCGATGCCGACATTGCCGCCGGAAGGCGAGAAGATGGCGGTGTTGATGCCGACGACTTCGCCGTTGAGGTTGAAGGCGGGACCGCCCGAGTTACCGCGGTTCACGGCGGCGTCGATCTGCAGGTAGTCGTCATAGGGGCCGGAGCCGATATCGCGGCCACGGGCCGAGATAATGCCGGATGTCACCGTACCGCCGAGGCCGAAGGGGTTGCCGACGGCGACGACCCAGTCACCAACGCGGATCTTGCTGTCATCGGCGAACTGGACATAGGTGAACTTGCGGTTCACATCGACCTTCAGCAGTGCCAGATCGGTGCGCGGATCGCGGCCGACGAGCTTGGCATCGAGTTCGGTCCCGTCATTCATCACAATCGTATAGGCGGAGCCGTCATCGACGACGTGGTTGTTGGTGACGATGTAACCGTCTTCGGAAATGAAGAAGCCGGAGCCCTGAGCGACGGGGCGCAGCGGACCCTTGCCGTCACGGTGGCGGTTCGGGCCACGGTCGGAGCGATCCTGATTTGGGCCGCCGAATTCCTTGAAGAAGCGCTTCAGCGGGTGGTCGTCCGGAAGCTGGTCGAGGCCACGGCCACCGAAATTGAAGGAGAAATTGCTGGAGTCATCGGAAGCGGGCTGCACGTTCGACTGTACGCGAACGGAGACGACGGCGGGCGACACCGCATCGACCACATTGGCGAAGCTTGAACCTGCGGCGCATTCACCTCGACGGGAGCGGCAAACGAATGGAGGATCGGTGCGGCGATGCCGGTGGAAAGCATCAGCGCCGCAAGGCCGCCAACGGTCGTGGCCTTCAAAGCCGTCTTCAGCGAGGCCGTCTTCAGCGAGGAACGTCCGTTTTGCGAATGAGACATGGTGTACCTTCTTTCTTCATTCAGACTGGAGCCCGTTTGACCGGGGGAGAAGCGGTGGATGATGAAGATATAGGAGGCGACACCTTACGGCGAAGTGTCTGACGAATGAAAAATCCGTAATGTTGAAAAAGAACCGGGGAGAAAAATGAAAACCGGTTATTTTTCAATGAGATTGCGAATTCGTTCTTCTTCGTCCGCACTCAGTTTCTGCGGCTGTTCCTGGGTGGCGCGACGGCGCGAAAACACGAAGACGGCGAAAATTCCCGCAAGGGTGAGACCGATGGGCGCGCCCCACAAAAGCACGGTGCGCAGGCTGAGGCGCGGTTTCAGGAGCACGAACTCGCCATAGCGCGACACGACATAATCGATGACGGCCTTGTCGCTGTCGCCCTCGACCAGCCGTTCGCGCACCAGAACGCGCAGGTCACGCGCCAGCTCGGCATTGCTGTCGTCGATGGACTGGTTCTGGCAGACCATGCAGCGAAGCTGAGACGTGAGGTTGCGGGCGCGCTGCTCCAGCACGGGGTCTTTCAGCACTTCGTCCGGGTTAAAGGCGAAGGCCGGAGAGGCTGCTGCGAAGATGAGGGTGAAAAGAAGAGCGAGCCTTGCCACTCTCTCCCTCATTCCTGTTCCCCGGAACAAGGCCACACTCATTCCGCCGCCTCCGGCATTGCAGCCCGCACCGGCTTCGCCTTGCGATTCGGCGCTCCGACCCGCAAACGCCTGTCCGAGAGCGAGATAAAACCGCCCGCCATCATGAACAGCGTACCGCCCCAGATGCACAGGATGAAGGGTTTCCACCAGATGCGCACCACCATGCCGCCATCGGCCATGGGGTCACCCAGCGAGACATAAAGCTGGCTGAGGCCGAAGGTCAGGATGCCGGCTTCCGTCGTCGGCATGCGTCGCGCGGTATAGAGCCGCTTGGACGACCAGACATCGGCCACCTCCACCCCCGCCTTGCGCACGGTGAAATGGCCGCGATCCTCGGTGAAATTCGGGCCGACGGCGTGGCGGACGCCATCGAAGGTCAGGCTGTAACCGCCCGCTTCCGCCGCCATGCCCTCTTTCATTTCCAGGACCGTCTCGGTCTCGAAAGTGGTGACGATGACGATGCCGAGCACGGTGATGCCGAGCCCCATATGCGCCAGCGCCGTACCGAAGGCCGAACGCGGCAGGCCCTTCAGGCGACGAAACGCGATACCGAAGGCGAGCTTGCCGAAATTGGCGCGATACCAGAGATCGGCGAAAGCGCCGAAGATTAGCCAGAAACCGGCGGCGATGCCGAGTGCGGCCAGCACCGGACCGCCATTTTCGATGTACCAGAGCGTCAGCCCGGCAAGGGCCGCAAGCGCCGCCGCCACATAAAGCCGCTGGAAGGCTCCGAGAAGATCGCCGCGCTTCCAGGCGAGCATCGGCCCGAAAGGCGTGACGATCAGGATCGGGATCATCAGCAGGCCGAACGTAAGATTGAAGAAGGGCGCACCGACAGAGATTTTTTCGCCCGTCAGCGTTTCCAGAATGAGCGGATAAAGCGTGCCGATCAGCACGGTCGCGGTCGAGACCGTCAGGATGAGGTTGTTGAGGACGAGCGACCCTTCGCGCGAAATCGGCGCAAACAGGCCGCCCGCCTTCAGGGAAGGTGCACGCCATGCGAAAAGCGCGAAGGCGCCGCCAATGAAGACGGTCAGAATGCCGAGAATGAAGATGCCGCGGCTCGGATCGGTGGCGAAGGCATGCACCGAGGTCAACACGCCGGAGCGGACGAGGAAGGTGCCGAGCAGCGACAGCGAAAAGGTCATGATCGCCAGAAGCACGGTCCAGATCTTCAGCGCCTCGCGCTTTTCCATGACGAGCGCCGAATGCAGCAGCGCGGTGCCGGCAAGCCATGGCATGAAGGAAGCGTTTTCCACCGGGTCCCAGAACCACCAGCCGCCCCAGCCGAGTTCATAATAGGCCCAATAAGAGCCCATGGAGATGCCGGCGGTCAGGAAGGTCCATGCGGCGAGCGTCCATGGCCGCACCCAGCGCGCCCAGGCGGCGTCGATGCGTCCTTCCAGCAGCGCCGCAACGGCAAAGGAGAAGCAGACGGAAAAGCCGACATAACCGAGGTAAAGCAGCGGCGGATGGATGGCGAGGCCGAAATCCTGAAGAATGGGATTGAGGTCCTGCCCCTCGGCGGGCACCGGCTCCAGCCGCAGGAACGGGTTGGAGGTGAGCAGGATGAACAGCAGGAAGGCGACCGAAATCCATGCCTGCACCGCAAGCACATTGGCTTTGAGCGTTTCCGGCAGGTTACGGCCGAAGGCGGCGACGAGCGCGCTGAAAAACACCAGAATCAGCAGCCACAGCAGCATGGAGCCTTCGTGGTTGCCCCAAACGCCGGTCAGCTTGTAGATCATCGGCATCAGCGAATGGGAGTTTTCCCAGACATTGCGCACGGAAAAATCCGAGACGGCATAGGCTCGCGTCAGCGCCGCGAAGGAGAAGGCGACCAGCAGGAACATCAGGACCGAGCCGAGCGAGGCGACATCCATCAGCGCCCGGTCGTTGCGGCGCGCGCCGATGACCGGCAGCGTCGAGACGATCAGCCCCACACCGAGCGCCAGAACCAGAACATAATGGCCGATCTCGTTGATCATCTGGTCGCTCCTGTCTTGTCGGAAGAAGGTGCGCTGGCCGCTGGCGTTGCGGCGGCTGGTTCCTCGCCGTCTCCCGCGTGCTGCCACAGGCCCTTGTCCTTCAGCCGGTCGGCCACTTCCTTCGGCATGTAGTTCTCGTCGTGCTTGGCCAGCACGCTGTCCGCCACGAAACCGTGGGTCGCGGCATCGAACATGCCTTCGGTTACCACGCCCTGCCCTTCGCGAAAAAGATCGGGCAGGATGCCGGTATAGCTGACCGGCACGTTCGCTTCACCGTCCGTCACCGTGAAGCTCACCGTGCGGCCCTCGCCGCGCTTGATCGAGCCTTCCGCCACCAGACCGCCGAGACGGATGCGGGTGCCGGGGTTGACGGGGGTCTTCTCCAGATCGGCCGGCATATAGAAATAGGCAATGGACTGGCCGAAGGCGAACATGACCAGCAGCACGGCTGCAACGATGAAGCTCATGCCGCCGCCGATGATCGCCAGGCGTTTCTGTTTGCGGGTCATTGCGTCACTCCCTGCGGCGCGGCATCCTGCTGCCCGTTCATGCGGATCGGTCCGGCGGAAACGCCCAGTTCCTTCGCCAGCGCCAGAAGCTGCCTGCCCTGCTCGCCCTCCGGCGGGAAGGCCTTCAGCCCCGCCCGCAGGGCCTCTCCGGCCTTGGCTTCGTCCTTCAGCACGGAATAGGCGCGAACGAGACGCATCCAGCCTTCGAAATCGGCCGGGTTTTCCTTCAGCTTGGCATCGAGGCTCGCCACCATGCCCTCGATCATCGCCTGCCGGTCCGTCGCCGTCATGTCTTTCGCCGCCGCCATGTCCTCAGCGGTCGGGCCGGGTGCGGCAGGGGTCGCCGCGCCGCCGGTCCGGGCGATATGTTCGCGCACCAGCGGCAGCCACGGCGCACCGGCCGGTGCATCGGCCGCCAGCGCAGTGAAGGCAGCGCGCGCTTCCTCGGCCTTACCGGCCTGTTCCAGCGACAGCGCCAGATAGAAACGGGCGCGCGGATTGCCGGGCTTCAGCTCTTCGGCCTCAGCAAAAGCAGCACGTGCGGCCTCGATGACGATGCCGTCATTGCCGGCCACCAGCGTTTCGCCAAGGCCCGTCAACCGTTCCGGGCTCGGTCCCAGAATACGAAGCGCATTGCGATAGGCAAGCTCGGCATCGCCAAGCCGCAATGTCTTGAAATAGATCGGCGCGAGAATGTCCCAGCCGGCGCCGTCTTCCGGGTTCTGCGCCAGATGCCGTTCCGCTCGGGCGACCAGCAGGTTCATGTCGTTACCGGGCTTTTCAAGACGCGCCTCGAGCGGCATGTCCGGCACCTCCGGACTGCCGTTCCAGATGTAAAGACAGAGACCGAGCGCGGGCAACAGAACCGTGATGAGGCTGGCGGCGAGATTGTGCCGGCGCGGCCGGGTTTCTTTGCCGGGTTGCTCTTCCGCTTCGGCGGCGGCGAGAAGCCGGCGGCCGATTTCGGCGCGGGCATAATCCGCCTCGGTGTCGCCGATGAGGCCGGCGGCGCGTTCGCGGTCCAGTTCGGCCAGCTGATCGCGATAAACGGCGACCTCACCGTCGCGGCGCGTCTGCGGCGCCTCGGTCTTCCGCATCAGCGGGTACATCAGGACGATGGCGACAGCCGCCGTCAATATCGCAACGACAATCCAGAACATAAGGCTCAATTACTCGAATGCGCGGCACATGGAAACATGAAGCGCGGGGATGACGTGAATTTGAGACATCACGCCGCACCGCAGGCCATCTCCCGGCTGCACCGCCATGCCTCTTCTTGTCATCGCAAAAGGCCCGTGACCTTGATTTACGTCAAACTATTTCAAGTCAGCGGCGACCAGCTTCCATCGGCATTGCGGCAGGCCGCACCACGCGCCCTGGTTTCGCGTCCGTCAACCGTCAGGGTGTGCGAATATTGCCGGCAATTCTGGTTGCCGACCTGATAGGGCGCATTGGCGACCACCTGCCCCTTGGCGTCATCGCCGGTCCACGACACAGGCGTGCCGACGGGGGCCGTTTCCAGCGCCTTGTATTCGGCTTCCAGCGCCTTGGTCTGGTCTCCCCTGTCGAGCTGCACGCCGCTTCTCCCGACAATGCCGCCTTCCAGATTGGCAAGGAACGGCGTCGAGGGCTGCGCAGAGCGGCCGAACAGGCCGCCGCCCGCCGGGCGGGTACCCGTGGTGGTGCAGGCGCTCAGCATCGATACGCACAGGATCGAGAGAAGTGCCGGGCGTGACACCAGCGAACGCATTGTCACGGAGCGGCAGCCATCATACACGTCAACCAAACCCTGTCCTCTTTCCTACCGCATTGCACCCAATATAGTGCCATTGAATTTCTTGCCTTTTTTCTTGCCTTTTTTCTTGCCTCACGCAAGCTCTTTCGAAAGGCCCGGCAAAATCAGATCGGCTTTCAGCCCGCCGATGGCGCTGCGCGACAGCGAAAAGCGGCCATGGTACTCTGACACCACCTCGGAAACGATCGACAATCCGAGGCCCGTGCCCGGCCGGCTCTCATCCAGCCGCCGCCCGCGCTTCATCGCTTCGCTGATCTGTTCCGGCTCAAGCCCCGGCCCATCATCCTCCACCGTCAGCTCCACCCAGGAGCGACGGGCAATTTCCGCATCGGAGGATGGGTGCGTGCCGGTCGCAAGCGTGATGACCACACGCGTCTGCGCAAAACGCGCGGCATTTTCAAGAAGATTGCCGACGACCTCTTCCAGATCCTGCTGCTCCATGCCGAGTACCGCGCCGGGTTGCTCGAAATTCAGCACGAACTGCTTGTCGGGGTTCAGGCGACGCATCACGCGCACCAGCCGTTCCAGCGCCGGCTCCGCTTCCACGCGGGCAAGGATGGAGCCGCGCTGGGCGGCGATGCGGGCGCGGGAGAGATAGGATTGCACCTGCGCCTGCATGGCGTCGGCCTGCGCGCGCACCAGATCGCCATGCTGCGGCTCCAGCGTGCGGGCCTCGTTCAGAAGAACGGCGATCGGCGTCTTCAGCGAATGCGCGAGATTGCCGACCTGCATGCGGGCGCGCTCCACGAGGCGGCGATTGCTGTCGATCAGCGCATTGACCTCATTGGCGAGCGGCTGGATTTCACGCGGGAATTCGCCTTCGAGGCTTTCCGCCTCCCCGCCCCTGATCTTGCCGAGCGCGACGCGAGCCTGATCGAGCGGCCGCAGACTGTAGAGAATGGCAAGACCGTTGACGACGAGACTGCCGACACCGAAAACGGCGAGCGCCAGATAAAGGCTGTTGGAGAAATCGCGCACATCGTCTTCCACGACGTTCAGATTGCCGGAGACACGGAAACGCGCCGCGCGCCCTTCGCCATCCAGCACCACTTCCGTTTCCGCCACGCGCACCTGATTGCCGGCCTCGTCCGTGACGGCATAAAAGCGCTCATAGCGGTTGTCGAAGGGCGCATCGAGAATGCTCGGCACCGGCAAAGTGGAGACGCCGAGCGACGATGATACCAGCGGCGCGGTCTGGAAATTGCCGAGCGGCTCGACAACCCAGTACCAGCCGGTATCGGGCTGCGAAAAGCGCAGATCGCCGAGCTGCGGGCTGCCGGCCAGCGTGTTCTCGTTGGAAATCGTCACGGAATTGATGACGTTATAAAGCTGCGCCCTCAGAAGATCGGTGAAGCTGCGCTCCACCCCCTGCCGGTAAAGCGTCGAGATCACGACGGCGATCACCACCAGCGCCAGCACCGACCAGAGCGAGGCGAGCAGCAGAACGCGGGCGGTGAGGGAATTACTTCGCATCTGCCGGCGCTTGCATCCGGTAACCGAGACCGCGGATCGTCTCGATCAGATCAACACCGAGCTTCTTGCGCAGACGGCCGACAAACACCTCGATGGTGTTGGAATCGCGGTCGAAATCCTGATCGTACATGTGTTCGACCAGCTCCGTGCGCGAGACGACCTCGCCCATGTGGTGCATCAGATAGGACAGCAGCCGGAACTCGTGCGAGGTGAGCTTCAGCGTCGTGCCGTTGACGGTCGCCTTGGAAGACTTGGTGTCGAGCCGGACCGGTCCGCACACCAGTTCGGAAGAGGCGTGGCCGGCGGCGCGGCGGATGAGCGCGCGCACGCGGGCAAGCACTTCTTCGACATGGAAAGGCTTGGTCACATAATCGTCGGCACCGGCGTCGATGCCGGCGACCTTGTCGCTCCAGCGGTCGCGGGCGGTGAGGATGAGCACCGGCATGGCCTTGCCGGCCGCACGCCATTTTTCAACGACGGTGATGCCGTCGAGCTGCGGCAGGCCGATATCGAGGACGATGGCGTCATAGGGCTCGGTATCGCCGAGATAATGGCCTTCCTCGCCGTCGAATGCCTGATCGACGACATAACCGGCTTCTTTCAGCGCATCGGTCAGCTGACGATTGAGATTGGCATCGTCCTCAACAACGAGAATACGCATTGTCCGCCCTTTCCTGTATCCCGGCCCGCAGGCGCGTCGCCGGTCATGCTAAATGTGTCGGATTGTTTTCCGATATTTCGGCGATGCGGGCAAGCTACATCGGCACGCGCATCGTCACCTTGCGCGGGCGTTCGCCATTGCCCTGGACGAGAACCGTGACGACACAGGACTGACCGTCGCCGGAAGGATAGACCGAAAGCAGCTGACCGCCGGTTTCGCGCACGACGCGGGCGACGGCTGCGCCGCAATCGCTCGCCGCCAGAATGTAATGGCCCTGCAGATCAGCCTCGGGCGCCGTGAAACCGGAAAGCCCGGCTGCAAGCGTCGCGATGATGAGAGGTGATGCCATTCTACAAACTTCCAAAAAACCGGGTGCGTCTCGAACCGTATTCTGACCGAATATGTAGCGCAAAGCGTCTGAATGGCAAATGAATGCCGCCCCCGCCGCGTGGGCGCCAGGCGGGAACGGCGTCGTCGCGGGCGCTGTCAGCGAATGGCGCTGGTCGCCGAAAGACGGCCGTAAAGTGCGACCAGACCACCGATTCCGCCCGCAACCGTCACCAGCCCGTCCGCAAGTTCTCCTTGCAGACCGGCGGGCAGATCAAGGCCGGCGATGCTGAAAAGCGGTGCGAAAACCGCGACCAGGGCGCCCCAGATCGTTCGTGATTGATACCATGCTTTGGTACTGTCCATAGTCTCATCCTTTGCGTTGTTTTTCAGGCACATGTCAGATCGGGAGGATGGTCTCAGCCACCACGCCCGAGGGCACCGCGCGGCCGAGCATTCGGACACGCACGGAAATGTGATCCCGTAAAGCCGGGAAATCTGTGAGTTCGTCCGCGGCGGGGTAAAACCAGAAGGGTTGTGAAACCTCCGCCATGCGCCGCACGGTCTCACCGTCCAGCACCTCGATGCGATAAAGCTCGAAGGGCTCGTCCAGCGGGATGTCGCTCGCATCCCAGCTATCGGCCTCCACCCGGCCCCGGCGTTTCCACCTGATGAAAACGCCGTCGCCGCGCCGCTCGGCGGCAAGATGCACCGGCGCGAGCGGTGTCAGCGCCCGCAGGCCGCCCTCGAAGGCAAAAGGACCGCTCGGCGCGCCCGCCATTCCGGCGGCTTCCGCGATCCAGTTCAGGCGTCGCCCGCGCTCGCTCGCGGCAAGACCGAGCGGCTGCACCGCCGCATCCAGAACCACCACCGGCGCACCTTTCGGCGCGCCTGCGGCGAGCGCGTCTTCCGTGCCGGCGAGCCCCCGCAGAAGAGCGGAAAGCCGCCAGCGTGCGGGTGCGATTTCCTCGGCCTTTGCGAAGGCGACGATCTCCCACACGCCGTTCGCCGCCTTGATGGCAAGACGGTTCTCGCCGTTCAGCACCGAAAGCTCCCCGGCCGACGATATCTCGCCGAAGGGCAGATCGACGAGGATTGTGTTTTTCCGGTCGAAACGGCCGGAAGGGCCCGATGTTAGCGGCATTGCCAGCGCGCCGATCATCGCCGGCCGGTCCAGCAGCACGCGCTGCCGGTAGCCTTCCCTGCCCGGCGACGCGGAAATGACGATTGGCCGCCAGGGCTTTGCAAGCGCCGCAATCCGCGCCGAATCCTCCGGCGCGGCGCCGTCATGGTAGGGCAGATCGAGAAACAGCATCTCGGGCGCGAAACCTTCCGCTCCGCTTGCGCCGCTGCTGCGCCGTTCTTCCGCGCCGCCGGCAAAGACCGGAGAGGCCGCGGAAAAGGCCCGCGCCTCCACCTGCCGCACCGCGCCGTCCTCGATCCGGCTGACCAGAAACCGCCCTGCCGGCGCCTGCGGAAAGGCCCCTTCCGGCAGGCGGATACAATCACCCGGTTCAAGCGCGATATCGCAAGGCGGCAGAGCAAAGCGCAGGCTGCGCCGCGCCTGCCGGTTGTCGCGCAACAACGCCTCGACGGCGGCTTCCGCCGTTTCCGCAGGCAGGGCAGCGTTGAGATCGAGCCGCATCACCCGGCTGCCGGCATTGTCGATGCGGCGGGACCGTACACTTGCCTGCTCGTAATCCAGCGCCGGGTTGAAAGACGTCAGCACGGCTTCAGCCGCGAAATCGCTGTCATGGCCACGATTTTCCGACCAGAGCGGCTCGTCTTCCAGATCGGTCAGCACGGCAATATCCCGGACCGGCAAGACCGCCGTATTGCGGGAGCGGAAACGCAGGGTTCCGCCATCTTCCGTCACATCCACCTGAAACGCCGCCATCAGCGGCTCCAAGAGGTTGCGGGCCGAGGTCACGTCGCCCTGCACATAACCTCCCAGATCGCCGCTGACGGCGGAAACGTCGAAGTCTGAAAAGCCGTGATCGGTGAGGATGGCGGCGATGGCATCGGCGAGCGTTGCCGTGCCCAGCCTCCCGTTCAGCCAGTGGCCGGTGCGCCAGTTCGCCCCATCGCTCCATGCCGCGCCATTCTGCGGAAAGGCGGGGAAAGGCCGTGCATCCCAGGTCCACAGATAGACCCGGTTTGCATCGACCATCGCCGTATCGCCCTTTCCCCAATGGTCGAGATGCGCCTCCAGAAACCGTCGCTGCTGGCTGTCGGCGCGGTTGCGGCGGGAAAAATAGGGAAAGGCGTTTTCCGCCGATTTCGGATCTGGAAAGACATTGGGGCGGGTCGCGCTCTTGTCCACCGCCGGGCAGCCGAGTTCGGTGAACCAGATGGGCTTCGAGCGCGGCGCCCATGCCGTGGGCGTTGTTTTCTCCACACCCCGCACCCGGTCGTAGTGGAGGTTTCCCCACCAGTTGCGCAAGTCCTTGTAACGGAACACCCATGGCTTGCCCTTCAGCCCGTCGGTAATCGGCGTGCGCCGCCGCGCGGCGCGGTCCGCATCGCTGGCATAATACCAGTCGAACCCCTCCCCCGCCGTAATAGTGCGGCGGAAGGCGCTCACATCGTCCGGGCCGGTCATGCCGTCCGGATTGCCGTTTGCGGCATCCCCGTCACGCCAGTCGGAAAGCGGCATGTAATTGTCGATGCCGATGGCGTCGATATTCGGGCTCGCCCAGAGCGGATCGAGATGGAAGAACACGTCGCCCGAGCCGTCCGCCGGCTGGTGGCCGAAATATTCGCTCCAGTCCGCCGCATAGGTCAGCTTCACCGCCGGCCCCAATATCGCCCGCACATCGTCCGCCAGCCGCAGCAATTCCCCGACAAAGGGAAAGGCGTCGTTCTGGTCCCTGAGCGACGTCAGCCCGCGCAGCTCCGAGCCGATCAGAAAGGCATCCACTCCCCCCGCCTGGGCCGCCCGGGCCGCCAGTGCCGCATAGTGCAGCACCATACGGCGATAGCCTTCATCGCGGTTGCAGAAGGCGGAAACCTGCGCCCTTGCGCCCGCGCTGCGATCCGCAGAGCCGGCCCTGCCGGGTGCGGGAAAGCAGGTGATGCGCCCGCGCCAGGCATAGGCGTCCTGCTCGCTTTTGCCATAGGGGTCCGGCAGACCATTGCCGATGGGGACATCCATCATCACGAAGGGGTAAAGGCACACCCGAAGGCCGCGCGCCCTGAGATCGGCTATCGCCTGCAACACGCTTTCGTCGTTCGGCGTGCCGCCATAGGCCGGGCCGCCGCCATGATGGCTGACAGGATGCGCCTCATCGCGCGAAAGGCCGGCGACGGACCATGGCATGGTTTCCCCATCCCGGCCGGCCACTTCCACGCCCGGCAGAATGCGGCATTCCCCCGCCCGCATATCCGTGCCGAACCAGCTCACCACCAGCGCCACGCTCTCAAGATTGGGGCACAGATCCAGCAACTCGTCGATCGCGGCACCCCAGTCGGTCGAAGCGGTCAGGCCGTTGCGGTTCATGATGCGGCTTTGACCGATCCCCGTGCGTTCGCAAACCTGCGCGGGGGCGTAACCGTGCTCGGTGGCGCCCGGAATGACGGTGATGGCGCGGACGGATTTTTCCAGCCGGCCGACCGGCCGCACCACTTCGAACTGCATGAGCGGAATGCGGTTGCCGAAGCCGTCGAGCGGCAGGCGTTCGAACACCACATAGGCCAGTCCGCGAAAAGCCGGCGCATTGCCCGCTCCCTGCTTCGCCTCGATCAGCGGGTCGGGCAATTGCGTCTCGCTGCCGGGATAAAAGCGCATCTCCACGGCACTCAGGTCCAGCTCCCGCCCATCGGCCCAGACGCGCCGCACCCTTGCCGCTTCGCCTTCGCACAGGCCGATGGCAAAGCTGGCGAAATACCGAAAGGTCTCCACTTTCGGGCCGCGATTGCCCTTGCCGCCGCGCCGCTGCACCTCCACGCTCTCTTCGAAGCGCGTCGCCCAGATCAGCGTGCCGCCGATCCGCGCTGCGCCGTAAAGCCGGTTGATCGCCGCGCCCTCATCCGCGCCGGGAATGCGCGCGGTCGAGAGCCGCGCGCCCGTTACCGTCCGCCCGTTCGAAAGCAGCGTGCGGTCGATGGCATTGCCCGCCAGCGCTCCGGCCGCCCGGCCGATCACTGCGCCCAAAGGACCGAAAATGCCGCCGAGTGCCGCGCCCGCCGCCTGAAAAACGATTGTCGCCATGCTTGCCTCGAAAAATCAGGGATCGGGAAAACGGAAGACGCCGGCGATGCGCCGCCGCCAGCCGGGTACCAGCGCCGACCGCACCACCGCCGCCTGTTCATAGGCATGGATGAAATGCTGCGGACCGGCCAGAATGCCGAGATGCTTGGCCGCCGCATCGGCCCGCCAGCGGAATAGCAGCAGGTCTCCCGACCTTGCCTCTTCCAGGCCCGCCACCGCCGGAAAATGGCGTTTTGCCGCCGCCATCAGCCGGTCCTCGCCGCCGCGTTCGGCCCAATCGGGCGCATAGGGTGGCGGCAATTCCGGTTCGTGGCCGTAAAGGTCCCGCCAGATGCCGCGAATGAGGCCGAGGCAATCGCAGCCGACACCCTTCAACGAGGCCTGATGCCGATAGGGCGTGCCGATCCAGCCTTCGGCGAGCGCCAGCACTCTTTCGCCGGGATCGCTCATGAAAACAGCGCCCCGCCGTCATGGCTCTCGCCGCCCGCCGCATAGGAATAGGCGAAATCCGCCCCCGGCAGATGCGGAAAGCCCCGGAAATTCAGATGATTGGCGAATTTTGCCCCGCAGGTGGAAAAACTCTTGTCGCAGCCGGCGGTGACGGAAAACGTATCTCCCGGCAAAGGCGGCTGTTCCGGCAGCAGCCAGAAGGACAGAAGCACCCCGCCGTCACGCCGCTCCTGCCCGTCGAGATCGAACCCCTTGCCGGCGAGCGGACCGGTCAGAAAACGCAGCTTCCCCCGGCTGAAAAAACCATCGGCAAAGGCATCGAGACCGGAGACGAGCAGGCCGCCCGAGGCGTCCACCGCCGCCACGCGGCCATGCCCGGTAAAGCGCGCCAGATCGACACTGCAACGCCTGTCGCCAAGGGCGGCGTCGCAGCGCCGCCCATAGACCCTGCCCTGCGGCTGGCCGAGGCGATGGGCAAGGCTGCGCAGCTCGGCGCGAAACGCCCCGCCGGCCCGCGTCACCTCGCCAATCTCGCGCCTGTTCAGCAGCACATGCTGGTCAGGCGCCTGCCAGTTGACGAGGAAAAGCTCCACCCTCGCCCCATCGAAACGCCCGGCGGCCAGATCGCCCTCCGCAATCGCCTCGTTCGAAAAACCGCCAGCCACCTCCCCGGCGCCTGCGCCCAGTCCCGTTTCGCCGTCACTATCGCTGGCCGAAAAGCCGCTGGCGGCAAGGTAGGAGGTGCCGGCAAACGATATCGTCTCGTCATGATCGGTAAAACCGATCACCGCACTGTCCTTCAGTGTCACCTTCCAGCAATGGCATGTGGTCGTCGCATCTTGCCCGAGATGCCCGGCAAGGGCGGCGGGAATGGTTTTCATGGCAGGATTTCCATCAGTGGAATGGAGGGAATACGGCCCGCCTCGAAAGCGGTCAGGTTCACGTCGATACGGTCGATCCCGAAGCGGACCGGCACGTCGAATTCGAAACCGGCGCGGATCGCGGCGCCGGCGGGCGGCACCCGCCCCGTACGGAACACGATCATTCCGGTTACATGATCGACCGCCACATCAGCCGCTTCGACCTTTACCCCTTCGACCGAAACCATGACCGAGCCTTCGGCCGGTTTCTCGATCCGCCGCACAAAGGAGCCGCCCGCATCGGCATAGGTCTTCAGCAACTGAAAACGGGCCGTCATCCCGTCGCCGGTCCCGATCCTCTGATCGGTCGCGGCGGGCGTCTCTCCCGGCGGGCAGGATTTGAAATCCACCGGATCGCGAAAGCGAAAGCCGTAAAGCTCGCCGCGCCGCGCCTCGAAAAAGGCAAGCACCTCATAAAGATCGGCAACGGAGCGGATACCGGATCCGGCGTCATAGCTGCGTCTGGCGTTCCTCCAGCGCTGGTTGCGGCTTTCGCGGCCATTGGACAGGTTGACGATATCCGTCCGCCTCACCGGGCCGCCGCTGACGCCGAGCGCGAGCCGCAGCGGAAACCGCACTTCATGAAATGCCGCCATGTCGTTGTTCCTGGATTCTTTTCGGTGGTCTTGAAACGTGGGTCACAATCCGCGCTGGCCGCGCCCGACGCTGCGCGCCAGCATGGCGGCGATCTGGCCTTCGCTTTTCCGAAAGCTCGCAGCATCCGTCGCCGTCACGTTAAAAACGATCTGCGCCCCGCCGCCGCCGGACGGCGCGGCAACGCCGAGAGCACCATCCGAACCGCGCTTCAGCGGCAGGATCGCTTCCGCCCCCGCCTCGCCCATCAGACCAAGTCCGCCGCCCATCGGAAAAAAGGCGGGGCTGGAAACGACGCCGCCATCGGCAAAGGGCGTGATGCCGCGTCCCGGCACACCGCCATCGGCAAAAGCGAACAGCGAACCGCCGCCGTTCAAAAGCCCGCTGACGGCATTGCCGATCATGCCCTCCAACGGTTTCAGACCGGCCGAAAGTGCGATGCCGGACAGCCGCTGCCCTAACCCGCGCAACACATCGTCCAGCCCTTTGCCGCCCGCCGTCGCCGCCTGCAGGGCCGAGGTCAGGGCCGCGCCGAACCGCTCGGACCGGCGCTCAAGATCGCCCATCACCTCGGACAGCGCCTCCGCCTCTTCCCGGTTCTCCGCCATCGATCCTTCGCCCGCCATCGCGCTTGCCTTTCTGATTCAACCGAGGAATGCATGGTGCTGAAACAGCTCTCAAAAACCGCTGCTTCAACCCACACTCTTTTAAAACCCAACTTCTTGGGTTATGGTTCTCATGGTCACGGTTCTCCGCCAGCATGGCATGCGTTTTGTCATCTACACGGCCGATCACGAGCCGCCGCATGCCCATGTCTATGGAGAGGGTGAAGCCCGTATCGACATCGTCAGCCTCGTCGTTCTCACACAGGGCGGCATGTCGGACCGGGATGTGCGGCGCGCCGTCGCCGTCATCGAGGAAAACCGGAAGCTGTTTATGGAAACCTGGAGACGATATCATGGTTGAGGTCAGCGATGCCGAACTCGCCGCCGCCAAGGAACGCTGGCAAAAAGAGCGCGCCGAGCGCCCCATTCCGGTTTCCGTGCGTTTCGAAACGGCCTCGGCCCGTGTCATCGTCGATTTCGCCAACGGCGCCTGCTTCATGTTCCCCGCGCGAGCGCTCGAAGGCTTGCAGGACGCGACCGCCGAACAGCTTGCGGATGTCGAACTGCTCGGCGAGACGGGTCTGCATTGGGAAACCCTCGATGTCGACTATACGATCAGCGGCCTGATGAACGGTATTTTCGGCAGCCGCACATTCATGGAAACACAGCGCAAGGGCGGGCAATCCCGCTCTCCGGCCAAGACGGCAGCCAGTCGGGCGAACGGTGCCAAGGGCGGCCGTCCGCGAAAAATGCCCTGACGCCGTTACCTGTCTGGAAACCGCCGCATCATCGCCTCCATCGCCTGACGGTCGGGGCCGAGGAGAACGGCGTTGCCGCCCGTCATCGCGAAGAATTCCCGCGGGGTCAGCCGCCAGAAGGTTTCTGAGGAGAGCCGCAGCAGGCAGAAGCCGGCATGGATCGCCGCCTCCCAGGGGAACGGGCGCGGCGTCGCCTCGCCTGCTGCGGCGCTCAAGGGTCCGGCGGCGTCTCGCCTTTCAGGCCGCCGAAGGTGGCGGTCAAAAGATCGGCGACAATGGCGGCATGGCCGGCCATGCCGCCTTCCACCGTGGCAGCGGCCACATCCTCGTCGGAAAAGACATTGCCCGCGCCGCGCAGGCCCGCGCCGATCACCCTTATCATGTCGACCGCCTTCATGCGGCCGCTCGCGAAACGTTCGGCGAGCGCGGTGAGGTCGTCGGCTGCAAAGGCGGTTTCGAGTTCGGCCAAGGCCCCGAGCGTCAGGCAGAGAACGCGCCTTTCGCCGTCGATCAGCGCCTCGATCTCGCCGCGATGGCGGTTCGCCCGCCCGTAACGCAAACGCTCAGCCATCACAGCGCTCCGAATGTGAGAAGACCGGCCGATTCCAACGCGATCTCGAATTGCACCTCGCCATCGTGACGGCCGGAATATTCGAGCGCCACGATCTGGAACGGCCCGGTAACGATGCCGAAACCGGGAATGACGATCTGCCAGCCGGGAATGCTGCCCGCAAAAAATGCGCCGCGCACCAGCGCATCGCTCGCCTGATCCTTGAAGATGCCGGAGGCCGTGAGCGATGCCCGCTGCACGCCGGCGCCGGCAAGAAGCTCCCGCCAGCGCCCCGCACTTTCGGCATCCGTCACATCGACGGCCTGCGCATTGAAGGCCAGCCGCTTTGTCCTCAACCCCGCGACGGTTGCGTAGGAACCGGCATTGTCGATCTTCAGCAGCAGGTCCTTGCCCTTCTGAGCCACCATGTTGTTTCCTTTCGTCTCGATTGCTGTTGCGGGGTCGCGACGGGCCTGCTACCAAAAGCGTTCCTGCACCTCGCACCCCGCGATCTCACCATGTCCGACGCTGCCCCCCTGACGTCTCGCGCGCGCCTTATCGGCGTGCTTGCGGTCGGGCAGATCGTGAGCTGGGGCAGCGGTTTCGATATGCTGGCCGTCCTCGGGCCACGGATCGGCAAGGAACTGGCCATCACCAATGGCGTGGTTTTCGCCGGCCTCACGATCATGATGACCATCAGCGCCCTGTGCGGCCCGCTGCTTGGAAGAATGCTGATGCGCCACGGCGCGACGCCCGTGCTGGCGGCCGGTTCGGTATTCTTCGCGGCCGGCTTTGCCGTGCTCGCCTTTGCGGGCGGGGCGATGAGCTATCTCTTCGGCTGGGCCGTGATGGGTTTTGCCGCCACCTGCGGCCTGACGACGGCGGCCCATGCGGCCGTGGTGGAACGCGTGGGCGCGGAAAGCGGCCGGCTTTTGACGCTGCTGATGCTGTTCACCGGGCTTTCGGCGGCGGTTTTCCTGCCGGTCACCACCATTGCCGATCAGCATCTCGGCTGGCGCGGCACGCTTGCCGCCTATGCCTGTCTGCAAATCTTCATCCTGCTGCCGCTCTATCTTTTCGTGCTTCCCGGCCGGCCGGCCCGAAAAGAGGCAAAGCCGAAAGAAGAGACGGCGATGTCGCCCTCACCGGTCGATACGCGGCGCGCCTTCGTGCTGCTGGCCGCCATGACGACGATCAGCGCGTTTACGACCTTCGGCCTGTCACCGCTTCTGCCGCTGCTTCTGGTTCAGGCCGGCGCAACGCAATCGCTTGCGGTGCAACTGGCATCGGCACGCAGCGTCCTTGCGATTACGGCGCGCGGGCTGGATTTCCTGCTCGGGAAGCGCGGAAACCCCTTCCTCACCGCCATGATCGGCTTCTGTCTGCTGCTCTTTTCCCTGCTGCTGTTGCTCGTTTTTGCTCCGGCCATGCCCGCCTTCATCGGTTTCATCGTTTTCTTCGGCTTTGGCGCCGGCGTGCTTACCGTCAGCCGGGCCGTGTTGCCGCTGGCTGTGTTTTCGCCGGAAGAATATGGGCTTCAGGCCGCGCGCATCTCCCTGCCGCAGAACCTCGCCATTGCCGTGGCGCCGGTCATCTTCACCGTGGCGCTCGATCGCGGCGGCGTATCCGCCATGCTCACCATCGCCTCCGTGCTGATCGGCATTTCGTTTCTGCTGCTGATCGTTCTGTGGAAAACCGTGCGCAGGCAGGGCTCCTGAAACGGCGCTACTCCGTCACCGCCCTGAAGCGCATCTCCGCGATGAAATTCCGTGTCTTCGCCTCGCGCCGCGAGCGGCTGGAAAGAAGATGCAGATTGACGAGAGAGACGCCGGCAATCGGCAGCGCGGCATCATCGAGCAGGATCTTCACCCGGTTGGCGATTTCGCCGGCACCCCTGCGGCCATTGGCGTCGCTCCATATCTGCAGCGACAGGAAATGCTCCTCGGCCCTTTCCGTCGCCGTCGAATAGTTCCGGCTTTCGAGATCATCGATAACGATGCACGGCAGAACCGGGCGCGGCAGAAGCCGGTCGACGATGCCGCCGGGGATAAGCGCCGTCAGCGCCGCATCGCTGCCGAGCCTTGCGAAAATTGCCTGCAGAAGCAGGTTTGCGGCGCTCATCGGCTTTCCTCCTCGCAGCGGCAGACGATGAACCGGCGTGTCTCATCCGGGTCCATCACCGCCCGGATCGCCAGAATGCGGCGGCCCTTGCGAAAGCGCATGCCGGCGGCGATGTCGCCGCGGTAAGCCAGCCAGACGCGGTGGGTGATCGTCACGCCCTCGGCCGAGGCCCGTTCATGGGAGGCCTCCGAAACGGGTTCGATCGCAGCCCAGAGCGACCGCAGGAAATTCCAGCTTTCGGCAGCACCGCCCTGCCCGTCCGGCGTTTCGGTCCGCACGTCCAGTTCCAGCCGCGCCGTCAACTTGCCGGGATCGAGAAAAACAAGATTCATGTCTCAAAGCCCCAGACGGCAGAAAGGCGCCACCAGCCGCTCGTAACCGGCGGGAATGGCGGCGGGCTGGTTTTCCGGGGCGACCGCGCCGCGAAAGGCGAACATCTGCGCCACATGCATCAGCATGGCGCGTTTCAGCGTGTCGGGCACATCCGTTCCCGCTTCGCCGTAGCCGGCAATAAAATCGATCTCGATGCCGTTCATCGCCCGTCCGGGGGCCGGCGGATCGCGCAGCCACAGTCTTGCGGGACGCGCCGCGCCATCGAGCAATTTTTCCCCGGCGGTGATATCCGCCGAGCGCCCGTCACCGTCAAAAACCAGAATCGTTTCGATGGCTTGCACCGGTGTCCTACCAATCAGAATCACGCCCGCCTGCGGCCACCGGTCAAGATAAAGCCGCCAGGTCTGGCGGAGGAGGCAAAGCCCTGTCGTGCGCTCCAGATGCTCGCGGGCGGTGCGGATGAGCGCGGCAAGAAGCGCATCCTCATCGCCGCTATCGAGACGCAGATGCGCCTTCACCTCGGCAAGCGTCAGCGGCTCCGCCTGCGGCGGATGAATGAGGGCATAGGTCATGGGGTCTCCGGAAGAAAGGTAGTCGCATTGGCGAGCGGGCACCGCTTGTTTCGTCTCCCCGAAGGGGAGAAGTCCGTGGCAGCGGGATGAGGGGGCAAGGGTAGATGTGTTCAGAGAGCTTGCCCCCTCATCTGCCCCTTCGGGGCATCTTCTCTCCGGCGGGGAGAAGAAAGGGCGGTCAATTCACCCCGAATTTCACCAGCTTGATCGCCTCGAAATTCTGCACGCCGCCGCCCACGCGCTTGGTGGTGTAGAACAGCACATAGGGCTTGGCCGAATAGGGATCGCGCAGGATGCGCACCCCGGTACGGTCGACGACGAGGTAACCGGCGCGGAAATCGCCAAAGGCGATGGCGAAGCTGTTGGCCGCCACATTCGGCATGTCCTCCGCCTCCGTCACCGGAAAGCCCATCAGCGAGGCCGGCTGGCCGGCAGCGGCGGGCGGATGCCAGAGATAGGCGCCGCTGGTATCCTTGAAGCGGCGCAACGCCCCTTGCGTCTTTCGGTTCATCAGGAAGGTTCCGTTCTGGCGGTGGCCGGCCTTCAGCGCATAAACGGCATCGAGCAGCACATCCATCGGCCCGGCCGAGGCGAATCCGGCCGAAACGCCGGTCGCGACATAACCGATATTGCCCCAGCTCCAGCCATCATTGGCGACGGCGGCATAGGAGAGGAAACCCCTGGGCTTGCTCGCGCCATCGCCGGCGATGAAGGCGGCGGCCTCCTGTTCGGCGAAAGCAATGTCCACTTCGGAGGCGATCCAGGCTTCGATATCGACTGCCGCATCATCCAGCAACCCTTGAGTCGCGGCCGGCATGGCGTAAAGCTCCATGGTCGGGAAGGAAAGCTCGGCGAGCTGCGGCGTTGCCGTTTGCGGACGCGCCGCCGTCTCAGAAACCCAGCCGGTCGTCATCCCGCCGGGCGAGAAGGGTTTCTTCAGCACGGCGGCGGAAACCTGCCGGACGGTCGCCAGCGCGCGGATCGGCGAAATCGCCGTCATGCGCCGGCCGATCTCTCCATCCGTCTCGTTCGGCAGCAGAAAACCGCCATCGGCCCCGGTCGAACCGGCAAAGGCCTTGGCCTCCAGATCGCGTAGCGCCCCCTCCTCGCCGCGACGGATATAGGCTTCGAAAGCAGCCTTGTGCTCTTCGGCATCGTGGGAAAGCGCATCCTTGCGGCCAAGCGCGGGACGCGCCTTTTTCAGCGCCAGATCGTCCATGATCCGGCGGTTGTCGTCGAGCGCCCTGTCGATACGGTCGAGCTTGTCGCGGGTCACGACATCCGCGCCCATCTTGCGCTCGATGTCGGCAAGCCGCTGGTCGTTGGTCTCGCGAAAGGCCTCGAAGGCTTCCATGAACTCATCGAAGGCCGCCGTCACCGTATCGGGCACGGCCTTTACCTGCGGCGCGACGGTCATCAGGGCCGGTTTCGTCATCTGGTCTGTCATGTCGTTTCCTTGTTGGTGATTGTCCGGAAGTCAGCGTTTGGGTGTCGTGTCGAACAGCGCGCGGGCGGCGCGGCGCATGGTGCGCACCAGCTCGGTCTCGCGGTCGCGGAAGAAGCGAGCATGCTTGACGTCGGAAACGCGCGCCGAGGGCAGCATCGGGAAGGTCACGACCGAGATTTCCCAGAGGTCGGCCTCCAGGATGCGCCGGACGCCGTGGCTCGCCGCCTTGCCGGAACGCACCGTTCGGAATCCGATGGACAGCCCGTCCAGCGCCCCGGTCTTCATCAGTGAATGCACCTCGCGGGAGCGGGCGACGCCGGGGGCGAGAACGCCCTCGACATAAAGGCCGCGCTCGTCCTCGCGGATGGTGCGCCAGGCGCCGATGGGCTCGGCCGGATCGTGCTGGTAGAGCATGCGGATGCCGGCTGCGCCCCGCTCCTCGATGGAGCGGCGGAAAGCGCCGCGCTCGATGACATCCTGACCGAGATCGACCTCGCCGAAAACGCTGGCATAACCGGAAAAGGTGCCGTCGCTGGCAATGCCGCGCAGTTCCAGATTGGCGAATTTGCGCGTGGCGGGACGCGGCCCG
Source organism: Agrobacterium sp. LY4 (assembly GCF_001526585.1). Classification (NCBI taxonomy): domain Bacteria; kingdom Pseudomonadati; phylum Pseudomonadota; class Alphaproteobacteria; order Hyphomicrobiales; family Rhizobiaceae; genus Agrobacterium; species Agrobacterium sp. LY4. The sequence goes on along the minus strand of NZ_ASYA01000001.1, from coordinate 929,287 downwards.
CGATAAACGTGCATGGAAAACTCCTGCGATGTGAAGGAAGTGTCAGGCGCGCGGGCGCGCACCGTAACGGTCGGCGATGCGCACCAGCACGCCCAACCCCCACCACGCGCCCATGCTGGCGGCGGCGGAACCCGCCACCATGATTTCCCGGCCCGAAAGCGCGCCGGCGATATCGAGCTGCTGCACGATCCACAGGCCGATAGGCCCGCCGAAGATCATGCCGCAGGAAACGCCGGTGATGAAACGGCTCGCGGCCTCGCGTTTGCTTTTCGGCAGGAGATAAACGAGCGACACACCCGCGCCCGCCACGGCGCCGGTGATGCGGGCGGCCCAGATGCCGGCCTCATTGGCGAATTCAGACATGGGTAATCATTCCGTTCTAGGATGTGGTTATCGGGCGGACGCGCCGCGTCGCACGCAGGCGTTTTTTGCGCGCCTGCGCCGGGTGATTTTGCGAATCTTCGGAATCGCTTGGGCGGAAGAGCTCACAAAGAGAGTCCACCTCTTCAGAAAATGATTGAACGGGACACCGGGGTTTCGATCCCGCCGGGGCGGCGATCAATAACCGACGGCCTCACGCTTTTCCTCGTCGCTCAGGAACGAGGCCGCGCCGATGCGTGCCCAGAGCGCATCCCGCTCGCCGGCAAGCCCGGCAATCCGGTCGAGATCGGGTTCGAGCCTCAGCCCAGAGCCGAAGACCGGAGAAAGCCAGCCGCAGAGCCTCGCCGCCGTGCGATAAACGAGCGGCAGGACGGTGAGACGATAAAAGGCGCGGTTCGCCTCCTGGTAATTGGCATAGGTATTGTCGCCGGGAATGCCGATCAGCATCGGCGGCACGCCGAGCGAAAGCGCGATATCGCGCGCCGCCCCGTTGCGGGCCTCGAGAAAATCCATGTCGCGCGGCGAAAGACCCATGGCCTTCCAGTCCAGCCCGCCTTCCAGCAGCAAAGGCCGGCCGGCATTCATCGCGCCCTGATAGCCTTCCTCCAACTCGCGCTTCAGCCGCTCATATTGTTCGGTGGAGAGATTGCCGCCCTCCTTCGGCTGGTAGACCAGCGCGCCGGATGGCCGGGCGGAATTGTCGAGCAGGCGCTTGTTCCACTGGCTTGCGGCATTGTGCAGATCGAGCGCGGCCCCTGCGGAGGCGAGCGGCGCAAAACCCGCCCGGTCATCCAGCGGATGGAAAAGTTTCAGATGCAGCAGCCCCAGCCCGTCGCGCTCGGCGGCGATGCGCCGGGAGGCGCGGCCCTCGGCGCGGTAATCATAGGCCACCGGCCAGCCATCCGGCCCTTCGACGATGCTGACCCTGTCTGGCCGCAGCAGATGCAGCTCGCGCAGCCGCCCGCCCACCGTCAGCGGCTCGATATAGGCATTTCCGGCGAGCATGAGGTGGCCATAAAGCGCCTCGAAGAAATCCGGCCCGCCCATATGGGCGCCCGGTTTTAAAAGCAGCGCCAGCAGCGGGTGATCGGCGAGCTCCTCTTCGCCATCATAAAGCAGCCAGCTGACGGAAGCCGAGGTCTCCGCCACCATGCGAGCGGCCCGGTGCGCGACCGGGTTTTTCATGAAGCCCTCGCGGGCAAGTGCGGCATAGGACCGGCCCGACCAGAAAGCCTGCCCGCCCTGCACGGCAACCGCCATGAAGCCATCGGCCATTTTCCGGCTTTCAGGCACGGCTCTGCCATCCGCCGGGCGCAGCCACGGCAGGGAAAAGGGAAATCGCATGGAGTTGTCCTTGTTTTGATGGCGCGCGGCGTCGAGTCCTGCGGCGTCGCCCGCGTGGGGTTTTCACCGACAGGGTAGACCCTGAAATTTCTGACGAGTCCTGAAAGCTCTCTTTCGTCATGCTCGGGCCTGTCCCGAGCATCTGCAACGTCTCGATTTTATTGGACGTGATCAGATCCTTGGGACAAGCCCAAGGATGACGTCGCGCGTGAGGCACCCTGTCCGCACAGCGGCAATATTTCGCGCCGACCTCGGTGAAACCTGACGTCTACCGGATCGGCGCTTTCACCGCCGTATCGCTGTCGAAATCGGCGGCGACGCGGGTTTCGCGCAGCGGCTTTACCGTGCGGGTCGAAAGATCATAAGCGGGGTCGGCCTTGTAAGCGGCGAGTGCCGCCTCGTTTTCGAACTCGCCATAGACGATGAAATCGACCGAATTGCCCCATTGGTCCTTCTTCACGTTCTCGCCGATTTCCAGCTTCAGCGAATGCGGTATCGCGGTGAGGCCGGAAAGCCCCCTGCGCACGGCGTCGCGGTTTTCCTCGGGAACGGTGAAAAAGACGATATGGCGGATCACGGTGTCACCTGTCATGCAGAATTCGGAGGCAGCCTTTTCGGCACCGGGTAACGGGTTATCATCTGGCCCGCCCGGGTTCAATCCGCGCCGCGACAAGCGCGTGATGAAATGCGCGCCCGTAACCGCCCACCAGCCGCGCCCGGTCGCTGCCATTGATGATGGCACGGGCGCCGTCCCAATCCTCACGCCTGTCGCTGAAGAAATCGGAGAGCCTGCGGCCGGTAAAACCGCCGCCCGCCATGCCGTGGATCAGGATCGCGGTGGCCACCTCCGCCTCCATGGCGCGCTCGGGCCGTTCCAGGAGATCGACGCCAGTCAGCGCCATCATGGCCTCGTAATTGCGCCGATGCGTCAACTGCACGAAGCCGCGCCCCAGCCAGCTCTTACCCTCCGTGTCCGGCCGCCAATAGGGCTTGCGCACCATCGGCAGCCTGCCCGCCGCAAAGGCGCGGTCGAGCCTTGCCATCGCCTCGGTATCGCTTGCCGCCAATGTCTCGCGCACCGGCTGCATTGTCGCCGCCGTCTCGTGAAAGGCCGTCGCCAGCATATAGGCGAGCCAGCGCGGATCGCCGCCCGGCATCGACTTTTCAAATCCTGCCAGCATCGTTTTCGTGCCGGCAAGCTGGGCCGCGCGCAGGCGACCGCCGAAAATGGAAATCCGCGCCGACGCGAAGAATCGCGCCTCGTCATAGGCCATGATGGCTCCTGAAAATGATGGGCGATACGACGCCCGGTTTTTCCACATGCAGGCCGCCGGAACTAAATCGATTTGAAAAAACCTTAATCGATTTTAATCCGCGCCCCGGGGTTTTGGGGTAAAAAATTCCTTGAATTCCGGAACCTTAGCGCGCTAACTCCATTCACCGCGCAATCCCGCAGCGTTAACCATTCAAGGAGGAATGCCACCATGACAGCGACAATCCCCCAGACCGTTTATGACCGTCTCGAAAACGAGTGGCGCCAGATGCGTGAAACCGGCTCCCAGCCGAAACCGGCGCAATCCCCGAAGAAATAATATCTACCAGACGCCCGATTTCGGGCGTTGACGGTGCCTCACTTTTCTTCTCCCCGCTGGGGAGAAGATGGCCCGAAGGGTCAGATGAGGGGGCAAGTTCTCCGCATATCTCTACTCTCTCAACACATCTTGACCGTGGCCCCCTCATCCGGCGCTGCGCGCCACCTTCTCCCCGCTCGGGGAGAAGAAACCGGGGGCATCCGCTGACCGGTAATTGGCTCTCCTTCGCGGGAGCCAATAATCAGCCAGCTCACATCCCCCGCACTTTCGGTTCACTCACCACCATCGTCGTCAACGCCGTGATCGCCCAGACGAGCGCATCCAGCCTGTCCGGCGAGCGTCCCGACGAAAGACCATCCGGCCCGAAATCCGTCATCTGGTCTTCCAGCTTTTCAAACCGTGCGGCATGTCGCACCCTGCCCTGCTCGTAGAGTGCGGCAACCGGCTCGGCGCGGGTGAATTTGCCGCGACTGGCCCGCACCAGCGTCAGCGGCAGGTTGGCGTCGATGCTCTGCAGCATGGCGCGCACCATCTCGCCGCCCTGATTGACCTCCGCCACCACCCGGTCCGCCTCGTGGCGACGAAAGGCGGCGACCACGGCGCGGGCCCAGCCGGCCGGCGTTTCGCCCTCCACGGAACAATCCGCAAGCACGTTAAGACGCCCGGACATGCCGAGCCCCGCCACGACGATGCCGCAGCAGGAATGTTCACCGACGCCGGCGGGCGGGTCTACCGCCACCACGATCCGCGTGAGCGGCTCATGCACGGCTTCGATGATCGCTTCCAGATCGGCGCGTTTCCACAGCGCGCCCTCGCGCTCGTCGATCAATTCACCGCCGATTTCCTGACGCCCCAGCCGGGTGCCGCCATAGCGGTCCTGCATGGCTTTGAGAAAACCGGGAGAGAGATTGCGCGCATTCATGGCCGTCGGCATCCGCGCCACCCGTGTTGTGGGATCGGCGAGAAGCGCCTTTAAAAGCGGAATGGGCCGTGGCGTGGTGGTAACAAGTTGCCGGGGCATTTCACCCAGACGCAGGCCGAATTGCAGCATGTCCCAGGTTTCCTGCGGATATTTCCATTTGCCCAGCTCATCCGCCCAGGCCATGTGGAATTGCGGGCCGCGCAGGCTTTCCGGGTCTTCCGAAGAAAACACCTGCGCCATCGCGCCATTCGGCCAGAGGAGCCGTCGGCGCGACACCTCGAAGGCGGGGCGATGGCGGCGGGCGATGCGGCAGATGCCGGAAATGCCGTCTATCATCACCTCGCGGGCGTCACCCAGCGTTTCGGCCACGAGCGCGATGCGCAAATCCGACTGCTTGCCAGCAGAGGCGATATGATGCACCCATTCCGCCCCGGCCCGCGTCTTGCCGGAACCGCGCCCGCCGATCAGCAGCCATGTCCGCCAGTCGCCCTCCGGCGGCTGCTGCGGCAGGTTGCCGATGAAACGCCAATCGCGCAGGAGGTTGAAGACCTGCGCCGGCAGATGGGGTTCGGTCGGCATATCCGTCATGTGTCGGCTTCTGCGGATGGGCTGCGGGCGGGATCGGCCTCCATCTTCGCGCGGCATTTCTGTTCAGCCAGTTCGTCTATGCGGTTGAGGAAATGCGCCACCGCCGCTTCGTAGTCCCCGGCCTCGGTTTCGTCTTCGCCGAAAAGAGCTTCCCTCTCTTCCGCCAGCACCCGTTGCAGGGCGTCGATCCGCTCCAGCGTGCGGACGATCAGCGAAAGCTGGTCCGTCGCAGCCTTCACATCGGCACGCGCCAGCTTGCCCGAAGCGTCCTCCGCCGTCGCCAGAAAGGCCGCTTCGCTCGCCTGACGGAGATTGCGGTACAGGCAGAACTGCTCGCGCATCTCCTCCGTCAGTTCGTTCAGCAATTGCCGCAGGCTGCTGTTGCGCGCCGCATCTTCGGCAGCCAGCCTGTCGGCCCGAGACTTCGTCTCCGGTGCGGCTTCAAGCGCGTCCTCAGCCGCATAGGCGGGCGTTTCCGGCCAGACGCCGTAGAGCGTCGGATCGCAATTGCTGGACATTGTCATGGGATTGGCCTGCGAGAGAAAGAACAAATAAAGAGGAGCGTGGGAACAAGGCACATTTGCATGCACCTCACTCACCCTCATTCCTGTGCTTGTCACAGGAATGAGGTGGTGAAGAAAGCGCCACGGGCAATCCCAAGGACAACCATTACCGTTCAGCCGCAAATCTCCGACCGTAGCCAAACACTATCAAACCACCGTCACGCTGTAAAGGATTATTTTCCTATCTTTGTGATTTTTATCCTTACCGCAGGATTTGCACCCTCGTCCGTCACATATTACACTCAGCACCAGGCGGTGAGTACAAGGGGCGAGTCAAGTTGGTGAAACAATGGGTTGAGCGGTTGTTTGCAGGTCTTTCGGCAACCGGCATCGTCTTCGGCACTATTCTGTTCTGCGCTTCGCTCACGCCCTCGCTCCTGCCGCGCACATGGCTGATGCAGGGGGTGCTGTGCGGCTTTTCCTTCGCCATCGGTTATCTGATCGGTGTCGCTTTGCACGCCATCTGGGCCTATCTGGAGCTGCCCGAACCCTCCCGCCACAATGCGCGCGGCATTCGATTTCTCATCGCGCTTGCCGCCGCCATCACGGCCATCGCGTTTTTATGGCAGGCGAAGGACTGGCAGAATTCCATCCGCGTTTTGATGGAGCTCGATCCGCTGCCCAGCGCCCACCCCACCAAGACCGGCGGCCTTGCAGTGCTGGTCGCCGCCATCCTCATCGGCGCCGGCCGGCTGTTCCAGCTTATCCGCCGGTTCTTTGCCGCGCGCAGCCGTCATTTCCTGCCGCGCCGCCTTGCCAATGTGCTCGGTATAGCGGTGGCAATCATCCTCTCATGGATGCTGCTCAATGGGCTTATCTTCGATATCGGCCTCAGATTTGCCGATTCCTCGCTGAAACAGGTGGATGCGCTGATCGAACCGGATGTGCCGCGCCCGTCAGACGCGCTCAAGACCGGCAGCAGCGCCTCGCTGATGACATGGGAATCGCTCGGCCGACGCGGGCGCGAATTCGTCGCAGAGGGTCCGGCGGGCGCGGAGATATCCGCCTTCACCCATCGCCCGGCAAGGGAGCCGCTCAGGGTCTATGCGGGCCTCAACTCGGCGTCGACGCCGGAAGAAAGAGCGGCCTTGGCGCTGGAGGAGCTGAAACGGGTCGGCGGTTTCGAGCGCAAGGTGCTTCTGGTGGTCATTCCCACCGGCACCGGCTGGATCGACCCGGAAGCGCTCGATACGGTCGAATATCTGCATGACGGCGATATCGCCAGCGTCGCCGTGCAATATTCCTATCTCTCAAGCTGGATCGCGCTGCTGACGGAGCCGGATTACGGTGTCGAGACGGCGCGCGCCCTGTTCGAGGCCGTCTATGGCTACTGGACCACGCTGCCGAAGGAAACGCGGCCGAAGCTTTACCTGCATGGCCTCAGCCTCGGTTCGCTCAACTCGCAGAAATCCTCGGATCTCTACGATGTGCTCTCCGACCCGTTCCAGGGCGCGCTGTGGAGCGGACCGCCCTTTTCCAGCCCGACATGGCGCATGGCCACCAATGGCCGGGTGAAGGGCACGCCGGAATGGCTGCCGCGTTTCCGCGATTCCTCCGTCATCCGCTTCGCCAACCAATATACGACCGCGCATATGCCCGATGCGGAATGGGGGCCGATGCGGATCGTCTATCTGCAATATGCCAGCGACCCGATCACCTTCTTCGAGGCCGCCTCGCTTTACCGGCGGCCGCAATGGATGGCGCATCACGGGCCTGACGTTTCCACATCGTTCCGCTGGTTCCCGGTGGTGACGCTGCTGCAGCTCGGTCTCGATGTCGCCGCAGCCACCACCGCGCCCATTGGTTACGGCCATGTCTATGCGCCGGAACATTATATCGATGCATGGACGGAGGTGACCGCGCCAAGCGGCTGGAACCCCAAGGAGATCCAGCGGCTGAAGATGTTCTTCAAGGCCCGCCGCGGCTCCACCGATCCGGCGTGAGCGCGGCAGGCCCGCTTTGAGCCTCAGCCCTTCAGCCGGTCCAGATTGTCGGCGATATAGGTCTCCAGTGAACGCGGCGCATGGCCGGTCAGCGTCTCGACATCGTCGGTCACCACCGCTGTCCAGCCTTCGCGCACGGGATAAAAGATCGAAGCGAGGAACGAGGCGTAATCCTGCGGCACACCCGCACCGGTGAGGATGCCGATGAAGACCTCATCCGAAACAGCAGCGTAAGAAACCGGCTTGCCGATCGCCTGCGATATTAGCGCAGCCGCTTCGCCATAACCTAGGGCTTTCGGACCCGTCAGGTTGAAAGCCTTGCCGTTAAAGGCGTCAGAGGTCAGGGCGGTGGCGGCACTCTCGGCGATATCGCGCACGTCGATGAAGCTCGACTTGCCCTCGCCGGCCGGCACGGCGATCTGGCCGTGGTCGATGCCCGCCTTCCAGTAGCTGTGAAAATTATCGGCAAACCAGTTGGGGCGCAGGATGACGTAAGGCGTACCCGAAGCGATGATCTTCAGCTCGATCTGGCGATAGGGAATGGAATCGTCGGCATCGACGCCGAGGACGCTGAGGAACACGATCTTCACCTTGCGGCGCGCCGCCTCCTCGACCACAGGCGTCAGCGCGTCGATGGCATCCAGACGCCCGCCCGCAAGGATGAGGAACAGACGGTCAACGCCGTCGAAGGCATCCGCATAAGTCGATGCGTCGGTATAATCGAAACGCACGCCTTCCGCGCCGTCCGTGGCCTTGCCGCTGCGCGAGGCGGCCTTCACGCTTTCGCCCTTGGAAAGGAGCACTTTCACCAGCGGCGTTCCGATGGTGCCGGTGGAACCGATTGCGAGTATCTTGCCTGTCATCTCAAATCTCCGTAGTATCTAATGGAAACCATGTTTCTAAAACACAGGTACTGCGTTTGCGAAATCATGAAAAGAGAGCACTTTTCGGTTATCTGGTTTCCTTTCGGAAACCGGCATGGCCCTGAAGCGACGGAACAAACCCATGGAACGTATCTATGACGTCTATGAAGACCGCTGCCCCACCCGCATGGTGCTGGACAGGATTGCCGACAAATGGGCGCTGTTGATCCTCGACCGGCTGCGGGTGGAAGCGGTGCGCTTCAACCTGCTGCGCCGGGAAATCAAGGGCATTTCGCAGAAGGTCCTGTCGCAGACGCTGAAGAAGCTTGAGCGCGACGGGCTGATTTCGAGGCAGGTGTTCCCGACCGTGCCGGTGACGGTCGAATATTCGCTGACGCCGCTGGGGCGGACGCTGACTGACACGGTGGCGGCGCTTGCCCATTGGGCGGAGGGGAATATCGACGCGGTGATGGCGGCGCAGAGGGCTTATGATGAGCGGGCGGTGGTTTAAGGTAAGAACACCGTCTTTCACCTCCCTCATTCCTGTGCTTGTCACAGGAATCCAGCCGACGCGCGTCTGCGCGGCGGAAAGACTCCCCTCAACCCAAGGACTTGGGCTGGCTGGATCCCTGTGACAAGCACAGGGATGAGGGAAGAAGAGAGTATCGCGCGCACCCACCGGCCTTTGCGCCCACCGCACTCCCTCAAACGCTCCTACCGCGAAATCCGCGTCGACAGAATGATCGACGACAGCGTGCGCTCCACGCCGTCAAGCGCGCCGATGCGGTCGATCAACCGGTCGAGCTCGAGGATCGAAGGCGCGGCCAGAATGGCGATGAGGTCGAAGGTGCCGCTCACCGAATGCAGCGTCGTCACCTCCTTGATGGCGGCAAGGGCCGCCGTGACACCGGGCAGCGCCTTCGGCCCGATGGTAATCAGCACATGGGCGCGCACCAGCCCGGAAAGATAACTTTCCGAAAGCCTGAGGCCATAACCCGCAATCACGCCGTCCGCCTCCAGCCGCTCGATGCGGGCCTGCACCGTGGTGCGCGAAAGGCCGAGTTTGCGCGCCAGTTCCGCCACCGGCATGCGGGCATTTTCGGAAAGCAGGGCGAGCAGCGCCCGGTCCTTGTCGGCAATCGTCATAGTGACCAATCCTGTCGTCTTATTGCCTAATATTAACCCGCTATCCGCACATAGTGAAGCTGCGAATCGTCAATAAAAACTGGCATTCTGTTCTCGAAGCGCATCTGCGCTGACACATTTGCATTCACTGCGGGGAACAAAAACATGAAAAACATTGTCGTCATCGGCGCGGGCAATATCGGGTCGGCCATCGCCTGGATGCTGGCCGCATCAGGCGATTATCGCATCACCGTCGCCGACCGTTCGCCCGATCAGCTGGCCAATGTGCCGGCGCATGAACGGGTTGATACCGAAATCGTCGACATCACCGACCGTCCCGCTCTGGAAGCACTGCTGAAAGGCAAATTCGCCGTGCTCTCCGCCGCCCCCTTCCACCTGACGGCGGGCATTGCCGAAGCGGCGGTCACCGTCGGCACGCATTATCTCGATCTCACCGAAGACGTCGAATCCACCCGCAAGGTCAAGGCTTTGGCAGAAACGGCCGAGACGGCGCTCATCCCGCAATGCGGCCTCGCCCCCGGCTTCATCTCCATCGTCGCCGCCGATCTTGCCGCCAAGTTCGACAAGCTGGACAGCGTGAGGATGCGCGTCGGCGCTCTGCCGCAATATCCGTCCAATGCGCTCAACTACAACCTCACCTGGAGCACGGACGGGCTGATCAACGAATATATCGAGCCCTGCGAAGCGATCGTCGAAGGCCGGCTTACCGCCGTTCCGGCGCTGGAGGAACGTGAGGAATTTTCGCTCGACGGCGTTACCTACGAGGCGTTCAACACCTCGGGCGGCCTCGGCACGCTCTGCGCCACGCTGGAAGGCAAGGTGCGGACCATGAATTACCGCACCATCCGTTACCCCGGCCATGTGGCGATCATGAAGGCGCTTCTGAACGACCTCAACCTGCGCAATCGCCGCGATGTGCTGAAGGACCTGTTCGAAAACGCCCTGCCCGGCACCATGCAGGATGTGGTCATCGTCTTCGTCACCGTCTGCGGCACCCGCAACGGGCGTTTCCTGCAGGAAACCTATGCCAACAAGGTCTATGCCGGCCCGGTTTCCGGCCGGATGATGAGCGCCATCCAGATCACCACCGCCGCCGGCATCTGCACGGTTCTCGATCTGCTTGCCGAAGGCGCCCTGCCGCAGAAGGGCTTCGTGCGACAGGAGGAAGTGGCCCTGCCGAAGTTCCTCGAAAACCGGTTCGGCCACTATTATGGCGCGCATGAGCCGCTCGCGCGGGTTGGGTGAGAGAACATCTCCTCCCATTTCTCCGTCATACCGGCCTCGAGCCGGTATCCAGCCAGCCCAAGTCCTTGGGCTGAAAAGACTCCTCTCGCCGCGCAGACGCGCGGCGGCTGGATGCCGGATCAAGTCCGGCATGACGGCGAGGATTGACGAACCCGTTACGTCCCGCAAAACGTCCGAAACACCCGCTCATGGCTCATCGGCGGCTGCATATAGACGAAATTATCCGGCCGCTCCTCGAAAGGCGTGGCGATTGCTCTCAACATGGTGTGGAAGGGCTCAAAATCCCCCTCTTCCACCGCTGCCTCGATCAGTTCCTCGATCCGATGGTTGCGCGGGATGATGGCGGGATTGACGGAGAGCATCGCCGCTGATCGTTCGGAATCGGAAATCCCCTCGCGACCGGCTCTTTCCCGCCAGCGCGCCAGAAATTCGTCCGCCCCCGCAATATCGATGAACATGCCGCGAAACGGTTCGGCATCGCCATTGGCCGCATGGGAAAGACGCCGGAAGGTCAGCGTATAATCCGCTTCCGATGCCTGCATCAGCGCCAGAAGCGCCTGCACCAGATCGATGTCGCCCTCTTCCTCCACCGTCAGGCCAAGCTTTTCGCGCATGCCGACAAGCCAGCGTTTGGGAAAGGCGGCGGCGAAATCGGCGAGAACGGCATTGGCGAGTTCGGCGGCTTTCTCCACCTGCGGATCGAGCAGCGGCAACAGGCATTCCGCCAGCCTTGCAATGTTCCATTGCGCGATGCCCGGCTGGTTGTTGAAGGCATAACGGCCCTGTGCGTCGATGGATGAAAAGACCTTGTTGGGGTGATATTCGTCAAGGAAGGCGCAGGGGCCGAAATCGATGGTTTCGCCGGAAACCGCCATATTGTCGGTATTCATCACGCCATGGATGAAGCCCACCATCATCCAGCGGGCGATGAGGTCGCATTGCCGTTGCGCTATGCCTTGCAGCAAGGCGAGATAAGGATTGTCTGCCTCTTTCGCCTCGGGATAATGACGGTCGATCACATAGTCCGCGAGGTTCCTGATCCCCTCCTCATCCTCACGCGCGGCGAAGAACTGGAAGGTGCCGACACGGATATGGCTTGCCGCCACGCGGGTGAAAACACCGCCCGGCAGGCCGACTTCACGCTGCACCCTCTCGCCGGAGAGGACAGCCGCCAGCGCCCGCGTGGCGGGAATGCCAAGCGCAAACATCGCTTCCGACACGATATATTCGCGCAGCACCGGGCCAAGGGCCGCGCGACCGTCGCCCCTGCGCGAAAACGGCGTCGGGCCGGAGCCCTTGAGCTGGATATCGCGGCGCTTGCCATTCCTGTCGATCACTTCACCGAGCAGAATGGCGCGGCCATCGCCCAGCTGCGGCACGAAACCGCCGAACTGGTGACCGGCATAGGCCATGGCCAGCGGCTCTGCCCCCTGCGGCACGACATTGCCGAAAAGATCGCCGCCAGCCTTTCATCGTCAAGGCCGGCCACATCGAGAAGGAGTTCATCGGCCAACCCACGATTGAAGGCGATGAGCCGCGGCGCTTTCACCGGCGTCGGCAACACGGCGGCGCTGAACCGTTCCGGCAGGCGGGCATAGGAATTGTCGAATTTCATCACGGGTAAACTCCCTGCTTTGCCCCTATATGGGGCCGGAAGGCGACGGATGCGAGCGATAAATGCCCAACCTCCTCCATCGCCTCATTCAATTTTGCGCAATGAACTTTCCCGCGCCATCATCGTTCCTATGCTTGACCCGCAGAATGCCGAAGGAAAGGAAAAGCAATGACCGTCGTTGAAGCCGTAGCCGAGCCGGAAAGCGCCATCCGCACCATTCACACCGATCTGCCCGTCAACGCCACCTTCCATGTCTGGCTGAAGGCGAAGAAAGATGCCGAGCCCGGCGCCGTCTCCTTTTCCAATCAGAATGGAAAATTCGCTGAGGTTTCAAGCGTCAACACGGAAGAGTTCGGTTTTCGAATCTATCAGGTTTTCGGCGGCGGCCATGTGGAGCTGAGTTACGACACGGTCACCACAGCCGTTTCCGTCATCTACTGGTTCACCGCTTCGGATGTGCTGGAAACCGGCATTACCGTCGTCCATACCAAGCCGGACAATGCCGCACCGGAGCTTCCCGGCAGCTATCACTTCCGCCCGCCCTTCGGCTGGATGAACGACCCGAACGGTTTCGGCCGTTTCGAGGGGCGGCCGCATCTGTTCTATCAGCATTATTCGCACGGGCTGCGCTGGAACACCATGCATTGGGGCCATGCCGTCTCCTCGGATTATCTGCGCTGGCGGCACCTGCCGATTTTCCTCTTCCCGTCAGAGGATTTGACAACACGGCCCGACAAGCGCGGCGGCGCCTATTCTGGCTCAACCATTCCGCTGGTGGAAGGCACGGGCATCCGCGTCTTTTTCACCGAGCAGGTGCAGGACCGCATTCCCGAACAGCAGATACAGCTCACCGCCACCTCCTCCGATCTCATCATGGCCGGACAGGCCGAGGTCATTCTGGGCCACCGCCCGGACGGACAGGGGCTGACGCCGGATTTCCGCGATCCTTACGTCTTTCGCGGCCCCGACGGGCTGTGGAAAATGGTGCTCGGCAGCCAGAGCGATGGCGGCGGCGTCATCCTGCTTTACGAGACGCTGGACCCCACCGCCGCATCGGGCTGGACCTATGTGGGCAAGCTGTGGGTGGAAACGCGTTATAAAACCACGGCCATCGAATGCCCATGCCTGCTGCCGCTCGATGGACCTGCCAATGCCCGCTCCACACGCTGGGTGCTGGTCTATGGGCTGATGCATTCGGAAGACCCGGAAACCGGCCGCAAGAACCTCACCATGGCCGATGTCGGCTGGTTCGACGGCAAGGTCTTCACCAAGGAATCCGGGCAGGAACTAGATTTCGGCACCGATAATTATGCTTTCCAGGCCTTTCTGGATGGCGACAGCATCATCGGCATCGGCTGGCTGGCCAATTGGGCGGATGCCAATCCGGAGATCGATTTCCCCACCTCCATGACGTTGCCGCGCCGGATTCACTATGCAAACGGCGAGCTTCTGACCCCGCCCATCGGTGCGGCGGAAAGCCTGCGCAGCCATATTCTCGACCGCACGCGGCTGGCCGCTGGCGAACGCGTTACCTTCATCAACGGGGCGGTGGAAATATTTTTCGAGCTTGCCTCACCCGGCGCGCCCTTCGAACTGGTGCTCGATCATCCGGCGGTCAGGCTGGGCGTCGTTTCCGATGAAACGGGCCTGTGGATCCGCCACGAGGACGGGCGTGACGGCCCCTCGCCGCATTATGTCGCCAAGGGGGCGAAAGCATCCCGCATCCGCATCTTTCTCGATTACGGCTCCATTGAAGTCTTCGCCAATCGCGGCCGATATGTGGGCACCAAGCGCCTCGAAGGTTTCGAACCGGTGCGCTCGGCGCTGCTGAAGGCCGCCCCCGGCGCGGTGGTGCACGCCACCAGCTGGGCGCTGAAACCGTGAGGAACCTTTTGGCGGATTGGGCGGTTGATAGACCGAAACCGCCCAATCCACGGATAAGGAGAAACGGCATGACCAAAATCCGCGACACCAGCGATCCGATCCTGTTTCCGACCGAAGCCAATGAAAATAAGGCCGAGAAAAAACGCGCCGGCAAGGGCATCGTTATCATCATCGGCGCGATCGCGATCATGGCCTTCGTCGTTTACCTGGCGGCGATCACCATCGCCACCACTCAGTCCTGACGGCGGCGAAAAAGCCGCCGCTCACCCCGCAACCCGCTGGCGGTCATGATCGCCAGCAGCGATACGAGCACACCCAGCCCATAGAGGTAAACCATCGGCATCGTCACATCCGCCCGCTCGATCTGCCCTACCAGATCGGTGGCAGCGGCGACGGTGCCGCTGGCGCCCGCACCGGCGGCAGCACCCAGCGTCGCGACCGTCGGCAGCAGCGCGCCCGTCATCTTGCGTTCCTCTTCCGGCGCGGCCTCCATGGCGGCCTGGCTGATGCCGGCCCATGACATGCCGAAGGCGGAGCCGATCAGAATTTGCCCGACGAGCATTTCTCCCCAGTTACCGGTCGCAAGCCCGAGCCCCAGCAGCGCGCAGCCGGGCACCATCTGATAAGGACCGTAATGCAGGCAAATCTCCCGGAGGCGGGCAGAACGCAGGCTGCCGATCAGCATCGCCACGAAGCTCCAGGCAAGCGGCATCGTCACCACGATGAAACCGGCAAAGGTCGGTTCCTGCCGCCAGAGATTGATGGCGACATAAGCGAGATAGACGCTGCCCAGCGCATGGGCATAGGACATCAGGAACAGCACCCAGAAACCGCTGCCGAGTACCGTCTTCAGCCGGAAGGAATCCTTCGGGAAAAGACCGATTGAGGGCCGGATGCCCGCACGCAGCGAGGCCCACAGCAGCGCCGCTCCCGCCAGCAGGGAAAGGGCGCGCAGGCTCGCATCCTCGAAGGCGGAAGGCGCGGAAAACGCCAGGGCGCCGACAAGGCAAAGAGCCAACGGCACCAGCGGTTTGCGCGTCGCCGCCACCGGCCGCTCGGCGGAGACGGCAATGGCGGTATAGGCCAGAAGCAGCAGGATCAGCGGCGCCGACAGCAGGAAGGTGGCGCGCCAGGAAATGTGTTCGGTGGCGAAACCGCCGGTCAGCGGGCCGATGAAGGAGGCAACCGCCCAGATCGCCGCCTCGATGGCGAAGACCTTCGGCAGCAGGCCGGAGCGGAAGCCGGCGGGAATGAGGCTGTAGCACACGGCGACGATCAGCCCGTCCGCCAGCCCCTGCAAGGCGCGGCCGACGACGACCCACAAAAAGTCGCCGGCGATTGCCGAGAGGACCGAACCGAGCGAAAAGATCAGGCAGCACAGAAGCAGGACGGCGCGCGCACCGAAACGCTCGCGAAACAGGACGGCGGTGACGCCGCCCGCCACGGAACCGACGAAATAGAGACTATAGGCCCAGCTATAAAAGGCAGCGCCGCCGATTTCGTTGACGGCCACGGGCAAGGCCGTCACCACCGCGAACTGGTTGAAAGCGTGCAGGCCGATACCGGAAGAGATGACGGTCAGAAGCGAGAGATTCGCCCCGCTCAGCAATTCGCTCCAGCCGTTTTTCTCCGTCATTTCCATACTCGACAAAGCCGTATCCTTTCCATTTTTTCGGGTACGGCGGGCAAACTAGAACCTCAAGCGCCATTGAGGTCAAGACGGCTTTTTCACGCAATCCGGCCTGACGGAATTCAGCGGCAGCAGGAACCCCAATCCCTCGCGGGAAGGCAGAGCTTTCGATGAGATTTAGGGAAGACCCGGAGCGCGACGGGACACGAGGCGCGTGAGCATATGGCGTAGATGATCCTGCCCGCCGAAAAAGACCGCAAGAATACGCACGGTCTTTTCACCCTCATCGACATCGAAATAAAAGACAGCCTGATTTTTCGTTACCCGGCGAAGGTTGGGCAATATTTCGGGCAATAATGTCCCCTGAAAAGGCGCTTTGTGAAGCGCTTCCATATCCGCTTCAATTGACCCCACGCGTCGCGCAGCGCGCGCGAAAGCCCCCGGCAAGGCGTCGCCAAGGTCGAGATAGGACTGGATGAGATGGTCGAGAATGAGGCCGAGATCCTGATCCGTCTGTTTCGAGCGCAGGACCTTAAAGGCCATAACCGGCCTTCTTGGCTGCGATCATCGCTGCCGTTCTGTCTTTGCCGTCTTCCACGGACACGAAATCCCCCTGCCCGCGCTCGACCAGCAAATCGCGAAGCGCGGCAAGTTCGGCGTCCTTCAGTTCCGTTTCCTGCCGTAGCAGTTCCAGCCCACGCTGGACGACGGCACTGAGGCTGGCATAACGCCCTTCCTCCACCAGCCTGCGGGCGAAGCTGTCCTGTTGATCGGAGATGGAAACTGACGCCTTGACGGACATTGTGGTTATCCCTCGACAGGAAAGATGATGCTACTCAGTAGCACATCTTTCCTGCTCATTCCAGCAACGAGGTGCTTCAGCCCGCCCGTTCCGGCGAATAACCGGCGTCGCGGATCGCCGCTTCCGCGGTTGCGGCGTCGCCCGTCACGGTCAGCTTATGGGCATCGAGGTCGATGCTGACGGATGCGCCGGGAAGAGCCTCCGTGAGAGCGCCGCGCAGCGTCTTTTCGCAATGACCGCAGGTCATATCCGGAATGAGGAAGGTGGTTGCGCTCATGGTTTTCTCCTTCTGGCCGGTCGCGATGTTCTCGCACCGGCTGTCATTAAAGGTCAGTGGGCTCGCGCGGGTCTGGCGTCGGTCTTATCCGCGCCCGCGAGATCGTCGAGGATGGGGCAGTCGGGCCGGTGGTCGCCGCCGCAGCAATGGGCGAGATGGGAGAGCGTCTTCACCATGCTCTTCATCTCGGCGATCTTCTGCTCGAGATCGGCGATATGGACGAGCGCGATCTCCTTCACCGCCGAACTCTCGCGGGTCTTGTCCTGCCAGAGTTTCAGCAGCGTCTCGGTTTCTTCCAGCGAGAAGCCGAGCGTGCGCGCCCGCTTGATGAAGCGCAGATTATGCACGTCCTGCTCGCCATAGACCCGGTAATTATTGCCGGTGCGGGCGGCGGGATTGATGAGGCCGATCTGCTCGTAATAGCGGATCATCTTGGCGGAAACGCCCGATGCTTCCGATGCCTGGCCGATATTCATGACGTCACCTCCCGATGGGCCACCTTCGCCCGTTTCAACCGCAGCGCATTGGCGAGAACGAAGACGCTGGACAGCGCCATGGCGCCCGCGCCGATCATCGGCGACAGCGTGATGCCGAAGGCCGGATAGAGCACGCCCGCCGCAACCGGTATCAGCGCCACATTGTAACCGAAAGCCCAGAACAGGTTTTCCTTGATGTTGCGGATGGTCGCCCGGCTCATCTCGATGGCGTTGACTGCGCCCAGAAGATCGCCGCCGACCAGCACAACATCAGCGCTTTCGATGGCGACATCCGTTCCCGTGCCGACGGCGATGCCGATATCGGCCTCAGCCAGCGCCGGCGCATCGTTGATGCCGTCGCCGACGAAGGCGAGCACCTTGCCGCCTGCGCGCATCTCGTGGATCGCCTTCACCTTGCCCTCGGGCAGCACTTCGGCCACCACACGGGAAATGCCAACCTGCCGGGCGATTGCATTGGCCGTGCGTTCATTGTCGCCCGTCACCATGGCCACTTCGATACCCATGGCCTGCAACGCCCTGATGGCGGTGACACTCGAGGGTTTCAGCGGATCGGCAACCGCAATCGCGGCCGCCAGCCTGCCGTCGATGGCGGCGTAAAGCGGCGTCTTGCCCTCGTCACCCAGCCTTGCGGCGGCCTCAGCGAAGATATCGACGGAATGGCCAAGTTTGGCCATGTAACGATCTGCGCCGACTTCGACCTTACGGCCATTGACGGTGGCGGCGATGCCGTAGCCCGTCACGCTTTCGAAGTTTTCGACAGTCGGGGGTTCAAGTCCCTCTCCCGCTACCAAACCCCGGTCTTCAGTAGCCCGGACGATGGCTTCGGCAATCGGATGTTCCGAACGGCCCTCGACGGCGGCGACCAGCGCCAGCACCTCGTTGTCGGCAAACCCTTCCGCAACCACCAGATCGGTCAGCTCCGGGCGGCCCTTAGTGACAGTGCCCGTCTTGTCGACCACGACGATCTGCGCCGAGCGCAGCTCCTGCAGCGCCTGTCCCTTGCGGAACAGCACGCCCAGCTCCGCCGCCCGGCCTGTGCCGACCATGATCGAGGTCGGCGTGGCGAGACCCATGGCGCAGGGGCAGGCAATGATGAGCACCGCCACGGCATTGACCAGCGCGAAAGTATAGGCAGGCTCGGGACCGAAGATCGCCCAGACGATGAAGGTCAGCACCGCGATTGCTATGACAACCGGCACGAAGAGCGCGGTGACGCGGTCCACCAGCAGCTGGATCGGCAGCTTGGACCCTTGCGCCTCCTCCACCATGCGGATGATCTGCGACAGCATGGTATCCGCGCCCACCTTGGTCGCCTTGAACTTGAAGGCGCCGGTCTTGTTGATGGTGCCGCCGACGACCGTTGCGCCAATGGTCTTTTCCACCGGCACGGGTTCGCCGGAGATCATGGATTCATCGACATAGGAGGAGCCTTCGACGACTTCGCCATCCACTGCCAGCCTTTCGCCGGGACGGATGACGACGATATCGCCGGCCACGAGGTCTTCGGGGGAAATATCGATGGTAGCACCGTCGCGCTCCACCCGGGCGGTCTTCGCCTGCAGGCTCATCAGCTTGCGGATGGCATCCCCGGTGCGGCCGCTGGCGCGGGCTTCGAGAAGCCGTCCGGTCAGGATCAGCGTGACGATGACGGTTGCGGCTTCATAATAGACGAACTGCGCCTCTTCCGGCAGCAGGTCGGGCGCGAAGGTGACGACGACCGAATAGAGATAGGCGGCGGTGACGCCCAGCGCCACCAGCGAGTTCATTTCCGGCGCACCGCGCAGGAGCGCCGGAAAACCGGTCTTGAGGAAACGCAGGCCCGGCCCGAAGATCACCGCGGTCGCCAGTGCGAAATAGATATAATAGAGGTTCTGCGTGTCGATGATGCTCATCAGCCAGTGATGCATCGGCTCATAGAGGTGCCCACCCATTTCCAGCACGAAAAGCGGCGCGGTCAGGATCGCGGCAATCGTCAGGTCGCGTTTCAGCGCACCCTCTTCGCCCGCATGCTGCATATGGTCGTGGCCGCCGGCCTCGCCCGCCGCCATCTGGCCGTGGCCCTGATGATGTCCGTGGTGCTGGCCGTGACCTTGATGGGCGGAATGGTCGTGCGGTGTCGGCGTCTTCAGCGCAAAACCGGCGAGCTTTGCCGTTTCCACAAGCGCATCCCGTTCACGCCGGCCGCCAATCGTTTCCACGGAGGCCTTGCCGGAGGCAGCATTGACCTTGACGGCGATTGTGGTGGCGACCGCTTCCAGAACGGCCTTCAGCCGCTCGGCCTCAGCCTCGCCCCGCAGGCCTTCCACCGCAAATTCGTGACGCTCCGGCGCGATATCGTAACCGACCTTCTTGATGGCGGCGCCAAGCGTTCTGGCCGAAAAACCTTCGGCCGGCTCGACGGTGAGCTTCTTCGTGGCGAAGTTCACGGAACTCGACATGACACCCGGCACCTTGGCCGCGGCCGTTTCCACCCGGCGCACGCAGGAAGCGCAGGTCATGCCTTCCACGGGAATGGAAACCGGTTCATGTCGATGGGCGTGTTTGACTGTCTCGTTCATGGGAAATCCCCTTTCGAGACCCTATGTAGAGATTCCCATGATGGGAAGGTCAAGGGAAGCGGAAACTTTTTGTTGAACACACAATCGTGAGTGCAGCCCCCCGCTGCAAAAAAGGGCGTTCGCCGCGATCATACGATCTGTGGACCCGCTACCGGGCGACGCCTGCCAGGCGCGTTCAGAGGGCGACACGTCTCGCCAGATAAACCGTGGCGCCGCCGCATTCGGGATCGTTGACGACATGATCGAGAAGCCGGAAACCGTGCGCGGCGAGCAGGCTTTCATATTCATCGCGTGCGAGGCTCGCATGATAAAGCGGCCGGCCCTGAAAGGTGCCGATCGCTTCCCCGTGATCCGGTCCGGCCGTGAACATCAACGCCGCGCCGTCATTGGCATGCTGGTGGAAAATGCCGAACATGCGGCGCTGGTCCTCCACCGTCAGATGGAAAAAACTGTGCCACGCGATCAACCCGTCGAAGCGGCGGCCGAGGGCCAGCTTTCGCATATCCGCAACCGCCCAGAGATTCCCGGGAAATCTCTTCCGGCAAAGCTCGACCAGCGGCAGGGACGCATCGATGCCCGTGACGTCATAACCGCTGGCGATGAAGTAGCCGGCGATCGGCTCACCGGAACCGCAGCCAATATCGAGAATGGACGCGCCCTTCGGCAAAAGCGAGATGAACCTGTCGAGCCAGGGTTTTTCGGCAAGGGAGCGTCCACGCTGCCTGTCGAAATCGGCCCCGTGTTCATTGTAGATCGTGATGACGTCACGAGAGGCGTCCGGCATATGCTTTTCCTTTTCGGGCAAAGGTCATGCCGGCTGCGCACTTACCGGTGCACGGCCAGCCGCGGAATATCGCGCAGGAAGGCATCACGCACGGCGGGGCCGAGCGGCTCGTCGGACGGTTTGTCGGAAACGCGCAGTCTCGCAAAGACGATGTGCTGGCCTTCGCGCTCCGCCCAGCCCACGAACCAGCCGAAGGGGCGGTTGCGATCGGGATTGCCCTTTTCGTCACGCATGTAGCCCGTGCCGGTCTTGCCATGCACGCTCCAGCTTTCCGGCGCATCGAAAACCGGCACGATTGCCCTGGTCTTGGCCTGCGCATCGCGCGAGACCGGCAGATTGCCGGCCAGAAGGCGGCGGAGAAAGCCGACCTGTTCCACCGGCGAAACCGTCAGCGACGATCCGAGCCAGGAATGGGTCAGGCCATTGTTCTTGCCCGGCTCACCGGAAACATCGGCATTGCCGTAACCGAGGCGCTTCACATAGGCGGCGAATTTTTCCGGGCCGAGGCGGCGGGTGATTTCACGCGAATACCACAGCACCGAATCCTGCTCCCATATCGAGGGATCGACCGTCTTGCGGTCGGAGGCGCGCGCCTCCGTGCCGGGTTTCCAGTCCCAGGCGGGCGTCTTTTCATCCTGAAGAATGCCGGCGTCGTAACCGATCAGCGCCAACGGCACCTTGAAGGTGGAGGCCGGCGCCACGCGCTGGTCGCAGGCGCCCTGCTGGTTGATGATGGCGCCGGTCTCGATGGAGGTGACCAGCGTGCATTCGAAGGCCTGGGGCTGTTGCTGGGCGTCAGCGGAAAACGGCAGGAGCCCCGGAAGGGCGAGGCATGAAAGAACGATGGCGGGCAGCCGGTAGCGCATGCGTTTTGATGTCCCTCGTCCGCTTTTGCGGATCATTTGCCGGAATGGCCGGAAGCTGTCTTTGATTTCAGACAAGTCGTACCCCGAAACCGTGACACGCTTTCGGGCGACACTGCCTTAAGGGAACGATGGGGCAGGAATAGGACCAAAACGAAAATCGACGTTTTCCGTCACGTCCGTTCCTTTTCGCCCGCCCTCTCGCCAACCGTCTCACCCGCTGTCAGGGGCCAGTCGACCACATAATCCTCGAAGTCGTCAACATCCACATCGGCCTCGCTGACGGTGCGGCCGCGGGCGGAAATGCCGGCCTGATGCACCGTTTCCGTATCGCCGGAAACGAGATAGTGCCACCAGTAGAGATCCTTGCCGTCGCGCACCAGCGCATAGGCGCAGGTGGGCGGCAGCCAGCCGATCTCATGGACCTTCTTCAGGTCGAGCTGGATACAGTCCGGCACGGTGGCGCGGCGGTTTTCGTAGTCGGAGCATCGACAGCTTTCGCCGTCGAGCAGCACGCAGCGAACCGAGGTGAACACCACCTCGCCGGTGTCCCAGTCCTCCAGCTTGTTCAGACAGCACAGGCCGCAGCCGTCGCACAGGCTTTCCCATTCCTCGCCGGTCATCTCGGTCAGCGATTTGGTTTTCCAGAACGGCGCGTCATTCATCGTTAACATTTCCGTTTCATTTTGATCTCTTGGACGGGAGTGTTTAACCGGTCCCTAATCCTTTATATCGTATCGCCAAGGGCTGGTTTGTACGATATTTTAGCATATTGGCAGGCGGCAGAGGGGTCATTGGCCCGCGAAAGGCCGCCGCGTCAAGCACTTCCGACATAACCATGCCACGGTTTTGCGTCGGGAATGGGTTGAAGCGTAGAATATCAGGCAGACATATCGATGGCAGCGTTGCGTTGAACAGGAAAACATCGCCAGGTGCAGGAAGAAAAAGACGATAAAAAAGGCCGTAAAAAACGGCACATCCTGCTCCGGATCGATAGCTTCATCGACTCCGGCCTGTGGACGGCTGCGGCAAGGCTGGTGGATTTCTGGGAAGACGTCACCATCGCCTCGCGCAAGCTGCATGTGCGCGGCTGGAAGAAGCTTCTCGTCAACCTCACCTGCGACGCGCTGACCTTCGGAACGGCAGGTGCAGTCGTGCTTCTGGCGCTCGCCATGCCCGCCTTCGAGGAAACCAAGAAGGACTGGCGCTATCGCGGCGATTTCGCCGTCACCTTCCTTGATCGTTACGGCAACACCATCGGCCATCGCGGCATCATTCATGAGGATTCCGTTCCGATCGACCAGATGCCGGATCATTTCATCAAGGCGGTGCTGGCGACCGAAGACCGGCGTTTCTTCGACCATTTCGGCATCGATTTCATCGGCCTTGCCCGCGCCATGAGCGAAAACGCCCGCGCCGGCGGCGTGGTGCAGGGCGGCTCGACGCTGACGCAGCAGCTCGCCAAGAACCTGTTCCTCACCAATGAGCGCTCGCTGGAGCGCAAGATCAAGGAAGCCTTCCTCGCGCTGTGGCTCGAGACCAACATGTCGAAGAAGGAAATCCTCAGCCTTTATCTCGACCGCGCCTATATGGGCGGCGGCACCTTCGGGGCGGCGGCGGCGGCGCAGTTTTATTTCGGCAAGAACCTGACCGATGTGACGCTGGCGGAATCCGCTATTCTGGCCGGCCTGTTCAAGGCGCCGGCCAAATATGCGCCGCATGTCAACCTGCCGGCAGCCCGCGCCCGCGCCAACACCGTGCTTTCCAACCTGGTGCAGAGCGGGTTGATGACCGAGGGTCAGGTGATCGGCGCGCGGCGCAACCCGGCCACCGTCATCGACCGCGCCGATGTGAAGGCGCCGGATTATTTCCTCGACTGGGCTTTCGACGAAGTGCAGCGGCTGGCCGCCGAGGGCAAGTTCAAGGACCACACCGTGGTCGTGCGAACCACCATCGATACCGGCCTGCAGCAGGCGGCCGAACAGGCGATGGAAATGGGCCTGCGCGAATTCGGCGAAGGTTACCGCGTCAAGCAGGGCGCGATGGTGATGATCGAGAACGGCGGCGGCGTGCGCGCCATGGTCGGCGGGCGCGACTATGGCGAAAGCCAGTTCAACCGCGCCACGGCGGCGCTGCGCCAGCCGGGTTCCTCCTTCAAGGTCTATACCTACTCGGCCGCCATGGAAAAGGGCATGAAGCCGGAGACGCTGATCTCCGACGCGCCGGTGACCTGGCGCGGCTGGTCGCCGCAGAATTACGGCCGCTCCTATGCCGGCAAGGTGACGCTGCAGATGGCGCTCGCCAAGTCCTATAACACCGTGCCCGTGCGCCTTGCCAAGGACGTGCTCGGCACGCAGGTCATCGTCGATACCGCCAAGGCCATGGGTGTCGCCACGCCGCTGCGCAGCGACAAGACCATTCCGCTCGGCACATCGGAAGTGACGGTTCTCGATCAGGCCACCGCCTATGCCGTTTTCCCGGCCGACGGCATGCAGTCGCGCCGCCACGGCATCGAGCAGGTGCTGGATTACGAGGGCAATGTTCTCTACGATTTCAGCCACAATGAAGCGCCCGCCAAACGGGTGCTTTCCGAAGACGCCAATTCGAAGATGAACCAGATGCTGGTGACCATCCCGGTCATGGGCACCGCCCGGCGCGGCGCGCTGGATAACGGCATCGTTTCCGGCGGCAAGACCGGCACCTCGCAGGCCTATCGCGATGCGTGGTATGTTGGTTTCACCGGCAATTACACCACGGCCGTCTGGTTCGGGAACGACGATTTCACGCCGATGAACAACATGACCGGCGGCGCGCTTCCGGCCATGGCCTTCAAGCGGCTGATGGACTACGCCCATCAGGGCATGGAACTGCGCCCCATTCCCGGCATCCAGAACCCGCTGCCGACAGGCGCACGCCCGCAACCTTCGGCGGAAGTGGCGGCCGCTGCGACCAGCACCCCCGCCCTGCCGGCGCTCACCCGCCCGCGCTCGCTTTCGGCCGAGGCAACGCGTGTGATCCGCTCGATCGCCAAGAAGATGAAGGACGCTTCGGCGCTCAGCGTGACGACGCAGAAGGTGGCGGATGCGTCGTTGCGCGAGGGCGCGGAGGATGCGGCGCGGCGGTGAAGTGTGGGGCATTGCCTGAAGATTCTGTCGGAGTGTGTGGCTCACCCCCCTCTGCCCTGCCGGGCATCTCCCCCACAAGGAGGGAGATCGGCAAGACGCTTTACAACCACTTCAATCTCAAACGTTGAGATGGGCGAGACATAGCCTCGGGTCGATCTCCCCCCTTGTGGGGGAGATGTCCGGCAGGACAGAGGGGGTAAGCGTCACGCTCCCCGTCTCTACAATCGGAAAACCGCGATCCCGCCTGGCGCAAGATGCTTCACGGCATCGGGATCAACACCCCCCTCGCCGTCTCCACCACATGCGACGTCAACACCCCCAGCCGCTCCGCCGCGAGCCGGTTGACTTGCCAGTAAAGCGGAATATCGAGCGGCGTGCCGGGAACGACCTCCACCAGCCTGCCCGTCTTGAGGTGATCCCCCACAAGCTGCACCGGGTTGAGCCCCCAGCCCATGCCGGAAAGGCTCGCCTTCACGAAACCGTCGGTCGAGGGCAGCCAGTGGGTGGGATAGGCGATATCCTCGCCCAGCACCTTCCTGACCCAGCTCGCCTGCAGCCTGTCCTTCTGGTTGAAGGTGAGCCCCGGCGCGCGGGCAAGGGCGGCGGGCGTGACGCCCCCGGCGAAATGGCGGGCCATGAAATCCGGGCTGGCGGTGGCGTGATAGCGCAGCACGCCGAGGGCCAGGACCCGGCAGCCCTGTACGGGCTTGGCATGGGCGGTGACGGCGGCGAGCACCCTGCCGCCGCGCAGCCATTCCACCGTGTGGTCCTGATCGTCCACCGCGATATTGACGAGATAGTCGCTGCCGCCGGTGAATTTCGAAACCGCATCCAGAAACCATGTGCCGAGACTGTCGGCGTTTGTGGCGATGTTGAGCGTCACGCGCTCCTGCCCTGCGCCCGCTTCCGCCAGCGCCGGAAGCTGTCGGAACAATTCGCTTTCCAGCATGCCGACATGATCCATGTGACGGCAGAGCCATTCGCCCTTTTCCGTCGCCACGCAGGGGTTGCCGCGCACGATCAGCACCACGCCCAGCCGCTCCTCCAGTTGCTTGATGCGCTGGGAGACGGCCGACGGCGTGACGCACAGCACCTGCGCCGCCTTTTCGAAACTGCCGGTTTGAGCAACGAGCGCCACGGCCCGCATGGAGGGATAGTCGAGCATTACGGCACCTCATGCAGGGTTTGGAGGTGGCGGGAGGGCCCTGGAAGCCATAGGTGACGGCCTCTCCCTCCCTCATTCCTGTGCTTGTCACAGGAATCCAGTCGACGCACGTCTGTGCGGCGGAAGAGTCTTTTCAGCCCAAGGACTTGGGCTGGCTGGATTCCTGTGACGAGCACAGGAATGAGGGTGGAGAGATGGCAATGTTGCGGAAAACCGAGAGGTTGAAGAGAGAAGTGCGCCATTAGCTCAGCTTATCCGGATTGAGTTTATTTAACTGGATTAAACTATCTGGCGGAAATATCCAAGCACTCGGTCCGGAAGCAACGCCTTCGGCCATTCCGCAATGGACAGAGGCAGGGGCCGCGACGCGCATGGACATCCAGATCTTCTTCACCGGCCTGACGATGGGCCTCAGCCTCATCGTCGCCATCGGCGCGCAGAACGCCTTCGTTCTGAAGCAGGGGCTGGCGCGCTCGCATGTGTTTGCCGTCTGCGCCACCTGCGCCATTGCCGATGCACTGTTGATTACCGTCGGGGTTTTCGGTTTTCAGCGGATCAGCGCCATCATGCCGGCGCTCGATCCCATCATGCGTTATGCGGGGGCCGCCTTCCTCATCTGGTATGGCGCCAAAAGCCTGCATTCGGCGCTGCGCTCCTCCGACGCGCTTTCGGTGGCGGAGCGGCAGGAGGCAAGCCTGTGGCAGACGCTGGCCATCTGCCTTGCGCTGACCTTTCTCAATCCGCATGTCTATCTCGATACCGTCGTGCTGCTCGGCACCATTTCCACGCAGTTTCCCGGCTTCGAAAAAACCTTCGCGGCGGGCGCGGCCACCGGTTCGCTGGTGTTCTTCTTTTCACTGGGTTACGGCGCGCGCTGGCTGCGGCCGATCTTCGAAAAACCCTCCGCCTGGCGCATTCTCGAAGGCGTCATCGCCGTCACCATGTGGGCCATCGCCTTCAAGCTCGTCATGGGCGCCTAAAGCGGCGGCGTATCCCCCTCTCCGATATCCCAATAGAGCCCGGCCATAAGGGTAAGCGCCTCGCGGGCGATCTCCTTCGGCAGATGTTCGTTCGGCGCATGCTGCGAGCAGCCGGGATAGGAATGCGGCACCCAGATGGTGCGCAGTTTGAGGATATCGGCAAAGATATCGTTGGGCAGCGAACCGCCGAGATTGGGCAGAAGTGCCGGTTTTCTGCCCGTTGTGCGGGCAATGGAGCGCAGCGTGAAATCCACCCATGGATCCTGCGGATCGAGCCGGGTGGCGCGGAAAATCTCGTCGCCGGCAGGCGCGATTTCCACCATGGCGAAACCCTGCCGGTCGAGGTGACGCCGCACGGCGGGCAGAACCGCTTGCGGATCGATACCGACGACGAAGCGCAGTTGCAGCCGCGCCCATGCCCGTGGCGGAATGGCGTTGACCGGCGCACGCGGATTGCCGGTCTCGAAAGCCAGCACTTCCAGTGCACACCAGCCGAAAACCCGCTCGGCGGTGGAAAGGCCGGGCTCGCCCCAATCCGGATCGATCTTCGGGCCGTCCGGCCCGCCATCGATTTCACAATCGGCAAGGGCCTCACGCACCGCTTTCGGCAACTCATCCGGCACCAGTTCCGGCACGCGGATCTGGCCGGTCGGGCCGACGAGACTTGCGACGGCATGGGCCAGCTGCACGCCGGGATTGGAGAGCGCGCCGCCCCAATTGCCGGAATGATGGCCGCCCTCACGCGCCTCGATCACCAGATCGAAGGTGATGCCGCCGCGCGCGCCGAGAAAAACCGTCGGCCGTTCCGCATTCAGGCGCGGGCCGTCGGAGGCGACCAGAAGATCGGCCTTCAACCGCTCGCCATGGTTCCGGCAAATCTCCCTCAGGCCGGGGGAGCCCCTCTCCTCGCCCATCTCGATCAGATATTTAGCGTTGAAACCAAGCCTGCCGCGTGTCTCGAGCACGGCTTTCAGCGCCGCCATATTGACCGAATGCTGCCCCTTGTTATCGGCGGTGCCGCGCCCATACCACCTGCCATTGCGCTCAGACATCACAAAGGGCGAAAGCCCCTCGGCCCAGCCCTCGTCCTGACCGCGCACCACATCCCCGTGGCCGTATCCCAGCACGGTCGGCAACGTGTCGCCTTCGAAACGCTCGGCGATCAGAAACGGCAAATCCGCCGCCGGGTCGCGCAGGATGGTGCAGGAGAAACCCATGGCGGCGAAAGCGGGCAGCATTTCCTGTTCCAGATAAAGCGTCAGCTCCTCGCCCTGCTCCTCATTCTGGCTTTCGGTCCGTCGCAAAACGCGTCGCGACAAATCCCGCTCGAAGCTGCCATCGTCGAAACAGGCGGCGGCACGGTCGATTGCGGATTGTCGCGACATGATGGAATATCCCCGGTTGTGATCATTTTCACCGAGAGTAAACAAGCCGCGCCATTTTCCAAACAGGGAATCAGTGATAGTCCTCGACCTGTTCATAAACGGGAAAACAGCGTGTTCCGAGTTCCATTCCTTGTCGGCATCGCCCTTCTGATCGCCTTTGGCGGCGGTATTGCCGCGACGCTGGCAGCCCTTGAGGCGACATCCGGCTTTGGATCGATCCGCATCGGCTCCTGGGATGCGTTTCCCGAAGCGCAGACGATCGAGGCCGATCCTTACGCCAAATCGCACCGCGCCGACGCCGGCAAGCTGCTTTACGGAACCGCGGAAGGGTTGGCTTTTACCGCCTCCGTCGACAGCGATGGGCAACGCCTGAGCGGCGAATGCCGCTACCGGCTGGCCGGCGCCGTGCCGCCCGCGCGTTTCTGGACGATTTACACCGCCGACCAGCAGGGCAATGTGCTGGCGGAGGATGCGGGGCGGCCCTTCGCGCTGAATTCCCGCACGCTTTTGCGCAGCGCCGATGGCGGCATCGACATCACCATCGCCGCTGACGCCCAGACCTATAACTGGCTGTCGGTGCCGCAGGGCCAGACCTTCAGGCTGGTCATGACCCTGCTCGACACGCCCGTCGCGGGCAGTTCCGGCCTGATCGATATCTCCATGCCGCAAATACGCAAGCTGGGGTGTGGCAATGCTTAGGGTCCTGCTCGCCATCCTCACCGGTCTCGTCGGCGCAGCCGTGCTGCATGTCATCATTCTTCTGGCGATACCGCATTTCAGCAATCGCGACGCCTATACGCGCGCGGTGGCGGAAGGAAAGCCGCATCAGTTTCATCTGCTCGAAGAGACGACGGAGAAAAAGACGCTTGGCAGCGGCGATCCCTTCATGCGGGTCGCGGTCTGTACCTTCGATATCGAGGACAAGCCGGTCAGGCTCACCGCCATCGGGGCCGTGCCCTTCTGGTCGGTCGCGGTTTACGACAAGGCCTCGAATGAGGTGTTCAGCATGAATGACCGCACATCCGCCGGCGGGGTGATGGATATTCTGGTGGCGGATGCGGTGCAGATCGCTGCCATCCGCAAGGCGCAGCCACCCGCGCTTTCGCAGGCCATTCTGGCGGAATCGGATCAGACGGAAGGGTATGTGGTGTTGCGGACCATGGTGCCGCAGCCGAGTTTCGGCGAAGAGGCGGAACGGTTCCTGAACGAGGCGAAATGCCAGCCGACGGCGTGGAAATAACGTCGGTATTCTCTTTAGTCAGGATTTGAGGGCGGTTTCCGCTGCGGATTTGCCCTTGCGCGCGACTTTGCCGGTCGGCTCGGTATCGCGTTTTTCATAGCGCACGCCGGTAAACAGCACGACTTTCGCCGGGCCGATCACCGTTGCCACCGCGCCGGCGGGGCGCAGGCTTCGTCGGGCGTCGCCGATTGGAATAATCTCTGCCATGCTCATCTCCTCTTCGGGACATGATTGTCAATGTTGCCCATGGGAACCGCGCAAGCCTCGTCTTGCGTCGGGAATTTCATCACCATCACATTGCGCATAGGCCAGTCCACAGACTGGTTTTCGCACGATCCAAAAATCCAAAGCGATTCTTATAAGGGGATCGTGCGCAGATTCAGGCTTCGCATGCCATTTTTGCATTTATTCCGTCGATAAGAATAACATGGAATCCTAATGCTGCCCATGAAATTACAAACAGACAGAGGTTAATGATCCGTTAACCTTAATTGCCGGACCGCAACTTATTCCGGCCGGAGCCGCACCCCTTGAAAACAAAGGCGATGCGGTAAAGTTCCACGGCTTTTCGTCCGTTATCAAGGTTTTAAAATTTCCTTGTTGATAGAGGCGGATTCTCTCTTGCCACCCCCCATAGTTAACAGGACGTCAACGCATTTGCTCTAATTTGAGCCGATATTGTGTTTGCGTTTGTTGGGTAGTGCGTTGACCGACCGGTTTCGAGAACTTGAGAGGCCAAGAGCCGTGAGGAAGAAAGATGTGGTGCTGATGGCCACCGTGACGAATTTCGAGAATGTCTCCCATCCGTCAAAAACGGACCTTCGGCAGTTCGCCGAACTTTTCATGCCGCTTTTCAACGCCTCCACCGACGAAGCCAAGCGGGAGGCCATTGCCGCGCTCTCCCAGCATCCGAGCGTGCCTTCGGCTGTCGCCTTCTTCATCGCCTGCCAGCCGATTTCGCTTGCGGCGCCCTTCCTCATCTCCTCCAAATGCCTCGATGACGACACGCTGATCACCATTGCCCGCACGCAAGGGGCGGCGCATGCGCGCGCCATCGTGCGCCGCGAGGACCTCTCCCCCACCGTCATCGACGCGCTTGTCGGGTTGCGTCACGCCGAAGATCTGAAGCGGCCGGATGGAGAGACGACGGCTACCGAACCGCAGGCGGCGGAAAGCCCTGAAGAGCCGAAAGCGGAAGAAAAGACGGACACCATCGCCGCCGCTTCCGCGCTCGAAGAGGAAATGCGCCAGCGGATCAAGCAGATGGCGCATCACCTCAACCGGCCGGAAAGCGACGTTCTCGGCCTTCGCCGGTTGAGCGAGGTGCAGGAAGCGCTGCTGGTGCGTTTCGCCCGCGAACGCAATGCCCGGCAATTCGCCGTGGCGCTGGCGGATTCTCTCTCCTCCAGCTACTGGCTGTCGGAGCGCATCATGCTCGATATATCAGGCGCACAGCTTGCAACGACGCTGACCGGCCTTGGCATGGAATTTTCCGAGGCGGCTTTCGTGTTGCAATGCTTTTATCCGCATCTTTCCGCCGCCGAAGGCGATATGAGCCGTGCCGAAGCCCTGCTCGACCGTCTCGACATCGTGGAATGCGAAGAGCGGCTGGAGAGCTGGCGGCGAGCAGACAGCTATACGCATGGCCGCGAACGGCCGGACCGCAGCGCACCGGCTGCACAGAGAACCGGGACGCAAGGGTAAGCGCGGCGGGCCTTCATCTTCACGGATTGAAGAAGCGGCCATTGCCGGACAATTCTAGGCCTTGGGCTGATCCACCAGCGTCAGCAGCGTCCCGATCTCATCGGTTTCGATCTCCACCACCCACAGGTCGCTGTCGAAGCGTCGTTCCCTCTCAAGAAGAGCGGCGCTTTCCTCGCCATCCGCACCGGCGAGGCGCGTTTCGAAACGGCGCTCGGCGCGGATGTCTTCTTCATCGGCAAAGCTCTGCGGCGCGGGTCCATAGAGATTTTCGCGGCCATCGCGCAGGCGCTGGCGAATGAAGATCGCCCCCGCCTCCTCCGCCCCCTTCTTTTCGACAGCCGCAAATCCGCCGGCGGCGAAGACGCGGCGGATGAGGGCTGAGACGAACATTTCGGACTTGAGGCGCATGGGGGTGCTTTCGAATGGAAACGGTGGGGTGGGCTTCGCAATGTTGGTTTTCAGGAGGTTTTTCGTTGATGGCGGGAGGCTTGGGTGGACGTAGCTCACCCCCCTCTGCCCTGCCGGGCATCTCCCCCACAAGGGGGGAGATCAGCAAGACGCATTCTCACCACTTCATTCTCAACCATTGAGATAGGCGAGACTTTGCTGCTAGTCGATCTCCCCCCTTGTGGGGGAGATGCCCGGCAGGGCAGAGGGGGGTAAAGCCCCACGCACCTTCGGTCCGCTGTCAATCGACACTCATGAAGCTGAAACCTCAAAGCGCCCCAATCGACTTCAGCTTCTTCAACACGGCCTCGCTCGGTTCACCGGTTTCCGGCAGGCGATAGTGTTTCTCAAAGGCGCGGATGGCGTTGCGGGTCTGCTGGCCGGCCACGCCGTCCACTTTCACGTCGGCATAGGCGATATTGATCAGCCCCTGCTGGATCTTGGCGATCAAATCGCGGCTTGCCGGCTTGGCCGCGCTGTTGAGGGAGGCCGGTTCGGCCTTCGGGCGCGGCGCTTCCGCCTTGCGGATGGCGGCAGCCACGGGGTCGATCTCGACGCCGCCGCTGGTGTCGGCAGGCCGGTCCCTGGGGATTGCGGCAACCGTCGCGCCGTCTATCCTGAGCGCCGCCAGCACGCGGGTCGTCGGCTCGCCGGTCTGTTCCATGCCGAGCGTTTCTTCGAAGAACATGATGGCGGCTGCGGTGCGCGGGCCCATGCGGCCATCCGCCTCGCCTTCGTAAAGCCCGCGCTTCTTCAGTTCGGCCTGAATATCGGCGACGATCTGCTGCGGCTTCTGGCTTTCGGCAACGGGTTGCGCCGGCGTTTCGGCCGCCGGCTGCTGCGCGTTTTGCGTCTCCGCCGGCCGCTCTATGCGGAAGGTGGTGACGTTGCCCTGCGTGCCGAGCGGCTCGGCCGGGCGATAACCGGCAATCCCGTTCGGGTTTTCCGCATCGCGCGTGCGCAGGAAAGGCGACGGGTGCACGCCCGGCTGATACCAGAGCGCATTGGCGGCGACAAAACCGAAGACGACCGCGAAGGCGCCGCAACTGCCGACCAGTTTCGGATGGCGCAGGATTTCGCGCCCGATGGCCGAAACCACCAAGGAAACAATCCCGGCGCCAATCTGGGCCGTTGTTTTCTTAGGCGATTTTCGCTTTCGCGGGGCCATCGTCACCATCCTTTTTCATCATTGCGGCCATATCGCCGAGCTGCCGGATGCGCGGCGGAAATTCCACCATGCTTTCGGCTTCGGCGCTTTCGCCGCCACCCGCCATGCCCGAACCGTCGGCAGGCAGGGTGATCGTTACGACCGTTCCCTCGCCGGGCTTGCTGGCGATGGCGAAAGTGCCGCCATGCAGTGCCACAAGCCCCTTGACCAGGGACAATCCGAGACCCGTGCCCTCATAGCGACGGGTATATTCATTCTGAACCTGCATGAAAGGCTGGCCCAGGAGTTCGATCTTGTCGGAAGCGATGCCGATGCCGGTATCGCTCACCGTAAGCTTCAGCATCGCACCCTCACGCGCGGCGTCGATCGACACCACACCACCGGCATCGGTGAATTTTATGGCGTTGCCGGCAAGATTGATCAGAACCTGCCGGATCGCGCGCTGATCGGCCGAGATTTCGCCGATACCGCGCTGGATGCGGCTGGTCAAAGTCAGGCCTTTTTCCTTCGCCTGCAGGCCGAGCATGGCCTCGCAGGACGAGATGGTTTCGGCAATCGGGAAGCTTTCCATCATCAGCTCGTAACGGCCGGCTTCCAGCTTGCTCATATCGAGCATGGTGTTGACGACAGAGAGAAGATGGGCGCCGGACTGGCGGATCAGGCCGACATATTCCCGCTGGCGGTCGTTCTCCAGCCGGCCGAAATATTCGCCGGCCAGAATATCGGAAAAACCGAGGACGGCGTTGAGCGGCGTGCGCAACTCGTGGCTGACGGCAGCGAGAAAGCGGGATTTCGCATCATTGGCCGATTCCGCCTCGGCCGCCTTGCGGGCGACATCGCGGCGCAGGCGTTCCATCTCGGTGACATCGGAAAGCTGCGCGACGATGCGGCGCAGCCGGCCGCTGGCGCTGCGGATTGCCGTCATCTCGATACGCGCATGCATGAACTGCGCCTGACGCGACTTTGCACCGGTCTCGAAACGGAGTTCGGCGGTTGCCCTGTCCTCGCCCTGCCGCAGCAGATCGAAAGCCTGCATCAATTCGATACGGTCCGAGACATAGACATATTCAACGAGGGCATGGTCCTTGCTGGCCTGCAGATCGGCCGGGAAGGTCGTAAGATCGCGGCCGGAGACGTGTTCGACGAAGCCGGTATCACCGATCATGAGCACGAGGCCCGGCACCTGCGTAGCGGCGATCAGGTCGTTATCGCCAGACAAGGCGGAAAAGGAGGACGCACCGCGCGCGGGACGCGAAAAGGCAATCAGCAATGCTGCGGCGGCCAGAAACAGCGCCAGCACCAGGGCAGCGCCGATGGGCAGCGCGATGGCGGGGCTGAAAACGAGGCTGAAGAGGGCTGGTACCACCAGAAGTCCGACGGCGCTGAAGGCGATCAGCCGGCGCAGGCGCGCAACGGTTCCGGCGCGCCTTTCGGCGTCCTCTTCCATGCGCGCAAGCCATCTGCCTGCGGCATGGTCGACCAATGCGACCGCTTTTTCTCTCATATTACGCAATACCAACACCGAATCCCTGAGGCGGTTCTAACGGCTCCGACAATAGAAGGCGGCGGCTTAAGGAATGGATAAAAAGAATGGCCTCAAAGGCCCGTCAAATGCCCCGTAGTCCCATTACGGGGCATTTCTTCGAAGCTTTGCCAATCATGGTTAATGACGGGTAAGCGACGGATTTCGCTTCATTTTTGCCATCGCGTTAACTTTTGTGGCAAAGCTTTGCGCCGCTTTCGCCCGGAACACGCGGCCTCTGTCGCAATTATGCTTAACATGGACTGTTAAAATGCGAATGAATTGATGGCAGGCGTCCCGATACGAGGAGAATAGATACAATTTGAATTAAATTGCGTCGCTTTTTGCAATCGGCTGTTCGCCGGTCGCGTGTAGCTTCTTCACAAGCCCGAAAAACGGGACAAAGGCCGATGACCCGAAACCGGGCGGGGCTTTAGAAAACAAAGATCGTCTGGCAGGGTAGTCTGACAATGTGGTTTCTGATCAAGGGAACATTCTGGTTTTCGCTGGTGCTGGTGGCGCTGTCCTATTTCGGCAGCAGCAACGATCCGGCCAAGGAACCTTCGGCCTTCGATATTCCCAGCGCCGTTTCGGCCGCCGGTGAAGCCTATCGTTATGTCAGCGCCATCTGCATCGAAAAGCCCGATGTCTGCGTCAAGGGCGCCGAAACCTTCCATGCGCTCGGCGAGCGGGCAAAGGAAGGCGCAAAGGTGGCCTATGAGCTACTGGACAAGCAGCTTGCTTCCGGTGAAAAGCCGGCCCCCGCCGCTGAACTCGCGGCCGAGACCGAAAAACTGGCCGAAGCCCCGGTCGTCAGCGTCGAATTTCCGAAGGATGCCGACATGCTGAAGACCGGCACCGTCATTCCCCTGCCGCAGAAGCGCCCGGCCCCCTGATACTGTTTCCCTGATCCTTGCCGGCCACCGCGCCGCACTCTCTTTGCAGCCAAAAATATCCGGCTGCCGATTGCCTGCCTGACTTGCCCACGGAAACCTGATTTCCGTGGGCTTTTTCATGGGCCATGGTTCAAAACCGGCCGCACTTCGCCTATATCCTAACAAAGACCTGCAATAATGGATGATACGGCGTGCAAATGGCCTCTCTCGAAACGATCCTTGACGACTTCGCCTTCCTCGACGACTGGGAGGATCGTTATCGTTATGTCATCGAACTCGGCAAGGCGCTTCCCGATCTGCCGGAAGACAAGCGCACGGCCGAGAACAAGGTGCATGGCTGCGCAAGCCAGGTCTGGCTCGTCAGCCACAGCAATGGTGCGGAAGACCCTCTCCTGACCTTCGAAGGCGATTCGGATGCGCATATCGTGCGCGGCCTCGTCGCCATCGTGCTCGCCGTCTATTCCGGCAAGAAAGCCTCCGAAATCGCCGGTCTCGACGCCATTGAGGTATTCGACAGGATCGGGCTGGTGGAGCATCTGTCGTCGCAGCGCGCCAACGGCCTGCGCTCCATGATCAAGCGCATCCGCGAGGAAGCCCGGCTGCTGGCCGCCTGACCTTCACCTCGTCATCGGCGGGCGATAATCTGCATCGCCCCAATGGTGTTCCTTCCTGCCGGCGCGGGCCGCAGGCGGCGCATAATGGCGGGCAAGCGCCAGCAGTGCGGCGCGCAGCAGCAGTTTTGCCGACCGCGCCGGCCATTGCCTTTCGCGCTCCACCGTCTCCAGCCCCTTTTCGAAGCAGCAGATATCGATGGCGACGCCCGACAGTTCAGGCCCCATCGCATCGGCCGCGCGGGAAAACCGCGTTCTTGCGGCCATTGCCGCCTCGGTGAGATCGAGCGCGCCTCCCGCCTCGCCTTTTGTGCGGTTCGCTATTCTCGGCTCCCATGTCGCTGTTACCTTCGGGTTGAGATGGCCGCGATGAAAATCAGCGGCGAGGCGCTCGCCCGCCTCCAGAGCATCCGCCGGGAAAAACGCCGCACCGTCCCGTTCCTTCAGCCTTGCAAGGCTGGTCAGGGGAGAGGTGTTGAGATTGCGCCGGGCCTGCTGCTTCGCATCGCCGACATCCACAATAACCGTCTGCATATGCCGGTGCTGTTCCTGAAAAACCTCGTCCCGGTCTTTTGCCATTGCACGTTTCAGGCAGGAGGCGAGCGGCGGTGCGGCGGAAAGGGTGTTTTCCCGCTGCTCGACCAGCCCGGAGGAAATCGCAAACCGCACCGTCGCGGCCGGAAACCGCAGCGCGGGATGGCCCGCCCGCGCCCGGCGCAGGACGATATCGCCGCCCTCCTGCGACATCTCGGCCGCGCCCGCGGCGATGCAGCGCAGCAGCCGCAGGAGATGAGGGTTCGGGGAGGCAACCGGGGCGCTTTTTTCCTCACTCATCCCGAGCGCCTTTCATCGCGTTGAAGATACTGCCGGTGAGCCGCTCCAGCACGGCGACGAACTCATCGAATGCCGGTTCGTCACGCCGGTCCTCCACCACCTGGCAGGCATGGCCCACCGTCGTCCTGTCCCGGCCGAAACACGGCCCGATATCCGACATGGGAATGCCCAGCTGCACATGGCACACATACATGGCGATCTGGCGGATGTGGCATTCCGTGCGCCGGCTGTCGCGGCGCACCAGCGTTCGGTCGCCCGTCAATTGCACCATCTCGCCGGTGAGCTGCCGTACCAGACGGCAAAGACGGGAAATCTCATCCCGCCCGGCCGCAGACGGCCAATGACGAAAGGCACGATCACCCACCCGCGCACAAGGCCGCGCGGCGGCAGGCAGAAACACAGTATCCGACGGCATATGCAACTCCTCTACGAATAGGAATTAATTCATACACCTGAGAGCAAGCATGGGGAAGCGCAAATTTGGCATGGAGAATTATGCGATTGATACGGCTTTATTTTTGCAGAATTGATATGCGCGATAAAGGATTTTTTTCCTCAATCGAAATTTTGCGCGACATAAAAGTCGGTCAAGGGAACGGCCCCCGGGTCTGGTGCGATGCAGTTCTCGATCGCGAAAGACCCCTCTCACGGCGCAGACGCGCCATAGCTGGATGCCGGATATGGGCCGGCAGGACGGGGGTGAGGTCTTCGAACCCCAGAAACGAAATCGGCCGGTCAAAAGACCGGCCGTATTGCCTTGCGACTTCCGGCTATCTGTCAGGACAGCAACCGGACCGTCTTTAAAATCAGCGGCTGGCCTTGCGGCGCTGGCCGAGACCCATTTCCTTGGCGAGCCGCGAGCGGGCTTCGGCATAGGCGGGCGCAACCATCGGATAGTCGACCGGCAGGTCCCATTTTTCGCGATATTCTTCCGGCGTCATGCTGTGATGCGTCGTGAGATGCCGCTTGAGCGACTTGAACGAGCCGCCACACTCCAAACAGACGATGTGGTCATCCTGAACCGACTTGCGGACGGAGACGGCAGGCTTCTGCTTTTCGACATTGACCGCCACCGATGCCGGTGCCGATGTTCCGCTGAGTGCCGTGTGAACATCCGAAATAAGGCCGGGAAGCTCAGTTACCGGAACGACGTGGTTGCTAACATAGGCAGCCACAATATCCGCAGTCAGTTCGACCAGCAGATCCTGGGCGTTACCGTATGCAGTTTCCGTCATTTAAGTATCTCCTGTTTATTGATCCCCTGACGCGGGCGAACGCCGCATCGAGCGATGTGAAGTTACCCGGTGCCCCACCTTCGCCTTGTTGAAACCAACATGAAACCTACCCCTAGATTTCGAGCGAAAACCGGAAACGAATTGGTCCGAGATTCAACTTATGGCCCGCGACATGGGCAGCAATGGTCCGATGGGCCATAGATTAGACATTAATAAAATGCCTATGCCGACTATGAAGAGGCTAGATGCAAATCGCGATTAGCAACTTTACACTTAATTTGGATAACAGCAAAACAGCAAAAGTCAAATTCCTATTGTGAATTTTTCAGTTCAAAACAGTCTAATCGGAATACAAAAAATTACGGGTAATAAAATACTATGCCAAGTAGTAATTGAAAATGAATACCCCCAATTATTAGGGGGATTTTCAACTTCAAATTTTCTTGATGTCATCAACTACCGATTTAACGGCAAGCGGATAACCTGCCTTGTGAGCGGCCATGGCAAGAAGATGTGCCGAGACCGGCGCGGTAAGGACGAAGAAGAAGAAACCGGCCAGCGCCCGCGCCAGCGTCGATATTTCCATGGAATGGATGCCGACAGCCAGAAGCAGCAGGCCGGACCCCACCGTTCCCGCCTTGGAGGCCGCATGCATGCGGGTATAGACATCCGGCAGCCGATTGAGGCCGACTGTCGCGATCAGCGAGAAAATGGCGCCTGAGACCAACAGCGCCGCAACCAGAATAGCCACGATCCAAGCCATCATCGCCTGCCCTTTCCTTTTCTGTTGGCGACACCTTTTTCCATATTTTTTTCAATGGCTTCAGATGCCCTTTCGCCATCGAGAACCGCCGCCGGCCTGCGTCGGCCGTCCGGGCCGCGCGACAGCACGAAGCGGGCGAAGGCAACCGTTGCCAGAAAACCGACCAGCCCGAGCGCAATCGCAATATCCACGTAAAGATTGAAGCCGGTGCGGATGGCGATGACTGCGATAAAGCCGATGGCGATGCCCACCAGCATGTCGAGCGCAACGATACGGTCCGGCAAGGTGGGGCCGACAACGACGCGATATACTGTCAGCAAAAACGCGGCCGACAGAACAACCGATGCAAGTATAGTTGCAAATGAAACTATTTGTTCCGGCGTCATATCTGAAACGCCTCCATGATCTTTCTTTCAAAGCCGTTGCGGATGTCGTTTTTCGTGGCTTCGATATCGCTGCAATCGATCGCGTGCACGTAAAGCGTTTTCCTGTCCGCCGAAACATCGACCGACAGCGTGCCGGGGGTGAGCGTGATGAGATTGGCAAGTAGCGTGATCTCGAAATCCGTCGTCACCGTCAGCGGATAGGCGAAAATGCCGGGCTGCACGTCGAGCTTCAGCCGCGTCACCAGCACGGCGACCTTCCATGCGGAAAGCGCCAGCTCCTTGAAGAACAGCAGCACCAGCGACAGCACCCGGACAAGCCTGAGCCAGTGGTTACGCCCGCCGGGAAGCTGGTGGCGGATGATGCCGAGCGCCAGCGTCGAAACGACAAGGGCGAAAATGATGTTCGCGAGCGTGACGCTGCCCGTCACGGCGAGCCATACGGCAACGAAAAGCAATTGTACGAGATAGAGGCTCATGGTTTGCCCCCTTCGGTAAAGACCGACTGGATATAGGCCTGCGGATTAGCGAGG
Organism: Agrobacterium sp. LY4; assembly: GCF_001526585.1. Lineage (NCBI taxonomy): Bacteria > Pseudomonadati > Pseudomonadota > Alphaproteobacteria > Hyphomicrobiales > Rhizobiaceae > Agrobacterium > Agrobacterium sp. LY4. The sequence goes on along the minus strand of NZ_ASYA01000001.1, from coordinate 889,799 downwards.
CCTGCGGCCGCCTGCTGGCTGAGATTGAGCAGGCTTTCCGGAAACAGGCCGAAGAATACCACCAGCAACGTCAGCCCCACCAGCGGCGCGAAAGACGGCGCTGCCGAGGGCGACGCCCGCGGCACGGAAGGCTGACCGGGGGATGCCGCAACGGGACGCCAGAAACACAAAAGGAAGATCCGCCCGAAAGCGATGGTGGCGATGAAGCCGGAGGCGAGAATGGCGCCGGCCAGCCACCAGGCGCCGATATCGATCGCCGACTTGACCAGCACCGCCTTCGGCCAGAAGCCGGAAAAGGGCGGCAGGCCGGAGCCGGCGAAAAACAGCGCCAGCGCCAGTGCCGAAAACCACGGAGCCTGCTGGTAAAGGCCTCTGAGTGAGGTGAGGCTGAAACCGCCACCGAGGCGGGCGGCATGGCCGGCGGCGAGATAAAGCGCCGTCATCAGCACCATGGAATGCAGCGCGTAAAAAATGGCGCCAGTGACACCCGACGGCGTGCCGATGGCGATGCCGGCCATCATGTAGCCGATGCCCGATATGACGATATAGCCGAGCATGCGGCGGATATCGTTCTGGGCGAGCGCGCCCATGGCCCCGAGCACCATGGTCAACGCCGCCGAGATGGCGATGACGATGCTGAGTTCTTCCCGCTCGACCGGAAACAGCATGACCATGACGCGCAGCAGCGAATAGATGCCGACCTTGGTGAGCAAGCCGCCGAACAGGGCGGAAACGACGATGCGCGGCGTGTGATAGGAAGCGGGCAGCCAGAAGTTCACCGGGAAGGCCGCGGCCTTCATGGCGAAGGCGAGCGCGAACAGGCTCGCAAGCGTCATCAGTGGCGCCGAGCCGCGCAGCCCGGTCGCCTTCTGGGCGATATCGGCCATGTTGAGTGTGCCGAAGATGGCATAGAGATAACCCACAGTTATCAGGAACAGCGTCGTGCCGATGAGGTTCAGAATGGCGTATTTCAGCGCGCCGTCGATCTGCTCGCGCGTCGAGCCAAGCACGATCAGGCCGAAGGACGAGATCAGCAGCACCTCGAACCAGACATAGAGGTTGAAGATGTCGCCGGTCAGGAAAGCGCCGGTGACACCGGCCATCAAAAGCATCAGGAAGGGATAAAAACCGTAGCGCCTGCCGCTGGCGTCGATATCCGCGCCCGCATGGATGGCGCCCGCCAGTGCGACGATGGCGGCGGCAAGCGACAGCAGCGCACCCGTCAGATCGGCGGTAAAAGCAATGCCGAAGGGCGGCAGCCAGCGGCCCATGACCATGGTGAAGGGGCCTTCAGTGGCGACCTTCCACAAAAGCGCGGCATCGAGCAGCACCAGCAGGAACAGCGCCGCGATGGCGACGGTCGCGTGGTGGCGGATGGCATGGCGCATCATCATCAGCACAGCGCCTGCGCCAATGCAGAGCGCGATGGGGAGAATGATCAGCCAGTCGGACAGCGGCACGGGCGCCGTGACGAGCGCTGCGGAAAGGTCGGTGACTGCGGATGTGGTGGAGGATGCCATGGTGTCTCAGCCTCGCCGCTCAATAACCGAGCGGCGGCAAGGGCTCGCCTGCGGGTTCTGCGGTGCGCATTTCGTCCGTGTCGTCGGTCTGCAGTTCCTGAAACGCACGCCAGGTCAGCACCAGAAGGAAACAGAAGAAGGAAAAGGAAATGACGATTGCCGTGAGGATGAGCGCCTGCGGCAGCGGATTGGCCGCACCTGCGGGCAGCATATCCATGCCGGGCGGAATGATCGGCGGCACTTCGCGCGTCAGCCTGCCCGCCGTGAACAGCAAGAGGTTCACCGCATTGCCGAGAATGGCGATGCCGAGCAGCATGCGGATGCTGTGGCGCGACAGCATGAGATAGATCGCCACCGAAAAGAAGATGCCGACGAGAATGGAGAAGACCGCTTCCATCAGTCGCTTTCCCTTTCTTCCAGCGCCAGCGCAATGGAGGTGATGGCGCCGACCACGACGAGATAGACACCGATATCGAAGGACATGACGGTGGAGAGCGGTATTTCGACACCGAACAGGCTCGGATAGACCCACAGCCCGGTCATGAAGGGCACGCCGGCGGCGATGGAAACGAGGCCGGAAAGCATGGAAAGCAGCAGCCCCGCCCCGGCAATCGACAGCGGATGAAACATGATGGCGCGCCTGACTGCGGTGACGCCATAAGCGATGCCATAGATCGCCAGCGCCGAGACCGCGATCAGGCCGCCGATGAAGCCGCCGCCCGGCTCGTTATGGCCGCGCAGCAGCACGAAGATGGAAAACAGCACCATGAGGCTAGTGACGACAGGGGCGACGGTGCGCAGAATGAGCGTGTTCATGCCCGCGCTCCTTTCTTCTTCGCGGTTTTGGCCGGTCCCTTGATGGCAGCAGCCGGGCGGATGCGGATCAGCGCGAGAATGGCGAGACCCGTTATCATCACGACAGCGATTTCACCGAGCGTATCCGTGCCGCGGAAGTCGACGATGATGACGTTGACCACATTGGCGCCGTGGGCGATGACCTTGGAATAGGTGTTGTAGAAATCCGTCAGGCGGTTGTCGAAGCTCGCCTCGGTCGCGCGCATCAGGAACAGGGCAAAGCCCGTTCCGCAGGCGATGGCGATGGTGCTGTCCAGCAGCTTCTGGCCAAGGCCGCGATGGTCTGACGGCGACAGGCGAAGCCGCGTCATCACCAGCGTCAGAATGACCACCGACAGCGTCTCGACCATGAATTGCGTGAAGGACAGATCGGGCGCGCCGAAGAGCAGGAAGATGACCGCCACCGCAAAGCCCTGAATGCCGAGCGCGATGATGGCGGTGAGCCGGCTCGACGCCGTCAGCACTGCGATGAGCCCCGCCACGGCAATGGCGATGAAGGTCAGCTCATGGATGAGCATATCGCGCGGCCAGGACGGCATGGACGGCAATTCCCCATAGAGGAACAGCGGCACCAGCAGCACGGCGGCGATGACGGCGAAGGTGGCGGTGACGTAAAATTCCAGCCTGCCCGGCTGAATGAGCCGGGTGATGTGGAACGAGACTTTCACCAGCATATCGATGAAGACGTCAAAGCCCCTGTCCGGCCCTGCCCCCAGCGCCTTGAAGGTGCGGTCGATCAGTCCACGGACGGCGGAAAGCTGCGTATAAAGGACGATGCCGAGCGCGATGGTGAGCAGCGACAGGCCGAGCGGCACGCCGATATGCGGAATGAGCGAGATTTCCACCGGGCGCGCCTCACCGGCAATGGCGCTCGCCATCGGGGTGGAGATGTAGACATGCGCGATGCCGGAAAAGAGCGCAATCGTCAGCCCCTTCAGCGCCAGAAGCGCCGGGCCGAGCCAGAGCAGCAGCGGGCCTTCATGGGCGTGTTTCGGGGTCTTCACCGGCTTGCCGAGGAAGGGTTTCAGCGCCACCGCAAAGGCGACGGCGAACATCAGCCCGTTGCCGAGGATAGCGATGCCGGTGAACAGCACGGCGCGCGGATTGCCATGCGCCAGCGCATAATAAATCTCTTCCTTGGCGAGAAAACCGAAGAAGGGCGGCAGGCCGGCCATGGAAATCGCAGCCGCCAGTGCTGCCGCAAAGGTGATCGGCATGGCTTTTCTCAGGCCGCCAAGCTTCGTCACGTCGCGGGTGCCGGTCTCATGGTCGATGATGCCGGCGACCATGAACAGCGCGCCCTTGAACAGCGAATGCGCCACCAGATAAAGCACCGCCGCCTCGATGGCATGGTCGGAGCCGAAACCCGTCAGCATGACCAGCAGGCCGAGCGACGACACCGTCGTATAGGCGAGCATCAGCTTGAGATCGGTCTGGCGCACGGCCAGCAGCGCGCCGGTGAGCATGGTCAGCCCGCCGAAGAAGGGCAGCAGGATCTGCCAGGCGGCGGTGTCGCCGAGAACCGGGTTGAGCCGCATCAGCAGATAGACGCCGGCCTTCACCATGGTTGCCGAATGCAGATAGGCGGACACCGGCGTTGGCGCTTCCATGGCGTTGGGCAGCCAGAAATGGAAGGGAAACTGCGCCGATTTGGTGAAGGCGCCGCCGAGAACAAGAAGCAGCGCGGCCAGATAAAACGGGCTGTCGCGCAAGACATCGCCGCCGCGCACCAGCATCGACAGTTGCGTCACGCCGCTGATATCCCAGATGAAAATCAGCCCGGCGAGCAGCAGCAGACCGCCGCCGCCCGTCACCACCAGCGCCTGCAGCGCGGCGCGGCGCGAGGCGGGGCGCTCATGGTCGAAGCCGATCAGCAGGAAGGAGGTGATGGAGGTGAGTTCCCAGAAGACGAACAGCATCAGCAGGCTGTCGGAAACCACGACGCCCAGCATCGCCCCCATGAAGAGCAGCAGGAAGGACAGGAACCGGCCCTGTTGCGGATGGCCTTTCATATAACCGCCCGCATAAAGCACGATCAGCAGGCCGATGCCGGTGATCAGCAGCGCAAAGGTAAGCGACAGGCCGTCGATGAACCAGGAGAAGCTGAGATTGAAGCTCGGCACCCAGGCATAACCGCCGGTCACCACCCCGCCTGCCGCGATCTCGGGCAGCATCAGCGCAAAATGCGCAAAGGCGAGAGCAGGCGCAATCGCCAGGACCCACGCCGCATTGTGACCGAACCTTTTAACCAGGGCGGGTGCGGCAAGCGCTGCCAGAAACGGCAGAAACAGCGACAGGAATGTCAACGGCGTGACATCTGATGTCATTCACATCTCCCGGGATGTCCCCCATCCCTGCGCGCCAATAATGGCGTTCTTCTTCAAATCGTTTTTTCAGTTAGAGCGCATTTCCGGGCGGAAAACCGGGCTCCACTTTTCCTGGAAATGCTCTAAGGCATAGACAAAGCCATCTCAACCCAAATCGGTACTCCCGGCCCATAACGAACGCGTTATGACGCCCATCCCCTTTCAATCCGCCTCCGCGATGACTATTTGAGGCGGGAACAGAAAGGATCATTCCATGAGCGATCTGACATCCCCAAAAATCAAAAAGAGCGATGCCGAATGGCGTGAGCAGCTGACGCCGGAGCAATATCGCATCCTGCGCGAACACGGCACCGAGCGCGCCTTCACCGGGCCCTATTGGGATACATTCCAGAAAGGCCTCTATCGCTGTGCGGCCTGCGACGAGCCGCTGTTCCTCTCCGATACGAAATTCGATGCCGGCTGCGGATGGCCGAGCTATTTCGAGCCGGTAAAGCCGGGCGCCGTGACGGAACATCGCGACGCCAGCTACGGCATGGTGCGTACGGAAATCCGCTGCGCCAATTGCGGCGGCCATCTCGGCCACGTCTTCCCGGACGGCCCGAAGCCACCGGCCTGCGTTATTGCATCAACGGCCATTCGATGGTGTTCGAGCCGGTTTGATTGGGCAATGGGTAACGCCTATACGGCATGCGACGTCGGTTTTCGGACGTCCACCCCAAGCACTCAGCGTCATCCTCGGGCTTGTCCCGAGGATCTGCAACCGATTGATTTAATTCGACGTGGTTAGATCCTTGGGACAAGCCCAAGGATGACGGAGGAGAGGTTGGGCGTCCCGCGCCGGGGCCACTTTCTCTAGGCAACCCGCCCGGGAACTAGTTCAGCTTCAGCTCCATGCACGTCAAATCCAGCCAGCGGCCGAACTTGGTGCCCACTTCCGAAAACCGGCCGACGACCCTGAAGCCGAGGCTTTCATGCAGGCGGATGGAGGCGGTGTTTTCCGCCTCGATGGCGGCGATCAGCACATGCACGTCGTTGCCCGAGGCATGATCGATCAACGCCTGCATCAGCTTCTTGCCGATGCCGTGGCCGCGCGCATCCTTATGCACATAGACCGAATGTTCGCGGGTGTGGCGATAACCGTCGAAAGCGCGCCAGTCGCCATAGGACGCATAGCCTGCGACCTTGCCGTCGAGGATTGCGACGATGACCGGAAAACCGCGTGACTTGCGGGCGGCGAACCATTCCCTGCGGTTTTCCAGATCGACCAGCACGTCGTTCCAGATCGCGGTCGTATTCAGCACCGCATCATTGTAAATCTCCATGATGCCGGAGAGATCGTCCACGGTCGCGTCGCGCAGTTGCACGCTCATTGTCGTTCACCCTTTTTCCTGCTTGCAGCGGCGGTATTTTCGGCCGCCATCTGCACGAGGATTAGGCGATGATGCGAATGGCTGTCCAGTACCCGTGCGCCATCGGGGCGCATTCTTTAGGATGCCAGCGGTACCAGGCTGAAGGAGGTGACCACGGCGAAATAATGAACGGCGGCGGCGGCGACCACGAAAGCGTGCCAGATGGCATTCTGGAAGCGCAGCTTTTCCCAGACATGGAAGATGACGCCGAGCGAATAGATGATGCCACCGGCGACGATCAGCCAGAGCGTGACGGGTGCCAGATGCGACGACAGCGGCCCGACCACCATGACGCCGCTCCAGCCCATGGCGAGATAAAGGCCGATGGCGACCCGGTCGTAACGGCCGGGAAACAGGCATTTGAGAAGGATGCCGCACAGCGCCGCAAGCCAGATCAGCCCCAGCATGACGGCGATCAGCGGATCGTGGATGCCGCGCACCAGAAAGGGGGTATAGGTGGCGGCGATGAGAATGAAGATCGCCGAATGATCCAGCCGGCGCAGGAACCATTTCACCCTGGAGTGCGGCCAGATATTATAGGTGAAGGACACGGAGAGACAGGCGACGAGGCCGAGACCGTAAATCCACGCGGCGGCGATCGCGCTGAGCGTACCCCAGGCGGTCGCGTAGAAAATCAGCGCCGTGGCGCCGATAAGCGCAAACACGATGCCGACACCATGGACGATGCCATCGGCGACAATCTCGTGAAAATCATACTGGCGCCCGAACCGCCATAAATCGCTCATAGTCCAATCCCGTCTGCGTGCTTTCCTCAAAGCATGGAGACAATATTAGACAGGAACAAGACAGCGCCCGGTTAACGGCAATCAAATTGCGTTCGAGGCTGTTGCGAAAGGAGAGGTCCACTACTTCCCTCATTCCTGTGCTTGTCACAGGAATCCAGCCGACGCGCGTCTGCGCGGCGAAAGGACTCTTCTCAGCCCAAGGACTTGGGCTGGCTGGATCCCTGTGACAAGCACAGGGATGAGGGTGGAAAAGGGCGAGCGCAACGCGTCACCACGAAATTATTTCACAACGCCGCAGCGCATTCCTGGCAAAACGGCGTATAGGGCACCGCCTTCAGCCGATCCTCCGAAATCCGCTTGCCGCATTTGACACAGGTGCCGAAGGTGCCGCTGGCGATACGGTCGAGGGCTGCGTCGATGGCGCGCAGCTCGTCCTGACCCACCTGCCCCAACTCGTCCAGCACCTCGTCATTGCTGCGTTCGGTGGCGCGATCCTCGTCATCGGGATTGCGAGGCTCTTCGAAATCGGCCTCGATTTTGTGCAGGCGGCGATAAAGCTCGCGCTGGCGGTCACGCAGGATTTTCTCGTAACTTTCGACATTCATGTTTTTTCCTCCAGCCCATCTTCTTGTATCGCCGCATTCCCAGACGGAAAACCGGATTCCACTTTTCCTGGGAATGCTTGGGGGCGGAAAACCCGCCCGCAACCCTCAAACGTCAGGCTTTTATCGGTCCACCAGCACCGAGCATTTGGCATGGCGCACCACGCGGTCGGCGGTGGCGCCGATGAAATAATTGCTGAAATCCGGCGTGTGCGACGCGATGATGATGAGGTCGGCCTTGTGTTCCTCGGCGGCGGCGATGATTTCACGCGCGGGGGCGCCGCTTCTGATTTCCTGGCTGCCCTTGAAACCGGCTCTCGTCTTGATGTCCGAAAGCTTGGTCTTGGCGTCCTTGATGGCGTTTTCGATCAGGTCGACAGGCAGGTCGATCGCCATATAGCCCGGCAGTTCCTCGACAACATTGATGAGAACGATCTCGCCGTCCGGGTCCAGAAGCGCCTTGGCCTTTTCGAGAATCTTTTCCCCCTTGTCGGTGGCGCTGAGGTCTACCGGTACGATGATCTTCTTGTACATGGCTGTCTCCTTTGGCTTGATCCGCCGTTTAGCGTGTCGGGCTAGGCTTATATTTCCCCTTCGGCACGGCCTTCACCTTGATCGAAGTCAAAGCCGGAGCCGGGCCGGAACGGGGCATTGTCAACGAATAGTGGACGGTCAATCGCCAGACGACGATCTTTGCTGAACGACGAAACCAGCCCATATTCGCCTTCGACAAACGCCGCAAAGCGGCGTCGGCCGATAGTTTCGGCGACCGATCCGCCCCAGGGCGCTTCGGATTCAATATGGAGATCATGATGAGTGAAATCAAACAATTCGCCCTGACGCGGCCGGCCTATGTCGGCCAGGCGCATCTCGTCGTTCACGATCTGCCGCGCCTTTCGGATTTCTACCGGAAGATCATCGGTCTTTCCGTTCTTGAAAAGAACCCGAGCGGTGAAGTGCTGGGTGTCGGCGGCCAGCCGTTGCTCACGCTTTCCACCTCCGGCACGGCGGAACGCGCGCCGCGCAACGCCGCAGGCCTGTTCCACACCGCCTTCCTGATGCCGAGCCGGAACGATCTGGCCCATTGGCTGGCACATGCCGCCCATAACAATGTCCAGCTTCAGGGCGCGTCCGACCATCTGGTCAGCGAGGCGATCTATCTTGCCGACCCGGAAGGCAACGGCATCGAAGTCTATCGCGACCGTTCTCCGGATGAATGGACCTACCAGCAGGACGGCACGGTGGAGATGGCCACCCTCGGCCTCAACCTTCAGGCGCTTTACGACAGCGCGCCGAAGATGGCCTTTACCGGGGCGGCGGAAGGAACAGCCATCGGCCATATCCATCTGCAGGTGGGCAATATTCCGCAGGCGGATGAATTTTATCAGGATGTGCTGGGGCTGAAGATCATGGCGCGTTATCCCGGCGCGAGCTTCTTCGGTTCCGGGGCCTATCACCACCACGTCGCCGCCAATATCTGGAACAGCCGGGGTGCTGAGGCCCGCAAGGACAATATGACCGGCCTTTCCGGCTATTCGCTGACCTTCAACGAGCCGGCCGCGCTCGAGACGGCGATTGCCGCGCTCGACCGACTGGAAATCGCCACAGAGCGGCAAAGTGATGGCATTGTCCTCAAAGATCCGTGGGGCATCGGGCTAAAGCTCTCCGCATAAAGATTGCCGCATTTGCGGCCGGGAATCCGGGCTCCATTTTTGCTCGGCATGCTCCAATTGCAAAAAGGGGCGGCGGAAATTTGCGCCGCCCCGGAACCGCCACATTTTTCGAACGTTTGTCACCTGATTGGGGGATCGTTCGATGAATGAAAATGCCAGACCGGACAAGACCGGCAATTCGGTCGCAGCCGGCGCCACAGCCGGAACCGTTCCGATCACGAGGGCGGACCCGCTGGAGGCCCCGCCATCCACGTCGCGCCGCGACGATGCCCGCAGCCAGCAGCCGCTTGGCCGCGAAGCGCTGGATGTGGTCGTCGCCTGGTCGGTGATCGGCATCTTCCTCATCATGCTGATGGCGGTCATCCACGAATTGTCGCTCATCCTCATTCCGGTGGTGATGGCCATCGTGGTGGGCATGATCCTCGGCATCGCCGCCGAAAAGCTCGGCTCCTACGGCATTCCCGGCTTCGGCGTCGCGCTCATTCTATCGAGCCTCGTGGCGGCGGTGATGTTCTTCGTGGTCAATTCGCTGACCGAGCCGCTCTCGCTTCTCGCTTCGGAAGGGCCGGCGCTGGTGGAGCGCAGCATCGACCGTTTCCTGCCCTATCTGCAAAGCCTCAGATGGCTGAATATTTCGGCGGCGAGCTTCAGTCTGGGCTCGATGTCGATGGAATCTTTGATTTCGCGCAGCGGCGAAATCATTTCCGTGCTCGGCTCCAACGTCACCCCGGCCGTCATTCAGGGCCTGATCTTCCTCGCCGCGCTGCTGATGTTTCTCTATAGCCGGCTGCGACTGCGCAAGGCGATCATCATGGCCTTTCCGGCCCGCCACCAGCGGCTTCGCACCATCCGCATCATCGGTTCGGTGGAAGAGGTGCTCGGCACCTATTTCGCCACGGCGGCGCTGATCTATGCCGGGCTCGGGGTGACGATGGTGGTCATCGCCTATTTCGGCGGACTGGCCATGCCGCTTCTGTGGGGGCTGTTCGCCTTCCTCTCCAGCTTCGTGCCGTTTCTCGGGATTACCGCCATGACGATTTCGCTGACGGTGGCGGGCATCATCACCCATGACAACATCATCCTGGCGCTTCTGCCGGCGGCGATCTTCTTCACCATTCACCTGTTGATGGAAAACCTCGCCTTTCCGGCGGTGGTGGGCCGCAACATGGAGATAAACCCCTTCCTCGTCTTCGTGATGATCATCTTCTGGACGTGGATGTGGGGGGCAGCCGGGGCCATGCTGGCGCTGCCGCTGTCGCTGATCGCCATGACGGTGACGCGGGAGCTGTTTCCCTCACGCCGGGTTGTGCCCAAGCTGCCGGATTGACCGGCGGTTTTCCGGCTGGAAATGCGAACCACTCCGGGTTTGAGCTGTCAGGAGATTGTCGATTGACGGCCGGCGCGTGGGTTTACCCCCCTCTGCCCTGCCGGGCATCTCCCCCTCAAGGGGGGAGATCGATCTGCGGCGAGGTTTCGCCCATCTCAACGTTGAGAATGAAATGGCGGTAGCGCCGCTTGCCGATCTCCCCCCTTGAGGGGGAGATGCCCGGCAGGGCAGAGGGGGGTAAACCCACACACCCCGCTCAACTAAATCGACAACCTCCTGAAAACCAGCAGCCAGGCCGCTCAGGAAGCGAGCGGCATGCCCTGGCGGTTCGCCATGCGGCGCTCGTGCTCGATCAGCCATTTCTTGCGCCACAGCCCGCCGCCATAACCGGTCAGGCTGCCATCCGCGCCCAGCACACGGTGGCACGGCACGACGATGGCGATCTGGTTGGCGCCATTGGCACGCGCGACCGCACGCACGGCGGATGACCTGTCCATGGCGGTTGCGAGCGAGGAATAGCTGACGACCTCACCCGCCGGTATTTCCCGCAGGTTGCGCCAGACGTCGCGCTCGAAGGGCGTGCCGTGGCCGGCAAGCCGGGTTTCGAAGGCGGCTGAATGCCCGGCGAAATAGGCCTTGAGTTCCGCTTCGATCTGGCCGGTCACAGCCGTCCGGCCAAGCACCATATCCGCGCCGGTGCGCGTCTTCAGCCGCTTCAGTTCGGCCGGAAGCGCCGGCCGGTCGGCGAATTCGAGGAGATGCAGGGCGTGATCGTCTGCGACCGCCAGCATCGGGCCGATCGGCGTATCGATCCAGTCGCCCTTCAAAAATCCCTTGCCTTTCATGGCGGCGGGCGAAGAGCCGAAGAACTGGTTGATGGCAGCGCGGAAACCGCTGCCGGATTCGTAACCGGCATCGATCTGCGCGCCGATCACCGCTTCGCCGGAAGCGATGCTTTCCGCCGCACCGCCCACCCGCCGCAATCTGGCGATTTCCAGAAAGCTCATGCCGAAACGGCGCTTGAAGGTGCGGCGCACGGTGGAAGGATCATGGCCCATCGCCACCACATCCTCCTCGCGCCAGCGCCGCGCCGGTTCGTTTTCCAGCGCCGTCAGCAGCGACGTCACGGTCTCATCGGCGGAGCCATAGGCGAGCATCGGCTTGCAGCGCTTGCAGGGACGGAAACCGGCTTCCAGACATTCGGCGATGGTCTCGCGGAACCGGCAGTTTTCGATCTTCGGCTTGCGCGCCGTGCAGGTGAAGCGGCAGAAGATCTTGGTCGATGTCACGCAGACATAGGCCACGCCCTCATAGGCGGGGTCCTTGTTCACAAGGGCGGAATAGAGCGTTTCGGTGTCGGGGCGTTTGAACAGCATCATGGGGAGGATGCTAGCGCAAATTTAAGCGGCACGCCGCCGAAAAACGGGCATGGATGTGGCTCATCCCTCATTCCTGTGCTTGTCACAGGAATCCAGTCGGCGCGCGTCTGCGCGGCGGGGAGAGTCCTTTCAGCCCAAGGACTTGGGCTGGCTGGATTCCTGTGACAAGCACAGGAATGAGGAAAGAGCTTCCCCTTCAATTCCCCGGCGGTGCGAAGGACGGGTCATCCAGCCTTGTGAAAATCACGCCGCGCGCCTTCAGCGCCAGAAGGCCTTTCACCACGCCCTCGCCCGCTTCATGGGTGGGCTGGTTGATGTGGGAGATGATGACATCGCCATCCCTGGCGGCAGCGATGTGTTTCGCCGTCATGGCCGCCCCCAGCAGCGAGCCGCCATCGCCATTGACGGAATAACCGGCGACCCGCATGCCGAGCCGGTTGATGGTGGTCATGGAGGACTTGGTATATTTGGCGGTGGCACCGCGGAACCATTGCGGCTGGAGGCCGGTGGCGGCGACGATGGCCTGACGGCCGCCCTCCACCTCCTGCTCGACCGCCGCTTCAGAGCCGGCGGCGGCGATACCGTAGATGGAAACCGGCTTATCCACCACCGGCACATGGTTTTCGCCATGGTTTTCGATCTCGAACAGGTCCGGATGCGCCATGAGCGTGGCCAGCGCGTCGCCATTGTGTTTCAGCCAGCGGGCGGTGACGAAGATCGTTGCCGGAATGCGCTCCTTCACCAGCGTATCGAGAATACGGTGGTCGGTCTTGCCCATGCAGGCATCGAGCGTCATCGCCACCCGCACCTTGCCGTCATGCTGCGGCGACATTTTCAGCGTCGGTTCGACAAGGCCGGTCCCCGCTAAGGCGGCGGACGCGGCTGAAGCGAACAGGGCAGCAAGGAGGAAGCGACGTATCATTTTCATTTTCCGCAGTGAATGCAGTATCATTCCGTGGCAATCCGCCCGCAAAGCGCCCGAATTAAGGCGCGGTTTCCAGCGCGGACAGGGCTTCAAGCGCCTCTTCCACCCGCTGGCGTTCGGCGCTGGTGAGCGGCAGGATCGGCCGGGGCGGTTCGCTGACCGTCAGCGACAGGATGTTGGCGGCGGCATAAACCACGCGGATGCTGCCGAATTCCTTAAACAGCGCCCAGAGCGGCTGGAACGCCGCATCGATCCTCTTCGCCTCTTCCGCATTTCCGGCCTGAGCCGCCCGCATCAGCCGCAGAGCCGGAACCGGCAGCAGGCCGGCAACGACGCTGTACCAGGTGTCGCCGCCGGCAAGCGTGGCGTCAGTGCAGCCCCAGTCGCCGCTGTAACCGATGGCGAAATCTTGCCCCAGCTTCGGCCTCAGCCGCGCAAGCTCACCGGCATAATCGGAATCGGCCGGCAGCGGCATCTTGATGGCGCGGATATTGGGGATATAGGCAAGCCGCACCAGAAGCTCGTCGCTGAAGGCAAAGCGGGTCGTGGTGGGATTGTTGTAGATGGCGAGCGGCAGGCCCGTTGCGCCGGCCACGGCGGCGAAATGGTGATAGGCCTCTTCCTGCGTCAGCGGCGTGTAGGAGACGGGCGCGAGCAGCAATGCATCCGCACCGGCAGCTTCGGCGTCCTTTGCCAAGGCCACGGCGTCATCGGTGCGCAGGGCGCCGACGCCGGCCATGAGTGTGCGCTTGCCCTTGAGGATGGCGGCGGCGGCCTCGATGGCCCGACGCCTCTCCTCGCGCGTGAGATACATGTAGATGCCGGTGCTGCCGAGAATGCCGACGGAATCGACCGTCGCCGCATCCAGCCGCTCGATCAGGGCGCAGAAGGCCTCGACATCGACCCGCCCGGCCTCATCGGCCGGCGTGATCGGAAAAGCAGAAAGCCCCTTGAATCGTTTCGCCATGTTTATGTCCCTCACTTCGATCGGAAGTCAGGGTTACAGAGCCGTTGACGACGCGGCAACAAAGCGGCGGCTAAACGCCGGTCTGAAATCGAAAAATTCCGTGCTCAGTCATAAAGATACAACTTCTTCCACTGCTCTTCGGGAATTTTATCGCCCACACGGTAATCGAAGGACTGGATGCTGAGGCTGTCGCTCTTCAGCTGGCACTTGTATTTCAGCTTGTACCATTCGCCCGAACTTCTGAAGACCGCGCCCGGCGCCTTGATGGAGTTCTTGCCAACTTCCGGATCACCGAAAGTGTAGGCGATGACCTTGTCCGGCCGCATGCCCTTCTGCTCGGTCGCTATCCTTTCCATCGCCTCGATATCGCAGCGCTGTTCCAGCCGCTCCTCGGGGGCAAGCGCGTTCAACTGCCGCATGACGCTGGCGTCGATCGCGAAAGCAGGCGTGAAGGTCTGCAAGCCAAGGAAAAAGGCAGAAAGGGCAGCGGGAAGAAGCTTTCGCATGGGATCCTGTCAGTTTTTTCGTTTGTTCTTGTGATGGGCGGCAGGCCGGGCGGCCTGCATCCATCATCGCTGATTTGCCGGATATTGCCAAAATGTGATCGAAAGCTGACGAAATTGTGCCCAAGCCGCATTCCGCCTGTGGAGATTTGAAACTTGATCGACCGCAAGGCCCGCTCTACATCTTGGTGCCGCCCAAGAATTCTTCATACGAAAGCGAGTTTCCCTTGCCGATTTTCAAGAACCTGCCCGCCGCCCCGACCGCCGAAAAACGGCCCGTTCAGGATACGCATCACGGCATTACCCGCACCGACGATTACGCATGGTTCCGGGCCGATAACTGGCAGGCCATGTTCAAGGACCCAACCCTGCTCGACCCGTCGATCCGCGCCCATCTGGAGGCGGAGAACGCCTATATGGAAGCGGCCATGGGTGACACCAAGGCGCTTCAGGAAAAGCTGTTCGAGGAAATGAAGGGCCGCATCAAGCAGGATGATTCCTCCGTACCGGTCAATGACGGGCCTTATGCCTATGGCACGCTGTTCGTGACCGGCGGCGAGCAGCCGCATTATTTCCGCACCCCGCGCGGCGGCGGCGAAAAACACGTGCTGCTGAACGGCGACAAAGAGGCCGAGGGCAAGGATTATTTCCGTCTTGCCGGCCTCGACCAGTCCTCCGATCACAGTCACGGCATCTGGGGTTATGACGACAAGGGCTCGGAATATTTCACCCTGCGCATCCGTAACCTCGAAACCGGCGAAGACCTTGCCGACGTCGTGGAAAACACCGGCGGTGGCGGCGCATGGGCGCCCGATGGCAAGAGCTTCTTCTACACGCTGCAGGACGAGAACCACCGCCCCTCCAAGGTCTTCCATCACATTATCGGCGAGCCGCAATCGGCCGACCGGCTGGTCTATGAGGAAAAGGATCCCGGTTTCTTCATGGGCGTCGGCGCGTCGGTGCTCGACGATTTCATCTTCATCGACATTCACGACCATGAGACCAGCGAATATCGCATTCTCTCCACCAAAGACCTGACCGCCGAGCCTGCTATCGTGGCGGAGCGCGAAGAGGGCATCGAATATTCGATGTGCGAAGGCGGCGATGTCTTCTTCATCCTCACCAATGACGGCGACGCCAAGGATTTCCGCATCGTGGAAGCACCGGTCACCGCACCCGGCAAGGAGAACTGGAAAGAGGTGGTTCCGCACGAGCCGGGCCGCCTTATTCTCTCGGTCGATGCCTATGCCCGCCACCTGATCTGGCTGGAACGCCGCGACGGCCTGCCGCGCATCGTCATCCGCGACCGCCGCACCGGCGAGGAACATTCCATCGCCTTTGCCGAAGAGGCCTATTCGCTTGGCCTGCATGGCGCGGCGGAATATGACACGGATGTCATCCGCTTCTCCTATTCCTCGATGACGACGCCGAGCCAGCTGTTCGATTACGACATGGTGACGCGCGAGCGCACGCTGCTGAAGACGCAGGAAGTACCCTCCGGCCACAATCCGGACGATTACATCACCCGTCGCATCATGGCCCCTGCCCATGATGGCGAGCTGGTGCCGGTCTCCCTGCTCTATCGCAAGGATGTGGCGCTTAACGGTTCCGCCCCCTGCCTGCTTTATGGTTATGGCGCTTACGGCATCTCCATTCCCGCCTCTTTCTCCACCACAACGCTGTCGCTCGCCGACCGTGGTTTCATCTATGCCATCGCCCATATTCGCGGCGGCAAGGACAAGGGTTTCGAATGGTACGAAACCGGCAAGATGGAAGCCAAGCAGAACACCTTCAAGGATTTCATCGCCGCCGCCGATCATCTGGTTCAGGAAGGTTTCACCTCCTATAATGGCATTATCGCCGAAGGCGGCTCGGCCGGCGGCATGTTGATGGGGGCTGTCGCCAATATGGCGCCGGAAAAATTCGCCGGCATCATCGCCGCCGTTCCCTTCGTGGACGTGCTCACCACCATGCTCGATGACACTTTGCCGCTCACCCCGCCGGAATGGCCGGAATGGGGCAATCCGCTGGAATCGGCAGAGGAATATGGCTGGATCGCCGCCTACAGCCCCTATGACAATGTGGGTGCGAAGCCTTACCCGCCTATCCTGGCGCTTTCCGGCCTCACCGATCCGCGCGTGACCTATTGGGAGCCGACCAAATGGGTGGCGAAGCTGCGTGAGAAGACCACGGGGGAAGCGCCCATCCTGCTGAAAACCAACATGGCGGCCGGCCATGGCGGCAAGTCGGGCCGTTTCCAGCGGCTGGAGGAAATCGCCTTCGAATATGCCTTCGCGCTGAAGGTGGCCGGCAAGGACGCCGCATGACACGCTGATGGCGGAACGGGCGGCGGAGAGCCGTCGCTCGCTCCGAAAACAGTATAAAAATACCCTTCGAAAACCCGTTTCTGAATATTTTTTCCACAAAATCGCGCCGGTATTTTTTCTTTAAATACCACTTAACGACATAACGGATTTTTATTTCAAACTACTGAAACTCAAAATACACCTCAGTAAATTACAAATATATTTTCAGTATTACGCCAGACCGAAAAATGTTCCGGGAATCGAACGCATGGCTGCGACGCGCCATTTCGCGTTGCAATATCACTTTTTGGCCGTATTATGCCGGTCGTTGACATATTCATGCGCCTTTTCGCCGCGTCTCCTGCGGCAATGCCGCAGCGTGTTCTGCGGATATTCTTCTTGCCGTATTTTTTCGGCTTTTCCACGCGCCATGTCAGTTCGCCCTTGGCAATCCGGGCTTTGCAGTGCTCCCGCTTTGCCAATTGAAAACACTGCATCAGACTTGGGGGTCTTACACATGAAGAAACTCCTCGCCTCGACCATTCTCGTAACGGGCTTTATCATCGCTGCCGGTGCAGCAAATTCCGCCAATGCCGCCGAAGAGTGCGGCAGCATCTCCATCGCCGAAATGAACTGGGCATCCGCCGGTGTCGCGGCTTACGTCGACAAGTTCATCATGGAAAACGGCTATGACTGCACGGTCAATGTCGTCAGCGGCGATACCATGCCGACCTTCGCCTCCATGAACGAAAAAGGCCAGCCGGACATGGCGCCCGAATTGTGGGTGAACGCCGTGCGCGAGCCGCTCGATGCTGCCGTCAAGGACGGCCGCATGATCGAGGCGTCTAAAATCCTCACCGATGGCGGCGTCGAAGGCTGGTGGATCCCGAAATTCATCGCTGACGCCCACCCCGACATCAAGACCGTCGAGGATGCGCTGAAACATCCCGAACTTTTCCCCGCCCCGGAAGACGCCAGCAAGGGCGCCGTGCATAATTGCCCGTCCGGTTGGAACTGCCAGGTGACCACCGCCAATCTTTACAAGGCGCGCGAGGGCGACAAAAAGGGCTTCACGCTGGTCGACACCGGCTCGGCCGCCGGCCTCGACGGCTCCATCGCCAATGCGTTCGAAAAGAAGCAGGGCTGGCTCGGCTATTACTGGTCGCCCACCGCCATTCTCGGCAAATACGAGATGGTGAAGCTGGATGACGGCGTCGAACTCGACCGCGCCCATTTCGACGACTGCACGGCCAAGGTCGATTGCGCAGCGCCGAAGGTCAACGCCTATCCGGTTGCCGATGTCTATACCGTCATCACCAAGGACTTCGAAAGCAAGGCCGGCGTGACGCTGGACTACATCAAGGCCCGCAACTGGGACAACAAGACGGTCGCCGAAATCCTCGCCTGGATGGATGAGAACCAGGGCACCAACGAGGACGGCGCGGAGTATTTCCTCGAGAACCATGAGGACATCTGGACGAAGTGGGTTCCGGCCGAGGTGGCGGAGAAGATCAAGGCTTCGATGTGATTGGTTGATGGGGGAGTCGGCGCAAGCCGCTTACCCCCCTCTGCCCTGCCGGGCATCTCCCCCTCAAGGGGGGAGATCGACCTGCGGCGGGGTATCGCCCATCACAAACGTTGAGAATTGGAAAAGGGTGCGCCCTGCTGATCTCCCCCCTTGAGGGGGAGATGTCCGGCAGGACAGAGGGGGGTGCCCGCGCACTCCAACCTCCAACCACCCATCCCTCAATAACCCAAAGGGAAAACAACAATAATGGCCCTCTGCACTTACCTGTCGGACCTGCTCTGCAAGTTCCCGGCCATCGACAATTCCACGATGCGTGTGGCACGCAAGACCATCGATGACGGTTTTCGCGACATCGTGCGCAACTACGGCGATGCGATCGATGTGATCGTGCATCCGCTGCAGCTCTTCCTCAATTCCTCGGAGCGGCTGTTCATCCAGACCCCTTGGATCGTCACGCTCCTCATCATTCTCGCCATCGTGCATCTGGCCGGTCGCAGCTTCAGGATTACCGGCGGCACGGCGCTCGCCCTGCTGATGATCGGCGCGGTCGGCCTCTGGCGCGACGCCATGACGACACTGTCCATCGTCGCCATCGCCACCCTGATCGCCATCGTCATCGGCCTGCCGCTCGGCATCCTGATGGGACGTTCGGAACGCCTGCAACGCCTCATCAATCCCGTGCTCGACGTGATGCAGACCCTGCCGAGCTTCGTTTATCTCATCCCCGTGGTGGTGATTTTCGGCATCGGCAAGGTACCGGGCCTGATCGCAGTGGTGATCTATGCCATTCCGCCGGTTATTCGCCTCACCAGCCTTGGCATTCGCCTGGTGGACCGGGAGGTGCTGGAAGCGGCGGACGCCTTCGGCTCCTCCAATGGCCAGAAGCTGTTCAATGTGCAGCTGCCGCTGGCACTGCCCACCATCATGACCGGCATCAACCAGACCATCATGATGGCGCTCGCCATGGTCGTCGTCGCCTCCATGGTCGGTGTCGGCGGGCTCGGCAAGAACGTGCTGCAGGCCATCAACAACCAGTTCTTCACGGTGGGCTTCCTGAACGGTTTCGCTCTGGTCGCCATCGCCATCATGTTCGACCGGGCGAGCCAGGCTTTCGGCAAGCGCCTGCAGAAATACCGCGAGGTCTCCCATGGCTAAAAGCATCGAAATCCGCCACCTTTACAAGATCTTCGGCAAGCATCCAGAGAAGTATCTCGAAGCGGTGCGATCCGGCATGGACAAGGCCGAACTGAACGACAAACACAACCACGTGCTCGGCCTCAACAACATCAACATCACCATGCCGGGCGGCAAGATCACCGTCGTCATGGGCCTTTCCGGCTCCGGCAAGTCGACGCTGATCCGCCATATCAACCGGCTGATCGATCCGACCGCCGGCGAGGTGCTTTACGATGGCGAGGACATCTGCGGCATGAGCGCTTCGTCGCTGCGGCAATTCCGCCGCCACAAGACGGCGATGGTGTTCCAGAAATTCGGCCTTTTGCCGCACCGCACCGTGCTGGAAAACAGCGTCTACGGCCTCGATATCCAGGGTGTGCCGCGCAGCAGAAGCGAGGAAAAGGGCCGTTACTGGCTGGAGCGTGTCGGCCTTGCCGGTTACGAGGATTATTATCCGAACCAGCTTTCCGGTGGCATGCAGCAGCGTGTCGGCCTTGCCCGCGCGCTTGCCAATGACGCCGATATTCTGCTGATGGACGAAGCCTATTCGGCGCTCGATCCGCTGATCCGTGTCGACATGCAGACCATGCTGCTCGATCTGCAGCAGGAGCTGAAGAAGACCGTGGTGTTCATCACCCACGATCTGGACGAGGCGCTCAGGCTCGGCGACCACATCGCCATTCTCAAAGACGGCGAAGTGGTGCAGCAGGGCGATGGCCAGAGCATCATCCTCTCCCCGGCCGATGGTTACGTCACCGACTTCGTGCGCGACGTCAATCGCGGCCGCGTGCTGCAGGCGACCACGGTGATGGAGCCGCTGGAAAGCCGCCCCGAGGGCATGCCCGTGCCGGAAAACGCGACGCTGGAAACCATTGCCCGCGACATGTCGGAAGCCAACGAGACGACCGCGCATGTGGTGGACGAGGACGGCAAACCGGTCGGCAGCATCGGCCTCGATACGCTGGTGGCTGCGATGGTGACGCCCGCGCCGCAGGAGGTTGAGGCGAAGGAGCCGGAGAAGCTCCAGGAAACGGTTATGCCGGTGGAGAAGGAAACAGCGTAATCCGGCACTGGACGGATTGGCCGCATCCGCGAGATTTCCTCTTTCCGTCATACCGGCCTTGAGCCGGTATCCAGCGAGCCCAAGTCCTTGGGCTAAAAGGACTCTTCCCGCCGCGCAGACGCGCGTCGGCTGGATTCCGGATCAAGTCCGGAATGACGGGAAATGGCGTGCCTCTGGCGCCACCGGCATGACGCCGCAAGAACAAACACCCTGTGCAGTTCTGCATGCTCCCGATGCAAAAACGAAGCACTACTTCGCCGGCTGTCAACCCTCGGCAGTCGCTGCAGCGCAGCAAGCGCAAGTTTCGGACAAGTCGCCGCCGTTAACCATTCGTTAACTTTTGAACGCGGAATCACCGACATGCAGATCGAAAGCAATATTGGCGGATATAACTATCAGGGTCGCATCCGCGACATCGAAAAAGCTGGCAGCGCTCAAAGCGCGCCGGAGGAGCAGGCGGTAAAACGCGGCCCCGGCAATCCCACCGTTTCCAGCACCATTCTTTCCCAGTCGCTGGCCAATGTTCTGTGGGCCGTCGGCAATGGCAGTGCGCCCGCATATCAGGATACGGCCGCGGCTTCCCCCGAGGACAAGGCGGAAGCCGAGGTGGAATGGGTGCGCAGCGCCTATTCGGAATATACCGAATAGGCGATTCCAATCAGGCCCTTGCCGGGCTCACTTCCACCGTCACATGCGAGAGTTCATGTATGGCGGCAAGTTTCTGCTTGTAGAAAGCCGGCGCTTTCGGCGCCTGCGAATGGATCGCCACGATGGCGGCGTGATGCCCCGGCCCTACCTGCCAGACATGCAGGTCGGTGATGCGATCCTCTTCCGTCTCCACGCTTTCACGGATTTCCTGCGGCAAATCCTCCGCCGGCGGCAGCGCATCGAGGAGCGTGGTCGCCGTGGAGCGGATCAGCCCCCATGACCAGCGAGCGATGACCAGACCGCCAACGATACCCATCAACGGATCGAGGAACGACCAGCCGTTCCATTTGCCGAGCAGCAGCGCGACGATGGCGAGAACCGAAGTCAGCGCATCCGCCAGCACATGCAGATAGGCCGCGCGCAGATTATTGTCCCGGCCGCCCTTTGCGCCATGGTCCGCATGGTGACCGGCATGGGAGCCGTGATCGTGATGGGCGTGGCTGCCATGGCCATGATGGGCATGCGAGCCGTGGCCGTGACCATGATCGTGGTGATGGTCATCCTTCAAAAGCACGGCGCTGAGAAGATTGACGGCAAGGCCGATGATGGCGACGAGGATCGCCTGGTTGAAATCGATTTCGACGGGATTGATGAGGCGCATCGCGCTTTCGACGGCAATCAGCAGCGCCACCACCGCCAGCACGATGGCGCTGGCAAAACCCGCCAGATCGCCGAACTTGCCGGTGCCGAAAGTGAAGCGCGGATTGCGCGCCTCGCGGCGGGCATAGAGATAGGCGAGCGCCGAAATCAGCATCGCGCCGGCATGGGTGGACATGTGCCAGCCATCCGCCGTCAGCGCCATGGAGCCATACCAGTGGCCGGCAACGATTTCCGCCACCATCATGGCCGCGGTCAGCGCAATGACCATCCAGACACGCCTTTCATTGCGCTCATGGTTCTGGCCAAGAAAAACATGGTCGTGACCGGCTGCTGCACGGTATTCGGATGTCGTCGTCATGTCGCTAATCCTGTTCGATTTTACCGTATGTAGGTCTTCAGCACCTGGGCCAGCTCTTCCGCCGCCCGCGCCCGCTCGTCTTCGTTTTCGGCATGCACCACATGCTCGTGCAGATGCTCCTGCATCACCTCCCCGGTCAGGCCGGAAAGCGCGCCGCGCACCGAAGCGAGCAATTGCAGCACCTCGCCGCAGGGCTTGGCATCATCCAGCGCGCGCTCCACCGCCTCCATCTGCCCTTTCAGGCGGCGGATGCGGGCCAGAAGCTTCTCCTTGTTGCGGATCGTATGGGACATGGGCACCTCATATACTATAGGGGGGTATACTATATGAGCGAGTTTTTCCGTTCAAGCCCCGTGCGACGCAATCCTCGCGAATGTTTCGGCCGCTAAAAATACCTCATGAAACCTAGGGGACTCAGTCATGACGACTATTGCAGCAACCATCAGCAGCTATCATCCCACTCCGATCCGGAGCCTTGAGCCGACAAAGGGCAAGGAAACCCACTCCACCACCGAAGCCCTGCTGGAGCTGACGCGCGCCGCGCATCGCACCATTTCGAGCGTCGAAAGCATCGCCACGGCCGTCGCGCCGGCCGCCGCCAGCGTTTCGACCGGCCTTGCCGCAGCGCTCTGGAACCTCGACAGCGGCGCTTCCACGACGACCGCACCCGCTCTGGACATGGGCGACATGGCCGCATCGGCACAGCCGGAAACCGCATCCAGCATCGAGAACGATGTCCTCAAGGCGCTCGCCCAGGCGCTCGGTGTGGATGAAGCCGCCTGAGACCCATTGAACGGCAGGCTGAAAAGCCATATCTCTAGAGACTAGAGCATCGCACCCGGAACGGTCGAGCCATCCGTTCTGCCGTCGCTGCACCCGAGATATGGAGAAAGAGATGCTGTCCATCGGTGAACTGTCCAAACGCACCGGCGTCAAGGTGCCGACTATCCGTTATTACGAGCAGATGGGCCTCATCCGCGAAGCCGACCGTTCGGACGGCAACCAGCGCCGTTACGAAAAGACCGACCTCGAAAGGCTGGCCTTCATCCGCCATGCGCGCGATCTCGGGCTGAACATCGACGCCATCCGCGAACTGATCGCGCTTAGCCAGCACCGGCAGATGCCCTGCGAAGGCGCGGACCGCATCGCCGCCGAACACCTCGCCCATGTGCGCGAGAAGATCGCCAGCCTGAAGAAGCTGGAGCACGAGCTGGAGCGCATCGTGTCCCATTGCCACGGCCATTCGATCGAGGATTGCTACGTCATCCGCGCGCTTTCCAATCACGGCATGTGCGAGGGTGAACATTGATCGGAAAACCGGGCTTGACAGATTGCGGATTCGGGCGCATTGCATGTCCCATGATCAACGAACGCGCACCCATCTCCTGCTCGTACTTTTGGGCCTACCTCTAAGGGCGGCTCGACAGATCATATTGTCAACAAGCCGCCGTCAGGCGGCTTTGTTGTTTCTCAAGCGTCCTGACGGCACCGATAAGACCAAAGGACCGAAAAAATGACCGAAGATAGCTCCCTTACACTGGAAAGACCGCCCGTCGTCATCATTCGTGGCGCACGCAAGACGGATTTGCCCGAGCTCAACGAGATGATCACGCTGCTTGCCTCCTACCACGGCGATGCGGCGGCGATCACCCCGGCGAAACTGGAACGCGACCTGTTCGGTCCGCTGCCCTGGGTGCATGGACTGGTTGCGGAAGCCGATGGCGCGCTGATCGGTTACGCCCTGCTTCTGCCGCTCTACAGGGCGCAGGAAGGCCGGCGCGGGCTTGAGCTGCATCATCTCTTCGTGCGTGACGGGCATCGCGGCCATGGCACCGGCCAGCATCTGGTTTCCCGCGCCCGCGATATCGCCAAACGCCTCGGTTGCGACTATCTTTCCGTCAGCGCCACGACCGGCAATGTCGCGGCGCATCGCTTCTACGAAAACATGGATTTCGCGCCCCGGCCGGTTACCGGCATGCGCTACATGCAGTCCATCGCCTGATTAAAACCACGGAGACGGCCATGACACGGATCGCCATTGCGCTGGCGCAGGATTTTGCGGACTGGGAACCGGCGCTGCTTGCTGCGGCAGCCCGCAGCTATCTCGGCGTCGAGATCGTCTATGCCACGCCCGATGGCCGGCCGGTAACGTCCATGGGCGGGCTGACCGTGACGCCTGACACATCCTATGACGCGCTTGATCCGGCCGGCATCGATGCGCTCGTCATTCCCGGCGGCTTGAGCTGGGAAAAGGGAACGGCTGTCGATCTTGGCGGGCTGGTGCACCGGTTTCGCGACAGGAACCGGCTGGTTGCCGGCATCTGCGCGGCGGCAAGCGCGCTCGGCGGCACGGGCGTGCTGAACGATGTCGCCCATACCGGCAATTCGCTGGCATCGCACAAGGCCTATGCCGTCTATAGCGGCGAATCGCTCTACCGCGACCAGCCGAAAGCGGTTAGCGATCGCGGCATCATCACCGCCGCCGGCAGCGCGCCGGTCAGTTTCGCTGTGGAAATCCTGAAACACCTCGGCCTCTTTGGTCCGGAAGCCGAGGCGGAACTTCAGGTTTTTGCGGCGGAGCATCGCTGAGGCGGACGCTGATATTGTGGGCCACGTAAGCCCGCCCGCCCTCATTCCTGTGCTTGTCACAGGAATCTAGCCAGCCCAAGTCCTTGGGCTGAAAGGACTCTTCCCGCCGCGCGGACGAGCGTCGGCTGGATTCCTGTGACAAGCACAGGAATGAGGTGGTGCAAAATACAAGCGTCTTGGCACCCTCACTCATCACCTCCGATCCAGCACCCGGCATACGCGCGCCGCTGGCTCCTCACCCTCCCCGGCAATCGCCCGGCGAATATCGCGGCTGTTCAGATGCAGGCTGCGGCCGGCGGGTAAATTTGCACGTTTTATCTTGGTGAGCGCCGCAGCGATAAAAGCGGCCTCGTGTTCATGAAAACAGGCAAGAGCCGCCTCGCGATCCGGGGTCGCCCCAAGGACTGCCTTGAAGGCAAGGCGGTGCACGGCGCAGAAAGCGCCGTGACCGGGGACGGCAAAACGCAGCGCATCGAGCTCCTCACTCCATTCCGCTGCGTCCTGCATGGATTTACGCCGACTGGAAGCGCTTCAGGAAAAACGCGCTCAATGTTCCGAGCAAAGCCCAGAAAACGAAGCTGGTCACGGTGGCGGCGACGATGAACTGACGCTCCAGCGGCAGCGGCGCCAGCGCATGTTCGCCTTCCGGCGGCAAGGGTGCGCCGACCACATGCGGTGCGACGATCAACACCAGCGCCAATACGATTGCCCAGGGTTCGCGGCGGAACGCGATCAGCGCAATGCCGCCCGCGGTTGCGGCAACCGTCGCAAGCCACCAGATCTGCCGCGCCTCAAGTGCGGCGGCCGGGCTGCCCGGCAGTTCCGGCGGCAGGCCGATCATCGGGGCCAGCATGACGGCGGCAAAGCCAGCAACGCCCCAGAGAAGGCCTTCGCGCCAGCCGCCATTCGTGCCACGCAGCGAAATGAGGCCGGTCAGCACCAACGCATAACCGATAGCGGTCAGCACATTAGCGGCGACGGTATAGGCGGTGCGCTCGAAGCCATCGGCCGGAGCCCAGGCCTCGTCATTGTGCTCATGGGCGGGAACGGCAGCACCGGGGGCCGTCGCATCATGGCTGTGGGGCGCTTCGCCGGCGCTTTCATAGGTTTCCGCCTGAAGGATGAGCGGCGTCGTGCCGAAAGCCTGCATGGCCGAAACGGCGAAACCGCCGAGAATGCCGACGAGAACGGCGGTAAAGACGATATTGCGAAAAGACGACATGCCGTTTCCCCTCAATGGCAGGGGAAGGCGTTGGCATGACGCGTGTCATGCGCGGCGTTATGAACGGCCTCCACATGGGAAAAGCCGACAAAACCGACAACGAACAGGCCAAGCACGATCGCCGTCAGCGATTGCGCGAAGCTGGTTGTTTTTGCGGAAACGGCGGCGTTGGCCGTATTCTGGTTGATGGACATGGTGACCCCTCTCCGGCGCGACCCCGCGCCTTTGGACGCGGCCGCACGGCAAAGGGCCGTCGAGCCGCTACGATACACTTCACCACGGGGATACGAGACTGACACAGGGAGGCGTCGATCCCGCCACCCTGAAATTCCGCTCTTCCGGACACCCCGCCGGCATGGATATTTCCGCGATGGCAGGTCTCCTGGCTTACGGGTCAAAACCTGAAACACCTTCCCGGCGTCACCCTCTCTGGAAACCCTCGGTTCCCGGCGAGATGGCTTGCCAGTGGCATTTCGTTTCAGGCTCTCCGCTCACAGTTGCGGGGGCAGCCACGAATGAGGATTTCTCCCTATCGTGTTCCCTTTTCACCTTCCGGAACGCCCGGAAGGAACCATCACAGGATTGTTATCCGATGGGCGGGGTCGGGAGTCAATGGTGGGCCTGACTTCGAACTGCACGCCGTCGCCTGCACCTCCGTCACCCCGGACTAGATCCGGGGTCCAGCGCGATCAAGTCCTTGATCGCAAGAGACTCTTCTCACGGCGCAGCCGCGCCGTGGCTGGATGCCGGATCTAGTCCGGCATGACGGCTGAGGATTACCGCGACGGTATGGCCTTCAGATAGGCGGCAATCGCATCGCGGTCTTCAGGCGTCAGATGCGCCATGTTCTGCTGCACCTTGACCATGGAGCCGCCGACGCTGTCGAATTCCGGGGTGAAGCCGTTTTCCAGATAGCTGGCAATATCGGCCTCGGCCCAGCTGCCGATGCTTTGCGAGCCGGGGGTAATGTCGGGAATGCGGCCCTCGCCTTCCGGGTTGGGCCCGCCGGCCAGCCACTTGTCTTTCACGAAACCGCCAAGCGCGTTGCGCGGCGTGTGGCATTCGCCGCAATGGCCCGGCCCTTCCACCAGATATTGGCCGCGCAGCAATTCGGCATTGGCATTGGCAAGCTCGACGCGGGGCCGCGCCGAGGGGTCGAAATAAAGGAATTTCCAGCCGCCCAGCGCCATGCGCAGATTGAAGGGAAACGGCAACTCGTGATCCGGCGCATCGTTCTGGCTGGCCGGCAGGGCTTTCAGATAACCGAAGAGATCGTTGATGTCCTTCTGCGTCATGCGGGCATAGGAGGCATAGGGAAAGGACGGGTAGAGATGTTCGCCGTTCCTGCCCACACCGCGCGTCATCGCATCGCCGAATTCCGCCAGCGTCCAGCCGCCGATGCCATGCTGCGGATCGGAGGAAATATTGGGGACATGGAAGGTGCCGAAGGGGCTTTTCAGCGCCTGCCCGCCCGAAAGCGTCAACAGCGCCTCACCTTTCGCATCGGGCGCGGCATGGCAGCTTGCGCAGCCGCCCGCCCAGAACAGCGTTTCGCCGTTGGCCAGATCCGGTTCGCCCAGGCTGACCCAGTGGCTGGGCGCCTGCCGCTGAGGCGCGGTGACCCAGGCGAATATGCCGTAGCCCGCAATGGCCGCGACGACGGCCCCGCCCGCGAGTTTCGTCCAGATGGAGGACATGCCCCTCTCCCCATTCTCACCTGACCCGGTCAGATGTCTTTCGTGCCTGAGAAAACGCCGCCGGTACGCGGCGTTTCCAAAGTGTTGCGATTATTTCTTCAGACGATAGGTCTGGTGGCAGGTGCCGCAATCGGCGCCGAGCGTCTTCATGGCGGTGGCGACGCCCGCCTGATCGGTGGGGAGATTGGCGAGAACCATGTCCGCATCCGTGCCGAGCTTGGCAGCCTTGGCCTTGAAGTCGTCGAAATTTTCCCAGATGGCGGGGGCAGCCGCACTGCCGGTCTCGGTGCCGGCGGGGAACTGGTCCGGGAAAGCCTTAGCGTTGGTGCCGATGGTGGTTACGGCAGTCTTGACGGTATCGGCGTCGAAGGGCTTTTCGCCCTTGGAGATGGCGGCGAGCGAACCCATCGCCCCACCGATCTGCTTCATCATGCCTTCACGTTTTTCGACTTCGCCGGCAGCGTAGACCGCTCCGGCGCAAAGACAGCCGAACAGCATGGCCGCGGTGATGGTTTTCAGTTTCATGCAACTCTCCTTGATTCCGGCCGGGACACCGGGCGCTATATGGAACGGCGCGAGGATGCCCTTTCCGGATGGCGAAAAGAAGTCACATTGCGGTGAATTCCATCGTGAAAACAGAAGCCTAAGACAGGGCCTCCCACAGTGTCAGCAGCGCTGCGGCAATCAGCATGAAACCGGCGGCGCGGCCGATGAAGATCGTGGCGGCGGGCGAAGAAACCAGCCATGCCCGGCTTTTATCCGCCGTCAGCGCCAGCGCGCCATAGACCGTAAACTGCGTGACCGCCACCATCGCGCCCATCACCAGCCCCTGCACCCAGATCGGGCCATAAGCCGGTTTGAGGAATTGCGGATAGATCGCCATCATGAACAGATAGGCCTTCGGATTGGAAAGGCAGGTCAGCACCGCCCGCCAGAAGGCTTTTCTGACCGAAGCGCTCGCCTGCGCCTCATCGCCGTTCACGACAATCGCGCTGCGCATCAGGCCGATGCCGATCCAGATCATATAGGCGGCACCGAAAACCAGAAGCGGCAGGAACAGCGACGGCATCCAGGCGGCAAGCATGCCGACGCCCAGGGCGCCGTAAAGCGAATGCACAATGCCGCCGGCGCTCATGCCGCTTGCGGCGGAAAGGCCGGTTCTCTTTCCCCCCGTCAGCGCGCTTGCCAGTACGAACAGCATATCCATGCCCGGCAGGATGATGATGCCGAACAGGACCAGAAAGAAAAGCCAGAGATTTTCGGCGTAACTCATGTCAGTATCTCCCAAAACGGTTCACGACACATTCGGGAAATCCCATGTTTCTCAATGTGTTTCTTCGTTTATAGGAAAAGCCAACTGACAGCGTTGTGTCAGTTGCGTGGGGAAATCCACCGGGAAAACGGCAATGCGCAAGGCGTCGAGACTGTTCGAGATCATCCAGATCCTGCGGGTGGCGCGCAGGCCTGTCACCGCGCAGACGATTGCCGAGGCGCTGGAAGTGACGGTGCGCTCGGTCTATCGCGACATAGCAGCGCTTCAGACCATGCGCGTGCCCATCGAAGGGGAACGCGGCGTTGGTTATATCCTGCGTCCCGGCTTCAACCTGCCGCCGTTGATGTTTTCCATCGAAGAGACGGAGGCGATCGTGCTGGCGCTCGCCATGGTGGCCCGCACCGGCGATAGCGAGTTGCGGCAGGCGGCAAGGCAGGTCAGCGACAAGATTGCCGCCTCCCTGCCCGAACCCCTGTCGAAAACCCTCTCCGCCAATGCCCTACATGCCTGGGGCAGCATCGCGCCCTCCCCCGCCGGCGTCGATCTTGCGACGGTCCGGCGGGCGGTGCGCGACGAGGAGAAGCTGGAGATCACCTATCGCGATGAAGCCGGCGCGCAAACGCAGCGGCGGGTTCGGCCGATTGCGGTGATCTATTATTCGGAGACGGTGAATATCGTCGCCTGGTGCGAATTGCGGCAGGCGATTCGCAATTTCCGCTCGGACCGGGTGCTGAGCTGCGAAACGACCGGCAGCTTCTTCAAGCTGGAAGGCGAGAAGCTGCGGCAATTGTGGATGAGCGGCTGGCAGAGCAACCAGTTGGGAAACAGAATTTAGTGCAGTTCGCAGCCCTTGTTATGTGTCGGAGCACCCCTCTCCGCCCTCATTCCTGTGCTTGTCACAGGAATCCAGTCGACGCGCGTCTGCGCGGCGGGAGACTCTTTTCAGCCCAAGGACTTGGGCTGGCTGGATTCCTGTGACAAGCACAGGAATGAGGGCTTCGAGAGAGGTCCGGCATCGCAGCAAGGCATTATTTCCTACAGGAAATACTCCAGCAGGCGATCCTCCTCGCGCCCGAAACCGCGAATGACGATTCGGTCGGAAAAGACATCGGCGATGGCGAAGGTGTTCTGGTCAGGCGTATCGACCATGCCCTTGAAATTCACGAAGTGGGTATTGCCCGATAGGCCGTAATTGCCCTCGTGATTATGGCCATTGAACCACGCGACGACCGAGGGATGGGAGCCGAGAAGCTCAAGGATACGCGGCGCGTCCCACATGTTGTGGGCGTTTTCCGGGTAAACAGGATAGTGGCAGAGAACGATCACTTTTTCGCCTGCCGCATCCGCCTTTTGCAGAACGGCCCGCAGCCATTCGAACTGCTCGTCGCTGAGCGAGGCGTTCCAGTCCTGCGCATTGATTGCACCCGCATCCGCCAGGCGCTTCAGCCGCTCTGCAGCAAGCGCCCGACGCGGATCGCCGGGCGGCGGGGCGAAAAGGCTGACCTCGTTGCCGTCAAGCACGACGAAGCGGATGTCGCCGATGGAAAAATCATGCCAGGGGGCGGACATGCCGAGGCGGGCGTGGATAGCCGGCAAATGCTCGGCAGCGACGGCGAAATCGTGATTGCCCGGCAGCAGCACCGAGCGGTGGCGAAGCCCGTCGTAAACGGCAAGGATCGCATCGAAATTGTCGAAGCCGCGGTCGATGATATCGCCGAGCGTCACGACGAAGGCCAGCTCCTCGCGGTTGAAGGTATCGACCGCGTCTGCGAGCTTTTTCGGGCTCTCGGCGTAATAACGGCCCATTTCCGGACGGGGAGCGGCATCGGCATATTGGGGATCGGCGACGATGCCGAAGGAGAAGAGAGGCGTGGTTTTTTCAGTCATGATGCGCCGCGATAAACCCGGCGGATGACAGGCTTGTGACAATAAAATCCGACAGGCCGCATCGCCATATCACAAATGCAAAACACCCGGCTTGAAGCCGGGCGTCTCAAGTGTGTGGATATTTCCTCTGTCGTCATGCTCGGGCCTGTCCCGAGCATCTGCCACGTCGCGTTTTGAGAGACGGAGCAGATCCTCGGCACAAGGCCGAGGATGACGTCGCGCGGGAAGAGGCTGCTTCGATCAGCAACCACGCGTTCCCCAAGCCTTACTTGGCGGCGGCTTCGTAACGCTCCAGGACGTAGTCCCAGTTGATGAGGTTGTCGACGAAGGCTTCGAGGTACTTCGGACGCAGGTTGCGGTAATCGATGTAGTAGGAATGCTCCCAGACATCGACGCCGAGGATGGGATCGGCGCCATGAACCAGCGGGTTTTCGCCGTTCGGGGTCTTGGAGATTTCAAGCTTGCCGTTCTTGACGGAGAGCCATGCCCAGCCGGAGCCGAACTGCGTGGTGCCGGCAGCGATGAAATCGGCCTTGAACTTGTCGTAACCGCCGAGATCGGAGGCGAATGCCTGCTCGAGCTTGCCCGGCAGCTTGTTGCCGCCGCCGCCCTTCTTCATCCACTTCCAGAAATGGACGTGGTTGTAATGCTGGGCAGCATTGTTGAAGAGACCGGCATTGGTGCCAAAGGACTTCTTCACGACTTCTTCGAGCGACAGGTCGGAAAGACCTGCTTCGGCCGCCAGCTTGTTGCCGTTGTCGACATATGCCTTGTGGTGCTTGTCGTGATGGAACTCGAGCGTCTCGCGCGACATGTAGGGTGCAAGCGCGTCGTAGTCGTAGGGGAGTTCGGGAAGTTCGAAGGCCATGGTTTTTACTCCTTTTTGCAGCGGGTTACCGCTCCTAGAAACCGTGTGAGCGGACCATAGGAGCGAACCTCAATTTGGGCAACCTGCGAAATATCAAAATGTTCCGACAAAAGAGAAAATTCCTCTCCGCGCGGCCGCCACCACATTTGTTTCACACCTTTGGCGTACCGTTTTCCACCCTATCGGTTCGCTTTTGCCGAGATTGCAGGAAGGAAATTCCATGACCCGTCCGATCCCCCGCACCATCCTCCTCTTTGCGGCCTTCTCGTCGCTCACCTTCCCCGCCGCCGCATCGTCGGATGACGCCTGGAAGGAGTTCGTGGCGGATGTGCAGACGGCCTGCCTTGCCGGCGCCAAAGACATGGTCGAGGACGCGAAGGCGGTGGTCGATCCCGTCGGCAGCGAGAATTACGGCCTCGCCATTCTCACCGGCAAGGCCAAACTCGCCGGGAAGAGTGGGGGCGCGGATGCGACCGTCAGCCATATCTGCGTCTACGACAAGAAAACCAAGGCCGTGGAGCTGGGCAGCGAGCTTGCCGGCGATACGCTGAAGGTGGAAATACCCGGCTCCACCAAGCCCTGATCGTTCAAAAGCGCGGCGTGGTGTCTCCTTCGCCCAGCGCGCGCTGCATCAGCACCGTATCCAGCCATTGGCCATGTTTCCAGCCGATGGATTTGAAGGTGCCGACATGTTCGAAACCGGCGGCGCGGTGCACGCCGATCGAGGCGGCATTGGCCGAATCGCCGATGACGGCGATCATCTGCCGGAAGCCTCGTGCCGTCGCCGCCTCGATCAACGCATCGAGCAGCTTGCGGCCGATGCCCATGCCCTTCATGGCCGGATCGATATAAACGGAATTCTCCACCGCCGCGCCATAGGCCGGGCGCGGGCGATAGGCGCCGGCATAGGCATATCCGGCTATCTTTCCATCGCATTCGGCGACGAGATAGGGGTAATTGCCCTCCACCAGAAGGCGACGGCGCTCGAGCATCGTCTCCGCGCTTGGCGGATCGATCTCGAAGCTCGCGCGGCCGTGCAGCACGGCGTCCCGGTAGATTTCGGCAATGGCTGGAATATCCGCCTCTTCGCAGGGGCGGATGGTAAGGCTGGAAACGGTGGAAAGGGTCATTCTCTTGTCCTGCGGATCATTCACGCCGTCATTGTGCATTGCGGCGCAGCCAAAATAAAGATTATCTGTCTTATACAAACGATAAGGTTTTCTTTGATGATGGACCTTGACCTGCGGCAGCTGCGCAGCTTCATGGATGTGGCCGATCTCGGCAGTTTTTCCGCCGCCGCCGACAAGGCGGGGCTGACGCAGCCGGCCATCAGCCTGCATATAAGGCTGCTCGAAAAACAGCTCGGTGTGCGGCTGATCGAAAGGGTGGGCAGGCGCGCGCAGCCGACGGCGGCGGGGCGCGACTTTCTCATCCATGCAAGGCGGATTGCCGAAGAAGTCGCGCATGCCATCGATACCGTAGCACCTCATCGCAGCGGGGTGACGGGACGCCTGCGCATCGGCACCGGCGCCACCGCCTGCATCTATCTGCTGCCGCCGGTGCTGGGGAAAATCCGGCAGGCCATGCCCGGCATCGAAATCGTCGTGCAGACCGGCAATACCCACGATATCCTCCGGCTTCTGGAGGCCAATACCATCGATGCGGCGGTGGTGGCCCTGCCCGCCAGCGGCCGCAGCCTCGATATCAGCGATATCCATATCGACGAGCTGGTCGCGGTTTTCCCGCAAGGCTCCGTTTCTGACGCAACGGCGCTCAACGCCGAGACACTTTCGGCGCGGCCGCTGCTGCTTTATGAGGGCGGCAATACGCGCCGGCTGGTGGATCAATGGTTTTCGGCAAGCGGCCGCACCGTGCAGCCCGCCATGGAACTGGGCAGTGTCGAGGCGATCAAGAAGCTCGCAGGCGCGGGCCTTGGCCTTGCCATCGTGCCGCGCATGGCGATGGAGCATGAAGGCGCGGCATCCGGGCTCGAATGGCGCTCGCTCGAACCGCCGCTGGAGCGCCGGATCGCGCTGGCTATGCGGCGCGACAAACATATGACCGCGCCGCTGCGGGCGCTTGCCGCTGCGCTGCCGGATGTGCGGAAACGGTGAGGCCCGCGCCGGTTGCGAGGGCGGGCCTAGACTTGTTGACGAGAAGGAACTGTACTCTCTCCTCCGTCATGCCGGTCCCCGGAACAAGCCCGAGGATGATCCGGCATCCAGCCACGCGCGTCTGCGCCGTGAGTAGAGTCTCTCGCGATCAAGGACTTGATCGCGCTGGACCCCGGATCTAGTCCGGGGTGACGAAGTGCGGATGCTAGTTCCTCGCCACATCCAACGCTGGATTTGTCCTCAAAACTCCGTCCACTCATCCCCCTTCACGGCCAGCGCCGCATTGCCGCGGGCGGCGACGGGGCGGGCCTTCGGCGCCGGTGCGACCGGTGCGGCGGGCGCGTGGACCGGGCTTGCGGCGCGCTGCATATGCCGTGCCGTCTCCCGCAATGCGGAGCTTTGCTGGCCGAGCTGGAATTGCGCAAGCAGGGCGTGGAGGTTGGTGCATTCCTGTGCAAGACCCGCACCGGCCGCATTCATTTCCTCGACCATGGCGGCATTCTGCTGCGTGGCCTGATCCATGTGGTTGACGGCCGTATTGACCTCGGAAAGACCGGCCGACTGCTCCTGCGCCGCCGTGGCGATGGCGTCCATATGGGTGTTGACCGAAAGCACCAGCTGCTCGATCTCGGAAAGCCCGACGCCGGTATCGGCCACCAGCTTCACGCCCTCACCCACCGCAACGGCTGACGCGGTGATGAGCTGCTTGATTTCCTTGGCGGCGTTGGCGGAGCGCTGCGCCAGTTCGCGCACTTCCTGTGCGACGACGGCGAAGCCCTTGCCCGCATCGCCCGCTCTTGCCGCCTCGACGCCGGCATTCAGCGCCAGAAGGTTGGTCTGGAAGGCGATTTCGTCGATGACGCCGATGATCTGACCGATCTGGCGCGAGGAATGTTCGATGCGTTCCATGGCGGCGACGGCATCGCGCACCACCTTGCCGGAAAGATCGGCCTTTGTCCTTGCCTCACGCACCGTGTCGCGCGCATCGCTCGCCCGTTTGGAGGTGGCAGAAACATTGGCGGTGATCTCTTCCAGCGCTGCGGCGGTTTCCTCCAGGGAAGCGGCCTGCTGTTCGGTGCGGCGGGAAAGATCGTCGGATGCCGACGACACCTCGTGAGCGCCGCCATTCACGGTCTGCACGGACTGGCCGACGCTGGTGAGCGCTTCGCGCAGCTGGTGCACGGAACTGTTGAAATCGTGCCGCAGCGTCTCGAATTGCGGCGAAAACGGCGTGGCGATCTCGCAGACCATATCACCGGATGCAAGCCGGCGAAGACCGCCAGCCAGCGACCCCGTGGCCTGATTGAGACGCTCTTCGGCCTCGGCCTCGGCGCGCTGCTGCAGCTCGATACGGTCACGCTCGGCCCGCTCGCGGTTGCCGACGGCTTCATCCTCAAGCTGCCGGTTGCGGATGGCCGCTTCGCGGAAGATTTCCACGGCGCGGGCCATCTCGCCGATCTCGTCGCCGCGTTTTGCGCCGGGCACATCGATGGTCAGGTTGCCGGTGGACAATTCCATCATCGCCTTTGTCAGGCGGCTGATGGGACGGGTGACGCGACCGACGATGACGGCAAGGCAGAGAATGCAGACGCCAAGCGTGAGGATGAACGCGGCGAGATAGATCATCGCGCCGATAAAGGCGTCCTGTCTGGCCTTTTCGGCATTGGCGTTGAGAACATCCATCGCTTCGGAGGCGATTTTCGCGACCGTATCGAGGCTTTCGGTGACCGTATTGCGCCATGTATCGATGGTGAAGGCAGGCGTGCGGCCGTTGTTCAGATCGTCGATCAGCTTTGCGCGCTGCGCGACGAAATCACCCTTGAAATAGGTTCTGTCGGCAACGGCATAGATATCTTTGAGCGCCTGCGGCGTCGATTCATGCGCGACGAGGTCGCCGGTGGCTTTCCAGGCAAAGGCCGCGCCGGCATCGAAATTACCGAGCTGCTGGGTTTCCTGCGGGGTCAGCGGCCGCTGCTGGGCCACGACCGCATTGATGACAACGGTGGCGCTGCCGCCGAGCGCACGCGCCGACCAACCATAGGACCGCAACTGGATGAGGCCGGTCAGGCTCTGGTCCAGCGAACGAACCTCGCCTTCCACCGCCGTCGAGCCCGCTTCGAGCGCCGTCAGGAAATCCTGACCGAGCGCCAGCACGGTCTTGTCCAGCCCGTTTTCACGACGGTCGAGCGGCAGGGTGACGTTGGCGTCAACCTTTTTGCGCAGCTCCAGGAATTGCGTGTAGATATCCTTCACGCGGGCAAGCGGGGCCTTGAGGCCAGCCTGATCGAGCGCGGCGGACTGTTCGAGAAAGGCGCCCATGGCGGCGTCCACCTTCTGGCGCGACGCCTGCACGCTGGCGATGGTGTTGGCCGTCTTCGCCGGGTCGACCGTCAGCGCCGAGGCACTGTTGCCGCGTTCACTGCGAAAGTTCAGCAAGGCGTTGAAAAGCAGCCTGTCCAGCGAAACGAGCTGCGCCACCTCCGAAAAGCTGCGGGCACGCTGCACGGACTGCAACATGCCGTTGCCCACGAAGCCTGCCAGCGCGATGCCGACGAGCAGAAAAAATCCCACAAGTATATTGCGTATGCTGAAAGACATTTGGCGGCCCCCACTAGCCCGGATCGGTAATGTCGCAAGCTAGCCTGTGGTCCTCTAAAATTGGATTAAATTCCCCCTGAATTTTTATGGGAAATAATGCGGTTCAAAACAAAAGGCCGCGGCAGGGATGAGCCTGCCGCGGCCTTTTGAAACTATGGGTTTTACCCGGCCTTAAACATCCGCGCCGAGACGCGCCCAGTCCATATAGAGATCGAGCGCCTTGCGGGCGACGGGGCCTGCCTGCAATTCGCGATCATCAAGCTTCACGACGGGCGAAACCTTGGAATAATTGCCGGAGCAGAAGATTTCATCGGCCTCGCGGAAATCCTCGACCGAAAGCGTCGCTTCCCGCACGTCGAAACCGGCCTGGCGCAGAAGGCCGATCACGCGCGAACGGGTGATGCCGGCAAGGAAGGTGCGGTTCGGA
The DNA here is from genome assembly GCF_001526585.1 of Agrobacterium sp. LY4. Lineage (NCBI taxonomy): Bacteria > Pseudomonadati > Pseudomonadota > Alphaproteobacteria > Hyphomicrobiales > Rhizobiaceae > Agrobacterium > Agrobacterium sp. LY4. The sequence continues at coordinate 853,152 of NZ_ASYA01000001.1, read as the reverse complement.
ACCGGGGTAAGGACAACGCCGTCCTTGACCATGAAGATGTTGGCGGAGGCGGATTCGGCGACATTGCCGTTCATGTCGCGCATCAGGGCATTGTCGAAACCGCGCGAGCGCGCTTCCAGAATGGCGTGGCCGCTATTGGGATAGAGGCTGCCGGCCTTGGCGTCGGTCATGGCGGTTTCCGGCGAAGGGCGGCGCAGCGGCGAAACGGTTAGCGTCAGCGGCTTGCCGGCATCCATCGGCGCTTCGAACAGGCAAAGCGCAAACCGGGTGGAACCGGCATCGGGCGCCACGACGCTGCCGGGCATGCCATGTTCGGCCCAATACATCGGCTTGATGTAGATCGCCATCTTGCCGTCGAATTTCTTGACGCCTTCGAGCGCCAGTGACTCGATCTCCTCGGCCGTCATGGTCGGCTTCATGCCCATATTGACGGCGGAGCGATTGACGCGCTGGCAGTGCAGATCGAGATCGGGCGCCACGCCATCGAACCAGCGTGCACCGTCGAACACCGTGGAGGCCAGCCACATGGCATGCGAGGTCGGGCCGATGAGCGGCGGATTGCCGGGCAGCCATTGACCGTCAACATAGGTCCAGGTGGTTGATCGGGGTGCGGTATCGACGCTCATGATGGTCTCCTGTCTCAAGCGTTTTCGTTCGGTAAAAACGCTCCGTCTTTTTTGTTCTGATGCATTGCCGGATGAAGAGCGCTGCGCGCTCTCAACGGGGCATGTTCTGGAAATCGGCCGGAGTGAATGCCTCTCCCCTGACGAGGTCAAGTTTTAATTGCAGCGATTTCTGATTTTGATGGAAAATAACAAAGCGACGGCCCCGCAAGCACGTTTTATGAGGCGAAACAAAAGGTTGATGAATAGATTCATCACAATAATTCATGCATCGGACGATAGCGGCGCGATTTGCCGCATGCGATGCTGGCAATCTGACGGCATTTTGCAGGAGGAAAATCATGGCATGGTCCGCCCACCAATATCTGAAATTCGAAGACGAGCGGACGCGCCCCGCACGGGATCTTCTGGCGCAGGTGCCGCTGGAGCGGGTGCTGAATGGCTATGACCTCGGCTGCGGCCCCGGCAATTCCACCGAGCTTCTGACCGACCGTTACGGCGTCAATGTCATTACCGGCATCGACAGCGATGACGACATGCTGGAAAAGGCGGCGGACCGGCTGCCGACCACGCGCTTCGGCAAGGCCGATCTTTCCCAGTGGAAGCCGGCGCAGAAGGCGGACCTGCTTTACGCCAATGCCGTGTTCCAATGGGTGCCGGATCATCTCACCGTTCTTTCGCAACTGATGGACCAGCTGGAAAGCGGCGGCGTTCTGGCCGTGCAGATGCCCGACAATCTGCAGGAGCCGACGCATCGCGCCATGGAGGAAACCGGAGCGAACGGTTCCTGGAAGGCACGTTTGCAGATGGCAGGCTGCGCCGCAAACCCCTGCCCGCGCCTTCGGATTATTTCGATGCGCTGACGCCGAAATCCGCGCGGGTGGATGTGTGGCACACGATTTATAATCATCCGATGAAGGATGCGGAAAGCATCGTCGAATGGGTCAAGGGCACGGGGCTGCGCCCCTATCTCACCGCCGCCGGCGAGGAAAACCGCGAAGCCTTCCTCGCCGACTATACGCGGCGCATCACGGCGGCCTATCCGCCGATGGCGGACGGCCGCCTGCTTCTGCGCTTTCCCCGCCTTTTTGTGGTGGCGGTGAAGAAGTAGCTTCAGCCCGCGAAAGCATAGACCCGGAGACGGTGATTGTCGGGGTCGGCGGCGGTAAAGGTGTAGCCGAATTCCATGCCCGCCGGCTGCTGCAGCATGTCGATACCCTTCGCCTTCCAATCCGCAAAAATCTCGTCCACCCGCGCATCGTTTTCAACGCGGAAGGCAAGCTCGCCGCCGCCGCCCGTGACCGATGCCTTCGGCTCCACGGTATGCCGCGACCAGAGGCCGAGCTTCATCCCGTTCTGAAGCACGAAGAGCGAGAATGTCGGCGAGGCTTCGACCGGTTCCGCGCCCAGCAGGGCCTTGTAAAATTCGGTGCTGGCCGGCGGGTTGTCGACGTAAAGGATGGTGAAATCGGGGTGGGTCATGGCTGTTCTCCTGTGTTGCGGATGAACGGTTTCTAGACCCTGCTGCTGTCAGTTTTTGTCAGCATGATGCCGCCGCCGCTGTTTTTCCCTTTCGCGCCATTCTTTCAGCAGCGCCTGGCGTCGGCGCGGATAACGGCTGTCGAGAGGGCGGAAATCTTCGATGCGGTCGGCCCGGAAACTGCGGTAGTCCTGCCGTGTCTCGCACCAGCCCAGCACCACCCGCACCAGATCGAAAAAAGCGAGCGCGAAGGGCCAGATCACCCGTTCCGTCACCTCTCCCTTTTCATCGCGATAGGTGATGAGGACCCTGCTTTCCTTACGGATCGTATCGCGAATGGCGGCCAGATCGACATGGATGGCGGCAAGGCCCTGCCCCGGCCCGACAAGCAGGGTGGAATGATCGAGTTCCTCGCGCAGGGCATCGGGAAGCACGGCGCCGATCTTCACGAGAGCGGCCCGGGCAGACTCGGCCAGCCCCGCATCGGCGCGGCCCGCCACCCAGCGCGAGCCGAGCACCAGCGCCTCGATTTCCTGCTGCGAAAACATCAGCGGCGGCAACAGGAAACCGGGGCGAAGCACATAACCCACGCCCGCTTCGCCCTCGATATCCGCGCCCTGCGCCTGAAGCGTCGCTATATCGCGGTAGAGCGTGCGCAGGCTGACGCCGGTTTGCGCGGCAAGGGCCGCGCCGCTAACCGGCATGCGGTGGGAGCGCAGAATCTGCAACAGATCGAGAAGCCGTTGTGAGCGTGACACGCGATATTTCCTTCCACCGCATAGCCAGACCGTGGCGTTGACGATCTCGGCGATAGACGCGTAGCGCCGCCAGCCGCCGGGTGCAACCATGCAAAAAAGGGTGGACAAGGCGGCGTCGCCAGCATGTAGATAGGGTCAGGCTCTTTCACGCCCCTCCCATCCGCCACAGGCATTTCGAGTTTCCGCCATGATCGTTCGTCCAAAACCGAACCTGCTGCAGCTTTTCCTCATCGTGCGCGGCTCCATCATCGTCCGCATCTTTCCGCAGGTGCTTGCGGTTTTCCTGCTGTCGACGCTGGTTGTCTGGGCGCACAAGGACAGGCCTGATCTGGTGCAGGCGCTGAACGGAGCGCCCTTTTCGCTGCTAGGCATCGCGCTTTCGGTGTTTCTCGGTTTTCGCGCCAATGCCTGTTACGACCGCTGGTGGGAAGCCCGCAAGCAATGGGGTGCGCTGATTACCGTCGCCCGCGCGCTTTCACGCCAGAGCCTCATGCTCGATAGCCGGCAGGATGTCGCCGATCCCGTCACCCGCCGGCGGATCACCGATCTTGCCATCGCCTTCTGCCACGCGCTGGTTTCGCATCTGCGCCCCGGCGATGCGACCGCCACTGCGGCCAGCCTCGTTCCGGATGATCTCAGGGATATTTACGACCGCAGCCGCAACCGGCCGGACATGCTGCTGCGCGAAATATCCGGCGCCATCGTCTCCGCCCATGGCAAGGGGCAGATCAGCGATATCCAGCTACAGATGCTGGATGCCACCGTGCAGCAGATGGGGGCGGCGCAGGCTTCGTGCGAGCGCATCCGCCAGACACCGGTTCCCTTCGGTTATTCGCTGCTGCTTCACCGCACCGCGCATCTGTTCTGCCTGCTGCTGCCGTTCGGTTTCACCGATCTGCTCGGCTGGGCCACGCCGTTTACCGCCACGCTCATCGCCTATACGTTCTTCGGTCTCGATGCGCTGTCCGACGAGCTGGAGGACCCCTTCGGCACCGGCCTCAATGCGCTGCCGATCAATTCGCTCGCCACCACCATCGAGATCAATCTTCGCGAGGCGATGGGCGAGACCGATCTGCCGGCCGATCCGCGCCCGGTGGACTACGTGCTGATGTGATATCGTCCCGCCGGGTTGAAACCGATCGCGCGGACACCAGTTAATGAAAGACGGCTTCCCCGCCCGGCATCCCGCGCCGGCCATGTTTTCAGCAAACAGGAGAGACATCCCATGTATGACGTCAGCGCGAATGGCGCGAATATTCCCGCCCTCGGTTTCGGCACCTTCCGCATTCCGGAAGACGATGTCAGGCGCATTCTGCCGGAGGCGCTGAAACTCGGCTTCCGCCATGTCGATACCGCGCAGATCTACAAGAACGAAGGTGCCGTCGGCGAGGTCATCGCGCAATCGGGCATTTCCCGGCATGATATATTTCTCACCACCAAGGTCTGGGTGGACCGCTTCCGCCACGACGATTTTCTCGCTTCCGTCGATGAAAGCCTTGCGAAGCTGAAGACCGACTATGTCGATCTGCTGCTGCTGCACTGGCCGAAGAGCGATGTGCCGCTTGCCGAGCGCATGGGCGCGTTGAACGCGGTGCGCAAGGCCGGCAAGGCGCGCAATATCGGCATTTCCAACTTCAATGTGGCGCTGACGGAAGAGGCGGTGAAGCTTTCCGACACGCCGCTTGCCACCAACCAGATCGAATATCACCCCTATCTCGACCAGACGAAGGTGATTTCGGCGGCGCGCAAGCACGGGATGTCTGTGACGGCCTATTATCTGATGGCCGATGGCAAGGTGCCGAACGACCCCGTGCTGAAGGATATCGGCGCGAAACACGGCAAGACCGCCGCGCAGGTGGCCCTGCGCTGGGCGGTGCAGCAGCCGGATATCGTGGCGCTCTCCAAGACGGCGACGGAAAGCCGCCTGAAAGAGAATTTCGATGTTTTCGATTTTGCGCTGACCGAAGAGGAAATGCGGGCGATCCACGCGCTTGCAAAGCCGAATGGCCGCATCGTCAATCCCGGCCACCTCGCGCCCGACTGGGACGACTGAGGCGGCCTTCCCTCCGCTCTGGTCTCATCGCTCGGTCAGGGCCAGCTTCGCACCCAGCGCCACGAAAGCGGCCGCGAAGCTGCGCCGCAGCCAGGCGAGGACCGCCGGGCGCGACACCACCTGCCGCCGGACCGAGGCGGCGAAACAGCCATAAAGCGCAAACACCAGAAACGTCATGGCCATGAAGATCAGCCCGAGATCGATCATGCGCCATGTCGGCAAAGCCTCATCCGGCGCGATGAACTGCGGCAGGAAAGCGAAAAAGAAGATCGACAGTTTCGGGTTCAGCAAATTGATGAGGATCGCCTCGCCGATGATACGGGCGGCCTTGCGGGGCTCTCTGGTATCGTCGATCTTCAGCGCACCGTCCTCCCGCAGCGTGTTCCACGCCATGTAGAGAAGATAGGCGACCCCCAGATATTTGACGACACCGAAGGCGAGCGCGCTGGTGTGCAGGATGGCGGCAAGGCCGGTGATGGCGGCGAGCAGATGCGGCACGATGCCAAGCGTGCAGCCGAAGGCCGCAACGACGCTCGCCCTTGCCCCCTGCGAAAGACCGGCGGCCAGCGTGTAGACCACGCCGGTTCCGGGAGAGGCTGCGACGATGAAGGATGTGATGAGGAATTCGGGTGTCATGGTGCGGGTGTGTCCTGTGGGGTGGAGGACAGCAGCATGAGGGTGCGTGGAGTGGGTGTCTTGGATGAAATTGCAGCGCAGACGCTCGTCGGCGCGCGCCGAAGTGGCGGGTCAGGGTATCGGCCAGCACACTCCGTCCTCATTCCTGTGTTTGTCACAGGAATCCAGTCGACGCGCGTCTGCGCAGCGGGAGAGTCCTTTCAGCCCAAGGACTTGGGCTGGCTGGATCCCTGTGACAAGCACAGGAATGAGGGCGGAGAAAACATCTACGAAAGCGCCGCCCGGTAAACCGCCGGCGTAACCCCGAATTGCCGCACGAAGAACCGGTTCAGATGGCTCTGGTCGGCAAAACCGGCTGCGAAGGCCGCCTCGGCGGGCGGCGTGCCTCTGGCCAGTGCATGGCGCGCCGCATGGACGCGCCGCTGGAGAAGATAGCTGTGCGGCGTAAGCCCAGTGGCCCGGGCGAAAGCGCGCAGGAAGCGGAACTGGCTCATGCCGGCTTCCGCGGCGAGATCGGCAAGGCGGAACGGCCGGGAGGGCTCGTCGTCGATGCGGCTTTTCGCCCGCTTTATATTCTCGGGTGCGGCGATTTCGCCCGGCTTCGCCGCCGTCTCCATCGCCCCCGCCAGAAGCGTCAGCAGGGTCTCGTCGCCACGAAGGGTTTCGCCCGGCCGTTCTCTTGCCGTCATGGCTGCAAAGACAGCGTTGAACCGCTTCGCCAACGGCCTGATGTCGACGGGATAGGCGAATTCGAACGCGCCGCGATCCGTCTCGCCGATATCGGCAATGGCGTCGCGGACGATACCGATGTCGAGATAGAGCATCCGCCAGGCGCGGCCGCCCTCCCCGAGCGGAATACCGTCATGCACCTCGCCCGGATTGACGGTGATGAGATGGCCGGCGCCCGCTTCCACCATGCCGCGGCCGGAGAGCGATTTCTGCGCCCCGCGTTCGATGAGACCGATGCCGAACTGATCGTGCATGTGGCGCGGAAAGGAACGGTCGCTATCCGCCGCCACGGCGACGACACCGGGCAGAATGGTTTTCGGCATCAGGAACCGGCCTTGGGCCATGAAAGCGCGCGCTCCGCAGATAAGAGCGCGACGCTATCACAGGATGCCCAGTCGCGACAGATGCGGCCGTTTACGGATGCATATGGTTGATCATGGCGAAGACCTGATCGAAATTGCCGTTCTGCGCGGCGAAACGCAGCGGCTTGCAGCGTTCCACCACCACTTCCTTCTCGTCCGGACGATTTTCAAGAATATCCATCACCTCGGAAATGAAGGCGTCGAGCGGCATGGCCCTTTCGTCGCTCGCCTGCCCCTCGCCCATCAACGTCGTCTGCACATAGGGCGGCACGATTTCGACGACATCCACCGGCGTTTCCTTCAGTTGCTCGCGCAGCGCGACCGAATAGGCGTGGATGGCCGATTTGGTGGCGCTGTAGGTGGGGGTCAGCACCATGGGCACGAAGGCGAGGCCGGAGGAAACCGTCAGCACAGTGGCTGCGGGTTGCTTGAGGAAATGCGGCAAAAGCGCCGCCGTCAGGCGAATGGGTGCGAGAAGATTGGTGGCGATGGTTTCTTCGGCCGTGTCGAGATAATCCGGTGCTGCGGCGATGTCTTCCGGCCGCATGATGCCGGCATTGTTGATGACAGCGTTGATGGTCGGATGGGCCTTTACCAGAGCTTCGGCAAACGCGCGGATGCCTGCGGCGTCCGTCGCGTCCATCACCATCGAGGCCATGCCGGGATTGGCGGCCGTCACCTCGTCGAGCACGGCCTTGCGGCGGCCGGAAATGATGACCCGGTTGCCGGCCTTGTGAAACGCCTCCGCCAGCGCCCGGCCGATGCCGGAACCGCCGCCGGTGATGAGAATGGTGTTATCAGCGATTTTCATTGGAGCATCCTTTGCTTGTTGGCTGAAAGGAAGTTAGCTATGATACTCTCCAATCGAAAGTAGGCACCCAAAAGATTTATACTTACCCAAAGGAGAGTGTAAGATGAAGCGGCACGCCGCCGACCCGGCCATCGAAAGCCGGCGCAAGGTTCCGCCACCCGCGGATACCGATCCGGCAATAGAGGCGCTGGTTCAGGACATCATTGCCAAGGTGGCCGACAAATGGACGATGCTCATTCTGGAAGTGCTGGAAGAGCATGGCACGCTGCGCTTCACGCAGATCGGCAGGCTGGTCGGCAATATAAGCCAGAAGATGCTGACGAAAACGCTGCGGCAGATGGAAAGCGACGGGCTGGTGCGCCGCACCGTGCATCCCGTCATCCCGCCGCATGTGGATTACGGCCTGACGAACCTCGGCCGCACGCTGGGCAGCGCCTTTTGCGGCGTGTGGATATGGGCGGAAACGCACCATGCCGAAATAGAAGAGGCGCGGCGCCTGTTCAATGAACAGCCGCCGCGCCCCGCTATGGAGTAGTTTCGCCTCAGGCGAACTGGCTGAGGCCCGGAACCGAGGCGATCACCTGATCGACAACCTCATCGCCCGCATGCTGGCGAGCAACGGAGATGGTTTCCTTGGCGAGCGTGGAAATCTCGCTCATGCCGAGGCCCTGGCTCATCAGCTGCTGGCCCAGCCCCATGATGCCGCCGCCGCCGATCGCGCTCATCAGGCCGCCGAGCAGACCGCCGCCGCCGGCACCTTCGCCATTATACTGCGCCACCAGTTCGCTGGCGCCGGGAATGGCTTCGATCATGCGGGCGATCGGGCCGTCTTCCGCCTCACGCTGAAGAAAACCGAGAATCATACCAATGGCCTTTTCGGCCAGTTCGGGGCTGATTCCCGCCTTCTCGGCGATCTGGCTCACGACTTCGTTCATTCTTGCCTCCTGTTGAAAAACGACGCCAACATCGAATAACTGACGTTAACGTCAACGTAAAACAATATCATGCCGCATTCAAGCGGCCAGGGTCAGGTGCGGCAACTTTCATCAAGCGGTTTTTCTTCATCGCCATCAAGCAGTTGTTGCGCCTTGAAACTGTCCTTATAAGATCATCACAACCAAACTATGAAAAGGCCGCTATCGTCAGAAGTGGCCACAACATGGTAGTGACGCTTTAAATTCGGACATGACTTTTGCAAAATCCACCGCGATTTTAAGGTCATGCACCAGCCGCAGGAGAAAATGGTCGATGTTGCAGGACGGACAGCTCTATATCGGGACCAGCCGCAATCCGGACGACAGCCTGAACAAGGGCGAATATCTGGAACTGAAATTCGGCAACCGCCATGGCCTCATCACCGGCGCGACGGGAACGGGCAAGACCGTGACGTTGCAGGTGCTGGCCGAAGGTTTTTCCAAGGCCGGCGTGCCGGTTTTCTGCGCCGATATCAAGGGCGACCTTTCCGGCATCGCCGCGCAGGGCGAAGCCAAGGACTGGGTGCAGAAACGCGCCGAACAGATCGGCTTCACCGATTTTGCCTATGGCAAATCGCCGGTGATCTTCTGGGATCTCTACGGTGAAAAAGGCCATCGCGTCCGCGCCACCATCGCCGAAATGGGGCCGCTGCTGCTCGCCCGGCTGATGGATGCTTCGGAAGCGCAGGAAGGCGTGCTCAACATCGCCTTCAAGATCGCCGATCAGGGCGGGCTGCCGCTGCTCGATCTCAAGGACCTGCAATCGCTCCTGAACTATATGGGCGAAAACGCAACCGAGCTTTCCAACCAGTTCGGCCTGATTTCCAAGGCCTCGGTCGGTTCGCTGCAGCGCGGGCTGCTGGTTCTCGAACAGCAGGGTGCGGCGAATTTCTTCGGCGAACCGGCGCTGAAGATCGCCGACATCATGCGTGTGGGCACGGATGGGGTTGGCACGATTTCGGTTCTCGCCGCCGACCGGCTGATGATGAACCCGCGCCTTTACGCCACCTTCCTGCTCTGGATGCTTTCGGAACTGTTCGAGGAGCTGCCGGAAGTGGGCGACCCGGAAAAACCGCGTCTGGTGTTCTTCTTCGACGAGGCGCATCTGCTCTTCAACGACGCGCCGCGGGTGCTGGTGGAACGCGTGGAACAGGTTGTGCGGCTCATCCGCTCCAAGGGCGTGGGCGTCTATTTCGTGACGCAGAACCCGCTCGACGTGCCGGAAACCGTTCTCGCCCAGCTCGGCAACCGCGTGCAGCACGCGCTTCGCGCCTATACGCCGCGCGAGCAGAAGGCGGTGCGCACCGCGGCCGACACCTTCCGCCAGAACCCGGCTTTCAACACCGCCGACACCATCACCACGCTCGGCACCGGTGAAGCGCTGATTTCCACCCTGCACGACAAGGGCGCACCTTCCATCGTCGAGCGCACGCTGGTACGTCCGCCTTCCGGCCGTGTCGGGCCGCTCACCGATGCGGAGCGCAAGTCCCTGATCGATGTGAGCCCCGTCGCCGGCCAATATGACAAGGATATCGACCGGGAATCGGCCTTCGAAATCCTCGCCGCCCGCGCCCAGAAGGCTGCCGACGCAGAAGCCGCCAGACGTGCGGAAGAAGAAAACGCCGCCAGCCAGTCCGAGAGCGCTTCCGGCCGCTGGCGCCTGCCCGGCTTCGGCGATGAAGAACCCGCACCGGCCTCCACCGGCTCGCGCAATGGCGGCGCACGCAAGACCGGATACCAGCGCGAAACGGTGATTGAGGCGGCGATGAAAAGCGCTGCGCGCTCGGTTGCTACCTCGGTCGGCCGCGCCATCGTGCGCGGGATTCTCGGTAGTTTGAAGCGATAGAAACGGATACGCCGCCCGCCCTCGATGGGGCGGGCGGCGCTTTATTGGCGCAACGTTACTTCTGGCGATAGAAGATCATGCCGCCGTGATAAAGCACATCGTCGACGAATTCGCCGTCGGCGGTGAAGCCGGTATCGTCCCAATAGTCGATATGGTTTCCCTTCACCTCATACCGCCCCCGATAGGCGCTTTTGCGGTTGCCCCGCGCCTCGTCATACCGGCCATCGGGCAGAAGTTCCTGACGAATGTGGCCATCGCCGGTGACCCACATGCCGATATAGGGGTGGTTCCGGGTTTGAGCCGTTTCGGTCATATTCACGTCCATGGCGTCGCTCGCTTTGCTGGAACCCGTATCGGCGGAAGCCGTTGCGAGCAGAAGCGCAACGGATGTCGAAACAATGTTCATTGCCTTTGCCCTCCCGATGCGGCGTTGGCGCGGCGTTCCTCGAACAGCTCGGCAAGCGTGCGGGATGCGGCGATGGCTTTGGGAAAACCTGCGGGAACGGTGATCAGATAGACCATTTCCTTCAGCTCTTCGTCGGTTGCGCCCACATTGAGCGCATAACCGGCATGGACCTTCATCAGATCACGCTCGCCAAGGGCCGCCATGACCGCAACGGCGGCCAGCTGACGAGTCCGGTTATCCAGACCCGGCCGGGACCAGACCTCCCCCAGGGCATAGCCTTCGGTCGCATCGGCAAGGAAAGGAAACTCCTGCCGCAGACGTTCCAGATTGGACTGGGGCTGGCCATTGTTGAGGCTGCGGACGACTTCATCGCCACGCTTCAGCCTGTCATCCAGTCGTTGCGGATTGGCGATGGCGGCACTTGCCGCAAGCATGGCAACCGCAAGCACGGTCGGAAAAATCGCTTTCATGTCGCTCTCCTCAGGCGGCGGTGGGTCGGACGACGATCTCATTGACGTCCACATCGTCGGGCTGCTCGATGGCGTAACGCACCGCGCGGCCGATGGCGTCGGGCTTCAGGGCGATGGCCCGATAGGTCTGCATCAGTTCCGCAGCGGCGGGATCGGTGATGGTGTGGGCAAGTTCGCTTTCCACCACGCCGGGGTGAATGCAAGTGACCCGCAGGTCGCGGTTTTCCTGCCGCAGCCCGTCCGAAATCGCCCGCACTGCAAATTTCGTCGCGCAATAGACGGCAGCCGTGGGCGAAACGGCTAGCGCACCGATGGAGGCGATGTTGATGATATGGCCGGAAGAACGGGCGGTCATCTCGGGCAGAACGGCGGCGACGCCATAAAGCACGCCCTTGATGTTGACGTCGATCATGCGGTCCCATTCATCGACCTTCAGGGATGACATCAGCGACAACGGCATGATGCCGGCATTGTTGACGATGACGTCGACCTGCCCGAACGCCTTGCGCCCCGCCTCCGCAAAGGCCTCGACGCTCTGTCTGTCCGTCACGTTCAGCGGCTGGATGACGACCTCGGCGCCCTTCCCGCGCAATTCTTCGGCAAGCGCCTGCAAGCGCTCCATGCGGCGCGCGCCCAGCACCAGCTTCGCCCCAGCGGCGGCCAGTTCCCTTGCGATACCCTCACCGATCCCACTCGATGCACCTGTGATGAGAACGACTTTGTTCAATGTCATGGCTTTCTCCTTGGTGTTACGGCCGGCTTTTTCTGGAAGCGGCCATTGCAGACAAGATAAAGCTTGGGCATTGTCGTGATAACCGCCTCAATCATAACCTCAATGGGTAGAATTTCTAACCAATGAACATCGATCTCAACGCGCTTTCGACATTTTGCATGGTTGCCGAGGAGCGCAACTTCCGGGCCGTTGCAGACAGGCTCGGCGTGACCCGCTCCGCCGTCAGCCAGACCATCCGCAAGCTTGAAGAAACGATGGGAATAGCGCTGGTGCAACGCACGACGCGCAGCGTCAGCCTGACGGAAGCGGGACAGCAGCTTTATGCGGATGTCTCGCCATCCATCAGCAATCTCGTCGAGGCTGCCAATGCCGCGTCGTCCCTGAGCGGCGCCGTGCGCGGGCAGTTGCGGCTTGCGGTGTCCTCGATAGCCGAGCGCTTTTTATCCGGGCCACTGCTTGCGCGCTTCGCGGAAATATATCCCGAAGTGCAGCTCGATATCGTCGTGACGGACGAGGAATTCGATATCGTCGCCGAGCACTACGATGCCGGCGTGCGTCTTGGAGAACTGATCGCGCAGGACATGATTGCGGTTCCGGTTTCCACCCCGCAGCGGCAGCTCGCCGTCTGCTCGCCGCACTATCGGGACCGCTTCGGCCTGCCGGCGCAGCCCCGCGAATTGATAGGGCACAGGTGTATCGGCTGGCGACCCCGTCCGGGTGTGGCGCCATACAGGTGGGAATTTGCGGAAAACGGCCGCGAATTTGCGGTGGCGGTGGAGCCGGCCTTCACCACCAACGACATGCAGTTGATGATCAAGCTGGCCTGCGCCGGTGCAGGCATCACATTCGGTATGGAAGAGACATTCCGCCCCTATCTGGAGAGCGGGCAGCTCGTTTCCATGCTGGAAGACAACTCCCCGAGCTTTGCGGGATTTTATCTGTATTATCCCAGCCGCCGCAATCTTGCGCCGAAGCTGCGCGCCTTCATCGATCACGTCCGCCTGTCGAGAGAGCGGTAATCTGCCGGAGCGAGCCCCGGCAGATCGTTAGAAAACAGGGCTATTTCCTCTGCGAAACCAGCGAGAAATAAGCGCCCTGCGGATCGACGCAGTTGACGATCCAGCTTTCGCCGGGAACCTCCATCGGACCGTTGACGACCTTGCCGCCGCCGGTGCTGACGCGGGTAATGGCGTCATCGATACCGTCCACATTGAAGTAATAACCCCAGTGACAGACGGGGACCTGCGGCATGCGTTTCATCATGCCGCCGACGGCCTTGCCCCTGTAGGCGAAGATGCGGTACGGGCCCATGTCGCCCATGTCGAAATCATGGTCCTTGGTCCAGCCGAACACATCGCCGTAAAAGGCCATGGCCTCGTCGACATTATCGGTGAAGAGCTCATGCCAGCCGACATGGCCCTGCTTTTCCTGCATATTCTCGGGGAAGCCGCCGGTTTCCATCGGCAGCGGCGTCATGATGCACAGCACCGCACCGAAGGGATCGGCGACCACGGCGAAGCGGCCGATTTCGGGAATATCCTGCGGCGGGCGTCTGACCGCGCCGCCCTTTTCGGCGAATTGTTTCGCCGTGGCGTCCACGTCGTCGACATCGACATAGGCGGTCCAGTTCGGGGGAATGCCCTGGCCCTTGTGCTCGTCGGTCAGCTCCATGACGCCGCCCATGCCCTTGCCATCGGCCTCCAGCACCAGATAGGGCATTTCCGGCGAGCCGAAATCCTTGGTCTGCCAGCCGACGACATGACCATAAAAGCGGGCTGCCGCTTCCATGTCGGGCGTCATCAGCTCGACCCAGATGAATTTTCCATGCGTATCGGACATTGTCGTCTCCTATGGAGGGTTTGGCGGGTGTGTTTCGGCAAGCGCCCGCCGCAGGATGCGGCGGCGCCGGTGGTTCGGGTGAAATTTTCGCAGGGCTTCAAGCCTTGCGGCGGAATTCCGATGTCATGAAAGTCTTGAATGTGCCGTCCGGCTGCCTGACGCTGCCGGAGAAGCTGCGGTGATTGTCGTCATGCAGCACCAGCACGTCGTGATAGGTATCGGTGCGGCCGGAACCGTCGAAGGCCGGGCCTTCCGCTTCCAGCGTCAGGGTCTTGCCGTCCTCTTCCAGCCAGCCCTTGTAGACCCAGAGATTGGTCATCATCGACCCCACCCAGGTGCCGACGAAATTGCCCTTGGCCGGGTCGAAACCGACCGTGATCACAGCCGTCATATCCGTGCCGTCAGGCATCTTGCCGGTGCCGTTGCCGATGATCCACAAGCCGCCGACGGAGCGGACGGTCTCGGTGAATTGCTGCGACGGGTCGTCGGCATCGTAGCCCTCATGGCCGGAACTGGAGGTCATGACCCAGTCTCCGACGATCCTCTTCAGGAACTCATGTTCCTTCTGCGGCTTGGCGATTTCCATTTCCATTGTTGTTTCCTCCTCGTCCGTCCGTTTTCAGTGGCAGCAGGCTGCCGCCTTCAGCGCGTCCTCATACTGGTCGTGGCGGCGCACCCAATCCATTACCTCCTCCTCGTTACGGCCTTTTGGCACCAGATCGAGCAGCATCAGCGTGCCGAGCGTCTGCTCCGCGCCGCGGGCGTAAGTGGAATAGGTGTGGTAGATCTTGCCGTCATCGCCCCTGGCGAAAACGCTGATGCCGTGCAGGTCCTTCAGGTCGCCATAGGGCGCCATGTCACGGTAATTATAGGTGATTTCACCTTTGGCCATGTCCTCGTCACGGAACGAGGCCTGATAATCGTAGTTGAAATCGCTGCTTTCGGCCGAAACCCACGGGAATTTCCAGCCCATGCGGTTCCTGTAGCTTTCGATCTTCTCAAGCGGCGCGCGCGACACGGCAACGAAACCCGCATCGCCATGCTTGAGGTGGATCAAAGCGCCATCGACATGATCGGCGAAGAAGGAGCAACCGACGCAGCCCTCCTCCCAGTCGGGCGCCAGCATGAAGTGATAGACAATGAGCTGGCTGCAGGTGCCGAACAGTTCCTTCAGCGATTTGGGGCCGGAAGGGGCATCGAAGATATAATCCTTCGTCACCTCTTCCCAGGGCAGCGCACGCCGGGCCTCGTTCAGCCTGTCGCGGGCGCGGGTCATTTCCTTTTCCTTCACCAGCAGATCGCGGCGGGCCGCAAGCCACTCCTCTTTCGAAACGACGGGATGAGACATGATCTTTCCTCCTTGGATCCGTCTTTCACCACGGCACCGCCCCGCTTTAACGGTGGGCGCCGGCTATTTCTGTGCTGAAAGTCAATAAACAGTCTGCGGGGCATCAAGTTCCGCTTGACTAATTAGGTTGATATCAACATATTTATCCCATGTCAAACGCCAGCGTGATTCCTTTTTCGACAACTCTTTTCGTGCGGGATGCCTGTCTGTGCCTGCATGCGCAGCGCGCCGCACGGGCATTGGCGCGGTTGTTCGACAATGCGCTGAAGCCGGTGGGCATCACCAATGGACAATTTTCGCTGCTGATGTCGCTCAACCGACCCGAGCCGCCACCGATGGGACCGGTCGCCAATCTTCTGGCCATGGACCGCACGACGCTGACGGCGGCGCTGAAGCCGCTGGAGCGGCGCGGGCTGGTCAGCATCGAGCAGGACCCGAAGGACAAGCGCGGCAAGCGGCTGCGGCTGACGGCGGACGGCATGGCCGTGCTCGCCGCCGCCTTCCCCATCTGGGAACAGACCCATGCCGAAATCGAAGCCCGCATCGGCAGCGGCGACCCCGACCGGCTGCGCCGCGACCTTATCGACCTCGGCTGAGAGAATTGACGGCATGGCGCCACTTTTGTCGGCGACAATGTCATCCGGCCGTCGTGCCGGGGAGCGACACTACGAAGAAAGCGCAATCAAGGAGGAATGATCATGCGTGCAATCGTTTTTGTAAAAGCCACCAAAAGCAGCGAAGACGGCGTCATGCCCACGACCGAGCTGATCGAGGCGATGGGAAAATTCAACGAGGAACTGGTCAATGCCGGCATCATGCAATCCGGCGACGGCCTGCACCCCTCCTCCAAGGGCAAGAGGGTTGTGTTCGACGGTGACAGCCGTACGGTGATCGACGGCCCCTTCCCGCACACCAACGAGCTGGTCGCCGGCTTCTGGATCTGGACTGTGAAGGACATGGACGAGGCCGTGGCCTGGGTGAAACGCTGCCCGAACCCGATGCTGGAGCGCAGCGAAATCGAAATTCGCCCGATGTTCGAAATGGAAGACTTCGGCGACGCCGTAACGCCGGAAATCGCCGCGCATGTGGAAGAACTGCGGGCGCGTGTCGCGAAGCAATAAAGGCCGCTCAGGCGAGCGCCGGATTAAAACGGGAGGGTGCGGGCTTGCCGCATTCTCCCCCACCGACTGCCGCTGCAAAAGCCGTTGCCTCGAACAACCGCCGCTGTTAATGGTGAAGCGGTTCAACCCGTTTCAAGAAAGGAGGCTTCGCATGGATATTTCCTGCTTCTGGCGCAATCGTCAGCTCTGCCACCTTTTTGCCCTGCAGACGCGTTTGCAGGGCTGACCGGAACACCAACACTCTGGTTTGCCCAAAAGGCCGCGCAAAATGCAGCTTGTCTGCCGTTGCGCATGTTTTCACGACGGATCCCCCCGAACCGAAACCCCGTACTGCCTGTGGCAGACCACGGTTCGTCACGGGTCCGTCTTGCCAGAGACGACTTCATGACCATCATCACGCTTCGAAACCTCGGAATCATTCTGGGCAAGCCGCTTTTTTCCAATCTCAGCCTCACGGTGAATGCGGGAGACCGCATCGGCATCGTCGCCGCCAATGGCTGCGGCAAATCCACCCTTTTCCATTGCCTTTCCGGTGACATGGAGCCCACCAGCGGCGATATCACCCGGCTGCGCGGGCTGACGCAGTCCATCGTCCACCAGCATCTGCCCGCCCCGCTGATGGAACGGACGATGCGGGACGCCGTGCTTTCCGCCCTGCCGGCGGACACGATCGACAGCGAGAGCTGGCGTGCCGACATTATTTTCGACGCCATGCTGGTGCCGGAGCCGTTCCGCGAGCGCCGCCTGAAAGAGCTGAGCGGCGGCTGGCAGAGGCTTGCCATGCTGGCGCGGGCATGGATCACCGAGCCGGATGTGCTGCTGCTCGACGAGCCGACCAACCATCTCGACCTCGAAAAGATCAACGTGCTGGAAAATTGGCTCGGTGAATTGCCGCGCGATACGGCTGTCATCATCGTCAGCCATGACCGCGCCTTTCTCGATAATGTCACCAGGAGCACGCTGTTCCTGCGGCCGGAAAATTCGGCGCTGTTCCGGTTGCCCTATGGCCACGCACGGGCGGTGCTGGAAGAAGAGGATGCCGCCGATGAGCGGCGTTTCCAGCGCGACATGAAAACCGCCCAGCAATTGCGCCGTCAGGCCGCCAAGCTCAACAATATCGGCATCAATTCCGGCAGCGATCTTCTGACCGTCAAGACCAAGCAATTGCGTGAGCGGGCGGAAAAGATCGAGGAAAAGGCGCGGCCCGCCCATATCGAGCGATCCGCCGGCAAGATCCAGCTCGCCAATCGCGGCACCCATGCCAGGGTTCTGGTCACTCTGGAAGATGCACCGGTCTCGACGCCGGACGGAACAGTGCTGTTTCGCACCGGCCGGCAATTTATCCGTCAGGGGGACCGCATCGTCATTCTCGGCCGCAACGGCGTCGGCAAGACACGGCTGATGTCGCTGCTGCAGGCGGCTGTATCGGGTGCAGGCCAGATACAGGAGGGCATCAAGGCCACGCCCTCGCTGGTGGCCGGATATGTCGATCAGTCGCTCGCCGAGATCGATGACGACAGCACGCCCGTTTCACTGCTGTCCCGCCGCTTCGACATTGGCGACCAGCGCATCCACGGCCTGCTCGCGGGCGCCGGGATCGACATGGAAATGCAGAAACGTCGCATCGCCGCCCTTTCCGGCGGGCAGAAGGCCCGGCTTGCCATGCTGGCGCTGCGGCTGGCGGAGCCGAATTTCTACCTGCTGGACGAGCCCACCAACCATCTGGACATTGAGGGGCAGGAAGCGCTGGAGGCGGAAATCATCAGCCGCGAAGCCAGCTGCGTGTTCGTCTCGCATGACAGGAGTTTCGTGCGGGCTGTCGGAACCCGCTTCTGGCTGATCGACAAGCGCAGGCTGGTGGAAGTCGACGATCCGGAAGGGTTTTTCGCCTCGGCCTGATGGTCTTGAAAAGCAAACGCCCGTCAGCCCAAAAGGCTGGCGAGGCGTGGATCGCCGGCGAAATCCAAAATCGCAAAACCCGTTCTGCGCATCGGAAATTCGCAGAGCGCCTGCACCCCCGTTTTCGACAGGTGGATACGCCAGCTCATCCGTTCCACCGGTGTCTTGGCGGCAAAAGCCTTCGGCGACAGAACAGCGATGTTGAGGCCGCCGGCGGGGTCGCGTACCGAGCGATAGAGGATAGCCTCGATCTTCGCCAGACGCGCCTGATCGGCCAGCGCCTGGCATGGCTCGTAATTCTGCAGATCGGTCCACAGGCGAGCATCCCGGCTCAGTTCCGGTTTCGTCAGATTGAGTGCGGCATCGGTGGCGATACGGGCGGCGAAAGCGGAATAGTCGGCGGGATTGGCGGGCAGCGGCGTGCCCGGCGATTCGGCATAAAACAGCAGCCGATAAAAGGCCATTTCGGCCAGCGCCGTCTCCACCTTCTGGGCGGCGTAATAAACGCCTTCGGTATAGCCCGCGCGGCGGAAGCGCGAACCATGCGGATAGGCGGCTCCATACCGGAAGGGCGTGGCGAGAAGATAATCGAAACCGGCGCATTCCGGCGGAAACGGCCGCTTGCTCGTCTCCAGAATATCTTCCAGCAGAGATTGCTCCTCCACCGTATCCACCAGTTTCATGGTGGAAACCTGATGCTGCGCCTCCACCAGCCGCCAGTATTTTCCCGATACGGTGCGTTTTTCAGACAGGAGCGCGGCGGGCGTCCAGATAGGAGAGGACATCGATCAATCCGGTAATGGTGGTCAGTTTGTCGGCAGGCACGGCGTTCAGCGCAACATTGTGATTGCGCAGCCAGTTTTTCGCCACGGCCTCATCGCCGCCGGCAATCGCATCCAGCGAGCGGAAAACCCGGATCAGCAACACCGCAAGCTCGAAGGATTTGGCGCCCGGCTCCAGAAGGAAATCGAGCCGTTTCATGCGCGACACGGTGGGGGCGGAAACGCCGAGAATATCGGCCGTGCGCGCGGCATTCAGGCCCAGCCGCTCGGCGGCGGCGATAACGGCCTTGGTGACGACCCTGCCCTGCGAGGCAGGATCCATGGCGCTCTTGGCGTGAATATTCATTGCGCATATCCTTTCCTTGGAAAGAATATAGCATTTTTCTTTCTGAAAACAAGAAGGCCGGGATGAACCCGGCCTCATTGTTCAGATAGCTTACTCACGCGAATTGGATCAGGCCACCGAGACCGGCACTTCCGTGGAGGTGCGCATGGCGTGGCTGTACGGGCAGACGATGTGAGCGGCGGCAACCAGCTTTTCGGCGACTTCGCGCTCGACGCCCGGAATATTGGCCTTCAGCGACACTTCGATGCCGAAGCCGCCGCCATCTTCGCGCGGGCCGATGCCGACGGTTGCCGTCACAGTCGTGTCTTCAGGAATCTTTACCTTTTCCTTGCCGGCGACAAATTTCAGCGCGCCCAGGAAGCAGGCGGAATAACCGGCTGCGAAAAGCTGCTCCGGATTGGTGCCACGGGCGCCATCGCCGCCCAGCTCCTTCGGAACGGTCAGCGTCACGTCGAGAACGCCGTCTTCCGACTTGGCGTTGCCGGCGCGGCCACCGGTGGCGGATGCTTTGGTCGTGTAGAGAATGGGCATGACATTTACTCCTTCGGGTTGGTGTTGGGCATCTTATAACGCACAATTAAATTGTGCGCAATATAGTTTTGCGCATTGAATGAAATTTTGTTTTTTGCGATAATTTTCACGAAATTTCGCCGCGCATCCATGCGGCAGGAACCGAAAGCGGGGGCTGATTGTTCCCTTCCCGGTTGATTTTGGAGCAGGAAAATGGACGCAGAGGGCGACGAGAAGAAGATGGAAAGCCTGTTGAGGCTGGACCAGCAGATATGTTTTGCCCTTTATGGCGCGGCACACGCCTTCACACGCGCCTATAAGCCGCTGCTCGACCCGATCGGGCTGACCTATCCGCAATATCTGGTGATGATGGCGCTATGGGAAAAAGAGACATCCACCGTCAAGGCGCTCGGCGAAATGCTGGGCCTCGATTCGGGCACGCTGTCGCCGCTGCTGAAGAGGCTCGAACATGCGGGGCTGATCACCCGCAAGCGCGGCACGGTGGATGAGCGGCAGGTGCTGGTGGCCCTGACGCCGAAGGGCGCGAACCTCAAAAAAGAGGGCGTGAAGATCATGGCGGCAATCGGCAGCGCGACTGGCTGCGGGCTGGAAGAGCTGGTGCAGATTCGCGACCGGGTGAATGCGCTGAAGGACAGTCTCAGCCGGCCCTAACCCTCCGGCAAGTCACAAGGGCTGACAATCTCTCTTCCGTCATGCTCGGGCCTGTCCCGAGCATCTGCAACGTATTGATTTAGTGCGACGTGATTAGATCCTCGGGACGAGCCCGAGGATGACGTCGAGTATGGGGACAGGTTTTCCTTAAATTAAAGGCGGCACAGGGCCGCCTTTTTATTCGAAGCGTTTTCGGCTTACTGCCAGACCACCACACGCGCCTTCTGCGGCACGCGGTCGTAAAGATCGATGACGTCCTGGTTCATCAGGCGCACGCAGCCGGAAGAGACGGCCTTGCCGATGGAGTTCCATTCCGGCGAACCGTGCAGACGGTAGAGCGTGTCCTTGCCGTTCTGGAAGATATAAAGGGCGCGTGCGCCGAGCGGGTTCTTCAGGCCCGGCGGCATGCCGCCGTTCTTGGAGGAATATTTGACCAGTTCCGGCTGGCGGGCGACCATTTCGTCCGGCGGGGTCCATTTCGGCCACTTCTGACGCCACTGGATGACGCCCTCGCCCGACCAGGCGAAACCTTCGCGGCCGATGCCGACGCCGTAACGCATGGCGCTGCCGCCCTGCTCCACGACATAAAGGAAGCGCGAACGCGTGTCGACAACCACGGTGCCGGGACGTTCGCCGGTCGGGTCGACAACCCGCTGGCGGTAATAACGGCGGTCGATTTTCTGATAGGGGACGGCGGGAATGACGTAACCGCCATCCTCAACCGAGCCGTACATGACGGCCAGTTCCGCATCGCTGACGCCCGGCGAGAACATCTGCCGGAAATCGCTGCCGATGGCGCTTGCCTGCTGGCGAATGGCTTCTCCCGTGCCCGACGAGGCGCAGCCTGCGAGAAGCGAAGCGGAGGAGATGCCGAGAAGGGAAAGGAAGGTGCGTCTGGAAAGATCTGTGTCGGTGCTTGTCATAAGGCCGGTTTGTCCCACATTTCGAACGGCTATATCGCCGTTGTACGTCATTTGTTCCATGTCATGCGTATTGCGAAAATAGTTAACCGACCGCTAAAAGCCAGTCACAAGGCGCTGGCGGAATGGGTCCAATATCTCTTTCTTTTAGAAAGTGTTCAGATAACCACAATCTGCGCCCCTTGCGGCACACGCTCGTAGAGATCGATCACATCCTGATTGAGCATGCGCACGCAGCCGGAGGACGTCGCCTTGCCGACGGATTGCCAGTCCGGCGTGCCATGCACGCGGTAAAGCGTGTCCTTGCCATCCTTGAAGATATAAAGCGCACGCGCCCCGAGCGGGTTGTTGAGACCGGGCGTCATGCCGCCATTGGCGGCGGAGATGGAGGCGAGTTCCGGCTGGCGCTTGACCATTTCATCGGGCGGCGTCCAGCGTGGCCATTTCGCCTTCCACTGGATCTTGCCCCGGCCCGACCAGGCGTAACCGTCGCGCCCCAGCCCAACGCCGTAACGGATCGCCTTGCCGCCGGACTGCACGAGATAGAGAAAATGCTGTCTGGTATCGACGATAATGGTGCCGGGGGCTTCCGCCGTCTGGTAGCTCACTTCCTGCCTGAGATAACGCGGATCGATGCGGCCATAGGGAATGGCCGGCAGCGAGCGGTCCTCATCGCGGATCGGGCCATACATGACCCGGTGCAGCGGATTGGAGACAGGCAGGCCATAGGCCATCGCCTGGCCCTGCGGCTGCTGCGCGTTAAAACCCTGCACCTGCGGCGCATTGAGGCCCTGCCCGCGCACCGGCGGGCCGTATTCCTGATGGAAGCGGGTTCTGAACAGATCCGGCGGGCGCGTCGAAAGCTGGCCCGGCTGCGGCGGCAGTTCCGGCTGGCGATTGGAGCTGACGGAGTTGAAATTGAATACCGGCGCCGTTTCCCTGACGAAAACACCCGGGTCCATCCGGGTCGTATCCGTCACGAAAAGGCAGCCGCTCATGAGAGGCAGCAGGGCAAGCCCGACCAGAGAGGCCGCCCGGCGACCGTTTTTCAAAAGGAGTGCTATCATCTGAACCGCTTCATGGAATCCAATCTGACGGCATGATGAACCGTGCGGCTGGCGCGAAGCTGGCGTCGGTTTTTCAAAAAAAATCGAAAAACCGCATTTTTGCTCTTGAAGCTCTAGTTGCTAGAGGTGCGAGATTGACCGTCGACTGGAATTCAGGAGCGGAAACCATGAATATTTCGACAGGCATAAACATCAAGGGCAAAGACGGCGAGCAACTGACCTTCTCCGTTGGCGGCATGGATTGCGGCAGCTGCGCGGCGAAAATCGAAACCGCGCTTTCCCGCCTGCCGGGCGTTGCCGACGTCAAGGTTTCCGTTGCGCGCGAAAGGCTGAACCTTTCGCTGGCCGAAAGCAAAACCTCGGTCGAAAAAATCGAAGACACGCTGCGCAAGCTCGGTTTCAAACCCGCCTTGCTGCCGCAGGAAAAAGTCTCCCGCGCAAAAGTCGAGGCGGATCATCACGGCCACGACCATGATGACCACGATCATTCGTCCTGCGGCGGCCACCATGCCGATACCGGAGCGAGCGCCGACAACAGCAATGCGCTGACCTTTTCGGTCGGCGGTATGGATTGCGGCAGTTGCGCCGCCAAGATCGAGACGGCGCTCTCCCGCCTGCCCGGCGTTGCCGACGTCAAGGTTTCCGTTGCGCGCGAAAGGCTGAACCTTTCGCTGGCCGAGAGCAAAACCCCGGTCGAAAAAATCGAGGACACGCTGCGCAAGCTCGGTTTCAAGCCGGCCCTGCTGCCGCAGGAAAAGACCGCGCGAGAAAAAGCCGCAGATCACAATCACGATCATGACCACGGATCATGCAGCGGCCATCACCACGACCATGACCATTCAGATCATGACCATTCCGCGCACGATCACGCGTCCTGCGGCGGGCATGATCATGACCACTCCAAGCATGACCATTCTGGTCACGATCATTCCGGCCACGACCATGCGGGCCATTCGCATGGTTCCGCTCCGGCGGCTGCAGCCCAGAGCGCGGAAGTAGGACATGCCCATGGTGCGGATGAAAAAGGCGCGTGGTGGCGCACCGCAAAGGCGCGCAACACCTTCACAGGCACCGTTTTGGTCGCCATCGCCTATGCGGCGGAACTGAGCTTCCCGGCATGGGGCGGTTACGCCTTCATCATCGCCACGCTGGTCACGCTCTTCCCCATCGCGAAGAACGCTTTCAACGCCGCCCGTTTCGGCGCGGTCTTCACCATCGAAATGCTGATGACGATTGCCGCCATCGGCGCGATCATCATCGGCGAGGCGGAAGAGGCGGCCATCGTCGTGTTGCTCTTCTCCGTCGGCGAATTGCTGGAAGGTTTCGCCGCCGCCCGCGCCCGCTCGGGCATCAAGGCGCTCGGTTCGCTGCTGCCGAAAACGGCTCTGGTGGAGGAAAACGGCGCGCTGCGACAGGTCGCGGCCGATCAGGTGCGCATCGGCCAGGTGGTCGTGGCGCGTCCCGGCGACCGTATCGCCGCCGATGGCGTTGTCATGGAAGGCCAGTCGAGCGTCGACGAATCGCCGATGACCGGAGAGAGCATTCCCGTCGCCAAGGAAAAGGGCGCGCGCGTCTTTGCCGGCTCGATCAACCATGACGGCTCGCTGCGCATCCGCGTCGACCGCGCGCCGGAAGACAACACCATTGCCCGCATCATCACGCTCGTCGAGGAAGCGCAGGATGCGCGTGCGCCGACCGAGCGCTTCATCCAGAGCTTCTCGCGTTATTACATGCCGCTGATCGTGGCGATCTCGGTGCTGACCATCATCGTGCCGCCGCTTGTCGGCCTCGGCGACTGGGATACCTGGATTTATCGCGGCCTTGCCCTGCTGCTGATCGGTTGCCCCTGCGCGCTGGTCATCTCGGTTCCCGCGGCCATCGCCTCCAGCCTTTCGGCAGCGGCACGCCATGGCATGCTGGTGAAGGGCGGCGCGGTCATCGAAATGCTGGCGCGCACCGAAACCGTCGCTTTCGACAAGACCGGCACGCTGACGCTCGGCGAACCTGTCGTGACCGACGTGGTGGCGCTTGACGGCAACGAGGCCGAGCTGATTGCGCAAGCCGCAACCATCGAGCACGAATCGAGCCATCCGCTCGCCCGCGCCATCGTCAATCATGCCGAAAAGAGCGGCGTGAAGCCCCTGCCCGGCTCCAACATCAAGGCGATTTCCGGTCGCGGCATGCAGGGCAATGTCGGCGGGAAAGACCTGTTCATCGGCGCACCGCGCTTTGCAACGGAAGTCGGCACCCTCTCGAAGGAACTGGCCGATCGCATTTCCGCACTGGAAAGCGAAGGCAAGACGGTGGCTGTCGTGATAGTCGGCGGGGCGGCAAGCGGCCTCTTCGCCATGCGCGATGAGCCACGTAAGGATGCGGCGGAAGGCGTGAAAGCGCTGAAGGAAATGGGCATTTCCTCGCTGATGCTGTCGGGTGACAATGCCCGCACGGCGCGTGCCATCGGCAACAAGCTGGGCCTTGAGGCGCGCGGCGAACTGCTGCCGCAGAACAAGGTCGAGGAAATCCGCAAGCTTGCCGAAAAGAAGACCGTGGTGATGGTGGGCGACGGCATCAACGATGCGCCGGCCCTTGCGGCGGCCAGCGTCGGCGTCGCCATCGGTTCCGGAACCGATGTAGCGATGGAAGCGGCGGATGCGGCGCTGATGCGCAACAATGTCGGCGACGCCGCCCGCCTGATCGGCCTGTCGCGCGCCACCATGCTGAATATCCGCCAGAACGTGACCATCGCGCTCGGCCTGAAGGCGGTCTTCCTTGTCACCACTGTAACCGGCGTTTCGGGCCTGTGGCTCGCCGTTTTCGCCGATACCGGCGCGACGGTTCTGGTCACCGCCAATGCCATGCGGCTGCTCGGCTATTTCAACCGCAACAAGGGCTGACATTCCATTTGCGTGCAAGACGGCCGGGTCTCGTCAATCGAGGCCCGGCCGTCTCATTTACGGCATATTGACAAACTAATTGCGTCCAATAAATACCGCGTACCGCCGTTTCCACGCGCGTGACAATCGATTCCACGCGCAGGAGCGCTGAACTTGGCAAAGCATGGCTATAACCGCATCGCGTACCGCGCGATCAAGATCGGTGGAAACATCGCCAAAGTCATCTTTTCCATCGATTTGTTCATCCGGCCCGGCAGAAGAAAAACGCTTCCGCAGTATCAGCCTGCCAGACGCAGCCCGAAATCGGAAAAGGCCATTCCCCGCATCATCTGGCAGACGAATTACTCCAACCGGGTAACGACGCCGATCTATGCGAATTTCCTGTTCAACCGTTGGCTGACGCCGGAATTCGAATATCGCTACCATGATGACGAGGCGTGCCAGACCTATATCGACCGGCATTTTCCCGGACGTTACGCCGACGCCTTCCGTCGCCTGCAGGTGGGCGCCGCCAAGGCGGATTTCTGGCGTATTCTGGTGCTGCTGCAGGAAGGCGGCATCTATCTCGATATCGATTCCAATTTTGCGGCCCGCCCCGAGGATGTGATCGGCCCGCAGGAAGAGGCCGTTTTCATCGCCATGAAAAGCGGCGAGATCACGAATTACTTCATGGCCTCCAGGCCCGGCCACCCGGCGCTCAGGCTGATGGCCGACCGTATTTCCCAGAATATCGAAGACGGAACGCTCGCCAGCGTCTACGACATGACCGGCCCGACGGTGGTGCATGCCGTCGTCAAGGAGCTCGGCCTGCCGGTTCGCAATTACCGCGAAATGTGCACCCAGGGTCAGTTCACCAACAAGCGCGCCCAATATGCCGATAAAAAAGACGGCGCATGGTGGGCGGAGCAGGCCAAGACGTCCATCGTCAAGAACTAGGGCATCTCCGGTACGTGCGAAGCGGTTTTAGCCGAACGCGCTCCTGAACCTCACGTGTCCCCAAAACAGCGGCACAGTCTGCATTTCAGACGAAGGCGTTGAAAAGGCGGATGCTTTCCTCCACCGCATGCGGCACCACGCCGTTATGGGTACCGGGCAACAGCTTCTTGTCGACCTTGAAGCCGGATGTCAGGGCGCGATCCACGAAAAGCTGGTGATCGGCATCGAAAGGCCGCTCCTCCGTGCCGCGCAGAAGCAGCGCCGGACATTTGAGGCTGGGGCCGAAACAGACGGAGGAGCGCATGATGAATTCGCGCTCGTCGGTCTCGTCGAAACAGATCTCGTCGCTATAGCGGTTGAAATAACGCCAGGAATTGACGCCGGCGGAAATGGGTGCTGCGGCGCGGAACCTGCGGCTCATGGCGGCCAGAAGCGTCAGCGTGCCGCCATTGGAATGGCCGGCGATGAAGAAGCGGTTTCTGTCGATGCCGGGAAGATTTTCCAGATAGGTGGCCGCCGCCAGCGCATCCGCCGTTTCGTCGTAGAAACCGGAATAATTGCCGTTCTGGCCGTTTTCACCACGGAAGGACGGCAGAAGCACGACATAACCCGCTTCCCAATAGGGCTTCATCAGCGCCCAATGGCCGTCTCCGGTGGCGTTGCCGCCATGGAGGAAAAGCACGGCGGGTTTCAGCGTTTTTGACGGCTGGTAGTGGGAGAGCCAGGCGACAAGTTCGATGGAGCCATCCGGTCCGCCGGGATAGGTGACACGTTCCGCCCCGGGCGGCGTGCCGAGCGCCGAGGATTTTTCCGGCGCAGCCATTTTTCGCAAGAGATGGGTGTGGAACCGTTTGCGTGCCTCCGCATAATCCTGCCGCTCCAGCGGCAACACCTCGGGCGCGGCAACGCCCGCTTTCGCGCGCAGCGGTAAAAATGCGGCCGCTGACAGCCCCATGGCGCCGGCCAGCAGGCTTCGCCGCGTCAGGCTCGGCAAGATGGTGCCGCTCTCTTCCTGTCCGAAGGCTGAGGAAAGAAAGCGTTTGTCTGCCATATGGTCACCTGAAGGGATGGTTGTAACAGCAGTTCAACACTGCGGCGGGAGGCTGTCCAATCACGGATTCGCGAATGACAACAATGTATTCGCAGCCATCATGGCAATTTCTGGACAGCGTCTTCCCCGTTCCTGTGCCTGCCACGGAGGATGAGGAGGCGGCCAAGGCACCCTACCCCTCGACGCCATCGATCATCGCCACCAGTGTCGAGAGCCTGTCCGCCTCCGCCGGCAGCTTGTCGGCGCGCAGCCGCGCAATACGTGGGAAGCGCATGGCGACGCCGGATTTGTGGCGGGTGGAACGGTTGATGCCCTCGAAGGCCACCTCCAGCACGAAACCGAAATCCGGCGTGGCGCGCACCGCCCGCACCGGGCCGAAACGCTCGACCGTATTGTCGCGCACGAACTTGTCCAGCACCTCCAGCTCCGCATCGGTGAAGCCGAAATAGGCCTTTCCGACAGGCACCAGCTGTTCGCCGTCCTCACCTTCCGCCCAGACACCGAAGGTGAAATCGGAATAATAGCTCGACCTTTTGCCGTGGCCGCGCTGCGCATACATCATCACGGCGTCGATATTATAGGGATCGCGTTTCCACTTGAACCACGGCCCCTTGGCGCGGCCGGCCTGATAGGCGCTGTCGCGGCGCTTGATCATCACACCCTCGATCACCGGATCGGGCGGGGCGGCGCGCAGCGTGTCGAGTTCCTGCCAGCTGGAAAACCCGATCAGCGGCGAGAGGTCGAAACGATCATGCGGGGCGTGCTCGATAATATCCGAAAGGCGGACGCGGCGCTCCATGTAGCTTTCGGCGCGAATATCGCTCTCGCCATCGAACAGCAGGTCATAGGCGCGGATGAAGGCGGGATAATCATCCAGCATCTTCGCTGTCACCGTCTTGCGGTTCAGCCGCTGCTGCAGGTCGGAGAAGGTGCGGGTGAGATTGTTGGACCGCGCAGTGCCGCCGATCAGCAATTCGCCGTCCATCACGCCTTCGAAATCGATCGCCTCCAGAACATCGGGAAAGGCGCCGGAAATATCGTCGCCGGAGCGGGAATAGAGTTTTCGCGTGACGCCTGCGCGGGACAATTGTACGCGAATGCCGTCCCATTTCCATTCGGCGGCATAGTCGGCCGGATCCAGCGCATCGAGATCGCCATCGGAAACCGGCGTCGCCAGCATCACCGAATGGAAGATGGCGGGCGTCGCCAGTACCGGCCGCCCGGACTTCCCCTCAAGCCACGCGAAAAGCGGCGTATAGGGCGGCGTCAGCCCGTGCCAGAGGGTCTCGATTTCGGTGATGTCTTTCCCGGCGAAATCCGCCAGCGCCTGCCGTGCCAGCCGGGCCGAAACGCCGATGCGCAGGCTGCCGGTGGCGAGTTTGAGGAAAGCGAAACGCGAGGACGTATCGAGCCGGTCGAGCAGATCGCGCACCGCGCTGCGCACCTCCGTGCGGCCGAGTGAATTCATCAGTGTCACGACATCGCCGAGGCGCGGGTCCTGCGCCTCGGCGTCATCCGCGCCGCCGATATTGCCCCAGACCAGCGAAATGGTTTCGGCAAGATCGCCGACATAGTCATAGGAATAGCGAAACAGCACCTCGTCCATCCGCTCCAGCACCAGCTCGCGCAGCAGGGCGGGCTTGACGCTTTTCAAATCCAGCGTGCCGGCAATCGCCGCCAGCCCGTAACCCCGGTCGGGATCGGGCGTATCGCGGAAATAATCGGTCAGCAGCTTCAGTTTGCCGTTACGCGAGGGAGTGAGAACGAGGCGGTCGAGCAGCGTGGCGAAGGCTTTCATCTCAATCCCCCTCATCCTCGTAGCCGACAAGATGCAGCGGCTTGGCGGCAATGCCCTGCAATTGACACCAGCGCACCAGCGCCTCCTCACGGCCATGGGTGACCCAGACGGCCTGCGGGGAAATTTCCGTGATCGTCTCCAGAAGTTCCGGCCAGTCGCAATGATCTGATATCACCAGCGGCAGCTCCACGCCGCCCTGTTTGGCGCGTTGCCGCACCATCATCCAGCCGGAAGCGAAGGCGATGAGCGGTTCGTTGAAGCGCCGCGCCCAGCGTTCCTGAAAAGCCGAGGGTGGACCGACGACGATGGCGCCCTTGAAGGCGGAAGGATCGCTTTTTTCGAGCGTTGCGGGGCGCAGATCGCCGAGATCGATGCCCTGCGAGACGTAATAATCGCAAAGCCGCGCCAGCGCGCCGTGAATATAGATGGGATCGGAATAACCGTTGTCGCGGAGCAAGCGGATGACGCGCTGCGCCTTGCCGAGCGAATAGGCTCCGACAAGATGGGTCCGTTCGGGAAACTGTTTGATGGAGGTGAGCAGCTTGCCGATTTCCACGCGCGGCAGCGGATGGTGGAACACCGGCAGGCCGAAGGTGGCCTCGGTGATGAAGACATCGCAGGGCACCGTCTCGAAGGGCGCGCAGGTGGGGTCGATGCCGCGCTTGTAATCGCCGGATGCCACGATGCGCAGGCCATTCATTTCCACCGAGATTTGCGCCGAACCCAGCACATGGCCGGCGGGATGGAAACCGACGGTGACGCCATTCACCTCCACCCTCTCGCCGAATGCCACCGCCTGCTCGCTGCCGCAAAAATCCTCACCGTAACGGATACGCATGATATCCAGCGTCTGGCGCGTGGCCAGCACCGCGCCATGGCCGGCGCGGGCGTGATCGGAATGGCCATGCGTGATGAGCGCCCGCGCCACCGGGCGCACGGGATCGATATAAAAATCGCCCGCCGGACAATAGAGGCCCTTGGGCGTGGAATTCAGGAGCTGTTCCGGCTTCATATTCATTGAGATAGGGCCGCCCGCGCGAATGTAAAGTGCTGCGAGAATAACGCGGAACGGGCGTTAAATTTCCAGTGTCGGTGTTTTTGTTTTACGGGACCCATGGTGGTGAGACGCATTGCACGGCCCCTCCTTTCCCTCATTCCTG
The DNA here is from genome assembly GCF_001526585.1 of Agrobacterium sp. LY4. Taxonomy (NCBI): domain Bacteria; kingdom Pseudomonadati; phylum Pseudomonadota; class Alphaproteobacteria; order Hyphomicrobiales; family Rhizobiaceae; genus Agrobacterium; species Agrobacterium sp. LY4. Next base: position 822,928 of record NZ_ASYA01000001.1, on the reverse strand, counting down.
TGCTCGTCACAGGAATCCAGCCAACGCGCGTCCGCGCGGTGGGAAGAGTCTTTTCAGCCCAAGGACTTGGGCTGGCTGGATCCCTGTGACAAGCACAGGGATGAGGGTATGGTGAGCAACGTGAACAAGGTGCGTCAATCCCATCGCACCGTCTTAGGTGACAGCTCTTACTCCCCCGCCCCTTCCGCCGGCTTTGCCTGCACCGCCGCCGGCAGTCGCACCGGTTTCAGCATCAGCGCCGCCGCAAGGCCGATGGCGGCGGTTGCCGCTGCGGCGAAGAAGAGCGGCGTAAACGCATCAGAATAGAGCGAGGCGACGGCGGCCTGCGAGGCGGCGGGGAGTTCGGAGAGCATTTTCGGCGTCAGTTCCTCGATCTTGCCGACACCGGGAATATCGACCGCCACGCCCTTGAGGCTCGACGATACGATGGCGCCATAGACCGAAATGGCAATGGCAGCACCACCCATGCGGGTCAGGGTCACCGCGCCGCTCGCCGCACCGATATCCGCCTTGGGTGCGGAATTCTGCACGCCGATGATCGGCGCCTGCTGGCCGAGACCGACAGCAAAGCCCTGTGCCAACATGAGGACCGCAATCACCCAGAGCGGCGTTCCGGCATGCATCTGCGTGAACAGCAACATGGCGACGAGGTTGATGGAAAGACCCGCCACCGAGAAGGGCTTGTAAACACCGGTGATCGAAATCAGCCGTCCCGCCGAAAGCGAGCCCATGACGATGCCGCTGGTGACGGCGATGAAGAACAGGCCGGCATGGGAGGGCGAAAGCCCGGTCGTGGTCTGCAGGAACAGGGCATAATAATTGACCATGCCGATACCGATGCCGCCGCTGGTCAGCGAAACGATCATCAACAGCGGAAAGGTGCTGTCCTTGAAGAGCCTGAGCGGCACGACCGGTTCCGGCGCGCGGCGTTCCACCTGCACCCAGAGAAAAGCGGCGATGACGGCGAAAGCGATGATGCCGAGGCTGGGGCCTGCGATCAGCGAGCCGAACAATTCGCTGCTGTCTGCCCAGAAGACCACGCTGGCAATGGTGGCCGCCAAGAGGACCGCGCCGAGATAATCGATCTTCGGCTGGCGCGCCGGGCGGCGATAGGGCAGCATCAGCGCCAGACCTGCAATGACGATAATGCCAAGCGGCAGGTTGATGAGGAAGATCGACCGCCAGCCGAACAGGTCGCTCATCGTGCCGCCGAGGATCGGGCCGACGCTGCCTGACGCCATGATGGTGAGGCTGGAATAGCTCTGGTAGCGGGCGCGCTCGCGCGGTTCGAACAGATCCGCATTGACGGAGAAGATCGACACCATGATGCCGCCGCCGCCAAGCCCCTGCAGAACGCGGGCGGCAATCAGCGAATCCATCGACCAAGCCAGACCGCAGGCGAGCGAACCGAGCGTGAAGATGACGACCGCCGCGATCATCACATATTTGCGGCCGAACAGATCGCCGAGCTTACCATAAACAGGCATGACCGCGCTGGTCGCCAGAAGATAGGCCGAGCCGATCCAGCCGAAACGCTCCAGCGCGCCGAACTCGCCGACGATGGTGGGCAGTGCTGTCGATACGATCTGGTTATCGAGGGTCGCCATGAACATGGCCAGCATCAGGAACAGAAAGACGATAAGCCTGCGCCGATGATCCGACACAAGCGGCGCCACGGGGGCGGTGGACATATCCATGAAAAATCTCGTTGGCTTCCGGCAGTTTTGCTGCGACAATTTGTGTGCTATCAGCATATATATGTCAATGGCAAGTTTTTGACATCTGTGTTAATGCCGCTAAATGTGATCGGAAAACAGCATCGAAAGGGACGATGAAGCGTGGCGACTGAGGAAAACTGGAACGAGGATCTGCCCGAGGACATCAAGCGGATCGGCAATACGATGACGCGCATGCGCATCATGATCGGCCGCCGCATCATCGGCCGCATGGCGCTTGCCAAGCTCGCTCCGGGTCTCGAACTCTCCCATATCGACGTTCTCGATATTCTGCGCCGGGCGGAAGGCGATGTTACCGTGGGTGCGATTGCCGAGGGCATGCGCATCGACCCCTCGCGCGGCAGCCGGGTGGTGGCGGACATGGTGGGGCGCGGCCTGCTGAAACGCGGCGTTTCCCAGGAGGACGGCCGCCGCAGCATTGTCGAAATCACACCGCTCGGCACCAGTCTTCTGCAGGAAATGCGCCGGACCAAGATGAGCGTCATCGAGGACGTGATGGATGGATGGCCGGCGGAGGATGTGGAGACATTCGCGCGCCTGTTCGAACGTTTCATCGACCGTTTCGAATACCGGTTGTCGCCGGATACGGACTTTCTGACGGATCAGAAAAAATCATAGCTGGCCCCGTCATCTGCAACTTCACTTTAAAAGTGCAAAACCGTAACGTGCCGCATCGAAAAGGCCGGAGCACGCCGTTTGCCGACATCGTCGGCCGTATTCTGCTTTTTGTTTTCCGCATTGTCCGGACGTAAAACTGCGGCGCAGTTTTTACTGGAAATGCTCTCAAGGGGGTAAATTCGATGTTGACGATCTACGGTGTCTACCGTTCCCGCGCCACGCGCACGCTGTGGCTTGCGGGTGAACTGGGCATAGAATTCAAGCATGTGCCAGTCATACAGGCCCGCCGCCTTGCCGATCCGCTGGCTGCGGATGCGCCGCTCAACACGCTGTCTCCCGCCTTTCTCGCCGTCAACCCGATGGGCACCATTCCCTGCATCGAGGATGACGGCATGGTGCTTTACGAATCCATGGCCATCAATCTTTATCTCGCCCGCAAATATGGCGGACCGCTGGCTCCCATCGATCTGAAGGAAGATGCGGCGATGCTGCAATGGTCCTTCTTTGCCGCCACCGAAGTCGAAACCAATTCGCTGAAGATTTCCTCCGCCATTGCCGAAGGCCTGTCGGAAAGCGATAGCGGCAAGGCCGTGATCGATGTCGCCGCCCGCCTGCTGAAACGCCCCTTCCGGGTGCTGGAGCAGCATCTTTCCAGCCATGATTATCTGGTGGGCGACCGTTTCACCGTCGCCGATCTCAACGCGGCGGAAATCGTTCGTTACGCGCAGGGCCACAAGCCGCTGTTCGATGCCCATCCGGCGCTGAAAGCCTGGCTGGATCGTTGCCAGGCCCGCACGGCGTTCAAGACGATGTGGGATACCCGCGCGGCCGAGGCGGCCTGAGCGGGAGAACATTCCGCGATCCTTCTTTCTCCACCCTCATTCCTGTGCTTGTCACAGGAATCCAGCCGACGCGCGTCTGCGCGGCGGGGAGAGTTCTTTCAGCCCAAGGACTTGGGCTGGCTGGATCCCTGTGACAAGCACAGGGATGAGGGAGCAGGACAAGACCGAGTTGGGGCCTCTCAGCCCCTCTCGCCCTCCAGCGCCCGCTGCACTGCCGGGCGGTCGTTCATGCGGCGGAAGTGGTCGTGCACCTTCGGAAAGCGGGCAATATCCACGCCATCGCTTTCCAGCCAGCCGGACATGACGAAAAGATAGGGATCGGCAACCGAATAGGCCGTACCAAGAACCCAGGGACCGTGCAGCATGCCGTGCTCGATCAGTTCGAAGCACTCGCCCATGGTCTGCGGCACCTTGGCTTTCATATCGGCCAGCGAACTATCCTCATTCGCCCAGCGGCTGCCGCGCCGGCCATGCGCGTGGGCGACATGCACGGTGGAGGAAATGAAGGCGTTGAAGGACTGCATCAGCGCGAATTCAAAGGGATCGTCGAGCGGTGCGAGCTTCTTTTCCGGCGCCATCTGCGCGATGAAGGCGAGGATGGCGGGCGTCTCCGTCAGCACGCCGCTTGCCGTGGCCAGTGCGGGCACGCGGCCCTTCGGATTGATCTTTAAAAATGCCTCGGAGCGTTGCTCGCCCTCCGCGAAATTGACGCGGTGGGCCTTGTAAGGCAGGCCGGCTTCCTCAAGCACGATATGGCGGCGCGGGAGCAGGAACCGGGGGAGAAGAACAGTGTGAACATGGATATGCGACCTCCAAAGCAATGAAGCGCCCGTTTCTTCCTCATGCGGACGCCGCCCCTCGGCGGCCATGGGATGGCCGTCACACGCAGGGCACATCATCATCGTGCCCGCAACCGGCCGCGTCAAAGGTTATTTAAAGCCCGACGACGCGGATATCGCCGACATGGATGCCGTTCCAGTTGCGCATCTGCCGGTTCGCCATGCCGCTCAAAGCCTGCTGCTCGGCGCTGCCTTCATCGAAATAGCGCGCAAGCAGTGCCGAGACCATGGCTTCCGCCGCACGCGTCGTGCCGTCTTCGCATTTAACCGCCATGGCAATTCCCTTTTCCGGCAGGGCGGCGACAAAAACGCCCTCCGCGCCGGTCTTTGCGAAGATTTTTCCCGGCGCGATCTGCATCAGTTTCGTGCAGGCGCGGCCCGTGCCCGCAACGTAAAAGGGCTCCGCCATGCAGGCCTCGACGAGACGGCGCGAAGCTTTCGCACGGCCCGCTTCCAGCCCCCTGCCCGTCGCCATTTTCGCGAAACCATGCGCCAGCCCTTTGAGCGGTACGGCATAGGTGGGGATGGAGCAGCCATCCACGCCGCAATTGGCCTGACCGAGAGCAGCACCCGTCAGGCTTGCCATCGTGGCGCGGATTTCCCGCTGCAGCGGATGATCGTAACCGACATAGCCCTTGGGGTCAGTGCCGGTGTGACAGCAAGCGCAGATGAAGCCCGAATGTTTGCCGGAACAATTATTGTGAAGCGCCGTCGGCTTTTCCAGCGTGCGGGCCTGATGGATGATGGTTTTCTGGTCGGAAGACCAGTGCGCGCCGCATTCCAGCGTATCCACATCCCTGCCCGCTTTCGCCAGCATCGAAGCGGCGAGCTCCACATGCGCGTCCTCGCCGGAATGGGAGGAGCAGGCAAGCGCCAGTTCGCGGTTGCCGAACTGATAGGCATCCGCAGCACCGCTTTCCACCAGCGGCAGCGCCTGCATGGCCTTGCAGGCGGAACGCGGGAAGATGCCGCGCTCGATATCGCCAGCCGAAAACAGCACGCCGCCATCGCCATCCACCACCACGGCAAGGCCATGATGGCGGCTTTCCACGAGGTTGCCGCGGGTGACTTCGACGGTAACGGAATTGTTCATTTTCGCAGCCTCAAAAAATTCTGATTTCATGTGGTTGATACCGCAATTGATTTTTCGATGCACGGGGCTATCAGTGAAATTTGCAAAACGTCTGCTGCTGGCGATTGCCGTTATCTATCTGCTTCCCGCACTGGCATCGGCCGGGCTGTGGGCCATGCGGGACCATCCGCAGGGCTGGCGCGATGCCCGCTGGTCTTCGTCCGGCGTCCTTCCCCAGGCGGACGCCGATGAACAGGCTGCGGTCTATGTGTTTTCCGCCATGACGGGCGGCTTCAAGGGCTCTGTCGCCAGTCATGCCTGGATCGTGCTGAAAAAGCCGGGCGCGAAAGCCTATGACCGCTATGACAAGGTGGGTTGGGGCACGCCGATCCGCCGCAATGGCTATGCGGCGGATGCCTTCTGGTATTCCAACACACCGCGCCAGGTGGTGGCCATTCATGGCGCGGAAGCGGAAAAGCTGATCCCGAAGATCGAAAAGGCGATTGCCGATTACCCCTATGGCCGGCCGGGCGGCTACCGCATCTATCCCGGCCCCAACTCCAACACCTTCGTCGCCCATGTGCTGCGCAGCGTGCCGGAACTCGGCGTTGTGCTGCCGCCGGATGCCGTGGGTCGCGATTATCTGCCGGACGGCGCGTTTTACCACATCGCCGACGACTGGAAGGACGCGAGCGTTTCGCTCGGCGGTCTGTTCGGCATTTCGGCCGGTGCGCGCAGCGGTTTCGAGATCAATTTTCTCGGTCTTGTCGCCGGCATCGATTTCAGCCGGCCCGGCGTGAAGATACCGGGGCTCGGTTATTTCGGCGTGGCGGGCATCCGCGCATAAAAGGTTAGGTTTCGCTGGCCTGAGCAGCGCGTCTGGCGCGGATGCTCTGGGCGATGAAGACCCGCGACAGGCCGTGATAAAGCGGCTCGCGCGAGAAAAGCCGCGACGTCAGATATCCCAGCATCGATGCGGCCATGATGGGCATGACGCCTTCATGATTGCCGGTCATTTCAAGGATGATGACAAAGGCCGTCATCGGCGCCTGCACCACGCCTGCAAAATAACCCGCCATGCCGACGATGGCGCCAAGGCCGATGCTGGTGCCGAGCAGGGTGGCCATGGTGCTGCCGAAACCCGCGCCTACTGACAGCGACGGTGCGAAAATGCCGCCGGGAATGCCCGACATCATGGCAAGGAACGTCGCCGCCAGTTTTTCGATGAAGAAGAATGCCGGCGCGGCCTCGCCCTCGATTGCCGCGCGCGCCTGTTCGTAACCGGTTCCGAAGGTCGCGCCGCCCGTTGCGATGCCGAGGACGGCGGAAGCAAGGCCGCAGGCGGCGGCGATCGCCAGCATCCGCTTCAGCGGCATGGCCTGGGCGAAGCGCCGGATGCGGGCGGAAAGACGCAAGGCGCCTGCGCTGAACAGCGCACCGAACGCGCCGCCGCCAATGCCGCAGACCAGAACCAGCAGCCAGTCCATGGTCGTTTTCGCCATCACCGAACTGGTGCCGAAATAGGTATAGCTGCCGACCAGCGCGAGCGAAGCGAGGCCCGACAGGATGACGGCAGTGAGGACGAGGCCATTGGCGCGGGATTCATAGGTCTTGCTCATTTCCTCGATGGCGAAGACGATGCCCGCCAGCGGCGTATTGAAAGCCGCCGCAATGCCCGCCGCCGAGCCAGCGAGAATGAGGCCCTTCGCCTGCGCCATGCCGCCCCAGCGGGCGGCCTGCAGCATGATCGAGGCGCCAACCTGAACGGTCGGGCCTTCACGGCCGATGGAGGCACCGGAGAGCAGGCCGGCGACAGTCAACACCACCTTGCCGAAAGCGAGCTTCAGCGACAGAAGCCGCGAACGGTCCGCATCTTCCCGCAGGTGCCGCGCGGCGATCGCCTGCGGAATGCCGCTGCCGCCGGCATTGGGGAAAACCGTGATCGCGAGCCACGCGCAGAGCGCGAAGCCAAGCGGCGTGATGATGAGTGGCAGTAGAAACGCCCATTCGCCCGATGAGGTTGCCGCAAAGAAGAGGTGCTGGGCCCGATCCGCCGCCCACGCAAAGCCGACGCTGATAAGGCCGACCGCAATCGCGCCGACCCAGAAAACCGCCCTCGGCCTCCACACCCGCCACGAACCCCAGACGACACGGGAACGGCGGAGCATCTTCAGCTTTTTGTAGTCGACGGGCATGGCGGTCCAGATCGGTGATTTTGATGGTCGTCATCAGGCGGGAAGCCCGTTTATCCGCCTCTCGGGCGGGGATTGCAAGGTTTTGCATTTGACAGGTTGCCCCTATCGGCGCATTCTTTGCGTCGCAATTGCAACGCACGGAGACGTAGACATGAAAACGGCAACGATCCCTTCACTGCGGGTGACGGCGGATTTTCGCGAGGCTGCTGAAAGCGTGCTGAAGGAAGGCGAGACGCTTTCTTCCTTCGTTGAAGAGTCCGTGCGCAGGCAGGTGCAAATCCGTAAATCGCAGGCGGAATTCATTGCGCGCGGGCTGGTGTCTCTCGAAGATGCTGAGCGCACCGGTGTCTATTATACCACCGACGATGTTCTTTCGATGATGCAAAAGAAACTTGATGCTGCGAAAGCCGCGAAGCGGAAATGACGTATGAACTTCGCTATACCGAAGAAGCCTTTGCCGATTTTGATCGCATCTATGATTTTCTGATCGCCTACGACATCGATGTGGCTGAGAAAGCGATCAGCGCCATAAGAGCAGGACTGGAGATTCTCGGCGATTTTCCCTTCAGCTGCCGCAAGGCATCTGCCGAAAACAGCCTCATACGCGAGCTCCTCGTGCCCTTCGGTTCCTCCGGCTATATCGTGCTTTTCCGCATTGATGGCCCGGAAACCGTCACCATTGCCGCCGTCCGCCACCAGCGCGAGGACGATTATCATTGATCCTCACCGGTCGCTGACGGCCGCGCGCGGGTTTACCCACGGTTCCTGATTGGAACGCGGCAGCGGGGTCTTGCCGAGAATGTGGTCCGCCGCCTTTTCGCCGGTCATGATCGACGGGCCGTTGAGGTTGCCATAGGTCACATGCGGGAAGATCGAGCTGTCCGCCACCCGCAAGCCCTCCACGCCGATGACCCGGCATTCGGGATCGACGACGGCCATCGGGTCGTCCCTGTCGCCCATGCGGCAGGTGCCGCAGGGGTGATAGGCGCTTTCCAGATGTTCCCGCAAAAAGGCATCGATCTCCTCATCCGTCTCCACATTTTCGCCGGGCTGGATTTCCGGCCCGCGAAAATCGTCAAAGGCTTTCTGGCTGAAGATGTCGCGCGTCAGGCGCACGCAATGGCGGAATTTTTCCCAGTCTTCCGGGTGGCTCATATAATTGAAGCGGATGACCGGATCATCATGCGGATCTGCGGAACGCAAGGTAACATTGCCGCGCGATTTCGACAGGTTGTAACCCACATGCACCTGAAAACCATGGCTTTTCGCCGCCGCTTTGCCATCATAGGAAATGGCGACCGGCAGGAAATGATACTGGATGTCAGGCTGTTTCAGACCGGGTGCTGAGCGCAGGAAGGCGCAGGCCTCGAACTGGTTAGAAGCGCCAAGCCCGCCTTTCGACAGCAGCCATTGCGCACCCGCCACGCCCTGCCAGAACCATGGCAGCCAGGAATAGAGCGAGACCGGCTTGGTGGAGACCTGCTGGAAATAAAACTCCATATGGTCCTGAAGATTTGCGCCCACGCCCGGGCGATCCGCCTTCACCTCGATGCCCATGTCTTTCAGATGGGCGGCGGGGCCGATGCCTGAGAGCATCAGCAGTTTCGGCGAATTAAAGGACGAGGCGGAAACGATGACCTCGCGATTGGCCGTGATGGTTTCCACCACGCCCTTGCGCTCAATCTCGACACCAACGGCCCGGCCGTTCTCGATGACGATCTTGCGGGCGAAACCGTTGACCAGCGTGACATTGCCGCGCTTCAGCGCCGGTTTCAGATAGGCATTGGCGGCGGACCAGCGGCGGCCATTGTGGATGGTCTGCTCCATCAGGCCGAAACCTTCCTGTTTGGAGCCATTATAATCGTCGGTCAGTTCGAAACCGGCCTCAGCGCCGGCCTGAATGAAGGCGTGGAACAACGGATTGTTGACCGGGCCGCGCTGCACATGCAGCGGCCCATCCGTGCCGCGCCAACCTTCCTCGCCGCCATGGCTGTGTTCCATGCGCTTGAAGTAAGGCAGCACATCCGCATAGGCCCAGCCATGCGCGCCAAGCTCTTCCCAGCGGTTGAAATCCTCGGCATGGCCGCGGACGTAAACGAGGCCGTTGATGGAGGACGAACCGCCGATGACTTTTCCGCGCGGCGCCGTAATCCTGCGGTTGTCGAGGTTCGGTTCGGGCTCGGAGAGATAGCCCCAATTGTAGCGCTTCATGCTCATTGGCCAGGCGAGTGCGGCCGGCATCTGGATGAAGGGGCCGAAATCCGACCCGCCGGCCTCGATGACGATCACCGAATAACGACCGTCTTCCGACAGGCGATAGGCGATGGCGGAGCCTGCGGAACCCGAACCGACGATGACGTAATCTGCATGCATGATCTGCTCTCTCCGATGAGCGTTGGTTCCGATTAATTGCTGGCGGGTGGGGCTTACCCCCCTCTGCCCTGCCGGGCATCTCCCCCTCAAGGGGGGAGATCGGCAAGCGGCGCTACCACCGCTTCATTCGCAAACGTTGAGATGGGCGCGACCTCGCCGCATATCGATCTCCCCCCTTGAGGGGGAGATGTCCGGCAGGACAGAGGGGGGTAAGCCCCACCCGCTGACCATCAATAAGGCGCGTCCACCTTCCCAGTGCTCACATAAACCGTCTTCAGCTCGCTATAATGCTCCAGCGCCGCCGCCGAATTCTCGCGACCAAACCCGGATTGTTTCGAGCCGCCGAAGGGGATTTCGACCGGGCAGAGATTATAGGTATTGATCCACAACGTGCCCGCCTCCAGCTGATCGACCACGCGATGGGCGCGGGCGAGATCGGCGGTGAAGACGCCGCCGGCGAGACCGAATTCGGTGGCGTTGGCGCGGGTGAGAACCTCGTCCTCATCGTCGAAATCCAGAACGCACATGACGGGCCCGAAGATTTCCTCGCGGGCGATGGTCATGTCGTCAGTCACATCGGCGAAGACGGTCGGCTGCACATAGGCGCCCTCGCCCGAAACATTGTTCGGAATGCCGCCGCCGGTGATGAGCGTCGCACCTTCCGCCCTGCCCTTTTCGATATAGGAAAGGACCTTCTCCTGCTGGGCCTTGGAAACCAGCGGACCGAGATGGGTGGCGTAATCGAGCGGATCGCCGAGGATCATCGCTTCGGTGCGGCGCTTCAGGTTTTCGAGGAAACGCTCCTTCGCCTTTTTCTGCACGAAGACACGGGTGCCGTTGGAGCAGACCTGGCCGGAGGAATAGAAATTGCCGAGCATGGCCCCGCCCACAGCGCTTTCGATATCGGCGTCGTCGAAGACGATCAGCGGCGACTTGCCGCCGAGTTCCATGGTCACGTGCTTCAGATGCCCGGCAGCGGCAGCGGCCACCTTGCGGCCGGTCGGGACTGAGCCGGTAAGCGAGACCTTCGCCACATCCGGGTGATTGACCAGCAGCGGCCCGGTATCGCGATCACCCTGAATGACGTTGAACAGGCCCTTGGGCAGGCCGGCCTCGATGAGGATTTCGGCGATCTTCAAGGCGCCGAGCGGGGTGTTTTCCGAGGGCTTGAAGACCATGGCGTTGCCGGCGACCAGCGCGGGTGCCGCCTTCCAGCAGGCGATCTGCTGCGGATAGTTCCAGGCGCCGATGCCGACGCAGATGCCGAGCGGCACGCGCTTGGTATAGGCGAAATCGCCGCCGAGCGGGATGTAATCGCCGTTCAGCGCGGAAGGCGCAATACCGCCAAAAAATTCGAAGGCATCCGCGCCGGACGTTGGGTCGGCGACGATGGTTTCCTGAATGGGCTTGCCCGTATCCAGCGTCTCCAGCGTCGAAAGCGCATCGTTGCGCTCGCGCATGATATCGGCGGCGCGTTTGAGGATGCGGCCGCGCGCCATCGGGCTCATCGCCGCCCATTCCTTCTGCGCACGTTTGGCCGAGGCGATGGCGCGCTCGACGATGGCGGGCGTTGCGGCATGCAGCCTTGCAATCACCTCGCCGGTGGCCGGAAAGATGCTCTCGAACGGCGTGCCGGCCGTGTCTTCGACATAATCCCCGTCGATGAAATGCGAGGCTTTCGGCTGCGCCTTGAGCGTGGTCATGTCGAAGTCTCCTTAAAGAACGCGGATGGACGGCTTTTGGCGCTGTCCATCGGGAAAAGATTTGAGCTGCATGTCGAAATAATCCTCGACAAGCGCCGGTGCGGAGGCAAGGCCGAGCGGCGCCGAGCGCAGGCTGTGGCGAATATAAAGCCCGTCGATCAGGGCCGCCGCCCCTTCCGCGATGCGCGCGGCATCGTCCGGCGGGCAGAGCCGATTGAGGCTTGCCATGAGGTTGGACCTGAGGCGGCGGGAATAGAGCACGAGCAGGCGGCGGGTTTCTTCCGAGCGCTGCGCCTCGACATAAAAGGCAAGCCACGCCGCCACCGTTTCGGGCGTGAACTGGTCGCTCTGGAAGGAGACATGCACGATGGCGCTCAGCCTTTCGCGCGGGCCGGAAGCGCGGGTCAAAGCCGCCACCGCATCCCGCCTGAGATCGCGCAGCAGGCTGCGAATGGTTTCCAGCAGAAGCTGCTGCTTGCTACCGAAATAGTGATGCGCGAGCGCCGCCGACACACCCGCTTCCCGGGCGATATCCGACATCGTCACATTCAGCGAACCGTGATGGCCTATGGTGCGAAGCGCCGCATCCACCAGCGCCTTGCGGCGCAGAGGCTCCATTCCGATCTTGGGCATAAGCGTCTCCTTGATGGCGGCAAAATATTCTTGATTGATCGATCAATCAATAAAAAACGCGCCATTTCATGTCGCGGATTGGCGTCTGCGCGGCAGGGGAGAAAACCGAAGCGGTTTTCCCGTCTTCCGACTCATGATCTGGATCAAATCTTCGACAGGCGCATTGCGCTACGGTGCATTCGTGATAGCGTTACCCCCGACCATTCAGGGAGACAGCGACATGACGCAGAGTCTCAATGCATCTGGATTTTCACCGCTGAAAGCAAAGTCGGGCTGGTTGCTGGCCCTTGGCCTCGTTCTCCTGGCCTTCGGCATCATCGCGCTCGGCAATCTTCTGGTCGCCACCGTCGCCTCCGTCTTTTATGTCGGGGTCATGATGCTGATGGGCGGCGTGCTGCAGCTTTTTCATGCCTTTCAGGTGAAGGGATGGGAAAGCGTGCTGTTCTGGACGCTGAGCGGCCTGCTTTACGCCATTGCCGGCGTCATCGCTTTCCAGAACCCCGATCTGACGGCGGCGGTGCTGACCTTGCTGATGGCGATTTCGCTCATTGTCGCCGGCATTTTCCGCCTCGTCGTCGGCTTCCGGCTGAAACCGGCGACGGGCTGGGGCTGGGTTGCCACGGCAGGTGCGGTAACGGCGCTGGCGGGTCTGGTGATTGCCGCCGGCTGGCCGGTCAACAGCCTCTGGGTGCTGGGCCTGTTTCTGGCGATAGACCTTATCATGCAGGGTTTTGCAACCATCGCTCTGGCCATGGCCATGCGTTCATGAGGGTAGTGTGCGGCCCGTATCGGATCCGTGCCGATCAGGGAAAAACTAAACCCCAATATACTGCAAATTGGGTATGGAACGCGTTTCGTGGTAAGATAAGCGATGATACCAATTTCGCTGGATGCGGCGTCCAGACGAAAGCTCTTAAAAACGACCGCCCATAAAAGACCGCCCGCCCCGTCCGTGAAACGGGCATTTATCGGGTTCGCGTGGCGGCCATGGAAAGAAGGGAGTGATATCATGCCAATGGTGACAGTATCGATTTCCCCGGAACAGGCAGCAAGAATGCGCGAGGCCGTGAATTGCGGCGCTTACGCATCCGGCAGCGAGGTCGTCAGGGCAGCGCTGAGACTATGGGCGGCCTCCGCAGAACATGGTGTGGGCGCAAAGTCCACGGAGCCTGTCGAAGCGGACCGGGAACGCATGAACGTTGCGGAACTTTATGCCGCGCACAGCGGGCATGTCCGCCGGGCATAAGGCCCGGCGTAACAACCCTCCATATTGAAAGGGTTGTAACAAAACGTTCATCAAAGCTTCACAGTCGTGAAAGCTTTTGTTGACCTGTAATCTGCGATTGTTCGCCGCAAAAGAGACGGGTTCCCGATGGCGCATTCCACACGGCGCGCCACCAAAGGGACCGGCAATAGCGGAGAATAGAAATGCAGGCCGTCACGCTGGAGAACGATGTCATAAGGCGTTTTGCCTCCGGGCACATGTTTCCCATGGCGAAACTGGTGCTCGAAACGGCGTTTCAGCCGATTGTCGAGGCGACGACAGGCACGATCTTCGGTTATGAATCGTTGATGCGCGGCCATGACCGGCTTGGTTTTTCCAATCCGCTGGCGCTTCTCGACCAGGCTGCCGCGGATGGCGAGCTGAAGGCCTTCGAGCAGATGCTGGCGAGCCGGGCGCTGGCGAAATTCTCCACCCTGCCCGATTTTTCTTCCGCCACCCTGTTCCTCAATCTCGATGTGCGGCTGATCCCGCATGGCGACGCCATTCTCGACAAGCTCGTCGGCCACTTGGCGCGGGCGGGCATTCCCGCCTCCTCCATCTGCTTTGAGCTTTCCGAGCGTTTCGACAATACCAGCGTGCCGGAATTCACGGCGCTGATCGCCCGCATGCGCAAGGAAGGCTTCAAGCTGGCCATCGACGATTTCGGCGCCGGCCATGGCGAGATGAAACTGCTCTGCGACTTCCCGCTGGATTACCTGAAGATCGACCGGCATTTCATCACCGGCGTCGACCAATTGCCGCGCAAGCAGCACCTTGTGCGCAACATCGTCAACATCGCCCATGTTCTTGGCGTCAGGGTCATTGCGGAAGGCATCGAAACCGAAGCGGAATTTCTGACCTGCCGCGAATTCGGCGTCGATCTGGTGCAGGGCTGGCTGATCGCGAGGCCCACGGTCTTCACCAGCGAACTGCCGGAGAGCTTTCCCCACATCAACCGCATCGGCGTGGCGCGGCGCAGCAGCCAGACGCTGGATGAGATTCTCATCCGCCGCGAAATAGAGCGTCTTCCCACCGTCTTCGAGCATGACAGCGTCGACAGCGTCTTCGAACTGTTCCGCAGAAATCCGCAGCAGGCGTTTTTCCCGGTTCTCAACGCCAATGGCGAGCCGCGCGGCGTCATCAACGAGTATCACCTCAAGGAATATATCTACCGGCCCTTCGGCCGCGACCTGCTCAAGAACAAGATTTACGAGCGCACCATTTCCCATTTCGTCGATCCCGCGCCGATTGTCGGCCTCGATGCCGATGCCGACCAATTGATGAACATGTTCGCCAGCATGGGCGGCAGCGCCTGCATCATCCTCACCGAAAACATGCGTTACGCCGGCATTGTTTCCGCCGCTTCGCTCATCAAGGTCATCAACGAAAAACAGCTGAAGATGGCGCAGGACCAGAACCCGCTGACGGCGCTGCCCGGCAACCGGGCGATTGGCGGCTTCATTGCCGACCGTTGCAGCGACGGCGACGAGGCGCGCTTCTTCTGCTATTGCGACTTCGATAATTTCAAACCCTTCAACGACAAATACGGCTTCAACGCCGGCGACCACGCCATCACCCTGTTTTCGGCGCTGATGCGTCGTTACTTTTTTGCCGGCGATTGTTTCCTCGGCCATATCGGCGGCGACGATTTCTTCATCGGCGTGCGCGACTGGACGGTGGAGGAACTGACGGAAATCCTCGAGCGGCTGCTCAGCGATTTTCACGACGACGTCGCCGAACTCTACTCGGACGAGGACCGCGCCGCCGGCTGCATGAAAGGCCAGGACCGCCATGGCAATGAGCGGGACTTCGCGCTGCTGCGCTGCTCCATCGGCGTTCTGACTTTGCCGAAGGGGTTGATCATCGCCAATCCCGAGCGGATCGGCAGCGAGATCGCAGGCGTGAAGGCGGCTGCGAAGGAAAACGAAGGCGGTCTCGTGGTGCGGGTGTTCGGCGAGACAAATTGACACTCGTGACAAACGGCCTCCTTCCCTAAGCGGTGCATCTGACCTACATCTTCAGGCGACGCCGACACGCGAGGAGTTGCCCCTGGCCATGCCCGACACCAAGACCCTGCCCGAAACAATGCGCTTCATCGACCTTCCCTCCCATGGCGGTCCGGAGGTGATGCGGCTTTCGCAAGCGCCTTTGCCGAAGCCCGCAAAAGGCGAGGTTCTGGTGAAGGTCGAGGCGGCGGGCGTCAACCGGCCGGATGTGGCGCAGCGGCAGGGCATCTATCCGCCGCCGAAGGATGCAAGCCCGATCCTCGGCCTTGAAATCGCCGGCGAGGTGGTTGCGCTGGGTGAAGGCGTTACCGAATTCAAGGTGGGCGACAAGGTCTGCGCGCTCGCCAATGGCGGCGGTTATGCGCAATATTGCACCGTGCCGGCCGGGCAGGCCCTGCCCCTCCCCAAGGGTTACGACGCCGTCAAAGCGGCCGCATTGCCGGAAACCTTCTTCACCGTCTGGGCCAACCTCTTCCAGATGGCAGGCCTCACCGAGGGGGAAAGCGTGCTCATCCACGGCGGCACCAGCGGCATCGGCACGACGGCGATCCAGCTCGCGCGGGCTTTCGGCGCGGAAGTCTATGCGACGGCGGGCTCAGCGGAAAAATGCGAGGCCTGCGTGAAGCTCGGCGCCAGACGGGCGATCAACTACCGCGAGGAGGATTTCGCCGCCGTCATCAAGGCTGAAACCGACGGCAAGGGCGTCGATGTCATTCTCGACATGATCGGTGCGGCCTATTTCGAAAAGAATCTTGCCGCACTTGCCAAGGACGGCTGCCTGTCCATCATCGCCTTTCTCGGCGGCGCGGTCGCCGAAAAGGTCAACCTCACCCCCATCATGGTCAAACGCCTCACCGTCACCGGCTCCACCATGCGCCCCCGCACGGCCGACGAAAAACGCGCCATCCGCGACGACCTTGTCGCAGAGGTCTGGCCGCTCATCGAAAGCGGTCAGCTGGCACCTGTCATCAACCGGGTCTTTACGCTGGATGAGGTCGTGGAAGCGCACCGGCTGATGGAAAGCAGCAATCATATCGGCAAGATCGTGATGCGGGTATCGTGACACTCTGAGCGGGATCGTTGTTTTCATTGACAACACACTAAAGTGTTGTCAAAAATAACAACATGAAGGCCATTCTGCTCGAAAAGACGCGCAAAGTGATCGACGAGACGGCCTTCTTCGAGGTTGTCCTGTGGCATCTGCCTGAGCCTGTTCCCGGAAGTCTCCACCCGTTCAAATATCGGCTGGCGCTGGTGATCAAAGGGGAATGTGTTCTGCGTTATGACAATGAGCGTGGTAAAGGCGATCATCGTCATATGGACGGGCGTGAAGACACCATCGCCTTCACCACGCTCGAAGCCCTGTTCGATGCCTTTCAGGCGGATATGGAAAGGATTTTGTCATGACCGCACTCACCGTCCGTCTCAGCACGATCAAGGATATCAAGAGCCGCTTTGTTGCCGCCGGTAATCTGGCCATGTCTGGAAAGCCGGTGGAGGCGAAACCGTCCGTCGAATTTTCCAGCTATGAGGACCTGCACCGCATTCTCGCGCCGCTTCGCCTTGCCATCGTCAAGGCTCTGGCGGGACAGGGACCGCTTTCTATCCGGGAGGTTGCCCGTCGGGTCGGACGGGACGTACAGGCCGTTCATCGCGACGTGACGTCGCTCCTCCATGCGGGCGTTATCGACCGGAACGAGGCTGGCATCGAGTTTCCCTATGACAGCATCCACTTCGAATTCGACGTGAAGGCCGCAGATGCGGCGTAGGTGCCGGGTGTCCCCTGGAAGTAATCCCTCTTGCATTACTGACGAATCGTACTACCTTCTAGTTATGTTCAACGTATCGGAAGGAGGTGATCCAATGTCTAGTGAGATTTCGGTCTCTGGTGCAGGCAATGGAAAGGGTGTGTTTTCGACGGGGCAGCCCTCGTTGTAAACCTTCTGCCTTCGGAACGTTGAGAAACAGTCCCGGGTCTGTAAACAGGACCAAACTCATGGAAGGGTCGCCTCTGGCGGCCCTTTTCCGTTTTTTGGATTGTGGGCGAGTACGTATGCTTGGCTCATCTCCGTGTAGCTTCTCCCTCATCTGTGTGCCTCACCCTCCTCCCTCATCTCTGTGCTCGTCACAGAGATCCAGCCAGACCAAGTCTTTGGGCTGGAAGGAGTCTTTTCGCCGCGCAGACGCGCGTCGGCTGGATTCCTGTGACAAGCACAGGAATGAGGGTGTGGGATATGCTAGCGCTGTAAATTCGGCGTCTTGTGTTGCTCGTGGCACCTCTCTGCCGTCATGCCGGTCCCCAGGAACAAGCCCGAGGATGACCCGGCATCCAGCCGGCGCGCGTCTCCGCGACGAGAGGACTCCTCTCAGCCCAAGGACTTGGGCTGGCTGGATACCGGCTCCAGGCCGGTATGACGGAGAACTGGGGAGAGCGCCGGATCATCGACCGTCAACTGCGGTCACGTCTCCCTTATTTCTTCCCGAAAACCTTCCACCGCGTCGGCCGGAAGCGTAGTTCCGCCCCCACCGCCACGGCGGCGTTGAGCGGCACTTCGATTTCGAGGTGATAGGGTTCATGGCCGTTATTGGCGATGTCTATTTCGGCGATGCGGGTGCCCGCGAGGCGGCGACAGGTGGTGACCTTGCCGTAAAGCGCGTCCTTCTCCCCAGTCAGCACCACATCTTCCGGGCGGAAGAAAAGCTCGCCCTCGCCAGAGCCGCTTTCATCGATGCCGATGCTTTCGCCCTGGAACAGCACGTGGCCGTCGCGGATCGTCACCGGCAGGCTGGAGGATTCGCCGATGAAGGAGAAGACGAAGGGGGAGTTGGGCGTGTCGTAGACATCGTCCGCCGTGCCGACCTGTTCGATCTTGCCCTGGCTCATGACGACGACGCGGTCGGCCAGTTCCAGCGCCTCTTCCTGATCGTGGGTGACGAAGACGGTGGTGTGGCCGGTGCGGTCGTGGAATTCGCGCAGCCAGCGGCGCAGCTCCTTGCGCACCTTGGCGTCGAGCGCGCCGAAAGGTTCATCGAGGAGCAACACCTTCGGCTCGATGGCGACGGCGCGGGCGAGCGCCACGCGCTGGCGCTGGCCGCCGGAAAGCTGCGAGGGGTAACGCTTCTCAAGGCCGGAGAGGTGCACCATGTCGAGAAGTTCGGAGACCCGCCTGCGGATTTCGGCCTTCGGCGGACGCTTGGCGGAGGGGCGCACCTTGAGACCGAAAGCGATATTGTCGGCCACCGTCATATGGCGGAACAGGGCGTAGTGCTGGAACACGAAACCGACATTGCGCTCCTGCACCGTGCGGTGCGAGGCATCTTCGTTGCCGAAGAAAATCTGGCCGGTCGTCGGCTGTTCGAGACCGGCGATGAGACGCAGCAGCGTCGTCTTGCCGGAACCGGAAGGACCGAGCAGCGCGATCAGCTCGCCGGAACGAATGTCGAGCGACACATCGTTCAGCGCCGGAAAGCGGTCGAACTGCTTGGTGATGCCGGAAACTTTCACTTCCATGAAGATGCCTTTCAATGCTTGCCGGCTGCGTTGCCCGCGCCAAAGCGTATTTCGAGAATGGTTTTGAGAATGAGCGTCACGAGCGCCAGACCGGCGAGCAGCGTCGCCACCGCAAAGGCCGCGCCCATATTGTACTCATTATAGAGTATCTCGACATGCAGCGGCATGGTGTTGGTCTCGCCGCGAATATGGCCCGAGACCACCGAGACTGCGCCGAATTCACCCATGGCGCGGGCGTTGCAGAGCAGCACCCCGTAAAGCAGGCCCCATTTGATGTTCGGCAGCGTGACATACCAGAAGGTTTGCCAGCCGGAAGCACCGAGCGAAATCGCCGCCTCCTCGTCGCCATTGCCCTGATCCTGCATCAGCGGAATCAGTTCGCGCGCGACGAAGGGAAAGGTGACGAAGATGGTGGCGAGCACGATGCCCGGCACGGCGAAGAGGATTTCGATGCCGTAGCTCTTCAGCCATGGCCCGAGCACGCTGTGGGATGAGAACAGGATGACATAGACGAGGCCCGATATGACCGGCGAGATCGAGAACGGCAGGTCGATGAGCGTGATCAGGAAGGCCTTGCCCTTGAACTCGAATTTCGCAATCGCCCAGGCGGCCATCACCCCGAAGACCAGGTTGAGCGGCACCGAAATGGCGGCGACGAGCAGCGTCAGGCGGATAGCGGAGAGTGCGTCCGGCTCGACAATCGCCTCCCAGAAGCTTTCCGCACCCTTGCGGAAGGCTTCGAAGAAGACCGAGACCAGCGGCAGAACCAGAAAAGCAGCGAGGAAGACGAAGGCAATCGCGATCAACGCCAGCCGGGCGGGAAAGCTCTCGCTGGCGGGGTCGCGGAACGGCCGGGGGGACGTGCGGGAAGCGGTCTCAGACATAACCGTACCTCTTGCGGCTCCAGGCCTGAATGAGATTGATGAGGAACAGCATGGCGAACGAGATGATCAGCATGATGGTGGCGATGCCGGTCGCGGCCGCATAATTGAACTCCTCCAGCCGGATGACGATGAGGAGCGGCGCGATTTCCGAGACATAAGGAATATTGCCGGCGATGAAGATGACCGAGCCATATTCCCCGACACCGCGTGCGAAGGCGAGCGCAAAACCCGTGAGGATGGCGGGTGTCAGGCTCGGCAGCAGAACGCGGGTGATGGTCTGGAAACGGTTGGCGCCAAGCGTCGCCGCCACCTCCTCCACCTGCCGGTCGATTTCTTCCATGACCGGCTGCACGGTGCGCACCACGAACGGCAGGCCGATGAAGATCAGTGCGATGACGATGCCGGTCGGCGTGAAGGCGATCTTGATGCCGAAGGGTTCGAACAGCGAACCGACCCAGCCGCGATTGGCGTAAAGCGTGGTAAGCGCGATACCGGCGACCGCCGTCGGCAGGGCAAAAGGCAGATCGACGATGGCATCGACGAAGCGGCGACCGGGAAAACGGTAACGTGTCAGCACCCAGGCGACGATGACGCCGAAGACCGCGTTGACCAGCGCGGCAAGAAATGCCGTTCCGAAACTGACACGCAGCGCATTCAGCGTGCGGCTATCCGTGGCAATCGCAATGAAATCTGAAAAACCCAGTTTCGCCGTGGACCAGACAAGGCCGCCCAGCGGAATAAGAATGATGAGAAACAGATAGGTCACTGTGTAACCAAGCGTCAGGCCGAAGCCCGGTATGACGCTCGACTGCCGCCATTTCCACCTGTTTCCGGAAGTATTGTTGCTCATCAAGGCTCCGGATAATCTTTAGTTTGGCGCATTTCCGGACAGGAAACCGGAGTCCGCTTTTCCTGGAAATGCTCTCTGGGAGCCGGTGTTCCCCGGCGTTTATTATAAACTATCGACCGGCACGGTGTCCGGTCGATCAGGCTTTTTTTCTGTTGTCTCAGCGAACGGGCGATTTTCAGCCCATCATCCGCTTACTTTGCGGGCTTGTAAATCTGGTCGAAGATGCCGCCGTCACCGAAATGTTCAGGCTGCGCCTTCGCCCAGCCGCCAAACTGCGGGTCGTCGATGGTGACGAGCTTGATGTCGGGCAGCTGCTTGAGCAGATCCTTGGAGACCACGGCGGGGTTGGACGGGCGGTAGAAGTGCTTCGCCGCGATATTCTGGCCCTCGTCGGAATAGAGATATTGCAGATAGGCTTCCGCCGCCTTGCGGGTGCCCTTGGCGTCGACATTGGCGTCAACCACGGCGACCGGCGGTTCGGCAAGGATCGAGATCGGCGGCACAACGATATCGAAGGCGTCAGCGCCGAATTCCTGGCCGGCGAGATAGGCTTCGTTTTCCCAGGCCAGCAGCACATCGCCGATCTGGCGCTGGGCGAAGGTCACCGTGGAACCACGGGCACCGGTATCGAGAACCGGGGCGCGCTTGTAGAGCTCGCCGACATAGGCCTTGATCTTGTCCTGATCGCCCTTGAACTCTTCGTTGGCCCAGGCCCAGGCCGCCAGATAGTTCCAGCGGGCGCCGCCCGAGGTCTTCGGGTTCGGCGTCACGATCTGCACGTCGCCCTTCACCAGATCGCCCCAGTTATGGATGCCCTTGGGGTTACCCTTGCGGACCAGGAAGACGATGGTGGAGGTGTAAGGCGAGGAATTATGCGGCAGGCGGGTGCGCCAGTCCTTGTTGATCTTGCCGGAGTTCTGGACGATGGCATCGATATCGCTCTGCAGCGCCAGCGTCACGACGTCCGCTTCCAGACCGTCGATGACCGAACGCGCCTGCTTGCCGGAGCCGCCATGCGACTGCTGGATCGTGACGTCCTCGCCGGTGTCGGCCTTCCACTTCTTGGCGAAGGCTTCGTTGAAGTCCTTGTAGAGTTCACGGGTCGGATCGTAGGACACGTTGAGCAGCTTGGTCTGCGCGGCGGCCGAGCCAGCGCCGCCAAGTGCCAGTGAGAGGCTAAGCGCAACAACGCTCAAACCGGACAGAAGCTTGGACATCGGTATTCCCTCCTGATTGCGATGGCTTAACTCTACCGGTTGAGTAGAGTTGGTCAATGAGGCCGAATACGATCGAAAAAGTGTTTCCCGAGAGCGTTTTCCCGGGCAACAAATACAGCGCAGCATAAGCGAAAGGCGCAACAAGCGTCGTGTAAAACTTTGCTGAATGCAAAACCGTTTCACATTTTTGACGATTTTTTGCGCTGGCAGCGAAAAATATTATGGGGTTTTAGACGATTTTTTCGTCAGGCCGTCAAAAGCTCGGGCACTTCGACACCGGCCACGGCATCGGCGATGGTGGTGTTGAAAAGGATGTTGCGGGTGGCATCGGCCACGCGGGCAAAGACGTGGCGGATCTCGCACTGCTTCTCGCCGTCGCAATCCTCGCAGCGGCGATAGGCGGTCTGCGACAGGCAGGGCAAGGGGGCAAGCGGCCCATCGATGAGGCGCAGCACCTCGCCGAAGGTGATATCCGCAGCCGGGCGCGCCAAGAGATAACCGCCCTGCTTGCCGCGTCGGCTTTCGACGAGGCGTTCCTTCTTCATTTCGAGAAGGATCTGCTCCAGAAACTTTTTCGGAATGGCCTGTTCGCGGGCGATGTCGGAAATCTGCACAGGACAGGCCCCGTCGGCCTTGGCCAGCGAAAGGAGCGCCCTCAGCGCATATTTTGCCTTCTGCGAAATCATCGTAAAACCAGTAGACCACAAGCCCGGAAACCCGGCAATTCCGGCTTAGCGCAGAAGTTGTCACAATTCAAATCCAAGCTGCGAAGAAGGTGAACGGGTATCTTTTGCTCATACCCTGCGCGCGTGAGGCATTTTTGCTCTCAAGTGCAGCGCACAAAGACTGTCATTTCTGTTCCAAAGGTCGGATTTCAACAATAATCGGCCATGGAAATCCCGGACGTGACAATGACGATCAATTCAGCAAATGCCTCTGCCGATGCCGCTTCCCTCGACGCCACGCTTGCCGGGCTCGATCTGGCGGGTCGGCTTTCGTTTATCGCCGGCCTCGGCGGGCGGGCGGTCTTCACCACCAGCCTCGGCATCGAGGATCAGGTCATTACGGCCGCCATCGGCACGCATCGCCTGCCGATCGACGTCGTAACGCTCGAAACCGGCCGGCTGTTCAAGGAAACCGTCGATCTCATCGATGAAACCGAGGAGCGTTTCGGCATCGAAATCCGCCGCTTCCGCCCGGAGCAGGACGATATCGACGCCTATGCCGAAAAATACGGCCTGAACGGTTTTTACGAAAGCGTCGAAGCACGCCACGCCTGCTGTCATGTCAGAAAGCTGATCCCGCTCGGCAAGGCGCTGGAAGGCGCCGCCTTCTGGATCACCGGCCTCAGGCGCGGCCAGTCGGGCAATCGCGCCACGACGCCTTTCGCCGAGTTCGATGCGGAGCGCAATCTCATCAAGATCAATCCCCTGGCTGACTGGGATATCGACCTCATCCGAGCGCATGTCGCCCAGGAGAACATTCCCGTCAATCCGTTGCATCAGCGCGGTTACCCCTCCATCGGCTGCGAGCCGTGTACGCGCGCCATCAAGCCCGGCGAGCCTGAGCGCGCCGGACGATGGTGGTGGGAAAACGACGAGAAGCGCGAATGCGGTCTTCACGTCGCCGGTGCGGAGCAGACATCCGCCGTTTCCCCCATCCCGCAACGATAATCATTCAGTACATTCCCGGAGTTCACAATGTCCAACGCAGTCCACGAGACGGACAGCAAGAATACTGTCGCATCCAAGCCGCCGCTCGATCCCCATCTGAAGGCGCTTGAAAACGAAGCCATTCACATCTTCCGCGAAGTCGCCGCCGAATTCGACAAGCCCGTGATGCTCTATTCCATCGGCAAGGATTCGTCCGTGCTGCTGCATCTCGCGCGCAAGGCGTTTTTCCCCGGCCGCATTCCCTTCCCGCTGCTGCACGTCAATACCGGCTGGAAGTTCAAGGAAATGATCGAATTCCGCGACAATATCGTCAAGGAATACGATCTCGATCTGATTTCCTACACCAATCCGCGCGGTGCGAGCGAAAACGTAACGCCCTTCACCCACGGTTCGGCGCTTTACACCGACATCATGAAGACCGAAGCGCTGCGCCAGGCGCTCGATGCCGGCCAGTTCGATGCGGCCTTCGGCGGCGCGCGCCGCGATGAGGAGGCGAGCCGCGCCAAGGAACGCATCTATTCCTTCCGCACGCCCGACCATAAATGGGACCCGCGCAACCAGCGCCCGGAACTGTGGAACATCTATAACGGCATGGTCCGCAAGGGCGAAAGCGTGCGCGCCTTCCCGCTCTCCAACTGGACCGAAGTGGATATCTGGCGTTACATCGAGGCGGAAAACATTCCGCTGGTGCCGCTCTATTACGCCGCCGAGCGCCCCTATGTCGAACGCGACGGCATGATGATCCTTGCCGAAGACGAGCGGCTGGAACTGTTGCCCGGCGAAGAGATCAAGCATGGCTCGATCCGCTTCCGCACGCTCGGCTGCTTCCCGCTGACCGGCGCGATCCGTTCCGAGGCGGCGACGCTTCAGGAAGTCATCGCGGAACTTGAAATCGCCACCGTTTCCGAACGGCAGGGCCGCGCGATTGACCGCGACCAGTCCGGCTCGATGGAGAAGAAGAAGCGCGAGGGGTATTTCTGATGAGCACTGCCGCCGCCAACACCCCCTCTTCCGCAACCATTCTGCCCTTTGCCGAGCATTCGAAGGCGGCGCGCGATACGCGTCCGCTGCGTCTCATCACCTGCGGCAGCGTCGATGACGGCAAATCGACCCTGATCGGCCGTCTTCTCTGGGACACCAAGGCCGTCAAGGAAGATCAGGCCGCCACCCTGCACCGCGACAGCGGCAAGCAGAACGATCTCGGCCTGCCCGATTTCGCGCTGCTGCTCGACGGTCTTCAGGCGGAGCGCGAACAGGGCATCACCATCGATGTCGCCTATCGCTATTTCGCCACCGACCGGCGCGCCTTCATCGTGGCCGACACGCCCGGCCATGAGCAATATACCCGCAACATGGCGACAGGCGCTTCCACCGCCGATCTCGCGGTGCTGCTCGTCGATGCGCGCACCGGCATTCTCGAACAGACCCGCCGCCACGCCACCATTGCGGCGCTGATGGGCATCCGGCAATTCGTGCTGGCCGTCAACAAGATCGACCTGACGCATTACGACAAGGCCGGTTTCGAGCTGATCGCCCATGAATTCCGCGATTTCGCGTCCAATCTCGGCATCAAGCAGATCACCGCCATTCCGATGTCGGCGCTGAAGGGTGAAAACGTCGTTCTCTCCGGCAAGTCCTCCATGCCCTGGTATGAAGGTCCGACGCTGGTGGAGACGCTGGAGCTTGCCACGGTGCGCTCCGCGCAATCCGGCGGCTTCCGCCTGCCGGTGCAGCGCGTCTCGCGCCCCGGTGAAAGCTTCCGTGGCTATCAGGGCACGGTTGCCGGCGGTTCGGTAAAGCCGGGCGACAGTGTCGTCGTCCTGCCTTCCGGCATGGTCGCGAATGTCAAGCAGATCGTCACTTTCGATCTGGTGCGCAATGCCGCCGTCGCGGGCGATGCGGTCACGCTCGTCCTCGACCGTCAGGTGGATGTGTCGCGCGGCGACATGATCGTCTCCATCGAGGCGCAGCCGCAGACCGGCCTTGCCTTCGACGCCCAGATCGTGGCGTTGCAGCCGGGCGGTATCGAGGCAGGCAAGCGCTACTGGCTGAAAAGCGGCAGCCGCCGCCAGCGCGTCAGCGTGCAGCCTGTCAGCCAGCTGAACCTGAAGGAAGGCGAATGGCAGGCGCATGAAACCTCGCTGCCGATGAACGCCATCGGCAAGGTGCGGCTTTCCTTCGACGAGACGGCGATCTTCGATCCTTATGAACAGAACCGCTCGACCGGTTCCTTCATCCTGATCGATCCCGACACCAACAACACGGTTGCGGGCGGCATGATCGCCGGCAAGCGCAGCGTCGGTGCGACGGAAGAAAAGGGCGACCGGGTCATTCTCTCGCTGCCCGCCGATCTTGCGGAAAAACTGCTGGCCAGCGAGCTCCTCGCCAAGCACCGCGACGAGATCGACATCCGCCGCACGGACGGCGCAACGGCCGCGCGGCTGATCGGCGATCTGGGCTGACACGCCCCCTCAAACAAACAAAAGGCGACCGTCAAAGCGGTCGCCTTTTTCGTTTCAGAGCGTCTTCCGTGTCAGAGACTGCGGATGGCTTAAAACACGAACATATAAAGCAGAATGATCACGAAGATCGGAACGCCCATAGCCCACAATGCGATACCCTTCAGCATGCTATCCTCCATTGTTGTATGGTCAGATAACGGCTGAGGCGGCTTTCCGATCCATGCCGCTCTCCTGATTTTTACGGGTTGTTTCTCGGCAGCATAAAAAGCTGTTTGTTCATTCGACGTTCATGCACGAAAGGCGAATTTGCATGCGGTCGCTCCGCCAAGCGGCCCAACAGAGGCTCGTTGTTTGAAAAAGCAGCGGGCCTCTTTTTTGATCGCGATAAGTTGATCGCGACGATGCCCCTGAAATTCAGGGCCCATGACGGTGATGGATAACTTCTTGGATTGTGAAGAAGAATTGAGGCTTCTAAGACGATTCCTGTCGCGCGTCCCCTGAAACAGGCCGCGACATTGAGGCCTGGCGCTTGGCGGAGCGACGGGCCTCTTTTGCTGGGACGCCGGGTGGCGACAACAAAAGCCCGCCGAAGCGTTGATGGTGACGATTCGCATTCGTGAGCGGATGTGGAAAGCCCCCTCCCAAAGCGCATACCGGTTGAAGAACGGCAATTTGAACGCACTTATTTCACCTGCGCCCTGATTTTCAGACGCGAGCGGCGAATGCAGTCCAGCCGAAACGGGTTTTCACACGTCCGGTTTCGGTGCGAGATTTCGATCTTGGAATTTTCGGGATGAGTTGCAAGCCGCTGTAACTATTGGGCTTCAAGCTGGTCGGAGTGAGAGGATTCGAACCTCCGACCCCCACGTCCCGAACGTGGTGCGCTACCAGACTGCGCTACACTCCGTGACCAGCGGCGCTTCTATAGACCAGCCTCCGGCATTCGACAAGCGGCTTATTGCATTTTTTGTGACAAGTTTTTTCCATCTGTTGAAACAACCCTGCCAGGAGCCTGTGGCACCGGCTGGAAGGCCTCAAAACGTTACAAAAAAGCAATTGTGGCAGGAAATTTTCATCGAGCCGCATACCTCCCCTGCCCGCCGTCTCCAAATCTGCTAGGGGAACGGAATGACCGGCGGGAAGCCGGACACGGCACAAAGGACATTTCACCATGCTATCTCGCAGCGTAACGCTTGCAGCGTTTGCCATTGCGCTCTCGGCCTGCACCACTTCCACGGGCGGCTCCACTCCCTCTTTCACCCAGAAGAGCCCCGTTGAGACCCGCTGGGTCGGCCAGTCCGCAGGTATTTTCTTCGCAAAATTCGGCCCGCCGCTGAGCGATACGGAAACCGGCAGCTCCACCGTCTATAACTGGCGCGGCGGCTACAGAAAGGCCACCATTCCGGCCAGGTTCGAAGAAGGCAAGGATGGCAAGAAAGGTCGCCAGATCTCGCCCGCCCGCACCGCCTCGCTCTCCTGCACGGTGCAGCTTGTCGTTTCCAGCGATTACAAGATTACCGCGGTGCGCACGGTTTCCGACCGCCCCGGCATCAACGGCCCGAGCTACTGCGCGGAATTCCTCGCCGCAGACTGATCTTCGGCCACAGACCAGACGCAGCAAGGCCCGCCCGAACCGGCGGGCCTTTTCACTTTTTCGGGATTATTGTCATTTTTCTGAAAAAATTTTTGCCTATAGCCGCACCCTGCGACCCGTGACGCGCCGGAAACAGCGTCATATCCGCCTTTCCGCGATATCCCGCTCACAGAACCCTTTCAACCGTTTGAAAGCGTCGGCTAATCTTCGCCGTCATAAAAATGACGATCGGCAAAACCGCAAAAATGGCCGTTGCGACCATATGTCCCTGCAAAATCCCTGCAAAACTGCTTGAACTGGAGTGAACGAGTCCGGGTTGTGCCGGTTTGCGCTTTGCTGTAACGGGGCGAACGGGAGGAATGTTTTTAACACAAAACAAGAATCAGGTATGGCCGTGACTCCCATCGATCAAGACAAATCCCAGCTCACTGATCTTTCCCAGGAAACCACCCTTTCCAACGCATTTGCCCCCGGCGCGCTTCCGATGAACCGCCGACAGGTTCTGGGCGGTGCGCTTGCCGGCATTGCCGCAGCGGCACTGCCTTCTTCCCCGCTTCTCGCCAATACGGCCGCCAAGAAGGTCGACGTGCTTTTGATCGGCGGCGGCATCATGAGCGCGACGCTCGGTGTTTGGCTGCGTGAACTGGAGCCCACCTGGTCGATGCAGATGCTGGAGCGGCTGGATGGCGTGGCGCTTGAAAGCTCGAACGGCTGGAACAATGCCGGCACCGGCCATTCCGCTCTCGCCGAACTCAACTACACGCCGGAAGACGACAACGGCAACATCAAGATCACCCAGGCCGTCAACATCAATGAATCCTTCCAGATTTCCCGCCAATTCTGGGCCTGGCAGGTGCGTAACGGCGTTTTGAAGAACCCGCGCTCCTTCATCAACCACACGCCGCATATGAGCTTCGTCTGGGGTGACGAGAACGTCGCCTATCTTGAAAAGCGCTATCAGGCGCTCAAAGCCAGCCCGCTGTTCGCCGGCATGGAATATTCCACCGATCCCGAGCAGATCAAGAAGTGGGTGCCGCTGATGATGGAAGGCCGCGATCCTTCCCAGAAGATCGGCGCGACCTGGTCGCCGCTCGGCACCGACATGGAATTCGGCGAAATCACCCGGCAATTCGTATCGCATCTGCAGGGCGACCAGAATTTCGACCTGCAGGTCAATAGCGAGGTTTCCGACATCCAGCGCAATGCCGATGGCAGCTGGCGCGTGACCTATACCAACACCAAGACCGATGCCGAACAGGTGGTGGATGCGAAATTCGTGTTCATCGGCGCCGGCGGCGGCGCGCTGCATCTGTTGCAGATGTCCGGCATTCCGGAAGCGGACGATTACGCCGGCTTCCCGGTGGGCGGCTCGTTCCTCATCAACGAGAACCCCGACGTGACGATGCAGCATCTGGCCAAAGCCTATGGCAAGGCCTCGGTCGGCTCGCCGCCCATGTCGGTTCCGCATCTCGATACCCGCGTGCTGGGCGGCAAGCGCGTCATCCTGTTCGGGCCTTTCGCTACCTTCTCCACCAAGTTCCTGAAGGAAGGCTCCTATTTCGATCTCGTCTCCTCCGTCACCACCAGCAATGCCTGGCCGATGGTGCGGGTGGGCATCGATGAATATCCGCTGGTGGAATATCTCGCCGGTCAGCTGATGATGTCGGATGACGACCGTTTTGCCGCGCTGAAGGAATATTTCCCGAATGCCAAGCAGGGCGAATGGCGCCTGTGGCAGGCCGGCCAGCGCGTACAGATCATCAAGCGCGACGAAGAAAAGGGCGGCGTGCTGCGGCTCGGCACCGAAGTCGTCGCCGCCAAGGACGGCAGCATCGCCGGCCTGCTCGGCGCTTCGCCGGGCGCTTCCACGGCCGCCCCTATCATGCTCAGCGTTCTGGAAAAGGTCTTCAAGGACAAGGTGGCCACGCCTGAATGGCAGGCCAAGATCCGCCAGATCGTGCCGAGCTACGGCACGAAGCTCAATGACGACCCGGAAAAGGTGCAGCAGGAATGGGCCTACACCGCCGAACACCTGCAGCTGCCCACCCCGCCGCAGATCGACCTTGAGGCGCTGAAGGGCGCCGGTGCGGCCCCTGCAGGTGCGCCGGTGAAGAAGGTGCCGGATATCGCGCTTTAAGGCATTTCGCGATTTTTAGGTTTGACGCCGCGTGTCTCTGGATGCGCGGCGTTTTTTGTTGGAGATGACTTCTCCACCCGCACCGGCATCCTCCGGTGTATTGCCACCAGGGCGTCGAAAAAACATCTCGCGTCAAAGACCACCTGGTGGTAATAATTCCTACCAAACACCATGGAGAAATAACATGGCCAACGTTGAAAAGATCAGCGTTTCGATGACGCCCCAGCACGCCGAAATCTTGCGTGATGCCGTGGAAAGCGGTGCTTATGCCAGCAGCAGCGAAGTCATCCGTGAAGCGATGCGAGACTGGTCGGCAAAATGGGTTCAGCGACGCGACGACATCGCCAAGCTGCGCGCATTGTGGGCTGAGGGCAAAGCCAGTGGCGGTTCAACCGAAGTGGATTTCGACGAGGCGCTCAATGAAGCGCGTGCAGAACTGGCCTCGTTGAAAAATCGTGACCACTAAGCTTGTCTGGACGCCCCGCGCACGTAGCGATGTGAAGAAAATCTATATCGACATCGGCAAATCACAGCCTCTTGCCGCAGAGCGATATTTCGCTCGGTTCCGCGCCAAAGCGGAGCGCTTGGTCGACCATCCTCGCCTTGGCGAGCGTCACCCGGAAATTTTTCCGTCCGCCCGTATGCTCGTTGAAGCACCTTATATCATTCTCTACGAAACCGTGCCGGATACCGATGGCGGCGAAATATATTCCGTGGAAATCGTTCGCGTGATCGATGGTCGCCGGGACCTGCAAACGTTGTTCTGACTTTGGAAAAGATGGCTGGGGCGCCAGGATTCGAACCTGGGAATGCCGGTACCAAAAACCGGTGCCTTACCGCTTGGCGACGCCCCAACAGGGCAGCGAAGGCGAAACGCCGCTGCCTGAACCGCGCCTGATTAGCAAAGCCTGCCCGGCCCGGCAATGACCCGGCGACTTATTTTTTCACAAAATTCAAGCTTTTTGGGTGCCGTGGCGAAGTTCGCATGTTAGGGCTTGGCGATGGCGCGGTTGAGGCTGCGGCTCAAGCTGGCATGGCATTTTTCAGGAGGTCTCGATGGCGGACCCGGCATTCGATCTCGATTTCCAGCCGGCCTATGGCGAGGCGGTTCCCGTCGCCCCGCTGATCCAGCGCATCACCGTCAACAATCCTTCCGCCTTCACCTTCCATGGCACCAACTCCTATATTGTCGGCGACCGTTCCGTCGCCGTCATCGATCCCGGCCCGGAGGATGAGGCGCATTTTCAGGCGCTGATGGCGGCGCTGAAGGGCCGCGAGGTCACCCATATCTTCGTCAGCCATACCCACCGCGATCACTCTCCGCTTGCCCGGCGGCTGAAGGAAGCGACCGGGGCGATAACGGTGGCGGAAGGCCCGCACCGGGCCGCCCGCCCGCTGCACGCGGGCGAGACAAACCCCTTTGCCGAAAGTTCCGATACGGCTTTTGTGCCCGATATCGCGCTTGGCGACGGCCAAAGCCTTTCCGGCGACGGGTGGCGGCTTACCGCGCTGCATACGCCGGGACACACGGCCAACCACGCCGCCTTCGCGCTCGATGGCAGCGGCATCGTCTTTTCCGCCGATCACGTCATGGCCTGGGCCACCACCATTGTCGCGCCGCCGGATGGGGCGATGAGCGACTACATGGCCTCGCTGGAACGGCTGCTGACCCGCGACGACCGGCTGTTCCTGCCCGGCCATGGCGGCCCGGTCACCGACCCCGCCGCCTTCATGCGGGGCTTGCGCGCCCACCGCCGCATGCGGGAAAAGGCGGTTCTGAAGCGTATCCGCGAAGGCGACCGGCTGATCGCCGATATGGTGAAGGTAATCTATGCCAGCACCGACAAGCGCCTGCATGGCGCCGCCGCACTTTCCGTGCTGGCGCATATAGAAGACCTGATCGAAAAGGGCGAGGTGCAGACGGATGGTGCGCCTTCGCTGCTGGGTGAGTATTTTCCGGCATAGCGGATATTTTGGGCACGCGAGATTTCAGGGCGCGTTGCGACCTCACCTCTCACTCCAAGCCTCGATTGGATCGAGTGGATGCCGCCTGTTTCTTCTCCCCGAGGGGGAGAAGTCCGCGGCAGCGGGATGAGGGGGCAAGGGTAGAGATATTCGGCAACGTAGCCCCCTCATCCGACCCTTCGGGCCACCTTCTCCCCGGCGGGGAGAAGAAACAGGCGGCACACTCTCGTTTCTCATCAAGATGAAGCGTAGCGTCAACTACACATCAATTGTCGTTCAACCCCTGCATCTCCGCATCCAGCGCATCGAGATAGGCTTCGGCAATCGCAGCGCCCATGCCGAGATCGTGCGGCCCGTAGCGGGAGGCGACGCGGACATCGACGATGGTGGTTTCGGCCTCTTCCTTGAGGCGGATGAGGATATCGAAACGCAGGCCCCAGATGCGCGTGCGGGTTTCGCCCTGCATCAGCACCACGCCGCTACCGTTAAAGAAGGTGGGCAACGGCGCGTCCGTCGGGCGGGCCATGGGCACCGGCACGATGGAGGGCAGATCCTCGACCGGCCCTTCTTCCGCAGGCTGCGTCCTGTCCTGCTCCGGAACGCCGACGGAGGGCGCATCTTCCGCCCCGATCACCCCCTTCGTGTGGACGATGCGGATATTCTGGGCGGCGGCCATTTTTTTGGCGGCGGCATAGATGCGGTCGATTGCGCCTTCATAACGGCGGCCGGCGAGGCTGGCATAGGCTTCAGCCTGCGCGTCGCGGTCTTCCTTGGCAATGGTCGCGGATCGTGTCAGCCATTGCTGGTTGGCTGCGGGCGTCACCAGCCATTCCGGCACATCGGTCAGATCGGTGGAGATGTCGTAAATCTTCGGCTGCTGCCAATAAAGAAAAGCGCCGTAACCGACCACGCCGAGCGGCAGGGCCGAGAGAAGCAACGCCGCCAGCGCCGAAAGGCCGCCGCGCGCGCCCCTAGTCCACAGCCGCTGAAGCCCGATCAACGCCAGAAGCACGGCCGCGAGAGCGATGCCGGCGGCGATGATGATGAGACCGACGAGATCGGGCGTCGTCAGCGGCCCGAAACGATGAATGCCGGCGGCGATGAGAAACAGCACAAGCGCCGCAAGACCGAGATAGCGGGAAAGATAGGCTGCAACTGAAAAAGGCCGGACGAAACGCACAGTCATGAAAGCGGATATCCGTTAGATCGCATTGGCTAAAAAGCGTTGCACCCGAATTCTGGCAGAGAATCACCTGCATATGATGTCATAGACCGGATTTGCGGCGAGGAAAACAAAGGAGGAGGCGATCCGTACGCTAAAGCGCGCGAACTTCTCCGTCATGCCGGTCCCCGGAACAAGCCCGAGGATGATGCGGCATCCAGCCATGCTGCGCCGTGAGGGATGAGTCTTTTGCGATCATGGACTTGATCGCGCTGGACCCCGGATCAGGTCCGGGGTGACGGAATATCAGGCTATGACACTGCCAAACTATAGGTTTTAGGACTCTGACGTCGAAGGCGACGAAGGCGCGGAATATTTTTCCGCATTGCCTCACCTAAAGAGAATTATTCCCCGACAACGCAATAAATACGCATGTTCATCCCTTAATTGCTGAGGAAATCGGCGTATTCTCGGCGACCTCCCTCGAGAATGCGTGTAAAAAGTGCAACATTCTCGTTTTCTTGCACAATAAAGAGACATGTCATGTCACAGGCAACGACGTCCGCCGGTCCCTCCGGGCCTAAACCCTTTTATCGCAATTTCGGCTTTCAGGTTCTGATCGCCATGGTCATCGGCCTGCTGCTCGGCCTCGTTGCGCGCAACATCGGTCCCGATGCCGCCGGCAGCCCCAACTGGCTTTCGGTGACACTGCAAACCATCGGCAGCATTTTCGTGCAGCTTTTGCGCGCGCTGGTTCCGCCACTGATCTTCACGGCCATCGTCGCCTCCATCGCCAATCTCAAGAACCTCTCCAATGCGGCGAAGCTCGTCTGGCAGACACTTCTCTGGTTCGCCATCACCGCACTGATCGCCGTCGTCATCGGTATCGTGCTTGGCCTCGTCATCCAGCCGGGCGTCAACACGGCGATTGCCAATACGGCAGCGGCGGCACCTTCTTCCACCGGTTCCTGGCTGGATTTCCTGAAGGGCCTTGTGCCGGCCAATGTCTTCGGCCTCGAAGCTTCTACCAAGCTCAATAATGGCGCGGCCAGCACCTCGTTGAACTTCAACGTGCTGCAGCTGCTCGTGGTGTCGATTGCCTTCGGTGTCGCGGCGCTGAAAGCGGGCAAGGCGGCGGAGCCGTTCCTCGCCTTCAACCAGTCGCTGCTCGCCATCGTGCGCAAAATCCTGTGGTGGGTCATCCGCCTCACCCCCATCGGCACCATCGGCCTGCTCGGCCGCGCGGTCGATCAATATGGCTGGACGACGCTGTCGCAGCTCGGCTGGTACGCGGCGGCCGTTTATATCGGTCTCGCGCTGGTGCTTTTCGTGGTCTATCCGGCGCTGCTTCTCGCCCATGGCCTGAAGCCGTCGCGCTTCTTTGCGGGCGCATGGCCGGCCATCCAGCTCGCCTTCGTGTCGCGTTCCTCCATCGGCACGCTGCCCGTCACCGAAACCGTGACGGAAAAGAGCCTCGGTGTGCCGCGCGAATATGCCGCCTTCTCCGTGCCGCTCGGCGCCACCACCAAGATGGACGGCTGCGCCGCCATCTATCCGGCGATTTCGGCGATTTTCATCGCGCAGTTCTTCCAGGTGCCGCTCGGCATCCAGGAATATGTGCTGATCGTCTTCGTCTCCGTGCTCGGTTCCGCCGCAACGGCAGGTCTGACGGGTGCAGTGGTGATGCTGACGCTGACGCTTTCGACGCTCGGCCTGCCGCTGGAAGGTGTGGGCCTGCTGCTCGCCATCGACCCGATCCTCGACATGGGCCGCACGGCGGTCAACGTCGCCGGCCAGGCGCTGGTGCCCACCATCGTCGCCAAGCGCGAGGGCATTCTGGACGAGGCCCTCTATAACAACGCCAAGGATATCGACGCGCTCGACGACCGGGAAGCAGCGCCGGCCTGACAGCGATAATCATGGGGCGTTTCCGCTGAAAAGGGAGACGCCCCATGCGGATCATTCCCGTTGTTCCCTGATAGTTTGGGGTTGACGGTGCCAATTTCATCGATAGCGATAGCGGCACGGGCAATAGCGCAATTTAGAGCGGAAACTGTGCATGGCGAAACGTAACTGGATCTATGTCGGCCTGCTCGCTTTCATCTCCCTCGGGCTTCTGATCGACGCGGCCGTCTGGCCCGCCGGGCCTCCAGCATCCTTTACCGCAAACGATCTGGTGCAGATGATCGGCATCATCACGCTATTTGCCTGGTGGCAGATAGAGGATGCCGAAAAGCGGGACCTCCGGCGCAGCTCCGCCGCCAAGATCACCACCGTTCTGCTCGCACCCATCGGGCTTGCGATTTACCTTTATCAAACCCGCCGGTGGCCCCGCGCCACGCTCGGCCTCCTCGCATTTATCGGCGGCATCGTCCTCATCGCCATCCTCACGGTTCTGCTCGGCGACTGGCTCATTCAACAGGGTTTGTTCCCGCCGTCTTTTCTTCGTGATTCCTGAGCAACGGGAGTATGTCGGATTTTACGACGCCACGCCGCCTGACACCGCTATCGCCGCCGCCTGCCAAGCCATTCTCCATGATGGATTGATGCAACTTTCCGCCCCTACGCGGCTTTTCCCCGTATCAAAACAGGCGTATCAATCGCGGCAATAAAAGTGCCGTACGGCCGTCATGTTAAGGGAGAAACAAAATGCGTGTTTCCATCGTCTTCGGCGCGCTTGCCGCCATGCTGGCGCTCACCGCCTGCCAGACGCTGACGCCGGAAGAGCGTCGGGCGCGGGATGAGGCGACATGCCGGGGTTATGGTTTCCGCCCCGGCACGGACCCGATGGCCGGTTGCCTTCTCGATCTGGAAATGGACCGCCGCGCCGACAACCGCGCCTGGCAGGCGCAGATGAACCGCGACATGTTCTACCGCCCCGTGGTGGTGGAGCGGCGCATCATCGTCCAACAGAACCCCTGACGGGAATGAAGGCGACATTGCTCGCCACCCTGCCCTCATCCCTCTTTGCCGCCAGCGTTGCCTGCGCCGCCGCCAGGCGGGCAATGGGCACGCGGAAGGGCGAACAAGACACGTAGTCGAGATCGGCGTCCTCGCAGAAATGGATCGAGGCCGGGTCGCCGCCATGTTCGCCGCAGATGCCGAGCTTCAGCTCCGGCCGCGTCTGGCGGCCGCGTTCGGCGGCGATGCGGATCAACTCGCCCACGCCGTCGAAATCGAGCGAGATGAACGGGTCGCGCTCGATGATGCCCTTGCGCTGATAGGTATTGATGAAACGCGCCGCATCGTCACGGGAAATACCGAAGGTGGTCTGCGTCAGGTCGTTGGTGCCGAAGGAGAAAAATTCCGCCGCTTCGGCAATGACATGGGCACGCAGGGCCGCACGCGGCAGCTCGATCATGGTGCCGGTCAGATATTCGATCTCCATGCCGGTTTCCTGCGCCACCGCAGCGGCGACGCCGTCTATGACTTCGGTGACGTAATCCAGTTCCGCGCGCAGACCGACAAGCGGCACCATGATCTCGGGCACGACCGGCGCGCCGGTGATGCGTGCTGCGGCAACGGCGGCTTCAAAAATCGCGCGGGCCTGCATTTCGGCGATTTCCGGATAGGAAATGGCGAGACGGCAGCCGCGATGGCCGAGCATGGGGTTAAATTCATGCAGCGCATCCAGCCGCTGGCGGAACACGGTCTGCGGCATGCCCATGGGGGCCGCCACCTCGACGATTTCGCCATCGGTCTTCGGCAGGAATTCGTGCAGTGGCGGGTCGAGCAGGCGGATCGTCACCGGCAGGCCATGCATGATCTGGAAAAGCTCGGTGAAATCCGAGCGCTGCATCGGCAGAAGCTCATCGAGCGCCGCCCGCCTGCCCTTTTCGCTTTCGGCGAGAATCATCTCGCGCATGACGTGGATGCGGTCGCCCTCGAAGAACATATGTTCGGTACGGCAGAGGCCGATGCCTTCAGCGCCAAAGGCGCGGGCGGCGCGGGCGTCGGCCGGGGTATCGGCATTGGTCGCACGGTCATGCGGCGCAGGCTGTCGGCCCACTCCATCAGCTTGCCGAAATCGCCCGAGAGTTCCGGCTGCGTCATCGGCACTTCGCCCTTCAGCACCCGGCCCGAAGAACCGTCGATGGTGATGACATCGCCGCGTTTGAGCATACAGCCGACGCCGATCAGCACCTTGTTGCGCATGTCGACGCGCATGGAGCCGGCGCCGGTGACGCAGGGAATGCCCATGCCGCGCGCCACCACGGCTGCGTGGCTGGTCATGCCGCCGCGCGTCGTCAGAATGCCTTCGGCGGCGTGCATGCCATGAATATCTTCCGGGCTGGTTTCGATGCGCACCAGAATGACACGGCGGCCTTCGGCTTCCGCCGCAACCGCCTCTTCGGCGGTAAAGACGATTTCGCCCGTCGCCGCCCCCGGCGAAGCCGGCAGGCCGGAGCCGATAATGGGACGCGATGTGCCGGGATCGATGGTGGGGTGAAGCAACTGGTCGAGCGACGAGGGCTCGATGCGGCAGACGGCTTCCTCCTGCGAGATCAGCCCTTCCTCGACCATATCGACGGCGATCTTCATGGCCGCGCGGGTGGTGCGCTTGCCGGAACGGGTCTGCAGCATCCAGAGCTTGCCGCGCTCGATGGTGAATTCCAGATCCTGCATGTCGCGATAGTGGTTTTCCAGCCGCTTGCAGATCGCCAGAAATTCGCTGAACGCCTCCGGCATCAGCTTTTCCATCGAGGGCTTGTCGGAGCCGGAGGCCAGACGCGCGGCCTCGGTGATGGATTGCGGCGTGCGGATGCCCGCCACCACATCTTCGCCCTGAGCGTTGACGAGGAATTCGCCGTAAAGCTCCGCCTCACCCGTCGAGGGGTTGCGGGTAAAGGCGACGCCGGTTGCCGAAGACGAGCCGAGATTGCCGAAGACCATGGCCTGAACGTTGACCGCCGTGCCCCAGTCGCCCGGAATATTGTGTAAATGCCGGTAGGTCACGGCGCGGTGGTTGGTCCAGCTGGCGAAGACGGCGCCGATGGCACCCCAGAGCTGCACGTGACAGTCCTGCGGAAAGGCTTCGTCCAGCTCATCCTCGATCAGCTTTTTATAAAGCGAAACGACATGCTGCCATTCGACCGCCGACATGTCGGTATCGTATTCGTGGCCGAGGCGGCCTTTCTCGTCCTCGAGAATTTCCTCGAACAGCTCATGATCCAGGCCCATGACCACATCGGCATACATCTGGATGAAGCGGCGGTAGCTGTCCCAGGCAAAACGCGCGTCGCCCGCATCGTGGCCCAGCGCCTCGACGGTGCGGTCGTTGAGACCCAAATTCAGCACGGTATCCATCATGCCGGGCATGGAGGCGCGCGCGCCGGAGCGGACGGAGATGAGCAGCGGCGAGTGGCTGCCGCCGAAGGTCTTGCCGGTCACGGTTTCCATGCCGTGCAGGCCGGCCATGACCTGCAGCTTCAGCTCTTCGGGAAGATCGCGGCCATTCTTGTGATAAAGGGCGCAGGCATCGGTTATGATGGTGAGGCCGGGGGGAACGGGAAGGCCGAGACTTGCCATTTCGGCAAGGTTCGCGCCCTTGCCGCCCAATATCGCAACGTCACCTGCCCTGCCTTCGGCAGCACCGTTGCCGAAGGTATAAACCCACTTTTTCATTCCACGCTCTCCACCCAGAAGCGTTGTCATTTTTCTATCATCTACAGCATTGGCGGCACGTTGGAAACGCCGCAACGTGCAGTTTACATCGCAGTGCAGCATAATTGCGGCAAATTGCGCGCAAGAATTGCCGCAAAGGCCGAATAACGGCATGATTGACGCATTCGTGTAGTGCGCTGAACTGGAGTGTTGCCTAAGCCATTCAAATCGCCGACAAAGAGATTATTCATGCAATTTACCCGCCGCCATACGCTTAAATTTGCCGGAATTTCCTGTGCCGCCAGCGCGCTTGCCGGGGCGCTCAGAGCCGAAGGCGCAGTGCCCGTCGCAGGCGCCGCCTCCGCCCTTCCCTTCGCGCTGACGACGCCGATGCATATCGGCCAGGCCGCGCTGCGCGTGCGCGATCTCGACCAGATGATCGAGTATTACCGTTCAGTGCTGGGCATGAACGAGGTGGAGCGCACGGCCAGAGGCGTGACGCTCGGCGTCGGCACCGTGCCGCTGCTCGATCTGGTGCACAAGCCGGCCGCGGATTTCGAAAGCCCCACCTCCGCCGGCCTGTTCCACATCGCCTATCTGATGCCCTCGCGCAAGGATCTGGCGCGCTGGCTGGTGCATGCGGCGCTGAAACAGGTGCCGCTTTCCGGTTTTGCCGACCACAATGTCAGCGAGGCGATCTATCTCAACGATCCCGAGGGCAACGGCATCGAGGTTTACAGCGACCGGCCGAAGGACACATGGGTCTGGAGCGGCCGCGTGGTGAAAATGGGCACCGAACCGCTCGATGTCGACGATCTGGTGAAGCTGACCGATACCAAAAGAAGCGACTACGAGGCTGCCCCGCCGGGAATGCGCATCGGGCATGTACACCTGCGGGTCGGCGAAATCGCCGCCGCCCGCGCCTTCTACGAAACGGCCGTCGGCCTGCAACCGACGCAGGACGCGCGCGCCGATGCCTCGTTTCTCTCTTCCGGCGGGTATCATCATCATCTGGCGGTGAATACATGGAACAGCCGTGGCGCGAAGGAACGCAACGCCATGGAAACCGGCCTCGACTGGTTTTCTCTCACCGTTCGCAACCCCGATGATCTGGAGGCGCAGAAAACGCGGCTGCGGGCCGCCGGTTATGTGCTGGTGGAGATGGAGAATAACGTCGTGGAAGCGATAGACCCCTGGGGCACGCGGTTGCGGCTGGTGCCGGGGTGAGTGGTCCATACGCTCGATACGAAGCGGGTGCCGCAAAAAATGCTCACACAAATTCGTCCGAACACTACAGAGCCTCACCGCCCCCCTTCCTCATTCCTGTGCTTGTCACAGGAATCCAGTCGACGCGCGTCTGCGCGGCGGAAGACTCTTTTCAGCCCAAGGACTTGGGCTGGCTGGATTCCTGTGACAAGCACAGGAATGAGGGAGCCCGCCCGTATTCTTCAGCCGAAAAAGAAAGCCTTGCGAGGCCACGGCAGCGGCCTCGCAAGGCATTCCATCCGGTACAGGAAACCGGATGGTGGGGTCTGTGACGAGCCCTTTGGCCCTTGCGGAAAACATAGCAAAACACCGCGCATTGTCGCTCACCCGAATGGGTGATACGGCCAGATAAATTCGCGATGGTGGGCGAAGGGGAAAAGAAGCCTCAGACGGCTTCGCGCAACTGCTCGGCGGTCTGCAAATCCACGGAGACGAGCTGCGAGACGCCCTGTTCGGCCATGGTGACGCCGAAGAGGCGGTTCATGCGCGCCATGGTGATGGGATTGTGGGTGATGATGACGAAACGGGTCTCGGTGGAGGCCACCATCTCGTCCATCAGGTTGCAGTAACGCTCGACATTGTGGTCGTCGAGCGGCGCATCCACTTCGTCCAGCACGCAGATGGGCGCGGGATTGGTGAGGAAGACCGCGAAGATCAGCGCCATGGCCGTCAGCGCCTGTTCGCCACCGGACAGCAGCGTCATGGTCTGCGGTTTCTTGCCCGGCGGGCGGGCGAGGATTTCCAGGCCCGCTTCCAGCGGATCGTCGGATTCGATCAGCTGCAATTCCGCCGTGCCGCCGCCGAAGAGATGGGTGAACAGCCGCTGGAACTGCGAATTGACCACATCGAAAGCGGCGATCAGCCGTTCGCGGCCTTCGCGGTTGAGGTTCTGGATGCCGGCGCGCAGCTTGCGCACGGCGTCGATGATGTCGTCGCGTTCCTTAATCAGCGCCTCGAGCTTGGCGGAAAGCTCGGCCTGCTCTTCCTCGGCGCGCAGGTTGA
Organism: Agrobacterium sp. LY4; assembly: GCF_001526585.1. Lineage (NCBI taxonomy): Bacteria > Pseudomonadati > Pseudomonadota > Alphaproteobacteria > Hyphomicrobiales > Rhizobiaceae > Agrobacterium > Agrobacterium sp. LY4. The sequence continues at coordinate 782,320 of NZ_ASYA01000001.1, read as the reverse complement.
CCGCGCCCAGCCGCTCGCGCTCGATCTTCAGCCGGTCGAGATCGCGCTCGACATCGCGAATGTCCGGCTTCGGCTGGTCCGGGCCAAGGCCGGTCAGGCGGAACGCCATATGCGGCTCGGTATTCAGCGTTTCGCGGATGCGGTGTTCGGTTTCCTGTCGTTTTTCGCGGGCGGAAACCAGCCGTTCTTCGGCACGGCCGCGTTTTTCGCGCGCTTCGGCCAGTTCCGAAAGCGCGGTTGCCGCCACACGGTCGGCGCCGCGCTGCAGGTTTTCCGCCTCGGCTAGCCGGTCGGCGGCCCCGCGGCGGGCGTCTTCGGTCTTCTGCAATTCGTTGAGAAGGTTGCGGCGCTTCTCGTCGAATTCTTCCGGCGCTATGTCCAGCTCGGCGATTTCCTCGCGCGCCTCTTCCTCGCGTTCGCGCAATGTCGCGATGTGATCGGCCGCACTTGCCGCGCGCGACTGCCAGGTGGAGCGCTCCTGCCCGATTACCTGAATTCTGCGCTGGCGACTTTCCGCCTCGCGGCTCACACCCTCATGGCGGGCGCGGGCCTCCGCCAGAAGGCCGCGGTCGGTCGCAACTTCGAGCTGGCTTTCGCGCAGCCGCAGATCCAGCACGGAAAGATCGGGCGCGTCTTCCATTTCGATGCGGGCGTTTTCCTCCTGAACGGCGATCTCGTCGATCTGCGCGCCGATCTGGTTCAGTGCTTCGGACACGATATCGCGACGGCGTAGAAGATCGCCCGAGGCCCTTTCGGCGGCGGTGAGCGCCTCGCGCGCCTCGGCAAGATGGCGGGTCGCAAGCCGGCTTCTGTCGCGCACTTCCGAGAGCCGCAATTCGCTGCTGCGGATTTCTTCGGTTTTCGCGGCAAGCTGGTCTTCGGCCTCATCCAGAATGGAGCGTGCCTCATCCAGTTCTGTCTCGATTTCAGCGAGGCGGTTCTTCTGCGACAGGCGAAGTGCTGCGGCACCCGGCGCATCGGCGCTGGCTATGTGACCGTCCCAACGAAACAGCGCGCCTTCGCGCGTCACCAACCGCTGGCCAACCTTCAAATGCGGCAGCAGGCGCAGGGCTTCCGCAGTGTTTGCGACGACACCGATCTGCGCCAAAGCGCGGCGCAGGGCTTCCGGCGCCTGCGCATAATCCAGAAGCGGCCTCGCGCCCTGCGGCAAGGCGGGATCATCAGCGCCATCGCCATTTCCGGCCCAATAGGCGGGCGCGGCGGGATCGAGCGGGCTTTCGAGATCGTCGCCGAGGGCGGCACCCAATGCCGCCTCGAAACCGCGCTCCACCGTCATTTCTTCCGCCACCGGTGTAAAGCTGCCATTGGCGGCGGCGCTGGAGGCAAGGATTTTGGTGATGGTGCGCGCTTCCGTATCCAGCGCGTTCAGCCGGTTCCGCGCCGTTTCCAGCGGCGCGCGCGCCAGCGCTTCGGCGGAACGCGCCTCGGCGACGGCGGCCTCGGCCTCCTCCGCCACGATCAGGGCATCCTCGACCGCGATCTCCGCCGCCTCGACCGCTTCGCGCCGTTCGGACGGGTCGGGAAGGCCGGAAAGTTTTTCGTCGATGGCATCGATCTCGGCGGATGCCTCCTGCGACTGCCGCTCCAGCCTCAGCTTGCGATCGGAAAGATCGCGGATCGCCCGCTCCAGTTGCTGACGGGCGGCGGAGGCCTCGGCCCGTTCGGCGGTTATCGCGGTGAAGATGGCTTCGCTTTCCGCCAGCTTGATAGCGGCGGCTTCGAAGGCTTCGCGCATTTCTTCGGCATGGCGGCCGGAATCGGAGAGGATTTCGAGGAGTTCGGCTTCTTCCTCATCCAGCCGCGCCAGTATCTGGGCATTATCGGAGACCAGCCGTTCCTCGCGGATAATGTCCTCGCCAAGCTGCGACAGGCGGCGCGCCAGCTCATCGCGGCGGCGCAGCAGGCGGTTCGCCTCGTCATCCAGCTGGGTGCGGGCGATCTGCAGGCGTTGCAGGGCGGCGGCGACGCGGGCCTCGTCCTCGCGCAGTTCCGGCAGTTTGAGGCTGGCGATTCCCTGCTGCTTGGCCGCTTCCATCTGCGCCTGCGCTTTTTCGGCGACGATGTTGGTGGCCTGATTGAGCGCGCTTTCCGCCTCCCCCTCGGCTTCCTTCGCCTCGACCCAGCGGATGTGCAGCAGGGTAGCTTCGCGGGCGCGGATATCGGCTGACAGCATCTTGAAACGGTTGGCCTGCCGGGCCTGACGCTTCAGGCTTTCGATCTGGCTTTCCAGCTGGGCGGTGACGTCTTCCAGCCGCTCCAGATTGGTCTCGGCGGCGCGCAGGCGCAGCTCGGCTTCGTGGCGGCGGGAATGCAGGCCGGAAATGCCGGCCGCCTCTTCCAGCAGCTGGCGGCGGGCCTGCGGCTTGGCATTGATGAGTTCGCCGATGCGCCCCTGCCCCACCATGGAGGGCGAGCGCGCGCCGGTGGAGGCATCGGCAAACAGAAGCTGCACATCTTTGGCGCGCGCCTCCTTGCCATTGATGCGGTAGACCGAGCCGTTTTCGCGCTCGATGCGGCGTGTGACCTGAATTTCATCGGCATCGTTGAAGGCGGCGGGCGCGGTGCGATCGGAATTGTCGAGATAAAGGCCGACTTCGGCTGTGTTGCGGGCCGGGCGGTTGCCGGAACCGGAGAAGATGACGTCATCCATGCCGGATGCGCGCATGTTCTTGTAGGAATTTTCGCCCATCACCCAGCGCAGCGCTTCGACCAGATTGGACTTGCCGCAGCCGTTCGGGCCGACGACGCCGGTAAGCCCCGGCTCGATGATGAATTCGGATGGCTCGACGAAGGACTTGAAACCGATGAGGCGGAGCTTGTTGAACTTCATGCCGCCATGCTCCGGACAGAAAAACGGCAATAAAAAACGGGCGAACGGAGATATCCGCCGCCCGTTCCTTTGAGGGTTCGGCGATCAGAGCAGCTTGTCGATGACAGCCGACATGGTTTCAACCGACATGTCTCCCGCGTATTTCTTGCCGTTGATGATGAAAGTCGGCGTGGAGTTGACGCCGAATTCCGTCGCACCGCGTTGCATCGTTGCGTTCACATCATCCAGAAGTTTCTGGTTCGTCAAGCAGGCCTCGAAAGACTCCTGTGAGAAACCGGCCATTTTCGACATTTGCAGCAAAGCGGCGCGCGCATCCTGGGCGACTGCCCAGCTCTGCTGCTGCTTGAACAGCATGGAAACGAAGGGGAAATACTGACCTTCCGGGGCGCAGCGCGCCAGCATGAAGGCGGCGGCGGCGCGCGGATCGAACGGGAATTCGCGCAGCACGAAATAGACCTTGCCGGTATCGATGTACTTCTTCTTGATCTCTTCGAAGGTCTTGTTGTGGAAGTTGGCGCAGTGCGGGCAGGTCATCGACATGTATTCGACGATCTTGACGGGTGCGTTGGCATCGCCGAGCGCGGCTTCCGGCAGCGGGCCGGGCTTCATCACCGCAGCCATATCCACATCGCCGGTGGATTCAGGCAATTCCTGCGCCTCGGCGATACCGGGCGTGAAGGCAAACGGCAGGGCCGTGGCAACGGCGGCAAGAGCAACGCCGCCGAGGAGGCTGCGTCTGGTAATATTCAATTCGGAAATCGGCATGGAAACACCCGTGTTGATTTGAAACTGCCTGATGCGCAATTCGCTAACCCGATACCACCAGCACCGGCAGCGCGACAAGCGGGCTCTGGAACTTCCTTGTCAAAGAATCGTGACTTCGAGAAGGCGAAAGCGCAAAAACAACGAAGAGAAACAAGCCCTGAATACAGAGGGTGCGGGCAATGGTCGCAGCAAGCGCCCCTTATGACCTCAACGCGATAGACCAAACTGGATTTCGATATTGTGATAAGACGAGCCGTGCCCGTTCCAGCCGTGATAAATTTCACGGCTCTCACCCGAGAAATGGTGGCGAGACATTTCTATCTCCGCAACCAGCGGGGCATATCCTTTGGTGAATAACGATCTCAGTGATCCTTGATGCACCCTGCTTGCAACGATGATTGGTTCGAGATGATGAAGCTCGATTGTCTCATCCCACTGCACGGGTTTTCTTATCGGGCGGCATATCTCCCAGTCAAACAGGGATTTGCTATCTCTTGGCAGGTTGTGGGAAATGAAAATCCAAGGCCCATCGGCTTCCAGGCGGTGCTCGGCGAGCTGCCTGTCTATGATTGCCGAATATTCGGCAGCAGCCTGTCTGACATCGGGTATCCGCAGGCGTTGACCAAAACGCACAACCCACATTTCTGGTGTTTCCTTGATTTCCATCGGCATACTCCTTTGAGCCATGGAGTAATTCGGAAATCGTCGGCCAACAAATTGAAATCGAGAATGAAATTCTATTTACCGCGCAATCAGAAGCCACCTCTGAAATTTCGTCCTATTTCAAACTTCGTTGCGGTGGCTTTTTCTGCAATACCGCCGTGCCCAGCCTCTCCACCGCCTTGCGCAGCGCCTCGCTCTCGATGCCGTCCATCATGTCATCGAGACGTTTTGCCGCATCGCCGCGCAGGGGTTGCGGTTTGCGTCGGCGGGTGATGGTTTGGGACACCGGTTTCTGCACGATCCTGATCTGACGCACCGCCGGAAAGCCGAAAAAGCCGTTGATGCGGGCAATCAGTTCGCCCTGCGCATGGGTGAGGAACAGGGCGCGCGCGCCTTCGCAGGCAATCGTCAGCACGCCCGGCTGGTAACCGCCGCGATCCGGTCCCTCGTCGCGGCGCGGCCAGGTGATCTTTTCCGGGCGGGTGCAATCGGCGAAGTCGTCACCAGCGATCTCGTCCCAGGAGCCGAGCAGCGCCGTGTTGATGCCCGCCCGTTTCGACAGCACGGGGTCCATGATGCCATTGGCGACTTCGGCGATCTGCACGACGCCTTTGCGGAATGAATCTGCGGGTTTCTTCATGCTCTCCTCGACAGAGGCCAAGCGGCCTCAAGCGGTCGCGCCATCGTCATCTTCTTCTCCGCGCAACAATGCGCGAAATCGTCGCCAGTCCCGGCAGGCGCCCAAGCGTATCATTCCCGCCACCAAACATCCAAAGAGGAAATAGGCCCCAGCCAAAAACTTCAGATGCGATATTCCCGGCTTATCCGACATAACGGCAATCACCAACATGCAGGTGAGCACGATGGAGAGGTATATCCACAGGCCATGGCAGAAAATCGCCCAGAAACCGGATTCGATAATTCGAAAGCGGCGCGAGGGCTTGCCTCTCATCTTCTCCAGTTCACGGACTTCGCCGATCAGGCGGGAAACCACAAAGGCCACGCTGTTCTGGCGTCCGAAACACAGACGGCCAATATGGTTCAACAGGCTTCCTATCAGGCACAGGGCCAACAAAACCCCGATAACATAAAGCAGCGGTTGGGGTATATTATCCAGCAGCGCATTCAGCATGGGGCTCTTCCTCCAAAATCGGATCATGGGTTTCGATGTCGGGCATTCGTTGCCGGATGCGGTTTTCCACGCCGCCGCCGCAGGCTGCTGTTGCAGATTGCCGTGCCGTGTCTATGTTCAGCGGCGATGAACACACATACGCGGCGACACATATCACATCCGACAGCGGAACAACTTCTCGCATGGTATGACCGGCACCATCGCGAACTGCCATGGCGCACGTCCCCCGCCATGGCGGCACGGGGAAAACGCGCCGATCCCTATCACGTCTGGCTGTCGGAGGTCATGTTGCAGCAGACGACGGTGCAGGCGGTTAAACCCTATTTCCTGAAGTTTCTCGCCGCCTGGCCAAGCGTCAGCGATCTGGCCGCGGCGCCGGTCGAGGATGTCATGGCGGCCTGGGCGGGGCTCGGTTATTATGCCCGCGCCCGCAACCTTAAAAAATGCGCCGAAGCCGTGGCGCGCGACCATGGCGGCACCTTTCCGGACAGCGAAGAGGGCCTGAAGCAACTGCCCGGCATCGGCGATTATACCGCCGCCGCCGTGGCGGCCATCGCGTTCAACCGGCAGGCGGCGGTGATGGACGGCAATGTGGAGCGCGTCATCTCCCGCCTCTTTTCCATAGACGCTCCCCTGCCCGGCTCAAAGCCCGCCATGAAAGCGAAGGTGGCCGCACTTACCCCTTCCGATCGGCCCGGCGATTTCGCCCAGGCGATGATGGATCTCGGCGCGACGATCTGCACGCCGAAACGGCCGGCCTGCGCGCTCTGTCCGTTCAACGGCCACTGTCTTGCGCTTGCGCATGACGAGCCGGAGCGTTTTCCGGTCAAGGCGGCGAAGAAGGCAAAGCCGGTGCGGCTTGGGGCCGCCTTCGTGGCGGTGAATGCGAGCGGTGAAATCCTGCTTCGCCGGCGCATCGAAAGCGGGCTTCTCGGCGGCATGACCGAGGTGCCGACAACGGCATGGACCGCCCGCATGGACGGCGGCACGGAGGCGAGCCATGCGCCCTTTGCCGCCGGCTGGCAGGCGGCGGGCGTCATCGTGCATGTCTTCACCCATTTCGAACTGCGGCTCACCGTCTACCGCGCGCAGGTGCCGGACGGCCTTAAAACCGGCCCGGATGACGGATGGTGGGAGCCGGTTACAAATCTTGACGCACAGGCGCTGCCAACGGTGATGAAAAAAGTCATCGCCCAAGCTATTCCATCCGCGTATCGGCCCGAAAATCGAAATTGATTTTCGATAGGAACGATACGCAACTCAAAGATTTAGAGCGTCTGAAAGACGCGCTAATGTTCGATGAAAGCAGGAAATTTCGATGACCAAGATTGAGCATATCGTATTCGACATCGGCAAGGTGCTGATCCATTACGATCCGCATATTCCCTATAGCCGCCTCATTCCCGATGCCGACGAGCGCAAATGGTTCTTCGAAAACGTCTGCACCCATGACTGGAACCTCGAACAGGATCGCGGACGCCGCTGGGAGGATGCCGAAGCGCTGCTGGTGGAGCAGTTTCCGGAGCGGGAAGAGCATATCCGTTCCTTCCGCAAGTTCTGGCACGAGATGGTCTCGCATTCCTATGACGACAGCGTCGCGATCATGGTTGCCCTGATCGACAGCGGCCATGACGTGACGATGCTGACCAACTTCGCCTCCGACACGTTTCGCGAGGCGCAGAAAATGTTCCCCTTCCTCACTTTGCCGCGCGGCGTCACCGTTTCCGGCGATGTGAAGCTGTTGAAGCCCGATGTGGCGATCTACGATCTGCACGCCAGGGAATTCGGCCTCAACCCCGCCGCCAGCCTCTTCATCGACGATACGCTCGTGAATGTCGAAGGCGCGAAGAAAGCAGGCTGGCAGGCCGTGCACTTCACCGGCGCAGAAAAGCTGCGGCAGGATTTGCGGGCTTATGGGGTGGAAGCGTAAGCTGGCTGCCGGGCAAAACGGTGACGTGGACGCCCGGCTACAACTCGTTGGCCCAGTCTTCATGTGCGTGGCGGACGCGGACGATCAGGACGTCATCGTCCGTTCCCACGGCATAAACAACCAGATGTGCCCTGAACCGATGGATACGCAGCGGCGGTAACAACTCATGCCGCTCTCGTGCCATTCGTGGGTTGCTAGATATCAGCTCAAATATCTCATAGAGTTCCCGGTGATATTTTTGCGCCTGCGCCAGCCCGAATAAGACGATGCCTTCTTCGACTATGCGAATGACGTCCTCTTCCGCGAGCAGAGACAGGCGAAAGCCCATGATCAACCGATTTTGCGTTTCATGGAGCGGGCTTCAGCCTCGGCGAACAGGGCCTCCTGCGAGCGATGCCCGACGCCACTCCGCAGTCCCTCATCCACAAAATGCTGCATCGCCGCGATTTTTTCGCCTCGTTCCTGATCCTTCCGGATCAGGTCTCGCACGTAATCACTCGCATTGGAGTAACGACCTGTCCTGGACTGGGCCTCGACCCATTCTTTCATGGGTGCAGGCAGCGATATGTTCATGGTCGCCATATTCATCTCCTTTGATGGAAGAGTGCAGAATTTGGCAAAGTTTGTCAAAACAGATCGGGAAAAGAAATTGGCGCAGGCGGAAATGGCGGTCTCCGGCCTGCGCCAGTCCTGCCGCAAGCGGCATCGGACGCAATGTTTTTGTGATTTTTCCGAACCGGATTTTCACAACCACTGCTCTGATTTGAGACAGTATTGCCGATCTCTTGCGCGAAACTTGTCTTGCTAAAATAGGATACTCGAAAATACCAACGCCCGACACCGAAGTGCCGGGCGTTGGTCGTTCTCCTTCCGGGACTGAAGGTACTAAACCGGACGGAGACGTATCCTGGCAAGGGCGGGCGGTGGATCGTCCGTCTCCAGCCTCTACGGCTTTTGACTATTCAGCCTTTGCCATTTCACTGCGGATGATCGCTCTCAGATCGTCGATCGGCTTCAGCGCGTCGCCGTCTTCGAAATGCCAGAAGGTCCATCCGTTGCATGCGTCGAGACCCTGCACCTTCGCGCCGAGGCGGTGAATGGAGCCGGCGGTCCCGCCGGATGCAATCGTACCATCGGCACGAATAATGGCGCTATAACGGCGTCGTGCATCCGTCAGCACCTGGCCCGGGCGGACGAGGCCGCTTTCCACCAGCGTGTTGAAGGCAACGCGCGGTTCGGCCTTCTTGCCGGTCATGACGGTCAGTTCCGCCTTGCCGAGCGGCTCGACGGCGGCGATGCGGGCGGATGCCGCGTCGATATAATCCTGTTCGCGCTCGATGCCGACGAAGTGACGACCGAGACGTTTTGCGACCGCACCCGTGGTGCCGGAGCCGAAGAACGGGTCGAGCACGATATCGCCCGGCTTGGTGGAGGCCATGATGATGCGCGCCAGCAGCGCTTCCGGCTTCTGGGTCGGATGCACCTTCTTGCCGTCGTCGCCCTTCAGCCGCTCGTTGCCGCTGCAGATCGGGAACAGCCAGTCGGAGCGCATCTGCACATCGTCGTTGGAGGCCTTCAGCGCATCGTAGTTGAAGGTGTAGTTCTTGGCTTTCGGATCGCGGCTGGCCCAGATCATCGTCTCATGGGCGTTCTGGAACCGGCGGCCCTTGAAGTTCGGCATGGGGTTGGTCTTGCGCCAGACGATGTCGTTCAGGATCCAGAAATCGAGGTTCTGGAGCATGGAGCCGACGCGGAAGATATTGTGGTAGGAACCGATGACCCAGATGGTGCCGTTCGGCTTCAGGACGCGGCGGCAGGCGAGCAGCCAGGCGCGGGTGAAGGCGTCATAGGCCTCGAAGGAGGCGAACTGGTCCCACTCGTCATCGACGGCATCGACCAGCGACTGATCGGGCCGGTGAAGCGTGCCGCCAAGCTGGAGATTATAGGGTGGATCGGCGAAGATCGCATCGACCGACTGGCTCGGGAGGGCATCCAAGGCAGCGACACAATCACCTTTGATGATGCTGTCTTTCCAGGCGTCGCTCTCGCCCGCACGATCAAAACCGGCACGCCGAAAATCGGCCAGCGGAAAAACTGCTGCCATTGGTACTCGCTCCATACGCTTACTCTCTACTGATGCTTATGGTTACCGAAGATGGTTATCAAAGCCTGAACAAGTCACGGAAAATGCGAAATAAATGGCTGTCGCGGCCCGCAGGCGCGATTTGCGGCGGCCAGCGGGGGAACCCGAAGTCGGGCAAAAACGTTGTGCACAACGGGTTCTCCTGTCCCCGCATATCGGCGCGGCGGGAAGAGCCATTATGGCAGGGGGTAATCCGCAATGGGGTCCGTGATGAAAATGGCTTCTTTTTCCATGAATGTCGTCTGCGCCGCACTTTTCGCAACGGCGCTGCCGGCGCCATCGCAGGCGCAGCAACCGGCCCCGCAATATAACGTCGTCACCGATGCGGTCCTGTTTGATGGCGGCCCCTCGCTTGGCAACAGCGACAGGGTGCGGTGGGATTTCTACAAGGCAGACCGTTCCGGCGGGCGGACCGACGACAATGCCGGCGGCTCCTATGACGCCACCTTCGAGGCGAAACTGCCGGCGGGCAAATATGTCGGGGTGGCGGCGCTGGGCAATGTGACCCGCGAAGTGTCGTTCGAGGTGAAGGACGGAAGCGTCGCGAGGCCGAAGGTGAATTTCGACGCTGCGGAATTGACCGTCGTGCCGAAACGCAGCGCCGGCGGCGATGTGGAAACGCAGGCGAAGACGGAAATCACCAAGGGCGATTTCAAGGACAGCGTCTATGGCCAGAATACTGTCTTCGTGCCGGCCGGAGACGTCGTGCTCACCGGCAGCATCGGCCCGGCGCGGGCTGAGGAGAAGCTTGCCATCAAGGCAGGCGAGAAGATCAGCCACGAGCTGGTCATTCCAAGCGGCGTGGTGATCGCCAAGGCCGTTTATGCGGAAGGCGGCAGGGCGGTGGAAACGGATGATATCCGCTTCGAAGCGATGTCGGCCAGGGAAACGCTGGATGGCACGCGTGAGACCATCAACGGCATTTACGGCACCGGCAAGATCATGGAAATGCCCGCTGGCGACTTCGTCATGCGCGCGCGTCTGGGCAAGGTGACGGTGGAACAACCATTCACCGTGACTGCCGGAAAACGAACCGAAATCACCCTCGATCTCGATGCGGGCGTTCTCGCCATCAAGGCGCCCGGTGCGGAACGGATCGATATCGTTGAAACCACAAGGGATCTTCAGGGCACGCAGAAGGAGATTTCCGGCCGTTACGGCACGCAGCATCAGGAAACCCTGCATCCCGGCGAATATTCGGTGAAGGTGAGCTACGACAAGAAATCCGGCCGCGAGCCGAAGGAGATCAAGGCGACGGTCAAGGCCGCCGAGAGAACCGAGACGGATGTGCCGGAGTAGGCCTCGGCCGCCGCCCGGCCGGAGGCTCCGGACCTTCGCCGATTTTCACGCCTGCGAAGCCTGACGCCGCGATACGGTCGCACAGTCTTATCCACTGACAGCCTCGACAGGCCGGCCTGATCTCGCCTGCGGCGAAAGCCAGACGCATCTTCGCGAGAAAGTCAGGCGTCGCCTGCAACCGCCTGCCGGCGGTCAGTGCCTCGCCCAAAAGCACAGCCACCGAAAGGCGGGCCGTCTCGTCCCGCTGCACCACGCCCTCGTTGAAACAGTGGGCATGGCTTTCACACAACAGGCCTTCGCAAATATCATCCGGACCATCCACCAGCTCGATGTCCTCCTCGCCGGTATTCAGGCGGGCGGCGACACGGTCGTAATTCTCGACGAAGCCGGACGTATATCCCTTGCCCACGTAAGTGAGCATACAGAGAAGATGGTGGGGCCGGAGGCGGACGGTCACGGGCCCGCCCTATCCGACGATGGCGAAGGCGTCGCGCACCGAGCCGGACGAGGTGCGGATTGCCTTGCGGCCGATCCATTGCACATGTCCGTCGAGGATACGCACCGCCTCTTCGGCGCGACCGCCACGCAGCGCGTCGATGATCGCGCGGTGATCGGTATCGGTGCGGCGCTCCCAGCCGGCGCGCCAGGCGGAAAACAGGAAGCGGGCGCTCGCCGCATGCAGACCGTCGATCGCCTCCATCAGGCGCGGCATGTTGCAGGGCGCAGTGATGAGGCGGTGGAAGCGGCGGTTGGCCTCCTCCCAATGCTGCACATCGACGGCGCTGTCGCCTTCGAGCGTCGCCGCCTCCGCCTGGTCGAGAATGGCGGGTGTCATGTTGGGAATGGCGTGGCGCAGCGCCAGAACTTCAAGGGCGGCGCGCATTTCCGCTACCTCGCGCACATCGTCAAGGCCGAAATCCGCCACCCGGACACCCCGGCGCGGAATGCTGGCGGCAAGCCCCTGCGCTTCCAGCCGGCGGAACGCCTCGCGCACCGGCACATGCGACGCGCCGAATTCGGCGGCGATGTGGTCCTGCCGCAACCTTTCACCCGGCGACAGCTCACCGCGAACGATGCGGTCGGCGAGCGTGCGGCTGATGCGTGCGGCAATGGTGTCTTCGGGCGTGGTTTTCTCTGGCTTGGGCATAACATCCCATAACGCATATGGCGCGGCCGTGTGTAGCTGTTTTTGCGCGAAAGAGTAACGCCAAGCCAAATATTCGAGGCGGCACAGTCGCTTACACGGGCCGACCGAGCTATGAGCCTGATGGGACCGACCTTTGCGGGTGAGCCGGTTGAGCTTGGCGCGGACATGGTCTAAAAGCCCGGCATCATTTTCTTCCAGCCAAATCCGATACAGGGAGCGCCCATGAGCGGCTTCGACCTCATTATTTTCGACTGTGACGGCGTTCTGGTCGATTCCGAAATCATCGCGGCGCAGGTGGAATCCCGCCTCTTGACCGAAGCCGGATATCCGATCTCCGTCGAGGAAATGGGCGAGCGCTTCGCCGGCATGACCTGGAAGAACATTCTTCTGCAGGTGGAAAGCGAAGCCAGCATTCCGCTCTCCGCCTCGCTGCTCGACAAGTCGGAAAAGCTGCTCGACATGCGGCTGGAACGCGATGTGAAGATCATCGAGGGCGTGAAATTCGCCCTGTCGCGCCTGACCACGCCGCGTTGCATCTGCTCGAACTCATCGAGCCACCGCCTCGACATGATGCTGACGAAGGTGGGCCTGAAGCCCTATTTCGCGCCGCATATCTATTCCGCCAAGGACCTTGGAGCCGACCGCGTGAAGCCGAAGCCCGACATCTTCCTGCACGGCGCGGCACAATTCGGCGTTTCCCCCGACCGCGTGGTCGTGGTCGAGGATTCCGTGCACGGCATCCACGGCGCAAGAGCCGCCGGCATGCGCGTCATCGGCTTCACCGGCGCATCCCACACCTATCCGAGCCACGCCGACCGGCTGACGGATGCGGGCGCCGAAACGGTGATCTCGCGCATGCAGGACCTGCCGGCCGTGATTGCGGCAATGACGGAGTGGGAAGGCGCTTTTTGAGTTGTGAAGGGGCTTCTTTCGTGATCTGAGTGGCAGCATTGATATTTTAATAAATGTAGCTACATTAATTCATGAAAATCATATCGGATGAGCACAAACGGCTCGCCAATATCGAGAAGCACGGCTTCGATTTTGAAGATATCGATGGGTTTGATTGGGAGAACGCCATCATCGAGAAAAGCCTGACCGAACCGGGAAGTTCGCGCTTCAAAGCGATCGGATATTTCCGGGACGGGACTATGGCCGTTGTTTTTGCGACTGTCGGGACAGAAGCAATATCCATCATCAGCTTCCGACGGGCGAGTTCCAGGGAAAGAAGGAGGTTGCCATGGCCAAAGTTGCAAAACTAAAAGAATTCAAACCCGGACGCGGCTATACCAAAGCGGACTGGGACGCCGTCGATTTCCCGGAAATGACGGATCAGGAACTGGCAAATGCACGCCCCGCCCGAGACGTTTTGCCTCCTGCTTTCTTCGAAGCAATTGATGAATACAGAAAGACGCGTGGCCGCCCGCCGGTGGACAAGCCGAAGAAACAGGTAACATTGCGCCTCGATGAAGACGTGGTGGAGCGTTTTCGCGAAGGTGGCAAAGGATGGCAGAGCCGCATCAACGAGGCCTTGCGAAAGGCAGCTGGTATTTAAATCCGTTGCCATTCAAAAAGAAACCGGAGCCCGCAAAAGCAGCCTCCGGTTTTTTACATTTCGCCCGTCAAATCACCGGCGCTTGGTCTTGGCCTTTGCGCCCTGCTCGGCGAAGCCGATGAAGACGCTGACAGACTTCGGTGCGCCACCCGGTCCGTTGGGGATGGCGACGTGGTCGTTGTTGAAGATGAACTGCGTGCCCGCCCCGCCTGCCGGAACATCGACGGCGAAGGCGGTGGTTTCGCCGTAGATCTCGCCGTCGCCGTCCTTCACCGTCACGCGGATCGGCACGGTCACGCGGCCGGGCTTGGCCATCGGGCCGGGAACGAGGCGGCCCTGGGCCAGCACGTTCACGGTGAGCGTCGATTCATTGGCGGTGCACGAACGCGTCGTATCGGACAGCGAGACCTGATAGGCGAGTTTCTGCGGATCGTCCTTCGCGCCTCCGGCATAGACGCGATGAACGGCGTTGGCATCGAGAACCGTCACGGCCGGGCAATTGGCCTGAACCACGGCAGCCGTCGGTGCGGCCTGCGCCGCCGGCGGGTTGACGGCAAGCGAGTCCGACGGGTTGGAGGAATTGCATCCTGCAACAACGACGAGAAGCGACATCGCGGCGGACAAACGCAAGAAATTCCCTGACACTCTTCTAAATCCTCTCCCTTGTCCCGGAACAGAACCGGAGACGCTGTTTATTGACCTTTCACCCAGGTTGGCGATGGTCTATAGCAGCGACGCCGGAAAAAATCGATTGGCATGTTCGGTTTTGCTTGAATTTTCAGAAAAGCCCTTCATTAGCTCGCCAATCGCCTCATTCCGGTGAGACGCTGCGGACAAAGACGCCGATCGCATCGGTAACGGATAAGGGACTATCTCGTGGAATATGTATCGACCAGGGGTGCGGCCCCTTCGCTTGGTTTTTGCGACGCGCTTCTGGCGGGCCTTGGCCGTGACGGCGGGCTTTATGTTCCGCGCAAATGGCCTTCCATGTCGAAGAAGGAAATCCGCAACCTGCGCGGCAAGTCCTATCAGGACGTCGCCTTCGAGGTTCTCTACCGTTTCACCGGCGGCGAGATTCCGGCAGACAAGTTCAAGGCGATGATTGACGACGCCTATGCGACCTTCCGGCATCCTGCCGTCGTGCCGCTGACGCAGACCGGCCCTAACACCTTCGTGCTGGAACTTTTCCACGGCACCACGCTTGCCTTCAAGGACGTGGCGATGCAGCTTCTCGCCCGCCTGATGGACTATACGCTTTCCGAACGCGGCGAACGCGCCACCATTGTCGGCGCCACCTCGGGCGATACCGGCGGCGCGGCCATCGACGCCTTCGCAGGCCGCGAGCGCACCGACATCTTCATCCTTTTCCCGAACGGCAAGGTCTCTCCGGTGCAGCAGCGCCAGATGACGACCTCGACCGCTTCCAACGTGCATGCGCTGGCGATCAACGGCAATTTCGACGATTGCCAGACGCTGGTGAAGGAGATGTTCAACGACGTGAAGTTCCGCGACGGCGTGAAGCTTTCCGGCGTCAATTCCATCAACTGGGCGCGCATCATGGCGCAGGTGGTCTATTATTTCACCGCGTCGCTTTCGCTCGGCGGCCCCGACCGGAAGATTTCCTTCACCGTTCCGACCGGCAATTTCGGCGATATCTTCGCCGGTTACGTCGCCAAGAAGATGGGCCTGCCGATCGACAAGCTCGTCATCGCCACCAATGACAACGACATTCTGGCGCGCACGCTGAAGACCGGCCGTTACGAGATGCGCGGCGTCAAGCCGACCACCTCGCCCTCCATGGACATCCAGATCTCGTCCAACTTCGAGCGCCTGTTGTTCGAAGCCTATGGCCGTGATTCCGCTGCGGTAAAGGCATCGATGGACGGCCTCAAGCAGTCGGGATCCTTTGAAATTCCGCCGCACGCGCTGAAATTCATCAAGAAGGATTTCCGCGCCGGCCGCGCCACCGAAAAGCAGGTGGCGGCAACGATCCGCGACACGCTTGAGAAAACCGGCTACCTGATCGACCCGCATACGGCGACCGGCGTTTTCGTGGCGGAAAAGCACGAAAAGGCGTCAAGCCCGATGGTCGTTCTGTCGACCGCTCACCCGGCTAAATTCCCGGCCGCTGTAAAATCCGCTTGCGCAATCGAGCCTGCGCTTCCAGTATGGTTAGCTGACATTATGAACCGGGAGGAGCGTTTCGACATTCTGGATGCGGAGCTCAAAGCCGTGGAAACCTTCATCGGCAAACACGCACGCGCCGGCAAATAGAGACGCGGAAAGACGTTGAGTATGAGAGTAAATGTGACCCGGCTTTCGTCCGGGTTGACCGTTGTGACGGAAAAAATGCCGCATCTCGAAAGCGTCGCTCTTGGGGTGTGGATCAAATCCGGTTCCCGCAACGAGACGACTGCCGAACACGGCATCGCCCATCTTCTCGAACATATGGCTTTCAAGGGCACGGCGCGCCGCACTGCCCGGCAGATCGCCGAAGAAATCGAAAATGTCGGCGGCGAAGTCAACGCCGCGACATCGACGGAAACGACCTCCTACTACGCCCGCGTCCTGAAAGACCACGTCCCCCTCGCCGTCGATATTCTTGCCGACATCCTGACGGAATCGCTGTTTGACGAAGACGAGCTGGAGCGGGAGAAAAACGTCATCCTGCAGGAAATCGGCGCGGCGACCGATACGCCCGACGACGTGATCTTCGACAATTTCTCCGGTGTCGCCTATCGCGACCAGACCATCGGCCGCCCGATCCTCGGCACGCCGGACACCGTTCAATCCTTCACCACCGGCCAGATCAGGCATTATCTCGCCCGCAACTACACGACGGACCGCATTTTCGTCGTGGCGGCCGGCGCAGTTGATCACGAGAGCTTCGTGAAGCAGGTGGAGGAACGTTTCGCCTCGCTGCCGCAATTGCCCATCGCCACGCCGGTGCTCGAAAAGGCTATCTATACCGGCGGGGAAATCCGCGAGACCCGCGACCTGATGGATGCGCAGGTGCTCCTCGGCTTCGAGGGCAAGGCCTATCACGCCCGCGATTTCTATTGTTCGCAGATTCTCGCCAATATACTGGGCGGCGGCATGTCCTCCCGCCTGTTCCAGGAAGTGCGCGAATATCGCGGCCTCTGCTATTCCGTCTATGCGTTCCACTGGGGCTTTTCCGATACCGGCATCTTCGGCGTGCATGCGGCCACCGGCGGCAACGACCTGCCGGAACTGGTGCCCGTCATTCTGGAGGAACTTCGCAAGTCCTCGCAGACCATCCACCAGGAAGAAATCGACCGCGCCCGGGCGCAGATTCGCGCGCAATTGCTGATGGGCCAGGAAAGCCCGGCCGCCCGCGCCGGCCAGATGGCCCGGCAGATGATGCTCTACGGCCGGCCCATCCCCAATGAGGAGATGATGGAGCGGCTTGGCGACATCACCCGCGCGCGCCTGACCGATCTTGCGGGACGACTGTTTTTCGATACAGTTCCGACATTGTCCGCAATTGGCCCGCTCGAACATCTGCCGCCTCTTTCCGACATCACTGCCGCGCTTTCCGCGCAGCAGCCCGCAAGGATAAAGGCGAACGGATAAACCGATATGAGAGCGGGATTTAAAGGCAAAGACCGCTCATCTTTTTCGCCATCCCGCTCGCGGATGGCGATGTCTGCCGCACAGGGATCGTGAATGCTGCGTTTTCTTTCCCGACATAGCGACACGCCCGAACTGCGCAGCGCCAATCACCTTCTCAGACTGCCGCGCTACGGCGATTTCAAGCAATGGCATGTGCTGCGCTCCGAAAGCCGGCAGTTTCTTCAGCCCTGGGAGCCGACCTGGCGGCCGGACGAGCTGACGGAAGGCGCCTTCCGCATGCGCGTGGTGCGCAACGGCCAGGAATTTTCCTCCGGCACCGCCGTTTCCTTCCTGCTATTCGAGAAAGAGACGCTGCTGGTCGGCGGCATCACCATCGGTTACATCCGCCGGGGTGCGGCGCAAAGCTGCATGATCGGATACTGGATCGGCGAGCGGCACGCCGCCCAAGGCCATATGTCTGCCGCATTAAAATTGGTAATACCATACATCTTTAACGGACTTCAGTTGCACCGTATCGAGGCAGCCTGTATTCCGGAAAACTTCAAAAGCATCCGGCTTCTCGAAAATGCCGGGTTCCAGCGGGAAGGCCTCCTGCGGGAATATCTGAAAATCAATGGCCAATGGCGGGATCATATGATGTTTTCCCTTCTTGCCGACAAGCAAAGCTCCGGCGGAACGAAGTACGATACATGACCTACAATCACACTGCGCCGTGCCTTGCGAAACGTCTGGCGGCAATCGCGCTGGCTGCGCCGTTTTTCCTGCTTTTCCTGCTTTTCTCTTCCTATTCCTACGCCTTCGAGCCGGTGAAGATTTCCCGTGACGACACGGCGCTCGACCTGACGGCCACCACCGATATCTATGCCAACCAGGGCGAAGCCTTTCAGGTCTCGACCGCGCCCGGCCCCGACGGCATTCGCCGCCGTATCGAGGTGCGCGCCAGCTCCACCGACCATCAGGGCGACTGGGCGGTTTTCGCACTCGCCAACGTCTCCGAAGAGCAGCTGGAGCGCGTGATCGTCGCGCCGCATTTCCGCCTCGTCAATTCCAAGCTGTTCTGGCCCGATCTCGGCTCGCAGCGCATCATGGCGATTACGCCGAGCGAAGGTTTCGCACTCGACCGGCAGCCGAGCCCGGATGCCGACGTGTTCCGCATCACCCTCAATCCCGGCTCCGTCATCACCTTCGTCGCCGAGCTTTCCACGCCGCAGCTGCCGCAGCTTTATCTGTGGGAGCCCGAGGCCTACAAGGACACGATCAACGCGTTTACGCTCTATCGCGGCATCGTGCTCGGCATTGCCGGCCTGCTGGCCGTGCTGCTCACCATCCTGTTCGTGGTCAAGGGAACCTCCGTTCTGCCGGCCTCGGCCGCGCTCGCATGGGCGGTGCTCGCCTATATATGCGTCGACTTCGGCTTCCTCGAAAAGCTCATCACCGTCACCTCAAGCGATCAGCGAATATGGAGGGCGGGCGCGGAAGTGGCGCTCGCCTCCAGCTTCGTGGTCTTCCTGTTCACCTATCTCAATCTCAACCGATGGCATGCGCATCTCGGTTATGCGACCTTTGCCTGGGTGGTGGGTCTGGCGCTGCTGTTCGGCGTGGCGATCTACGATCCCTCGGTCGCCTCCGGTATCGCGCGCGTGTCCTTTGCGCTCACCGCAACGGCCGGCATCGCGCTTATCGTCTATCTCGGTTTCAACCGTTACGATCGGGCGATTTTGCTTGTGCCTTCCTGGGCGCTTATCCTCGTCTGGCTGTTCGGCAGCTGGTTGACGGTGACGGGGCAGCTGGACAACGACATTGTGCAGCCCGCACTCGGCGGCGGGCTGGTGCTGATCGTGCTGCTGATCGGCTTTACCGTCATTCAGCACGCCTTTGCCGGCAGCGCCTATCAGCAGGGTCTCTTCTCCGATCTGGAGCGGCAATCGCTGGCGCTGACGGGCAGCGGCGATACGGTGTGGGATTGGGATGTGACGCGCGACCGCATCGTCACCACGCCCGATATTTCCAACCGGCTGGGGCTGGAACCCGGCGCCATGCACGGCGCTGCGCGCAACTGGCTGCCGCGCCTGCACCCTGACGATCGCGACCGGTTCAAGGCGACGCTCGACGTGCTGCTCGACCATCGCAAGGGCCGCCTCAACCACGAGTTCCGCATTCGCGCCGAAGACGGGCATTTCCACTGGCTGCAAATCCGCGCCCGTCCGGTTCTCGGCTCCAACGGCGAAATCATCCGCTGCGTCGGCACCATCACCGATATTACCGAGCAGAAGAATTCCGTCGAGCGGCTGCTTCAGGATGCGATGAACGACAATCTGACCGGGCTTCCGAACCGGCAGGTGTTCCTCGACCGCCTGCAATCGATCCTCAACCTGTCTTCCGACAGCGACGGCGTGCGCCCGACCGTGATGGCCATCGATATCGACCGCTACAAGCTGGTCAACGATACGCTCGGCATTGCCGCCGGTGACAATATCCTCATTGCGCTGACCCGTCGTCTGCGTCGTCTGTTGAAACCGCAGGATACGCTGGCGCGTCTTGGCGGCGATGAGTTCGGCCTGATCCTGACCTCGGAGCGCGATCCGCAGCGTGTGGCCGATTTCGCCGATGCGGTGAACAAGGCGATCATGGTGCCGATCAACTTCGCCAACCGCGAAATCATCCTCACCGCTTCCATCGGCCTCGTCTCGTGGATCGACCAGCAGGAAAGTGCGGCCGGACTCTTGAGCGATGCGGAACTCGCCATGTATCGCGCCAAGCGCGCCGGCGGCAACCGCGTCGAGCCCTTCCGTCCCGCCTTCCGCACGTCGGGCACCGACCGGCTGCAGATGGAGAGCGACCTTCGCCGCGCCATCGAGCGCAAGGAGCTGTCGCTGGCCTACCAGCCAATCGTCAAGCTCGACGATGGCGAGCTGGCCGGTTTCGAAGCTCTGATGCGGTGGGAGCACCCCAAGCGCGGCAATATTCCGCCGAGCGAATTCATTCCGATTGCGGAGGCCTCCGGCCTGATCGAGCCGCTCGGCATGTTCGCGCTGGAACGGGCGGCGACCGATCTGATGGACTGGCAGCACGCCATCGAGAAGATGCCGATCTTCATTTCCGTCAATATTTCCAGCGCGCAGCTGCTGAACAATGAATTGTACAATGACGTGCGCGGCATGCTGACCCGCACGCGTTGCAATCCGCAGCAGCTGAAGCTGGAACTGACGGAATCCGTCGTCATGGAGAACCCGGAGCAGGCGCGGCTGGTGCTTTCCAAGCTCAAGGAAACGGGCTTAAGCCTCGCCATGGACGATTTCGGCACCGGCTATTCGTCGCTCGCCTATCTCACCCGTTTCCCCTTCGACACCATCAAGCTCGACAAGGCGCTGGTGGCCAATACCAGCGACAAGCGCAACGTGCTCCTGCGCTCCGTCATCGCCATGGCGCGGGCGCTCGACATGCAGGTCGTGGCGGAAGGCATCGAAACGCCCGAGGATGCGGCCGAACTGGCGCGCATGAACTGCCATTTCGGCCAGAGCTTCCTGTTCGGTACCCCGGTTTCAGGCGATGCGGCGCTGAAGCTTCTGCGGGAGCGGTTCCAGCCGACGAAGCGGGCTTCGTAAGCGGAGTATTGGGTACATGGAAGCGAGGGGACGCAGTCTCCTCAAATTCCACGTCATCCTCGGGCTTGTCCCGAGGATCTAATCACGCATGCTAAAACTACCGACGGCAGATCCTCGGGACAAGCCCGAGGATGACGACGGAGAGGGCTAATGCTCCCCGGAACGTCTCGGATTTTCAATCTGCACGCCGAATATTTACTGAACCATCGTCACCGGCTGCGCATCCGCCGCCACCCTCCCATGCAGGAGGTCGTGAATGAATTCCATCTTCACCACCACCGGCGGTGTCAGCACGAAGGGATAGAGGTCCGCCTCCCCCATGCTGCGCTGGATGGAATTGATCGCGACGCTGAGCGGAATCCAGGCCTTGACGAGTTGTTCGGCGCTGCGGGCGTTGTATGGATCGAAAGTCACCTCCGCCGCCATTTCTTCATGCCCATCGGGATCGATGGCCACGCCGAAGGCCCGCGCCGTCTCCAGCGTATCGACGATATGCAGATAATGGGCGAAACACTCGGCGAAATCCTCCCAGGGGTGGACGGACGCATAGGAACTGATGAAGCTTTCCTGCCAGTCGGCACGCGGCCCCTCTTCGTAATTGCGTTGCAGCGCGGCGCCATAATCCTCGCTGTCGTCGCCGAAGACGGCGCGGCAGGCCTCCAGGCGGTTCTCATCCCGCACCAGCTTGTTCCAGATGAAATGCCCCACCTCGTGGCGGAAATGGCCGAGCATGGTGCGGTACGGCTCGTTCATATTGGCGCGGACCTGCTCGCGGGTGACATCGTCGGCTTCCGCGGCGCGGATCGCGATCAGGCCCTCATCGTGACCGGTCATGGCGGGAATGACGGAACCATCGGGCGCCACCTCGTCCACCAGAAAGTCGAAGACCAGCCCACCGGCCGGATCGGCATCGCGATTGGGATGCGGCAGGCCGAGCCGCAGGATCGAATAGAACAGATGCCGCTGCGCCTGGCTGATGCGACGCCATTGTGCGACGCCCTCATCCGTCGCGATGTCCGGCACCAGACGGTTGTGGCTGCAGGCCGGGCAAAAGGCGCTGTCGCTTTGCGCCGGCACTGACCAGTTGCAGATATCGTTCACTTCATTGGCACAAAACCGCACCTGTTTTTGCGGGTCCGCGACGATCTGCCAGTTCGGCTCACCCGCAGGTGCCAGCGCCTCCATGGAAAGCCGCTCCGGCACGAAGGCCAGACGATGACCGCAGGAAACGCAGAAACGATTGTCGAAATGGACCGGCTGGCCGCAGGATGCGCAGGAAAAAAGCTTCATCGATGAAACCCTTGCGATGGATCGGGTGGGTGGAGGTAACATACGATGCCAACATGCACCGTAGACGACAGCTGAAAATCATTGAAGCTCCTGCGCTCCGGGCTTACCCCCCTCTGTCCTGCCGGACATCTCCCCCTCAAGGGGGGAGATCGGCAAGACGCTCTTCCACCACTCCATTCTCAAGCATTGAGATGGGCGAGACCTCGCCTCAGGTCGATCTCCCCCCTTGAGGGGGAGATGTCCGGCAGGACAGAGGGGGTAAGCCCGGAGCGCAGGAGCATCAATGATTGGCAACGGTCGCCTACGGTGGCCACTATGAAGGGCGTAACAGGCGACCGCCTTCGGAACATCCCAGACGACAGGAGCGCATGTGCGGTCAACACATGCGCTCCGAAGCGCCGCATCGAAAGAGGCGCGAGACCGTTGGGCGAGATTACATGCGGTCGACGGCGCCCTTGACGGCGTCTTTCGCCTTGCCAACGCTGGTCTGTACCTTGCCCTTGGCTTCCTGGGCGGCACCCTTGGCGCGCAATTCATTATTGCCCGTCGCTTCGCCGACGTTCTTCTTCACTTTGCCAGCAACTTCATTGGCTTTACCGGCGATCTTGTCAGATGTGCTACCCATAATACTACTCCCTCGTTGAGCCGTACTGTCTGTCCGGCTTTCCGGGTGAGTAACGTCAGGGGTCGGGATTTGGTTCCAGCCAAAACGGGCGGGAACATGCAGGAGCTCAGGCGTGCCCGGCATCCGTGGAAAGCATGCGCGCATCGACACCCATGAGCGCCAGCGCCCGCTCGTATTTATTGTCCAGCCCGCGGTCGAAGATCAGCTCTTCCGCAGCGGGGCAATTCAGCCAGCCATTATTGGCGATCTCGTTTTCGAGCTGGCCGGGACCCCAGCCCGCATAACCGAGCATCATGGTCGCCCTTTGCGGACCGCGGCCGTTGGAAATGGCGCGGACGATATCGAGCGTTGCTGTCAATGAAATATCATCGCTGACCGGGATGCTGGATTCGCTTAAATAATCATCCGAATGCAGCACGAAACCCCGGCCGGATTCCACCGGGCCGCCGCACTGGATCGGAAATTCGCGGGTGCGGTTGGGCAGCATGATGGCGTCGTTGCTGTCCACCAGTTTCAGGTGCAGCAGAATATCCGTAAAGGTGATCTGCTGCGGCCGGTTGATGATGAAGCCCATGGCGCCTGCATCCGAATGGGCGCAGATATAGATCACCGAACGGGCAAAATTGCCGTCGTCCAGCCCCGGCATCGCGATGAGGAACTGACCATCGAGAAAGCCACGTTCGCGTTTGTCCATCAGGGTTGAAAAGCTCACCGGCGCCTCCAGCAGACCGCATTCCGTCGTTTAACGGAAAACGGCGTTCGCACTTCGACAAAGGACAGGATGCGGCATCGCGCCCGATCAATCAACCGAAAATGATGAACCGCACGAATTCGTAACTGGTCCGCCGGGCGATGTTGGGTTAGACGGGAAAGTATGAGCGCCAGAATATTCTTTCGATTTTCACATTTCCGTTTTGCAGCGGCATTTGCTGCCCTACTTGGCGGTGCTGAAGCCGCCCAGGCCGAGATTACCGACTGGGCGAGAAGCGAAGGCGGCCAGATGCGCGTGGCGAGCCTTGCCATGGATGCCGACGGCGTGGTGCGCGGCGTGCTGCAGATCGAGCCGAAGGACGGCTGGATCACCTATTGGCGCGAACCGGGCGAAGCAGGCATACCGCCGCAGATCACGCCAGATCCGGCAAGCGGCGCGGCGCTCACCACCATGGCCTATCCGGTTCCGAAGCTGATCGAAAACGGCGACATCACCGATATCGGCTATGACCACGCCGTCAGCCTTCCGTTTCAGCTGAAAGCCGCCGACCCGGCGGCAGGCGGGAAGATCGATCTCACCGCCTTCATCGGCGTGTGCCAGAATATCTGCATTCCCTTCGAGGCGAAGTTTTCAATCGAGCGCGGCAATGCCGGCGATGACGACCGCGAGGAACGGCGATTGCTGGAGGAGGCGCGCGAAACGCTGCCCGAGGCGGCATCCGACGATTTCAAGGTGATCGATTTCCACATCACACCCGACAAGACCATGCTCGGCGTGCAATTGCAGCTTCCGGAAAACGCGCCGAAGGAGACCGAAATTTTCATCGCCGGTCCCTCGGGCTTTGCCTATTACGAGCCGCAGAACCTGGTGCGCGACAAGCGCAAGCTCTCCTTCTACATGAACATCAAGGGCCTGCCGAAAACCTATCAGGTGCAGGGCAACAGCTGGCCTATCCTGGTCAAATCGGGCGACCGGGCCATGGAAACGATGCTCCATTTTCCAAAGCCCTGATCGGTTCGGCGGTCACGTTTGAGCGGCCGCGTCTGCAATGGAATTTCCTGCGAAAACCGCATGACACGTTTCATTTGGTTGCTCTATAGTCGCGCGAACCGAACGGCTACAGGAGCACGGACATGACCATCAAGATCGGTGAAAAACTGCCTTCCGCAACTTTCAAGGAAAAGACGGCCGACGGCCCGGTGGAAACCACCACGGACGCGCTTTTCGGCGGCAAGAAGGTGGTTCTCTTCGCCGTTCCCGGCGCTTTCACCCCCACCTGCTCACTGAACCATCTGCCGGGCTATCTCGAAAACCGCGACACCATTCTTTCCAAGGGCGTGGATGACATCGCCGTCGTCGCCGTCAATGACTGGCACGTGATGGGCGCATGGGCGCAATCCTCCGGCGGTCAGGGCAAAATCCACTTCCTCGCCGACTGGGACGCCGCTTTCACCAAGGCGCTCGGCCTCGACGCCGATCTTTCCGCCGGCGGCCTCGGCGTGCGCTCCAAGCGTTATTCGATGCTGGTGGAAGACGGTGTGGTGAAGTCGCTCAACGTGGAAGAGAACCCCGGCCAGGCGACGGTCTCTGCCGCTGCGGCGATGATCGAGCAGCTTTGACGTTAAGAAGAAGGCCTCTTGGCCCTAGATAAGACGTCATCCTCGGCCCTGTGCCGAGGATCTAATCACGTCCAATTCAATCGAGACGTTGCAGATGCTCGGGACAAGCCCGGCATGACGGAAGAGAGCGACGAGAAGCCGCGCTCTCAAACATTCATATCGAACACCAGAAGCCCGGCGAGACCGCCATCGGTGAGCGACACGAGACGTTCCCCCACTTCCATGTGCTTGGGATGGGCGAGATAGTCGTCGCGGGCCTCGGGGCTTTCCAGCGTCACGATGAAACCATCGACAAAACCGCCATTCAGCCCCTCGGGTGAGACATTCTGGCCGTATTTCACATCGACGATGCCGGGTATCACATCCTTCAGGGCAGCAATCGCCTCGAATATTGCGTGTTTTTCAGAAGAGGCCGTTGCAGCCTTGAAGCGTAGAAATACACAATGCAGGATCATCCGGATTTCTCTCCTCCGTTGGGCGCTACCGGAGCGCCCCTTGACGACAAGATAGGTCGGGTTTCGGTTTTCACAACCCCCGATAACGGGGCCGCCGGCGCGGATTTGCCCGGCCCGAAATAGAGCAGGCTTCCATTACCGCCGTTTGAAGGGCTCCATGCCCTTTCGCGCCAACTCGTCGGCGCGCTCGTTTTCCGGGTGGCCGGCATGGCCCTTGACCCAGTGCAGGGTAACCTTATGGCGTTGCTGCGCCGCTTCCAGCGCCTGCCATAGTTCAACGTTCTTGACCGGCTTGTTATCGGCGGTTTTCCAGCCCTTCTTTTTCCAGCCGAAAATCCACTTGGTGATGCCATCCTTCACATAGGAGCTGTCGGTATAAAGATCGACCTCGCAGGGGCTTTTCAGCGCATTGAGCGCCGAGATCGCCGCCATCAATTCCATGCGGTTATTGGTGGTCTCGGCCTCGCCGCCGGAGAGTTCCTTCTCCACTTCGCCGTAACGCAGCACGGCGCCCCAGCCGCCGGGACCGGGATTGCCGGAGCAGGCGCCATCGGTGAAAATATCGACATGTTTCATTCGCCCGCCAGCCCATATTCGGCGACAGTGGCGATGGAACGGTGGAACCGCAGCTTGCGCAGATATTCCAGCGGGTCCTTCTTGACCACCAGCGCGCCTTCCGGCGTCGTCAGCCAGTCATAAAGGCGGGTGAGGAAGAAACGCAGCGCCGAACCGCGCGCCAGAAGCGGCAGCGCCTCCAGCTCCGCTTCGCCGAGCGGACGCACCGACTGGTAACCTTCCAGCAGCGCCTTGCCCTTGGTGACGTTGTAAGCGCCATCCTTTTCGAAGCACCAGGCATTGAGGCAGATCGACACGTCATAAGCGAGCAGGTCGTTGCAGGCGAAATAAAAGTCGATCAGGCCGGACAGTTCATCGCCGAGGAAGAACACATTGTCCTGGAACAGATCGGCATGGATGACGCCGGCGGGCAGATCTTTCGGCCAATGGGCGGCGAGATAATCGATCTCGGGGCGAATCTCGTCTTTCAGGCCCTTCTCCACCTCGTCGGCGCGGTCTTCGGACTTGTCCCAAAGCACCTTCCAGCCTTCGACGGAAAGCGCGTTCGGCCGCTTGATCTCGAACCCCTCGCCGGCCAGATGCATGGCGGCCAGCGCCTTGCCGACTTCGCGGCAATGTTTCGCTTCCGGCTTTCTCAGCCACATGCCTTCGAGAAAGGAGATGAGCGCCGCCGGCCGGCCCGATAGCTCTCCCAGCAACTCGCCATCCTTGCGCGGCAGCGGCAGGGGGCAGGACAGGCCCTTGGCGACCAGATGCTGCATGAGGCCAAGGAAGAAGGGCAGATCGGATTTCTCCACGCGCTTTTCATAAAGCGTGAGAATCAGCGGGTCCTTGGTGGTATGCAGCAGGAAATTGGAGTTTTCGACGCCTTCGGCAATGCCCTTATAGGAGGTGAGGCTGCCGACGTCATATTGCGTGAGGAAATTCCTCAGATCATCTTCGGTGATGTCCGTATAAACTGCCAATTTCAAATCTCTTGATGAAGGATGGAGTGGAAATCTCGGGTGGAGATGACGCAGGTGGGACGGAAACCGCCCGCATTCAGCGCCATCCCGCTTCAGATACCGGCGGCGGTTTTCGGCGGCAGCGCGTCATTGGCATTGCCGTTCACGAAAGCCATGTCGTCCGTCGTCAGCTCGATGCTGCGCAGCTCGCGATTGACGAGGAAATGTTCCGTTTCCTCGACCGTCACGGCGAGATCGAGCGTCGTATCGAAACGCGCCTTGAAGGCTTCGATGATCTCATCGACGATCACCTCCGGTGCGGATGCGCCGGCCGAAAGGCCGACGGTGCGGATATCGCCGATTTCATTCCAGTCGATTTCCGAGGCCCGCTGCACCAGCACGGAACGCTGTGCACCAGCCCGCAGGGCCACTTCCACAAGCCGCTTGGAATTGGAGGAATTGGGGGCGCCGACGACGACGAAGAGGTCGCAGCCGGGGGCCGCCTGTTTCACCGCATCCTGACGGTTGGTGGTTGCGTAACAGATGCTGTCGGCGGCGGGCGCCTGAATGGCCGGGAAACGTTCCTGCAGCCTGGCGATGACGCCAGCCGTGTCATCGACCGAAAGTGTCGTCTGGGTGACGAAGCCGAGATTTTCGCGGTCCGCCGGTTCGTAACGGCCGGCATCTTCCACAGTTTCGATCAGCGAGACCGTTCCTTCCGGAAGCTGGCCCATGGTGCCGATGACCTCGGGGTGGCCGGCATGGCCGATCAGCACCACATGGCGACCAAGGCGCTGGTGGCGCATGGCCTGCTTGTGAACCTTGGAGACCAGCGGGCAAGTGGCATCGAGATAAAAGAGATTACGCGCCTGTGCATCCTCCGGCACGGATTTCGGCACGCCATGGGCCGAAAAAACCACCGGCTGCTCGCGGTGCTCGGCCGGAATTTCATGCAGTTCCTCGACGAAAACCGCGCCCTTGGCTTCCAGCCCTTCCACCACATAACGGTTATGCACGATTTCGTGGCGGACATAGACGGGTGCGCCATAAGCCTTCAGCGCCAGCACGACGATCTGGATCGCCCGGTCCACGCCCGCGCAAAAGCCGCGCGGTCCGCACAGCCTTATCGTCAAAGGGGGTTTGGAAACGGCGATGTTCATTCCAGCTCCTTGGCCTGCTCCTTGGGCCGTGCTTCATGGCCTTGCCCGACAAGCTGCCTTACCGGACGGGCTGCGCTTTATTCACCCTGCGCCTTACCGTTCCGGAAATAGGCAAAACCGGCGACGATGACAAGGGCCGCCGCCAACCCATACCACGTTATCGCATATTGCAGGTGATTGTTGGGCAAATCTATCAGCGTCACGCCACCCTGCGGCCAACCGCCCGGATTAGGCGCGTTGTCAGCATCCACGAAGAGGTGGACCAACCGGTCGGGCGGGATATCGGCGCTGGAGGCCATGGCCGCCAGATCCTTCCAGTAGAAGATGTTCTTGGCGATATCGTTATCAGGCAGTAGCGAGGACGGTTTTGCAACCAGCGGCGCGCGCGAAAGGCCGGTGATCGTCACCGCACCGGCAACCTGCCCGTCGGGCCGTTTGGCGGGTTCCTTCATCTCGAAGGGCACGAAGCCGCGATTGACGAAGAGAATGCGGCCATCGGCGAGCGTCAGCGGCGTATAGATGTAATAGCCGGTTTGCCCCTGATGGGTGGCGAAGAAATGCCGCTCGCGGGCATGATCGAAGGTGCCGGAAAGGCTGACCGTGCGATATTCGATATCGCCGCCGCTTTTCGCGATCGCCTCTATATCGGAGAGCGGCACCGGGCTCGCGCTCCGCCGCTCCTCGATATCGGCAATCAGCGCCTCTTTCCAGTAGAGACGCTTCACCTGCCAGGTACCGAGCCCGAGAAGAATGGCAAGCGCCAGCAGCACCAGCGGCGCGGCGAACCAGACCCGCCTTCCGCCGCCTTCATGTGGGAAACGTCATTCACGATCAAGCCTGCCTTCGCTTGCATTGTTGCGGTATTGCAGCGCAATCATGATCCCTTTCAGCTTGCGCAGCAGCACAAGGGAGACAATCACCGTAAACGGCAACCACAGCATGACATGCACCCAGACCGGCGGCGCAAAACGCTGATCGAACCAGAGCGCCAGCCCAACGACCAGAAAACCGACGATCAGCATGACGAAAACCGCCGGGCCATCGCCCGCATCGGCAAAACCGTAATCCAGTCCGCAGGCGCTGCAGGCGGGTTTTATGGTCAAAAAGCCGTCGAACAGCCGTCCGTTGCCGCAACGCGGGCAGCAGCCTTTGAGCCCGACCTTGATGGGATCGACCGGCGCGAAATTGCCGTTTGATGGTTCAGACATGACGACCTCCCGCGAAATTATCCAGACCCCTCCTGAACAGTCCTCGGGTCAAGCACGCTGATGACGTCGAGCCTGCAGGAAGCTCGCCTCCAAACCGGGGCAACCGTTCGTTGCCCGGCGTTGCCGCGTGTTTCTTCTCCCCGAGGGGGAGAAGGTGGCCCGAAGGGGCGGATGAGGGGGCACCGTCGCCGCCAATTGCCGGCCTCGCCCCCTCATCCCGCTGCCGCGGACTTCTCCCCGGCGGGGAGAAGAAACAAGTTGCACCCGCTCGCTCCACAGGATGCCTTGCTTTGGCTCCAGGTCCCTAGCCGGTGCAATCAGCCGTGCAGCGGCGCGCCCCAGCCACCCCAGATATAGATGGCGAAGAACAGGAACAGCCAGACGACGTCAACGAAGTGCCAGTACCAGGCAGCCGCTTCGAAACCGAAATGCTGCTTGGGCGTGAAACCGCCGCCAACGGCGCGGAACAGGCAGACCAGCAGGAAGACCGTGCCGACGAAGACGTGGAAACCGTGGAAACCGGTGGCCATGAAGAAGGTCGCGCCGTAGATCGAATTCTTGAAGTCGAACGGCGCGTGCATGTATTCGTAAACCTGCACGGTGGAGAACAGGACGCCGAGCGCGACGGTGAGCAACAGACCGGTGATCAGGCCCTTGCGGTCATTATGCAGCAGGGCATGGTGCGCCCAGGTGACGCAGGTGCCGGACAGCAGCAGAATGACGGTGTTGTAGAGCGGCAGGTGCCAGGGATCGATCACCTCGATGCCCTTGGGCGGCCATTGCCCGCCGGTATATTCGAGGCGCGACGCCTGAATTGCTTCGTGCGGGAAGAGGCTGGCATCGAAATAGGCCCAGAACCACGCCACGAAGAACATCACCTCCGAGGCGATGAACATGATCATGCCGTAACGCAGGTGAAGCGAGACGACGCGGGTGTGGTTGCCCTCATGGGCTTCCTTGATCGTATCGGACCACCATGCGTACATGGTGTAAAGCACGATGACGAGGCCGATATAGAACAGCCAGGGATTGGCCAGTTCCGCGCCGAACAGCTTGAAGGAGCCGCCCGACAGGTAACGCATGTAACAGACGCCACCGAAGGTCAGGATGAAGGCGCCGATCGAGGCCAGAAGCGGCCAGGGGCTTGGATCGATAATGTGGTAGTCGTGGTTCTTCTGATGCGTATCTGCCATTGCGACAATCCCCGAATGTCTCTTCCCTGATCCGGCCTCGGATAAAAGGCCAGATCTCCTCTCACAATTTGCTTTCGCCAGATGAAGTCTTTACCGGCAAGGACGCAACCGGTTTTTCGGTTTTGGCCGGATAAAACGTATAGGACAGCGTTAAAGTATGAATGCTCTTGGTCTCGCGCGCCGTGGCGATGTCAGGATCGACGAAGAACACCACCGGCATCTCCAGCGTTTCACCCGGCTGCAGCGTCGTTTCGGTGAAGCAGAAGCACTCCACCTTGTTAAAATAGGCGCCGGCTTCCATCGGTGTGACGTTGAAGACCGCCGTGCCCGTGGTCGCCACGGGTGAACGGTTCGTCGCCTTGAAAGTCACCTGCACCGTTTCGCCGATCTTCGGCGTGACCTTTTTGTCGACCGGCTGGAAATCCCAGTTGAGGCCGTTCGACGTATTGGCATCGAAGGTGACGTTGATGGTCTTGTCGAGGATAACGTCGGAATATTGCTCGACGCGCTGGGTGGTGCCGTTATAGCCGGTAACGCGGCAGAACAGCGTATAAAGCGGCACGGCGGCATAGGCCATGCCGATCATGGCGCAGAAAAACACCAGACAAAGCACGAGGATGGAGCGATTGCTCACCCGCTGCCTGCCGGTCCCTGCCGTCTGCGCTTCCATATTCGCCATCTCCTCCTCCTCTCCCCTCGATCAGCGCGTCAGTGCGAGCCGATCTTGATGATGGTGATGATGTAGAACAGCACCACCAGGCCGGCGAGTAGGACGCCGAGCGCGATGTTGCGCCCACGTCTCGATTTTTTCTGCGCCGCGCTCAGTTCCACCGTTTCCATCACAGGACTCCCGACATGACGGCCTTCAGGGCCGGCGCGAAATGATCGGCCAGAAGGCCGGAGAAAATCGCAAAAAGGTAAAGCACCGAATAGGCGAACATCTTCTTGGCCGGCAGCATCTTCTCGTCGCCCTCAGGCATGCGCCGGACATCGAGAGAACAGTAGACGAAGATCGCGCTCAGCACGGCTGCGAAAATGCCGTAGCCGGCGCTCGCAAGGCCGGTGAAATAAGGTGCGACGGCCGCCGCCGCGGTCAGCACCGCATAAACGATCATCTGGTTCTTGGTCGAGCGTTCGCCGACCACGTTCGGCATCATCGGAATGCCGACGGCGCCGTAATCGCGCATCTTGAACAGCGCCAGCGCCCAGAAATGCGCCGGTGTCCACAGGAAGATGATGAGGAACAGGATGATGCTGTCCAGCGAAACACCGCCGGTGACGCAGGCCCAGCCGAGCATGGGCGGGAAAGCGCCGGCCGCACCGCCGATGACGATGTTCTGCGGCGTCGAGCGTTTCAGCCACATCGTATAGATGACGGCGTAAAAGAAGATGGTGAAGGCGAGCAGGCCGGCCGAGAACCAGTTGACCGCAAGGCCGAGAATGACCACCGAAAAGGCCGAAAGCGTCAGCCCGAAGGCCAGCGCCTCGCGCGGCGCGATACGGCCGGACGGGATCGGCCGCCGGGCGGTGCGGCTCATCACGGCGTCGATATCGGCATCGTACCACATGTTGAGCGCACCGGACGCGCCGGCGCCGACGGCGATGCAGAGAATGGCGATGATGCCGAGCACCGGGTTGATTTCACCCGGCGCCAGCACGAGGCCCGCAAAGGCCGTGAAGACGACGAGCGACATGACGCGCGGCTTCAGCAATTCGAAATAATCGCGCGCGCCGGCTTCCGAAAGTTCGGAGCCCTTCACGCCCAGCATGTCGCGATTGTCGATAATGCTCATTTCCTGTCCTGTTTCCTTCGAACGTCGCGTGAAGCGACGTCCCCTGCACCGGCCCGAAAACGAATGTGATTTCCGGCATGCGCGATGCGTCAATTCATGGGTCCCGAACGTCCTGGCATGAGCGGCGCCGGGCAAAACCGATGCCATTTTCCGGCTTTTCGCCGCACCCTGCCGCCATTCGTCTGCGCTTGCATTTCATAAAGGCCAGATTTGGCATTTATCACGTCCGGGGCATGTATCACGTCGGACGGCAGGCATCGCTTGGACAAAATGTCACGCGGCAGGAGAGACTGCCCGTTCGGGAAACGGCACGGACCGAACCGCGCCGTCCCTCATTTTCAGCGCCGGGAATTCGCAGGCCCTGCCCGCGCCTTCCGGCCCGCGCATCAGCGAATGCGCGGCAGCTGTTCCCACTGGTGGTAGGGCGGCGGCGAAGACAGCTGCCATTCGAGCGTCGTCGCACCTTCACCCCAGGGGTTGTTGCCGGCGATCCGCTTCTTTGCGAAGGCTTCCCAGACGCAGAAGAGGAAGATCAGCACGCCGACGGCCGAGATGTAGGAACCGTAGGACGATACCATGTTCCAGCCGGCATAGGCATCGGGATAATCGATGTAGCGGCGCGGCATGCCGGCAAGACCGAGGAAGTGCTGCGGGAAGAACACGAGGTTCACGCCCACGAACATGACCCAGAAATGCAGCTTGCCGAGGAATTCGCTGTACATGTAGCCGGTGATCTTCGGGAACCAGTAATACCAGCCGGCAAAGATCGCGAAGACCGCACCGAGCGACAGAACGTAGTGGAAGTGCGCCACCACGTAATAGGTGTCATGCAGCGAACGGTCGAGACCGGCATTGGCGAGCTGGACGCCGGTGACGCCGCCGACCGTGAACAGGAAGATGAAGCCGATCGCCCAGACCATCGGGGTCGAGAAGGTCAGCGAACCGCCCCACATGGTCGCGATCCACGAGAATATCTTGATACCCGTCGGCACCGCGATGACCATGGTGGCGAAGACGAAGTAGCGCTGCGCTTCGAGCGACAGGCCGACCGTGTACATGTGGTGGGCCCAGACGATGAAGCCGACGGCGCCGATGGCGACCATGGCATAGGCCATGCCGAGGTAACCGAAGACCGGCTTCTTGGAGAAGGTGGAGACGATGTGGCTGATGATGCCGAAGCCCGGCAGGATCAGGATGTAGACTTCCGGGTGGCCGAAGAACCAGAACAGGTGCTGGTAAAGGATCGGGTCACCGCCGCCTTCCGGCGAGAAGAATGCCGTGCCGAAGTTGCGGTCGGTCAGAAGCATGGTGATGCCGCCCGCCAGAACCGGCAGCGAAAGCAGCAGCAGGAACGCGGTGACGAGGACCGACCAGGCGAAGAGCGGCATCTTGTGCAGCGTCATGCCCGGCGCGCGCATGTTGAGGATGGTGGTGATGAAGTTGATCGCACCGAGGATCGACGACGCGCCCGAAACGTGCAGCGCAAAGATCGCCAGATCCACCGCCGGTCCCGGCATGCCGCTGGTCGATAGAGGCGGATACATGGTCCAGCCGCCACCGACACCGTAGGCGCCCGCAGGGCCCTCGACGAAGAGCGAGAGAATGAGAAGGATGAAAGCCGGAACGATCAGCCAGAAGGAGATGTTGTTCAGGCGCGGGAAAGCCATGTCCGGAGCGCCGATCATGATCGGGATCATCCAGTTGGCGAAACCGCCGATCAGCGCCGGCATGACCATGAAGAAGATCATGATCAGTGCGTGCGCGGTGGTGAACACGTTGAACATGTGCTTGCCGCCATCGATGGCGGCGTCACCCTCGAAGCCGTAGACCATGGACGCCAGACCGTGGAAGATCTGGATGCCCGGCTCCTGAAGCTCCATGCGCATGACGACGGAAAGCCCGCCGCCGACGATGCCGGCGATGATCGCGAAGATCAGGTAGAGCGTGCCGATGTCCTTGTGGTTGGTCGACAGGAACCAGCGGGCGAAGAAGCCCGGCGTATGGGAATGATGCGCATCATGCGAGTGATCGTGCCCATCATGTGCGGAATGACCATGCGAGTGATGATCGTCGTGTGCGGAAGGTCCAGCCATTGTCCTCACTCCAGAGTCAGTTGGTTTCGTTGGCGGCAACGTCGACGGTGCGCGGAGCGCCATCGACAGAGGCCATCAGCGCCCGGTTCGCGCCGCTCAGGTCAGAGGCGGCGGCGGTGAGCCAGGTGTTGTACTGCTGTTCGGAAACCACCCGAATGGCGATCGGCATGAAGGCATGGTCCTTGCCGCAAAGCTCGGAACACTGACCGTAATAAAGGCCCTCTTTTTCCGCCTTGAACCAGGTTTCGTTCAGGCGGCCGGGAACGGCGTCGATCTTGACGCCGAAAGCCGGCATGGCGAAGGAATGGATCACATCCGTCGGTGCGGCGGTGACGAGCAGGCGAACGGTCTTGCCGACCGGAACGACCATTTCATTGTCTACCGCCAGAAGACGCGGATAGCGGGCCCTGTCTTCCTTGCCCGCGGCGGCGCGATCCTGGTCCTTCAGCATGTAGCTGTCGAAGGAAACCGGCTCGGCGCCTTCGGCGGCCGTATATTCATAGCTCCAGAGCCATTGCGTGGCGGTCGCCTTCAGCGTCACATCGGGGTTTTCCGGCTGCGTGAGCTGCGCGTTCAAGAGATTGAACGACGGGAAAGCAAGGAACAGGAGAATGAGAACCGGCGCCAGCGTCCAGACCACCTCGATCGCCGTGTTATGGCTGGTCTTGGAAGCCACCGGATTTTTCGCGGCGCGGAATTTCAGGGCGACGACGATGAGCAGCGCAAGAACGAAAAGCGTAACCGGAACAATGAACCAGAGCGTATATTGTTCAAACCAGCGTATTTCGTGCATGATCGGCGTGGCGGCCTCCTGCATGCCCATTTGCCAATGCACCGGCTGATCGGCGTGGGCGCCGACAGCCGTGAGCAGACAGGTCATCCCCGCCAGTGCTGCGTAAATCCTATTCGTCACGGTACCCTCTCCCTCACGCGTCTGATCTAGATCAATCACAGACGCAGAATCCATGCTTATGGTACTAACTTCAAACCACAGTTTGTCCTCTGCCGCAATATGCGTCGGGACACGGATGCGCCCCAATTTTGCCATTGGTCAATCCACGGCGACTTTCTCTCACCCCACGCCTTGCCGGACCGGCCGAACGCGGTTTCAAACAGCCCAAATGCGACAAAGCCCCTTCTCACAGCCGGTTTTGCCACCAGTTTCATCGCCGGATAATGAATGTCGCGCCGGGCAAATCAGACGCCCATACCGCAAGACAGGTCCTATTTCCGCCCAACTCCGCTGGAATTGAAGGCCTGAGGCTTTTTTTTCCGGATTATGGCGTCAAAATAGCCGCACTGATTCGAATCCCAGAGGTATCCATGCGTCTTTCCCCGCTCGCGCGCACTTTTCTTGCCGCCGCCGGTCTTGCCATCATCGCTCCCGCCGCTGCGGCGCTGGCGCAACAGCAGCCGCCCGGCACGCCGAAGTCGACGCATGGAGCATGGTCTGTCATCTGCGACAAGCCGGCGGGTGCGTCCGAAGAACAATGCGCGCTGATGCAGAACGTGATCGCCGATGACCGCCCGGAAGTTGGGCTTTCGGTGGTGGTGCTGAAGACGGCCGACCGCAAGTCGCGCATCCTGCGCATCCTCGCACCGCTCGGCGTGCTTTTGAAGGATGGCATGGAGCTTTATATCGACAATAATAATATCGGTCGCGCCTATTTCACCCGCTGCTTCTCCGAAGGCTGCTATGTGGAAGTGGATATCGACGACGAGCTGCTGAAGGTTCTGCGCGCCGGCAAGAATGCGGTTTTCGCGCTGCGCGAAGCCGTGGATCAGGATCGCGTCGGCATTCCGATCGAGCTTTCCGGCTTTGCCGAGGGCTACGACGCGCTTCCTTAAAGCCTGCCATTGCCGGACAGCCTTGCGTCCGTCCGCTCCAGTGCCTAAATCGGTCATTGAACGATAATGACTGGAGCCTCCCATGACCGACGATCTTGTAAAACTCTTCGATTGCGACGAAACGCAATTGCGCAAGCTCGTCGGCGAGGCGCTCGCCGGCGCTGACGATGGCGAGCTTTTCATCGAACATGCCCAAGCCGAATCGCTGACTTTCGATAATGGCCGGCTGAAGGGCGGCTCCTTCAACACCGACCAGGGTTTCGGCCTGCGCGCCGTCGCCGGCGAAACGGTGGGCTATGCCCATGCGGGTGAGCTGTCGCAAGGCGCGCTGAAACGTGCTTCCGATGCGGTGGGCGCGGTGACCAGAGGTTATTCCGGCTCCTATGCCGCCGCACCGCAGCGCACCAACAAGAAGCTCTACGGCGACGAGAACCCTATCGGCAGTCCGAGCTTCGAGGAAAAGGTGAAGCTCCTCACCGATATCGACGCCTATCTGCGCGACAAGGACGACAAGGTCCGGCAGGTGACGGCGACCATTTCCGCAAGCTGGCAGGTGGTGGACATCCTGCGGGCCGACGGCCATCGCGTCAGCGATATCCGGCCGATGACCCGCATCAATGTTTCCGTCGTGGCGGGCGAAGGCGACCGGCAGGAAAGCGGCTCCTACGGCATTGGCGGCCGCGTCGGCTTCAGCGATTTCATCACCACGGAAAACTGGCAGCGCGGTGCGGATGAAGCGCTGCGCCAGGCGCTCGTCAACCTCACCGCCATCGACGCGCCGGCCGGCACCATGGATGTGGTGCTCGGTTCCGGCTGGCCGGGCGTGATGCTGCACGAGGCGGTGGGCCACGGTCTGGAAGGCGATTTCAACCGCAAGAAAACCTCGGCCTTCGCCGGCCTGATGGGCGAAATGGTCGCCGCCCCCGGCGTGACCGTGGTGGATGACGGCACCATCGACAGCCGCCGCGGCTCTCTGACGATCGACGATGAAGGTACGCCTTCCGGCTATAATGTGCTGATCGAGAACGGCAGGCTGGTCGGTTACATGCAGGACCGGCAGAACGCCCGGCTGATGGGCGCCAGGCCCACCGGCAACGGCCGCCGGCAGGGCTATGCCTATGTGCCGATGCCACGCATGACCAATACCTATATGCTGTCGGGCGACAAGACGCCGGAAGAAATCATCGCTTCCGTGAAGAAGGGCATCTATGCCGTTTCCTTCGGCGGCGGCCAGGTGGATATCACCTCCGGCAAATTCGTGTTCGGCTGCACCGAGGCCTATCTCATCGAGAACGGCAGGATCGGCGCGCCGGTAAAGGGCGCGATG
Source organism: Agrobacterium sp. LY4 (assembly GCF_001526585.1). Lineage (NCBI taxonomy): Bacteria > Pseudomonadati > Pseudomonadota > Alphaproteobacteria > Hyphomicrobiales > Rhizobiaceae > Agrobacterium > Agrobacterium sp. LY4. The sequence continues at coordinate 744,793 of NZ_ASYA01000001.1, read as the reverse complement.
CTGATCGGCAACGGGCCGGATGCGATGAAGCGCGTGTCGATGATCGGCAACGATTCCAAGCTCGATACCGGCATCGGCAATTGCGGCAAGGCCGGACAATGGGTGCCGGTCGGCGTCGGCCAGCCGCATCTGCGCATGGACCAGATCACCGTCGGCGGTACGAAGGCTTAGGCGGTGGTTTTCGGGTGATTGCACTCAGTTGAGTCGATAACGCGGACAAAACGACGTGGCACCCTATCCCCGGTCAGTCATTCCGGCTCAAGGCCGGAATGACGGCAGAAAGAGTCGCAACCGCACTGAGCCTGTCGCCATCCTGTAAGCCCATAACCCCGCACATGGCTGCCATGATGAGGTTTCCTCTGGCATGCGGCCGGGAAGACGGTAAGATCATCCCTCATGGCAGGCCCCTCCTCCCACCCCGGGCCTGCGCGGCAAAGGAGACCATGACCATCATACGAAATGCCCTCGTTCCTGAACTTGCCGTCAGCGACTGGCAGAAAAGCCGCGCCTTTTATTGCGATCTGATCGGTTTTCATGTGGTCTATGAGCGCCCCGAGGAGGGTTTCACCTATCTGGCGCTGGGGGATGCCCAGCTGATGATCGACCAGATCGGCGCGACCCGGACATTCGTGACGGACAATGCCGCGCTCGAATTTCCGCTCGGCCGCGGCATGAACCTGCAACTCGCCGTTCCCTCCCTGCAACCGATTCTCTCCCGGCTGGAGCGATCCTCCATCGACCTCGTCATGCCGCTGGAGGAAAAATGGTACAGGCGCGGCACGGTCGAAGTGGGCAACCGGCAATTCATCGTCGCCGATCCGGACGGTTATCTGATCCGACCGTTCGAGAGCCTCGGCGAACGCCCCTTCCGGTTCGGTTAAGCCATGCTGCCTTTTCTTCCGCAGGCCGTGGTTTTCGACATGGACGGATTGCTGATCGAGAGCGAGAGGCTCTATCGCGATTCATTTCTGGCTGCCTCGGATGAAGGCGGCCACGGAATGAAGGTCGAGACCTATCAGAAGGTCTGCGGCAGCCCGTGGGACGTCATCACCGGCACCATCTTTGCCGATTATGGCGCGGATTTTCCCATCGACAGCTTCCGCGACGCCTGGCTCCGGCATCTCGGCGTGATGATGGCGGAGGGCGTGGCGCTGAAGCCGGGCGTCGTCGACATTCTCGATCTGCTCGACCGGCTCGATATCCGCCGCGCCATCGCCACCTCGTCGCGGCACGATTCGGTGACGCGCCATCTCGGTCCCCACGATCTTCTCAGACGTTTCGACACCATCGTCGCACGCGGTGACTATACCGAGCCGAAACCCGCACCCATGCCCTATCTCACCGCAGCCCGACGGCTTTCCCTCGATCCGGGCCGCTGCCTTGCGCTGGAGGATTCTTACTCAGGCGTGCGCTCCGCGACATCGGCGGGCATGATGACGATCATGGTGCCGGACGTGGCGCCGCCGACCGAGGAAATGCGGGAGAAGTGCATTGCCGTTTCAAGCGACCTGCATGCGGTGGCAGGCCTTCTGCAAAAGGCGCAGCCCGTAACGAGATGAAAAGTGCGGAGAGGCGTCATATGTCCTTAGCCATCCGGCTTCATGATGAGGCTCATCTCGGCTGTAACGCCGAGATTGGTCGAACGCCCTTGTCAGCGTATCCATAACCGGGGTGATCATGCCGCCTTTTGCCGTGTCGCTCGTAACGCTGATACTGCTGGTTCTGTCCCTATTCCAGATTGCCCTTGCAGCCGGTGCACCCTTCGGACGCCTTGCCTGGGGCGGTGCGCACCGGGTGTTGCCGGCCCGGCAAAGGATTGCCAGCGCGGCGGCTCCGCTTATTTATGCCTTTTTTGCGTCCTTTCCGCTGCAAAAGGCAGGTTATGCTCACATCTGGCCATCCGGCTGGATCGAACCCGGCATCTGGATCATCGCCTGCTATCTGGCGGTGAGCGCTGGATTGAACGCAATGTCGAAAAGCCGCCCGGAGCGGCTGGTGATGACGCCTGTGGCTGCCGCTCTTGCGATCCTGTTCTTTATCGTCGCCCTCTCCTAGCCGTATCGCCAGAGGCGAGATACCTCAAGGATCAAGCCGCCGTTCGGCGCATCGTCAGGCTCCCGGCTTGAAACGCCACTTACGCTCGATCGCTCCTTCAATATCGAGACCGTTATAATGGGCCAGCAACAGCACATGGCCGAGCAGATCGGCGGTTTCGTCGGCCAGATCCCGCTTCATCTCCTCTTTGCTCCTGCCCTTGATGCGCCCCCGTCCTGTCAGCCGATTCCAGGCCTGTGTGACCTCGCCAACCTCTTCCTGAAGCTTCAGCATGTACCAGTCCGGGTCGCGGAATATTCCGTTTTCAGCGGCATATTTTTGCGAGGCCTCTTCAAACCGAGGCATCATGTCAGCAAACATTTGTTCATCCTTTGTTCATGCGCTACAACTCTAATCATGATTCTCTGACGGCGTCGACCCGTCAGGCCGTCACGCAGCCATGAACTGAAATTTCCGCGACATGTACATACAAGCGGGATAGAGAAAAGATATTCGAACAACCGTGCCATCGCCCATGTCCCACCTCGATTTTTTCTCGTCCCTCATCACCGCGCACAGTCCGACGCTGCTCGCCATGTTTGCGGGCGCCGCCTTTCTCGCCGGCCTTGCCCGCGGCTTTTCCGGTTTCGGTGCGGCGCTCATCTTCATCCCGCTCGCGAGCGCCATCGTCGGGCCGCGTGTCGCCTCGGCAGTGCTGCTGGTGGTGGACGCCGTGCTGACGCTCGGCATGATACCGCCCGCATGGCGCATGGCGGACCGGCGCGAAGTCTTCATCATGGCGGCCGGCGCCTTTGTCGGCGTGCCGCTTGGAACCATGCTGCTTTCCAACGGCGATCCGCTGACGCTGCGCTGGATCATCTCCGCCGTGGTCGTGATGCTGCTGTTGTTTCTGCTTTCCGGCTGGCGTTACAGCGGCCGGCCGAAGACGCCGCTGACCCTCTTTACCGGGTTTCTGGCCGGGCTGTTTTCGGGGGCTGCGCAACTGGGCGGTCCGCCGGTCGTCGCCTATTGGCTCGGCGGCGCCCTCAAAGGCGCCTTCGTGCGCGCCAATGTCATCTTATATTTCGCGATCTCGACCGTGATCTCCACCGGCAGCTATTTTGTCAGCGGCCTGTTCACCGCCGATGTCTTCGTCTTTTTCCTGCTCGCCCTGCCCTTTTACGGGGCCGGGCTTTATGCCGGCGCGCGACTGCACGGGCTTGCCGACGAGGCGGCGTTCCGGCGCATCTGCTATGGGCTGATCGCCATCTCCGCCGTCATCGGCCTGCCGCTGTTCGATTCGCTGCTGAAATAGGCAGGCCGTAAATGGCCTGCCCTGACCGCCCTTACGGATACATGCGGACCTTGGACCATGCACCGTCAGGCGTCTCGCGGCGGAATTCGATGCGGTCGTGCAGGCGGAACTTGCGGTCGTGCCAGAATTCGATGCTGAGCGGCCGGATGCGGAAACCGGACCAGTAGGACGGGCGCGGAATATCGCCGATGGCATATCTGGCGGTATATTCCGCCACGGCCTTTTCCAGCGCGAAACGGCCTTCCAGCGGCCGAGACTGCTTGGAAGCCCAGGCGCCGATGCGGCTGCCGCGCGGGCGCGAGGCGTAATAGATATCCGCCTCCTCGTCGCTGACGATCTCCACCTCGCCGCGCAGGCGCACCTGTCGCCGCAGGCTTTTCCAGTGGAAACACATGGCCGCTTTTTTCTGGCCGAGGATCTCCTGGCCCTTCTGGCTTTCGAAATTCGTGTAGAAAACAAAGCCGCGGTCGTCGACGCCTTTCAGCAGCACCATGCGCACATTCGGCAGGCCATTTTCGTCCACGGTGGCAAGCGCTACCGCGTTCGGATCATTGATTTCGGAAGCCGTCGCATCCTTCAGCCATTCGGCAAAAAGCGTGAACGGTTCATTTTCTTCCGTGAAGTCACTGGATGTTAACCCCGTTTCCGACATATTGACTAAAATGCTCCCGAGCTGATTTGGACCCCAGAGATGATCTCTGGCGAAAGATGGTGACCGTCATAGCAAAGTCGAACAGTCGAACAAAGAGCCTCCTTTCGTCGGTAGCGGAAGTTTCCGCCGTCGTGTCAATGCTTGTGGTGCTGAGCGGCTGCGTCAGCCTCGACCTGTTCGGCGGCGACAAGGTCGACCGCTCGCTTTCCACGGCCTCCATTCCCAACCAGCCGAGCAATGCGCCGCAGACGGACGATGCGACGATCCGCAATGCGGTGACGTCGGCCGATCTCGCCAAGCTCGCCGACCAGCCGCTGCCCTGGGCCAATGCCGCCACCGGCAGCGCCGGCGTCGTCACTGCCATTCACGAAGACAAATCCAGCGGTTTCGTCTGCCGCGATTTCAGGACGACGCGCCACTCCTTCGAGGGCGTTGCGAGCTATTCGGGACAGGCCTGCCTGTCGGAAACCGGCGAATGGCTGCTGACCCGCTTCGAGCAGAAATAATCTGTTTACCCTTAAATATGGAATAGAGCCGGCCCGGGTGCGGCGCGCTTCCTCCGTAAAGGAGTGATTAGCAACTTATTGCAACAGTCGACGTTGATTAAACCGAGGGCGTGCAGGCGAATGATCGCGGGCATCCCTTTTCGGAGGGGTTAGTTTCAGGATTGCGCCATGAAGGGCGGCAGCGCCTGAGCCAACGTAACTGGTGTTTCGCATGCGCGATCCATATTCGATCCTCGGCGTAAAACGTGACGCCCGCCACGAGGAAATCAAGGCCGCCTGGCGCACGAAGGCGAAAACCGTCCATCCGGACGCCAATCGCGACGATCCCGACGCCTCGGCGCGATTCGCCGAGATCGGGCAGGCCTATGATCTTCTCAAAGACCCGAAAAAGCGCGATCTCTACGATCAGGCCCGCAGGGCGGCCGAAAAGAAACAGCGCGGCGAAACCATCATGCAGCAGCGGGAAGCCGCGCGCGAGGCTGCCGAGCGCGCCAAGGCCGCCGAAAAGCTGATGGAGGAGCTTGCCCGTGCGGACGCCCGCAACCGGGCGCAGACCGGCCAGAAACCCGACGCCAAGGCGGAAACCGCCGAAGATATCGTCGAACGGATTTTTGGCGCGGAAGCACAGAACGATCCCAAGGTGCAGCAGGCGGCGGAAGCGGCAAAGGCTGCCGCGGGCGCCGCGAAAAGCGATATTCCGGGCGCCGGCGAGACCGCGCAGCCCGGCGCCGGCGATGACAGGACAGCACCCGCATCGCTAGCCGCCAATCTTTTCAGCGCTCTCGTGCGCCGTTTCCGCACGCAGCAGCCGGCTCCCGAAAAAGCGCCGGACATCACTGCGGAGACCTCCGTCACGGTCGCCGATCTGCTGGAGCACAAGTGGATTACCGTGTCGCTTGCCGACGAACGAGAGGTTCGCTTCCAGCTCGAAGCCGGCATGAGCGACGGACACGTGGTGCGATTGAAGGGACAGGGGCTGAAGCTTCCCAACATGGCGCGCGGCGACCTTGCCGTGACATTGCTGACCGCCCGTGACGACGCGTTTTCCCTTCGTGGCTTCGATATTCACACGACGCTGCCGATATCGCTCAGCGACGCGGTTCTGGGGTGTGAAACGAAAGTCAGGACACCGCTCGGTGAGGAAAACATCACCATTCCGGCCTGGTCCGGCTCGGACCGTGTGCTGAGGCTTACCGGCAAGGGCCTTACCGATGGCAAGGGCGGACAGGGCGATCTCGTCATCGAATTGCGCATCGTTCTCTTGGAAAAGCCGGATGAAAAGGTGACCGACCTGATGCGGCACATGCGCGAAGGCCTTTATTTGTGAAAGTTTTGCGAATAGCCGGGACAACGCACCCTTTGTTACGCTCCCTAACAGTTGATGATCTTTGGCAATCTTGAACAGGATTGCAGCCTATGCCATAGGCAGGACCGATCAAAAGTACTAGGGAGCATAAAATGGCTCAGGCATCCGGCCTCATGGCTGGCAAACGCGGCCTCATCATGGGTGTCGCCAATAATCGTTCCATCGCTTGGGGCATCGCCAAGGCCTGTGCCGACGCGGGCGCGGAAGTTGCGCTGACCTGGCAGGGCGACGCGCTGAAGAAGCGTGTCGAGCCGCTGGCGCAGGAACTGGGCGCCTTCATGGCCGGTCACTGCGATGTGACCGATCTCGAGACGATCGATGCGGTTTTTGCCGGGCTGGAAAAGCACTGGGGCAAGATCGACTTCGTCGTGCACGCCATCGCCTTTTCCGACAAGGATGAGCTGACCGGCCGTTACCTCGATACCAGCCGCGATAATTTCAACCGCACCATGGACATTTCCGTCTTCTCGCTGGCCGCCGTCGCCAAGCGCGCCGAGCCGGTCATGAATGACGGCGGCTCGATCATCACGCTGACCTATTACGGCGCCGAAAAGGTCATGCCGAACTATAACGTCATGGGCGTGGCCAAGGCTGCTCTCGAAGCCAGCGTGCGTTATCTCGCCGTCGACCTCGGCAATCGCGGCATCCGCGTCAACGCCGTTTCCGCCGGCCCGATCAAGACGCTTGCAGCTTCCGGCATCGGCGACTTCCGCTATATTCTGAAGTGGAACGAATACAATGCGCCGCTGAAGCGCACCGTTTCCATCGAGGAAGTCGGCAAGTCGGCGCTTTACCTGCTGTCCGACCTTTCGACCGGCGTGACCGGCGAAATCCACCATGTCGATTCCGGTTACCACACCATCGGCATGAAGGCGGTGGATGCGCCTGACATTTCGGTGGTGAAGGACTAAGCCTGAAAAGTGTAAGAACGGGGTATCGCCTTGCTCGTCTATGTGATCCGGCACGGACAAACGGACTGGAATGCGATACGCCGGCTTCAGGGCCAGAAAGACATTCCGCTCAACGATTTCGGCCGCCAGCAGGCGGTCGGTAACGGCAAACTCCTCGCGCATCTGCTGGGAGAACAGGCCACGGATTTCGACTATGTGGCGAGCCCGCTCGGGCGCACGCGCGAGACCATGGAACTGATGCGCGGCGCGATGGGCCTCGATCCGAAGGCCTATCGTACCGACGATCGCCTGATCGAAGTTTCCTTCGGCGACTGGGAAGGGCAAACCCTGCCGGAGCTGAAAAAAGAGTTCCCGGACCGGGTGAAGGCGCGCAAGGCCAACAAGTGGGATTTCATTCCCCCCGGCCAGGATGCCGAAAGTTATGAAATCCTCTCCTGGCGTATCGGCGCATGGCTTTCCTCCGTCGAGGTTCCGACGATATGCGTCTGCCACGGCGGCGTGATCCGCTCCATCTTCCGGCTGGTCTCCGGCATGGACAAGGACGAGGCGTCAAGGACGCAAATTCCGCAGGACCGGATTTTGAAGGTCGAGATCGACAGGAATAGTGCGGAGTGGGTTTCGTGAGGCGCATGGCTCCCCTCCTCTCCCGTCTTTCCGGCCTTGAGCCGGAATCCAGCAAGCCCAAGTCCTTGGGCTGAAAAAACTCATCCCGCCGCGCGAGACACGCGTCGTCTGGATGCCGGATCAAGTCCGGCATGACGGAAATGTTGGTGCTTACCGAACGAGATTACAGGGGTTCGCCCCGCCAACAGGCAAAGCCGCAACCGCAGCCTTACTGCACGACCTGAAGATCGTCGACCACGCGTTTCCCATCCACTTCCGTGTAGAAAACCACGACCTTCACGCCCGCTTTCAGACCTTCGAAATTGAACTCTTCCGGCACGCGATAGGTCTTGCCGTCGTTGAGCGTAATGCTCAGCCCATTCGCATCGATCTTGCTGATCGTACCTTCCACGTCGACGCTCTGGGCGTAGCCGTTGATGGGCATCAGGAGGTTGGCGGTGGCCAGAAGGGCGGCAATCATCATACGCATCGATCTAGCTTTCGTGGATTTGCGTGAAAACCTTACATGCATGAAGAATTGCCTTTCGAATGTGGCGGAAATTGCCCGCAACCATGACATTTTCGGCCCAATTGATGAACGGATTTGGGATCGTGTTCAAGCCGTTAGTGATTTTTACACCGCATTTCCCGGCAATATTGGAAAACTCCGGATTAACGTGGAAAACGACGGCGCTTTTACATTTTCGTCATTTCGAAAAACGTCTCCGGCGGGCGCGAATCGCCCCGTTGCCCTCATCCCCGTGCTATCCTAGGAATGAGGGCACGGACATGCGCGTCTCCAGTCAGGATGCCGTGTCCCGCACTTATACCGCCGCAGCGAAAGAAAGGCTTTTGCCTTGCCCGGATTTTCCACTAAGACAAATCCGCTTGTTTTAAACGGCGCTCACCGCAGGCGCCCTGTTTTCCGGTTTTGAAAATATGTCGCATAACAGTTTCGGTCATCTTTTCCGCGTTACCACCTGGGGAGAAAGCCACGGGCCTGCACTCGGCTGCGTGGTGGATGGCTGCCCGCCCGGCATTCGCTTCACCCTTGCCGAGGTGCAGCACTGGATGGACAAACGCAAACCCGGCCAAAGCCGTTTCGTGACCCAGCGCCGCGAGGATGACATCGTCAAGGTTCTCTCCGGCGTGATGCTGGATGAGGACGGCGAGACGATGATAACCACCGGCACGCCGATTTCCATGCTGATCGAAAATACCGACCAGCGCTCCAAGGATTACGGCGAGATCGCCAAACGGTTCCGCCCCGGCCATGCGGATTTCACCTACGATCTGAAATACGGCATTCGCGACTATCGCGGCGGCGGACGTTCCTCCGCGCGCGAGACGGCGGCGCGTGTCGCCGCCGGTGCGATCGCCCGCAAGGTTGTGCCGAGCCTCAATGTGCGCGGCGCGCTGGTGCAGATCGGAAAGCACAAAATCAATCGCGACAATTGGGACTGGGATCAGGTCGACCAGAACCCGTTCTTCTGCCCGGATGCCGCCATGGTGCCGGTGTGGGAAGAATATCTCGACGGCATCCGCAAGGCCGGCTCCTCCATCGGCGCCGTCGTCGAAGTGGTGGCTGAAGGGGTTCCGGCCGGCATCGGTGCGCCGATCTATGCCAAGCTCGATCAGGATATCGCCTCCAGCCTGATGTCGATCAACGCCGTCAAGGGCGTGGAGATCGGCGAAGGTTTCGCCTCCGCCGAGCTTTCCGGCGAGGAAAATGCCGATGAGATGCGCATGGGCAATGACGGCAAGCCGATCTTCCTCTCCAACCACGCCGGCGGCATTCTGGGCGGCATCGCGACCGGCGAGCCTGTCATCGCCCGCTTCGCCATCAAGCCCACCTCCTCCATTCTGACGGAGCGCCTTTCCATCGATACCGACGGCAACAATGTGGATGTGCGCACCAAGGGCCGCCATGACCCCTGCGTGGGCATCCGCGCCGTGCCCATCGGCGAAGCGATGATCGCCTGCACCGTTGCCGACCATTATCTGAGGGATCGCGGCCAGACCGGCCGCCGGTAGAGAACCGAAAAGTGCGAAGCGGTTTTCGGAAAATCCGATACTGAAACAAAAACGGAGAGCAACGTGCCGTTGCTCTCAAATAAGGGGGATCGCCATGGCCTATGACCAGAAACGCGTCGTGGACGCCATCCGCGCTTTCGAAGCGGGTGAAATCGTTGTCGTGACCGATGATGACGACCGTGAGAACGAAGGCGATCTGATCATTTCGGCGGTTCACTGCACGCCCGAGAAAATGGCGCTGATCGTACGCCATACCTCCGGCATCGTCTGTGCGCCCATGCCGCGCGAGGAAGCCAAGCGGCTGAACCTCAATGCCATGGTGGCGGAAAATGACAGCGCTCATACCACGGCCTTCACCGTCAGCGTCGATTTCAAGCACGGCACCACGACCGGCATTTCCGCCGATGACCGCACCCTGACGGTGCGCAACCTTGCCAATCCCAATGTCGGCGCTTCCGATTTCACCCGGCCGGGCCACATCTTCCCGCTGATTTCCCGCGAGGGCGGCGTCTTGATGCGCTCCGGCCATACAGAAGCGGCGGTCGATCTCTGCCGGCTCGCCGGCCTTCCGCCCATCGGCGTCATCAGCGAGCTGGTGAATGACGACGGCACGGTGATGCGCGGACCGCAGGTGCTGGATTTCGCTGAAAAACACGGCATGAAGCACGTTTCGGTCGCCGATCTCATCGCCTATCGCCAGCGCAAGGAAACACTGGTGGAGATGGAATCCTCCTTCACCATCGAAACGCCCTTCGGGCCGGCCAAGGCGCAGACCTATTCCCTGCCCTGGGACCCGATGCAGCATATGGCGGTGATTTTCGGCGATATCAGAGACGGCATCGACATTCCCGTGCGCCTGCACCCGGAAAATGTCGCCGACGACGTGTTCGGCGACCGCCAGCCGGTGCGGCATTACATGCAGAAGATCGCCGAGGAAGGCCGCGGCGTCATCGTCTATCTGCGCGAAGGCTCCGTCGGCGTCGGCCAGGTAGCCGGACGTCGCAAGGCGCGTGATCCCGACGAGGCACATGCGCAGGCTCGTTCGCGCGAAAACGAATGGCTGGAAATCGGCCTCGGCGCGCAAATCCTGAAAGACCTCGGCATCAGTTCCATCAAGCTGATGACCACGCGGGAGCGACATTATGTCGGCCTTGAAGGCTTCGGCATCAAGATTTCGGCGACGGATATCGGGTGATTTTTTGTGGTTTTCCTTGGTTTTCCAGGGCAATTGTGAAGCGAGTGGATGCATCCTCGCCTTCTCCCCGCCGGGGAGAAGGTTGCGGCAGCGGGTTGAGGGGGCCACGTTGCCGATATACGGAGAGCTTGCCCCCTCATCCGACCCTTCGGGCCACCTTCTCCCCGACGGGGAGAAGAAACAAGCGGCGACGCTGTGCTACCTCAGAGGCGAAGACGGCATCGCGCGGTGGGATGCCACTCTCACAGTGTCCCGAGCGAAAGACCTCAGTTTTCCTCCCGCCACCCATCCAGATAGTTCACACTCTCAACCCCGGTAAACTTCGCCAGCCTCACCAGTTCCGCGTCGAGCTTCTCCAGCCGACCGGCCGAAGCGCGTACGCCCGGCTCCAGCCACAGGCGGCGCACATCCAGCGTGCCGCGCTTGCGATCCGCTTTCATGTCGATGCGGCCGATCAGCCTGTCACCTTCCAGAAGCGGGAAGACATAATAGCCATATTGCCGTTTCGGCTCGGGCACGAAGACCTCGATGCGGTAATAGAAGCCGAACAGCCGCTCCGTGCGGTTTCGGTCGCGCAGCAGCGGGTCGAAGGGGCTGAGAACACGGACGCGGGCGGAAGGTTCCGGCACGTCGGTCAGGTCGGCGGTGAAATCGGCAAAGGCAAAAGACGGGCGGGCATTGTCTCCATCGCTGGAAAGAAGCGAGACCTCGCAGAGTTCATCGCGATGGCTTTTGACCCAGTCCCTCGCCTCCTGCGGGGTGACGAGATCGAAAAAGGCGGCGATTTCACCGTGGGTGGCGAAGCCCAGCCGCTTCAGCGCCTCACGGCAGGCCCAGTCGACAAATTCGGCATGCTCCACCTCGGTTCCATGATGCTCGCCGGGAATGACCCGTTCGGCGAGATCATAGACCTTCTGGAAGTTCACGCGGCCGGCAATCGCGAGCTTGCCGGTGTGCCAGAGATATTCGAGCGCGGTCTTGGAGGGATGCCAGTTCCACCAGCCGCCGGACTGGTGCCCCTCCTCCTTCAGCTCCCGCGCCAGAACCGGACCGGTGGCGGCGATGCGCTCCAGCGTTTCACCGAAAGCCGCATCGAAGCCCTCGCCGTGCCATTTGCGCCAGCGCTCCTGAATGATCGGCTCGCGGCGGCGGAAACGATGTTTCCAATAGGGATAAAACTCCGTCGGCAGGATGGAGGCGTCATGCGTCCAGTGCTCGAAAAGCGCCCGGTCCTTTTCCAAAAGCGTGGTCAGGTGGCCGCGCCTGTAGGTCTGGTTGCGGGAGAAGATAATCTGGTGGTGGGCGCGCTCCACCGTGCCGATGCTGTCCACCTGCACGAAACCGATATCGGTGATGAGTTGCAGCAGGTCGCTCTTGGAAAGCGCCTTGCCGGGCGGAGAAGAAAGCCCCTGCCGCGCCAGAAAAATCCGCCTTGCCGCTTCGTTTGAAACCTTGATCGCCATGGCGCAGAAGGTAGAACGGCTTTTTCAGGATTGCAATGTTCTTTTTTTGTTCCTTGTTTCACTTCTGTTGATGACGGGGTATAGAACCGGAAAAGAGCGCGAGGATGTAAGCTTGGAAATCCGTTTTAACGCCGCCGGAGTCGCTTTCGAGGGTCGGCAGGCCCTGCAGCCGCTGTCTGTGACATTGACGGAACGGCGCATCGGCGTGATCGGCCTCAATGGTTCCGGCAAGACCACCTTTGCCCGGCTGATCAACGGGCTGAACAAACCGAGCGAGGGCAAGGTTTCGGTGAACGGTCTCGACACCGTGAGCGACGCCAAGGCGGTCTTGCAGGCGGTCGGCTTCATCTTTCAGAATCCGCAGAACCAGATCATCCTGCCGATCGTGCGCGACGATGTCGCCTTCGGTCTCAAGCGGCTCGGCCTAGGCAGGGCGGAAACCGACGCCAGGGTCAAAGCCGTCCTTGCCCGGCTCGGCATCGCTCACCTGGAAGAGCGCCGTGCGCACGAAATCTCGGGCGGCGAATTGCAGCTTGCGGCGCTGGCGGCGCTTCTGGTCACCGAACCGCAAATCCTCATTCTCGATGAGCCGACCAACCAGCTCGACCTGAAAAACCGTACTATCGTTGAAAAAACCATGGCGGCACTGTCGCAGGCGCTGATCGTCATCACCCACGATCTGCCGCTGGTTGCGGGTTTCGACCGGGTGCTGGTTTTCCATGAAGGCGCACTGGTTGCCGACGCCGCGCCCGAAGAAGCGGTGGCGCGCTATCTGGAGGTGGCATCGCGATGAAATCGCTGCATGTGGAAGGCACTGGCTGGCTCTACCGCGTCTCGCCGCGCCTCAAGCTCGTGACGCTGATGGGTTTCAGCATCGCATTGTTCCTCACCCGCGATCTGCTGGTTCTCGCATGCGCGACGGTTCTGGCCGCCCTTATTCTGGGCGCCACGCGGCTGCCCTTCAAGGATATCGGCCTGCGGCTCCGGCCGGTGATGCTGACAATCTTTCTCGTCGCCGCCTTCAGCTATCTCCTGCTTCCGGCTCATGATGCCAGTGTCAATCTTTTGCGGCTGACGGCGCTGGCGCTGCTTGCCACCGCTGTCACCATCACCGTCAGCATCTCGCAATTCATGGACGAGATCGCGCTTGCCGCCGCCCCGCTGGAAAGGCTGGGGCTGGTGAAGGCCGCTGATATCGGGCTTTCGGTCGGGCTCGTCGTGCGCTTCGTGCCTGAAATCGTCAACCGTTACCATGCGATGCGCGATGCGCACCGGGCGCGCGGTCTGCCCGTGCGGATGGCCACCATCATCGTGCCGCTGGTGATTATGACGTTGAAGGATGCCGATGCCATTGCCGACGCCATTGACGCGCGCGGTTTCAGAGGCCAAAGCTGACGGCCAGATAACCATCCGGAGTTTCCGAGCCATGACGACCCGCGACCTTGTGCTGATTTCGCTGTTTTCCGCCATCATCATCGCACTCGGGCTTCTGCCGCCGATCACGCTCGGTTTCATCCCCGTGCCGATCACCGCGCAGTCGCTCGGCGTCATGCTGGCCGGTGTCGTGCTGGGCGCAAAGCGCGGTACGCTGGCGGTTCTCCTGACGATCCTGATTGCCGCCATCGGCCTGCCGGTGCTTTCGGGCGGACGCGGCGGCCTTTCCATCTTCACCACGCCGACCACGGGCTTCCTGATCGGCTGGATCGCGGCGGTTTTCGTCACCGGCACGCTCTCGGAAAAGCTCGTCAATCGCGGCCAGTCCGCTCTAACACAGGGCATCGGTTTCTTCGTCGCCAGCCTGATCGGCGGCGTGGTCGTGCTTTATGCTTTCGGCATCACCTATCTGGCGCTGGTCGTCGGGCTCGGTTTCGAAAAGGCCTTCATGGGTTCGCTCGCCTTCATTCCGGGCGATGCGCTGAAGGCCGTGCTTGCCGCACTTGCCGGCCGCGCCGTGATGGCCGGTTATCCGCTTCTGCCGCAGCGCGCCTGAACGGACTTTCTTCGGGAGGAAAAGAATGGCGACGCGTTTATACGAACATCCGATCTTCCTGGAGCATATCACGCCATCCGGCCACCCCGAGCGGCCGGACCGCCTGCGGTCGCTGAACATCGCGCTCGAACATCCGAATTTCGAGCGGCTGGAACGCAAAGAAGCGCCTCAGGCCAATGAGGATGCGGTGCTGCTGGCGCATCCGGAGGAGCATCTGCTTGCCATCATGCGGCAAATCCCCGAAGAGAATGGCGAGATCAACCGCGTCGAGGCCGACACCTACGTCTCGCCGAAAAGCCTGCAGGCGGCGCTGACCGGCATCGGTGCTGCCATGGCGGCGGTGGATGACGTGTTTACCGGTGCTGCCGACAATGTCTTCGTCGCCGCCCGCCCGCCCGGCCACCATGCGGAAACCGCAAAGGCCATGGGCTTCTGTCTTTTCAACAATGTGGCGATTGCCGCCCGCCATGCGCAGAAGGCGCACGGCGCGGAGCGCGTCGCCATCATCGACTGGGACGTGCATCACGGCAACGGCACGCAGGATATCTTCTGGAACGACACGTCAGTGCTGTTCTGTTCCACCCACCAGATGCCGCTTTACCCGTGGAGCGGCGACAAAAACGAAACCGGCGTGAAGAACAATATCGTCAACGCCCCGCTTTCGCCCAACACCGGCAGCGAATATTTCCGCGAGGCCTTCAAATCCCGCGTGTTGCCGGCGATTGCCGATTTCTCGCCCGATCTCATCCTCATCTCCGCCGGCTTCGACGCGCATCACCGCGATCCCTTGGCGCAGATCAATCTGGTGGGCGAGGATTTCGACTGGGCCACGGGCCGGCTTCTGGAAATGGCCGACAAATACGCATCGAACCGGGTCGTCAGCCTGCTTGAAGGCGGCTATGATCTGGAAGGGCTGGCGGAATCGGCAGCCATGCATATTTTGAGAATGATGAAGGGTTGAACATGACGGAAAATGCCAACACAGCCGATGTCAGCGGTTATTCCTTCGAAAAGGCCGTCGCCGAGCTGGAAAGCATTGTCGCACGCCTGGAACGCGGAGACGTGGCGCTGGACGAATCAATCGCCATCTATGAGCGCGGCGAAGCCCTGAAGAAACACTGCGAGACGCTGTTGAACGCTGCCGAAAAGCGAATCGAGAAAATCCGTCTCGATCGTGCGGGCAAGCCGCAGGGTGTGGAGCCGCTGGACGGGGAATGACTGCGTTTAGCGGGAGCGTTTGGACGTGATTCGATAAGGTAGCCACCTGCCGATTCAAACACTCGACGTCATCCTTGGGGCTTGTCTCGAGGATTTGCAATGCATCGATTTTATTGACGTCTTTAGACCCTCGGGGCAAGCCCGAGGATGACGAAGGAGAGGTTTGAAAACTTTCCACGGCCGCAAGGTGTTCTCACAATGTCGTGTTAACAAGGATCGTTGACGCTGCGTTCGATATCGCGATGCTCCCCTCCCCCTCGGTTATGCTAAACTCCCGCCAGACGATACGAGGAGCTTGCGATGTCCTTCTTCCCCGGTAACGATCCCGTCGCGGGTGATGCTTTTGCCTGCGACGCCATCGAGAACCTCATCATTCCCCGCACGAGCGACATTGGCGGCTTTGCCGTGCGCCGCGCGCTGCCGACCCGGCAGCGGCGGCTTGTGGGGCCGTTCATCTTCTTCGACCGCATGGGCCCGGCGATCCTGAAGGCCGGTGAGGCGCTCGACGTCAAACCGCATCCCCATATTGGGCTTTCCACCGTCACCTATCTGTTCGACGGCGAAATCAAGCATCGCGACAGTCTCGGCACCGAGCTTGTCATCCGCCCCGGCGACATCAACCTGATGACGGCCGGGCGGGGCATCGTGCATTCGGAACGCACGCCGGAAAACCTGCGCGGCCACCCGCTTTCCATGTCCGGCCTGCAGACCTGGCTTGCCCTGCCGGACCATATGGAAGAAATCGCCCCCGCCTTTGCCCATACTGCGAAAGAAGACATGCCGCTGATCGATATCAAGGGCGCTACCGGCCGGGTGGTGATCGGCGAATTCGAAGGCCTCACCTCCCCCGTTTCGGCCTTTACCGATACGCTTTATGTCGACCTGACGCTGGAACCGGGGGTGAAATTTCCCTTCTCCGCCGATCATGAGGAACGGGCGATCTATATTCTGTCCGGTTCGCTGGATGTGGCGGGCGATATCTTCGCCGCCGACCAGTTGCTCGTCTTCCGGCCGGGTGACGACATCACGTTGCAGGCCGGCAGCAATGGCTGTCACATCATGATCTTCGGCGGGGCGGCGCTCAATCAGCGCCGCTACATCTGGTGGAACTTCGTTTCGTCATCAAAAGAACGCATAGAGCAGGCCAAACAGGAGTGGAGAACCGGACGCTTCGATATCGTTCCCGGCGACGAAGAAGAGTTTGTCCCTTTGCCGGAAGGTTGAAATTCTATAGAAGTGTACGACATGCAGGAATGGACCGTCGGCTTTCACCATGAAAGACGCTCCGGTGCCCCCTGCTGACCACGAGAAAAGGCCGAACGATTGACCGGAATGCCCCAGACCCCACTGCTCGACCGGGTGAATTTCCCCTCCGATCTTAAGGAGATCGACGATCGCGACCTGCCGGAACTGGCACGGGAACTGCGCGACGAGATGATCGACGCGGTGTCGAAGACCGGTGGCCATCTGGGTGCCGGCCTTGGCGTGGTGGAATTGACGATTGCCATTCACAAGGTCTTCAACACGCCCGAAGACCGGCTGATCTTCGATGTCGGCCACCAATGTTATCCGCACAAGATCCTCACCGGCCGTCGTGACCGCATTCGCACGCTGCGGCAGGAAGGCGGGCTTTCCGGTTTCACGCGTCGTGCGGAAAGCGACTATGACGATTTCGGCGCCGGCCATTCCTCCACCTCCATTTCCGCCGGTCTCGGCATGGCCGTGGCGGCGGGTCTTGATGGCAGCGACCGCAAGGTCGTAGCCATCATTGGCGACGGCTCGATGTCGGCGGGCATGGCGTTCGAAGCGCTCAACAATGCCGGCGCGCTCGATGCGCGGCTGATCGTCATCCTCAATGACAACGATATGTCGATTGCGCCGCCGACGGGGGCGATGAGCGCCTATCTCGCACGCCTCGCCTCCGGCCGCACCTATATGGGCTTCCGCGATTTCGGCAAGAAACTGACGGCCTATCTCGGCAAGACCATCGACCGCGCCATTACCCGCGCCGTGACCCATGCGCGCGGTTACGTGACCGGCGGCACGCTGTTCGAGGAGCTTGGTTTCTACCACATTGGCCCGATCGACGGTCATTCCTTCGATCACCTGCTGCCGGTGCTGCGCAATGTGCGCGACAACCAGAAAGGCCCTGTTCTCATCCATGTGGTGACGCAGAAGGGCAAGGGTTATGCACCGGCGGAAGCGGCGGCCGACAAATATCACGGCGTCAACAAGTTCGACGTCATCACCGGCGCGCAGGCGAAAGCCAAGCCGAATGCGCCGAGCTATACCAGCGTCTTTGCCGAAGCCCTGATCCAGGAAGCCACCCTCGACGACAAGATCATCGGCGTCACCGCCGCCATGCCGAACGGCACGGGCCTCGACAAGATGGCCGAGCTTTTCCCGACCCGCACCTTCGATGTCGGCATTGCCGAACAGCATGCCGTCACCTTCGCGGCCGGGCTTGCGGCGGACGGTTACAAGCCGTTCTGCGCGCTTTATTCCACCTTCCTGCAACGCGGTTACGACCAGCTGGTGCATGATGTGGCCATCCAGAGCCTGCCGGTACGTTTCCCCATCGACCGCGCCGGTTTTGTCGGCGCGGATGGGCCGACCCATGCCGGCTCTTTCGATACGACCTTCCTCGCCACCCTGCCCGGCATGGTGGTGATGGCGGCGGCCGACGAGGCCGAGCTGAAACATATGGTCCGCACGGCGGCAGCCTATGATGAAGGCCCGATTTCCTTCCGTTACCCGCGCGGTGAAGGCGTGGGCGTCGAGATGCCCGCACGCGGTGAGATTCTTGAGATCGGCAAGGGCCGTATCATCAAGGAAGGCAGCAAGGTTGCGCTGCTCTCCTTCGGCACCCGGCTGGCGGAATGCCTTGCAGCCGCCGAAGACCTTGAAGCGGCCGGCCTTTCCACGACGGTCGCCGATGCGCGCTTCGCCAAGCCGCTCGATCTCGACCTTATCCGCCAGCTGGCCAGCCATCACGAGGTGCTGGTGACCATCGAAGAAGGCTCCGTTGGCGGTTTCGGCGCGCATGTGCTGCATTTCATGGCGAGCGCCGGCCTGCTCGACCATGGCCCCAAGGTCCGGACGCTGACCCTGCCAGACCAGTGGGTGGAGCAGGCCAAGCCCGAGACCATGTATGCCAATGCCGGCCTCGACCGTGCCGGCATCGTTTCCACCGTGTTCAACGCGCTCGGCCAGCGTCAGGCCGGCGTCGGTTTCGTAGGCTGACAAGATTGCCGGGACAGGAGGTGGGACTATCCCGCCTCTTTCTCAGGATGCGGCGCCATCGAGAAAACCGACGACATTTTCGATCCGCCCCTCGGCATTCAGGCTGACGACATCGGTTCCGCCAGCGACATCATCCCCATCAGGCGAAATGAGACGCCATGAGAAACGGGTGAAGTTGCCGTGGCCATCCGGGGTGCCTGTGAGCACGAAACGATATCCCGGAAATTTCTGCCGCGCCGCCTCGATCATCGCGGCAATCCCCTGCTGCCCCTCGCCCTGCATCAGCGGATCGACGTAGCGCGTATTTTCTGCCCATGCCTGACCGACGAGATGCCTGCGGCGTTCATTGTCCTCTTCGTTCCAAGCTGCGAGATAGGTTTCGGCGATTGCGAGATGCTGCGTCATGATTGCGCTCCTTCTGGTTGACAGCCCAAACATGCCGGGGGTCGGGAAGCGGAACAATTACCTCAGAGGTAATCGCATTGCTGCTCTCTTCTGCTAGGCTGCGGGGCATGACACATCATCGAGAACATGTCGGCCAGGTGCTGAAGGAATGGCGTGCGCGCCGCAGGTTAAGCCAGCTCGATCTGGCGATGGAGGCGGACATATCCGCGCGCCATCTGAGCTTTGTGGAAAGCGGGCGATCATCCCCCAGCCGCGAGATGCTCGCGAAACTGGCCGAGCAGCTTTCCATGCCCGCCCGCGCCGCCAACCGGCTGATGCTGGCGGCGGGTTATGCGCCTGTTCATTCCGAACGGCCGATAGATGCGCCCGATATGGCGGCGGCCCGGCAGGCGGTCGAAACTGTGGTGCACGGACATATGCCCTTCCCCGCCCTTGCCGTTGACCGACACTGGAACGTCGTTCTCGCCAATGGGGCGATCACGTCGCTTCTGGCCGGCGTTTCCGAGGAGCTGCTTCGCCCGCCGCTTAACGCCTTGAGGCTGAGCCTGCATCCGCAGGGCCTGAGTTCGCGCATCGTCAATCTCGCCGAATGGCGTCATCACCTGCTGGAACGTCTGCGCCGTCAGGTCGAAGAGACGGGAGACGAGGTGCTTTCCCGGCTGCATGCGGAGCTTGCCGCCTATCCCGCGCCAAAGGCCTCGCCCCATGCCGCCGGGGCCGACCCTCTGGCCATACCGCTCCAGCTTCGCGATCCATCTTCGGGCGGCATATTGAGCTTCATTTCAACCACCACGGTTTTCGGAACGGCCACAGACGTCACACTGTCCGAACTGGTGCTGGAATGTTTCTACCCCGCCGACGCGGCAACCCGCGAAGCACTGATGCAAGGCACCAAGGAGTAACACCCGTGCACACCACCTATCTCATCGGTTTCCAGGTCCGCCCCGGCCAGCGCGAGCACTTTCTCGAATTGCTGAATGCGCTGCTCGACGCCATGCGGCACGAAAAGACCTTCGTGAACGCAACCCTGCACCGGGATGGCGAAAACGAGAACCGCTTCCTGCTGCACGAGACCTGGAGCGACCATCAGGACGTCATCGACGTTCAGATCCACCGCCCCTATCGGCAGGCATGGCACGATGCCCTGCCCGAGCTTCTGGATGCGCCACGGGATATTTCCGTCTGGCATCCCATGCGGGCGGATCACACCGCATAGCGACATGGACGATGGGAAAGCCGCGCACGCACCCTTTGCACGCGCTAGGATTTTCGCGACAATATCCGCGGTTCGCCGATTTTGAACCAGGCCTTGGCGATCCTGCCGTTCTCAACTTCATAGATGCAGGCAACGTCGACCTCTCCCTTTCCTTCCAGAAAGTTCCGGGTGACCGTTTCATGGTCGATGACGACATTGCCAACGACAATGCGCGTCAGCAGTTTCCCATGTAAATCCGGCTCCTCGAAACGCTCGATGTGACGCTGTCGAATCTCTGCCGCGCTTCCCGCCAGAAGCGTCGCCGGGAAAGCGTAATACTGGCAATCATCCGCCCACCAGAGCATAAAGGCATCGATGTCACGGGCATTATAGGCCTCAAGCTGCTTTTGTACCGGCAGTTCGATTTCACTGTTCAAAACGCACCTCTTCAAAAAACGCCGTGGCGAAATGGCTTCCTAGACGAGTGAATGTCCCGCATTGAAGGGCTCCGGTTAAAGCCTGATGGCCGTTTCCTCTTTCGCCGTCTTGATGACGACCATGGTGACAAAGCGCGCGACATTGTGCTGGTCGCGGAAGAGCCTGTCGCACAGAGCGTCGAATTCTTCCATATCCCGCAGGCGCAGCATCAGCACGACATCGGTTGCGCCGGTGACGGCATAGGCCTGCGACACGGCCTCTTCGACACTCGCAATATCCAGAAAGCGGCGCATATGCTGCTCGCCGTGCAATTTCAGCTCCACCGTCACCAGAGCCTTGATCACCCGTCCCGCCTTTGCGGGGTTGAGGATCGCCACGATGCGGTCGATCACGCCCGACTTGCGCAGCCGCTGCAGGCGGCGCAGGCAACTGGATGGAGACAGCCCGACTTCATCGGCCATATCCACATTGGTGCGCGACGCATCGTTCTGCAAAAGGTTCAGAAGTTTCCGGTCGATCCGATCCATGCCGGCAGCATATCGCCTGCCATTGGATTTGCAATAAAATTGCATGAAGCTGCAATCTTTGACCGAAAATGCGAAGGGTCCGGGATTAGTGAATGGGAACAACCTTCAGGGAGTCTCACATGTCACTTCTCCTGCCCGTCTGGCAAAAAACGCGGGAAACGCTTGCGATCTACTGGGTGCTTGTGCGGATCACGGTTCCCATCGCCATTCTGACCGAGTTGTTGTCGAGGATGGGCGCGATCGAGGCGGTGGCGCCTGCCTTCGCGCCGGTCATGAACCTCGTCGGGCTGCCGCCGGAGCTTGGTCTTGCCTGGCTGACCGCGATGCTGGTCGGCATATGGGGTGCGGTGCCTCTCATCTTCACGCTTGTGCCCGCATCCTCTTTGACCGTTGCGGATATCACCGTTTTTTCGGCGCTCATCCTGTTCGCCCATGGCTTACCCATCGAACAGAAGATCATTGAAAAGGCGGGACCGGGCATGATCGTCACCACGGCGCTGCGCGTCGGCGGCGGATTGCTCTATGCCTTCATGCTGCATCACGTTCTGGAGGCGATGGGATGGCTGTCCGCGCCGGTAAACCCCGCCTGGATTGCGATGAGCGCCACGCCTGAATGGACCGCCTATTTCCTCGGCCTCGGGGAAACCATGGTCTGGATGCTCGTCATCCTCCTGGCACTTTCCCTTTGCCTTGAAATCCTCAGGTTGACGGGCCTACTGGCGCTGATGATGAAAGCGCTCTCGCCCCTGCTGCGTCTTGCGGGCATTCGCGGCGAGGCCGAACATCTCACCGCCATCGGATTGTTTCTCGGCATTTCCTACGGCGCCGGCTTCCTGATCCGCGAGGCGCAATCGGGCACGATCTCGCCGCGTCAGGTGTTTCTGTCCTGCGTGTTCATGGGTTTTGCCCATAGCGTGATCGAGGACACCCTTGTGGTGATGTCGCTTGGCGCGGATGTCTATGGCGTTCTGGCCGGGCGGCTTGTTTTCGCCATTGCCGCGACCGCCGGCATTGCCGCCCTGCTTCACCGCCTGTCGGATGAGCTATTCTTTGCGCGGATGTTCCGACTACAGGGCACATAGAGCATTTCCAGGAAAAGTGGACCCCGGTTTTCCGTCCGGAAATGCGCCAAAACAAAGAGTTAGAGTGTTTTCGCGCTTCGAAGAAAAGCGAAAAAACTCTAAGCGGCGTTTCCCGTCTGAAATGACCGACGCAAAAAGGGGGCCTTTCGGCCCCCAATCCATAAGTTCAATCCGAAAGCCCGGCTCAGAACTCCGTCCAGTCCTGATCCTTGGCAGCCGGCGCTTCGGCCGCACCGCCGAAGGCGCGGGCGAGGCTCTGGCCAAGCGCACGGGCCGGCGAGGCGACAGGCCTTGCGGCTGCGGAGGCCGATTTTACCGGCGCCTTGCGGGCCGGTGCGGCCGGCGCGGGCTGGAAGGCGGGTCTGGCGGAAGACTGGCGCGGCGCGGAATAGCCGCCGGCACTGGCAACGGCAGCGCGTGCGCCATCCATTCTGAACTGGCCGAGCAGGCTGTTCAGCGCTCCCGCTTCGCGGGCCAGCGAATGGCTGGCGGCGGTCTGCTGTTCCACCATGGCGGCATTCTGCTGCGTGCCCTGGTCCATGGTGTTCACGGCCGTGTTGATTTCCTGCAGGCCGGTCGCCTGTTCGCGGGCGGCGACGACGATGGCGCTGACATGGGCATTGATCTCTTCGACTTCCGCAACGATGAGTTCCAGAGCCTTGCCGGTCTCGTCGACCAGATTGACGCCGTTTTCCACCTGCTGGCTGGAAGCGCCGATCAGCGTCTTGATCTCCTTGGCGGCATTGGCGGAACGCTGGGCGAGCTCGCGGACTTCCTGCGCAACCACCGCAAAGCCCTTGCCGGCATCACCGGCGCGGGCGGCTTCCACGCCGGCATTCAACGCCAGAAGATTGGTCTGGAAGGCGATATCGTCGATGACACCGATGATGTTGCCGATTTCGCCCGAAGACTTCTCGATTTCGCGCATGGCGGCAACCGCCTTGCGGACCACGACGCCGGATTTTTCCGCACCGGCGCGAGCGCGCTGGACCAGATTGCCGGCATCTTCCGCGCCGCGGGCGCTATCGCGCACCGTGGTGGTGACCTCTTCCAGGGCTGCGGCGGTTTCCTCGATGGAGGCCGCCTGCTGTTCGGTGCGGCGCGACAGGTCGTCGGCGGCGGAGAGCATTTCCGAGGCACCGGCATTGATCGCGGCTGCGTTCTCACCGACGGTGCGCAACGCCTGCTGGAGTTTTTCGACGGCGCTGTTGAAATTCACGCGAACCGGATCGATGGCGGGCGCAAAAGGCGTCTCGATGCGATAGGAAAGATCGCCATCCGCGAGAGCGGCAAGGCCCTTGCCAAGCTCGGCGCTGGCAAAAGCGCTGGCGGCTTCGTCCTTGGCCTTTTCTTCCTCGTTGCGGCGACGTTCAGCCTCCGTCGCGGAGCGCATGCGGTCGGTCTCGCCGGCAAGGCGGGATTTTTCCAGCCCGGCTTCCTTGAAGACCAGAACGGCCTTCGCCATCTTGCCGACTTCGTCGCCACGATCCGTGGCCGGAACTTCCGTCGTCAGATCGCCATCGGCAAGCCGGCTCATCGCTGCCGTCATGCCGATGATCGGCGTGACGATGGAGCGCGACAGCGCCCAGATGAGGGCGACAGCCAGAAGACCGGCGACAGCGCCGCCACCCAGAAGCGCATATTTCAGGTTCAGTGCGGCTGCCTGCTGTTCTGCCGCGTAAGCGGTGGACAGGCCGTTCAACTGCTCCTTGATCTTGGCGGCGGAGGCACGGAAGCCGTCGAGCTGGCCCTTGGCCTGATTGCGGCCGATCTCGATGATTTCGGAAATCGGCGCTTCGGTCGTCTTGCGTGCGGCGATCTGCGGTTCCGCCAGTTCCTTGAAGAACACGGTTGCGGATTTCTGCATGTCGTCGATGGATGTCAGGATGTCCGGCCGGCCGACGGCCAGCGCGCGGGCTCGTCGAGCTTCTTCAGCATCAGGTCGCGCTGGGCGAATACATCGTTGTAGGTGCTGTCGCTGCGGAACAGCAGGAAGCCGCGCTGATTGACGGCCTGCTCCAGCATGGCTGCCGTCGCGCCATCCACGGCCTGGATAATATCCTTGGTGCGGTTGTTTTCGATCGTGACACGCTCGCTCCCCAGCGTCTGCCAGAATACGACCGCGGAAGCGAGCAGGCACACGCTCATCAAGGCACAGAAGGTGGCTATGAGCTTCAGATTGATGGGGAGGTTTTTAAGCGACATCGCAAACTCTCTCGGCGACCCGATGCCTCGAAGCAAGCGTCTGCGCTGCAACGGCCGCAATTTTGTGGATGGGAGGAGATGCCGTCATGGCAGGTTCCGGTGGCCGCACGGGCCTTGTGCACAAAGTGCAATACAAGCCTTTATATTGGATTAATCGAACATTCTGACTTTGCGGTGCAACATCAATGGGCGACAGCAGGCATCGCCGGTCCCTTTCAGCGATAAATCGCTTGCATCGGCGGGGTTTGGCGGTCATTGACACGGGACCATGTCCAAAACATCTGAAAATGAACGGCTTGACCAGCTTCTCGTGTCGCTCGGCCACTTCGCCAGCCGCTCGCGTGCGCGCGACGCGGTTGCGCGCGGCACCGTGAGCGTCAACGGTAAAACCGTCACCAAACCGAGCCAGACCGTCGCCGGCGATGCCGAAATCGCCATCAGCGATCCGGCGCAGGCCTATGTTTCGCGCGCCGCGCTGAAGCTCGTGGCCGCGCTCGATCATTTCCGGCTCGACCCGTCGGGCCATGACTGTCTCGATGTCGGCGCTTCGACCGGCGGTTTCACCGAGGTGCTGCTGGAGCGCGGCGCAAAACACGTCACCGCCATCGATGTCGGCCACGGGCAGATGCATGCGAGAATCGAGAACGATCCGCGCGTGACCAATCTGGAAGGGCTGAATGCGCGCTTCCTGACGGCGGAAGATATCGATGACCGGCCCATCGGCTTCATCGTCTCCGACGTGTCCTTCATTTCGCTGAAGCTTGCACTTGCCCCGGCACTTGAGCTTGCGGAGCCGGGTGCTCTCGCGGTTCTGCTGGTGAAGCCGCAATTCGAGGCGGGGCGCGACGCCATCAGCAAGGCCGGGCTGTTGAAAGAACCGGAAACGGCGCCTGCCGTGGCTGCCGAACTGGAACGCTGGCTGACCGAGGACATGGGCTGGAAAAGCCTCGGCCTCATTCCCTCGCCGATTTCCGGCGGCGATGGCAACATCGAATTTCTTCTCGGAGGCGAAAAGCCATGAGCACACAGACCGTCACCATCAAGAGCCTCGGCGCGCAGGGCGACGGCATCGCGCACTGTCCCGACGGCCCGGTCTATGTGCCCTTCGCGCTGCCCGGCGAAACGGTCGCGATTGCGAAGGTGAAAGATCACGGCACCGTCATGTCGATAACGGAAGCCTCGGCGGAGCGCCGTGAACCGGCCTGCCGCCATTTCGGCCCCGATGGCAAGAACGGCACCTGCGGCGGCTGTTCGCTGCAGCATCTGGCCGATCAGCCTTACCATGCCTACAAGCGGGAGCTGGTGGTTTCGGCACTGAAATCGAAAGGTCTGACGCCGACGGTCGACGATCTCGTCATCTGTCGCCCCGGCGAGCGCCGCCGCGCGGTGTTCGCCGCCCGCAAGACGGAAAAGGGCCTGCTGCTCGGTTTCAGCCAGGCGAACAGCCATCACATCGTCGCCATCGAGGAATGTCCCGTCACCTCGCCCGGCATCGTCTCGCGGCTGGATGCCATCCGTGCCATCGGGCTTTCCATGGTGGCGAATGCCGAACCGTTCCGCATCACCGTTCTCGAAACGCTCTCGGGTCTCGATATTTCGGTCGAAGGCATCAAGTCGGTCAGTGACAAGCAGCGGCGCACACTCACGGAAACGGTGCTCGCCATGCGCGGCATTGCCCGTGTTTCGCTCTCAGGTGAAATCCTGATCGAACCGCAAAAGCCGATCATCGAATTCGGCGGCGTTGCGGTTTCGCCGCCAGCCGGCAGCTTCACGCAGGCGACGAAACAGGCGGAAGACGCCATGGCCGAGCTGGTTCTTGGCCATATCGGCAAATCCAAGCGCATTGCCGATCTCTTCTGCGGTTCCGGCACCTTCGCGCTGAGGCTCGCACGCATCGGCAAGGTGCATGCGGTGGAAGCGGAAGACAAGCCGCTGAAGGCCCTGGACTTCGCCGCCCGCAACACACAGGGCCTGAAGCCGGTGAGCGTCGAGAAACGCGATCTCTTCCGCCGGCCGCTGATGACAAGCGAACTGAAGAACTACGATGCTGTCGTGTTCGATCCGCCGCGCGCCGGTGCGGAATTCCAGTGCAAGGAACTGGCCCGCAGCACGGTGAAGAAGATCGTTGCGGTGAGCTGCAACCCGCTAACGCTTGCGCGCGATCTTACCATCCTCACGGAAGGCGGCTATCGCATCACCCGCGTCACGCCTGTCGACCAGTTTCTATGGTCGCCGCATGTGGAAGCGGTGGCGACGCTGGAGAAATAATCACCAGGCCGTATCGACCGTGCCGTTACCGACCACGCCCGAGCAGCGGCAGGCGCCGCCCACGCGGCCCCGCTCGATGGGGCAGACATAGGGCCGGCGGCGATTGGCGCTCTCCGGCGGGGTGATGACGCAGACGAAACGGGCGCGGCGCTGGCGGTCGCGATTGCGGCCGGAATAATAATCCGAGCCATCGTCTTCGGTAATGACAGATTGCGCCAGAATGACATTGCCGGCGGAAGCCGCCGGAGGGCGCGTTATCGCCGCCGCTTCGGTGACAGTGGCGGCGCAGAGGAAGACGGACAGGGCGAAAACGACGTGACGCATGCGGGTGGCTTTCGGGCGATGACGTTGCATTATTTAACCCAACCCATATTGCCCGGTTGCTTAACCGCAAGGAATTCCTGCCAGAACGCTTAACGACGCATGAATGCCTCGAAGGCGGCGCGCGCTTCGGCGCTTTGCAGTTGCGCGATGAAATGACGGCCTTCCTCTTCGATGCGGGCGAGAAGATCGTTCGGATTGCCGCGAACCAGATCGCGGGCGATCTTCAGCGCCTGCTGCGGTTTGGCTGCAAGCCGGGTGGCAAGCGCCAGCGTTTCGCTCTCCACATGTTCAGGGGCGACGACTTTCCAGATCATTCCGGCCTGTAACGCCTGTTCAGCAGTAAAACCTTCGCCCATGGCAAGCAGCGCAAAGGCGCGCTGGTGTCCCATGAGTTTCGGCACGAGCAGGCTGGAAGCCGCTTCCGGCACCAGAGCGAGATCCACGAATGGGGTCTTGAACAGGCTGCGGCTGGAGGCGACCGTCAGGTCGCAATGCAGGTTCAGCGTCGTGCCGATGCCGATGGCGAGCCCGTCGACGCCGGATACCATGGGCTTTTCGAAAGCGACGAGCGCTTTCAGAAGCTCGAGCGCGGCAAGCTTGCCCTTTCCGCCCGACATGGCGAAGGCCAGAAAATCGGCCATGTCGTTACCGGCAGAGAAGCAGCCTTCCGTGCCGAGAAAGGCGACGACGCGAATCTCCGGGTCCGTATTGGCAGCGTGGAGGGCATCTGCCATGCGCAGATACATGGCATCGGTGATGGCGTTTTTCTTGTCCGGCCGGTTGAAGCGGATGGTCAAGACTTCCGGCGCATGGCCGACGCGCTCGACGAGAATGTGTTCGTCCGACATCTAAAGCTCCTCAAGCCAATACGGTGCGGGCGGCGGCAAGACTTGCCGCACCGGCGATAACGCGGTCCTTCAACGCTGCCGTTTCCGCCAGCAGATTTTCCGCTGCGAAACGGCAAAGGGCTGCGCGATGCCCGCTCCTGCCATCATCGACGGCGGCCAATGCGCCCTTGGCGAGATAGGCGCCGGTGAGCGCCAGACCGAAAAGGCGCTGATAGGGCGTCGCGCCGGCGAGCGCGGTTTCGGTTTCGCCTGCCTTGATGCGGTCCAGCAGCCAGTCGGTCGCCGTTTCCAGATCGGCGAGGCTCGCTTCGAGATAACGGCCGGTCTCGCCGAGATCGTCGCGGTTCGACGCGGCTGTGCGGGCGGCGATCTCGCGCAGTTCGGCGATGAAACCGCGCACCTGCGCGCCTTCGGAGAGCGGCAGCTTGCGCAGCACCAGATCGATGGCCTGAATGCCGTTGGTGCCTTCATAGATCGGCGCGATACGGGCATCGCGCAGATAACGCGCCGCGCCGGTTTCCTCGATAAAGCCCATGCCGCCATGCACCTGAATGCCCATGGAGGCGACATCGACGCCGGCATCGGTGGAGAAGGATTTGGCGATGGGTGTCAAAAGGGCAGCGCGCTCCTGCCAGTGAGCGCGCTGCCGGGCGTCTTCAGTCGTATGCGCCATATCGATGGCGTGCGCGCAGCTGAAGGAAATCGCCCGCGACCCTTGAGTGAGCGCCTTCATCGTCAGAAGCGTTCTGGCGATATCCGGGTGCTCGATAATCGGGCTCATGCCGGAACCCTGCCAGCCGGGCGCCTTGCCCTGCGTGCGCTCCCTGGCATATTCGATGGCCTTCTGGGTCGCCGCTTCGCAGATCGCCACGCCCTGCATGCCAACGGCAAGGCGGGCGTTGTTCATCATGGTGAACATGCAGGCGAGACCCTTGTTCTCCTCGCCGACCAGCCAACCGAGAGCGCCCTTCCCTTCTCCGAATTTGCCGTCACCGAAAATCATCGTGCAGGTGGGCGAGCCGTGAATGCCGAGCTTGTGTTCCAGCGAATGGCAGAACAGATCGTTGCGGCTGCCCGGCGCGCCGTTCTCATCGGGCAGGAACTTCGGCACGAGGAACAGCGAGATGCCACGCGTGCCGGCCGGCGCATCCGGCAGGCGGGCGAGAACGAGGTGGATGATATTGTCCGCCGCGTCGTGTTCACCCCAGGTGATGAAAATCTTCTGCCCGAAGATGCGGTAAGTGCCGTCGCCATTGCGCTCCGCCCGGGTCTTCAGGACGCCGAGATCCGAACCCGCATGCGGCTCGGTAAGGTTCATCGTGCCGGTCCATTCGCCGGAGACGAGTTTCGGCAGATAGGTGCGCTTGAGGTCATCGCTGCCGTGGGCGACAAGGGCTTCCACCGCGCCCATGGTCAGCGTCGGGGCCAGCGCAAAGGCCATGGAGCCGGAATTCCACATTTCGAGTGCGGCGACATTCAGCATATGCGGCAGGTTCTGGCCGCCGAATTCTTCCGGCGCCGTCAGGCTGTTCCAGCCCGCTTCCGCCCAGCGGCGGTAAAGATCGGCCCAGCCATCCGGTGTCGTCACCTTGCCGTCGGCAAGCTTTGCGCCCTGGCGGTCGCCGATGTCGGCGAGCGGCGCGACCTCTGCGGTGGCGAAACGGCCGGCTTCGTGCAGAATGGCATCGACCAGATCTTCCCCAAGGTCTCCCAGCGCACCCGTCGACAGCGCGTCTTCAAGACCCGCTACATGTTTGAGTGTAAAGGCGATATCGTCCACCGGCGCGCTATACATGCTGCCTCCTCCCGAAGCTCTGGCATCTTGCTACTGCCTTCGGGCTAAATGATTTTTACGTAAACGTCAATTTGAAAATTCCCGTCATTTCGGCAGGATTGTTATAAAACTGTCATATGAATTTGCTCAGCATGCGCTGAAAGGCGCCTCGCCGCCGCCGCTCCCACACCGGAACGACGGACGCCTCCCCCCTCCCATCCAGCCGGTCAGGACTGCCACGATGGATCTCGTAACACCCGTTATTCCCGGCCTTGTCTGGGCCTATCAATTTCATCCCGGTACAGCCCCGTGCCGGCGGCTCGCGCCCGATGCCGGCTTTCACGAAATGGCAGAGTGCGAAGGGTTCTTCTGGCTGCACCTCAACCTCGCCGATCAGCGTGTGGCAGGTTTTCTCGAGACCATCGACGGTCTCGACCCGGCGGCGCGGGCAAGCCTCACCACCCATGAGACGCATCCGTCCATCGTGGTCGATGAAAAATCGCTCTATGGCACATTGGTCGATTTCCAGCGGGAATTCGACAAGGAAACGCGCGATTTCGGCTGGCTGCATTTTGCGGTGAGCGACCGTTTTATCATCACGACCCGCCTGCAGCCGCTGCATTCGGTGGACCGGCTGAAAGCGGCGGTCGACAAGAATTCCAACCGTTACCTCACGCCATCGCATGTGTTCGAGGGGCTGGTGGCGGAGTTCCAGCGCTCGCTCATCAATCTGGTGATGGAGACGACAGAAGAGCTGAACGCCATCGAGGATATGGTCTATGACAGCGAGAACCGTGACGAGCGGCGGCGTCTTGCCCCGCTGCGCCGCACCGTGGTTCGCCTGCACCGGCATCTGCGCACCGTGTTGACCCTGATGCGGCGGGCTTCGGCCGCCGATGATGACGAGATGCCGGACGGTTTCGAGGATGTCGCCTCACGCCTGATGGCCCGTCTGGAAGCTGTCGACCACGACGTCTATGCCCTGCAGGAGCGGGCAAGGCTGCTGCATGAAGAAATCGATTCCAAACTTTCATCCGAAACCAACCGGCATCTTTATATCCTGTCGCTGATGACGGCATTCCTGCTGCCGCCCTCGCTGGTCACCGGCTTCTTCGGCATGAATACGGATGAGCTGCCGTTTACCGTCGGCACGGGCGGCACGCTGTCGGCCAGCATCTTCATCATGATTTCGGTTGCGCTCGCCTGGTTCGTGCTGAAGCGCGCACGGATCTTGTGACAGCAAAAAGCCGCCCGGTGGCGACCGGACGGCTCTCTCGATTGAAGCGGCTCTATCAGCCGTAGGGCGAATAGCAGGGCTGGCGCGGGCCGTGATACGGCTGGAACGTGTTGCTATAGGCATCGTAGGAACGATAGCGGCCATAGCACCAGTTCACATGCGCGCGGCTCATGCCGCCACGATAGACCGGGCGATATTCGCGATAGACCGGGCGCGGACGATATTCCGGTACCGGGCGGTAAACTTCACGCGGCTGCGAGAGTGCGCCGCCGATGATCGCGCCCGTCGCAAAGGCTGCGAGCGGGAACCAGTAACCGTCATGGTGACGATAGCCCGGACGGTAATCGCGATAACCACGGTGGCCGCGATACCAGCCGCGACGATCGCCCCAGCCGTCGCGATCACGCCAATATTGCACGTTCACGATATTCTTGCTGGCATCGTTGCCTGCGGTCTCAACGCTCTTCGGCGCGATCGGCAAAGGCATTGCTGCTTCCGCCGGAACAATCGCTCCCGCAACCACAATCGCAGAAAGACCGACAGCCAGGATATTCTTCATATAGCTTCTCATCTGACTTCCTCCATTCACGACGGTCAACAGGCCGTTCTCCGTGAATAATAACACTTTTTTATTCTCATTCGGCCAGTTTTTCGGTCTGGCTGGAACATTGCAGGTTGCAGGCTAGGCGTTTTCGCCTGAACCCAGCATTAACGATCCCATCACGCTTCGTTTACCCGATCCGGCAGCCGGAAAGCAAAAGCCCGGATCAAAATCCGGGCTTTCGAAAGTCCTGTCAGCGGCTGTAAGGCGATACGCATATGCGGCGCGGACCGCTGCTCGGCTGATAGCTGTTGTCGTAAGCGCGGTAGGACCGCCAGCGGTTCTGGCACCAGGAAACATGGCTGCCGCCATAGGTCGGACGCGGCTGCTGCATGGCACCGCCGATGATCGCACCGGCCGCAAAGGCAGCGAGCGGGAACCAGTAACCATTGTGATAACGGTAACCCGGACGACGATCGCGATAGCCGCGGTGACCGTTATAATAGCCGTCACGCGGGGGGCGCGGGCGATACATGCGGTCGCCATGCCGGCGGTCGTATCGGCGGTCCCATTCACGGTACTGCACCGGCACGACATTGTCGGTCGAAACCGCCGGCTTGGGCATCGGCACAGGGGCCTGGAACGCCTGCGACGGCGTAAAGCTGGTGAGGAACACGATCATCGCCGTGGCGACACTCGTTGTCCGGAAATTCATCATGATCTTCCTCCGTTTGCTTCAGCGCGTTGGACCCGCGCCTTTTCACCCACTCGCTCTTGTCGGAGATATGGGACAGCCCCGTTTCATGCCCGAAAAGAATTCGATGACGTGCAAACGAGTTTAGAGAAATTTGGTTCCAAGACAACCATCCGGTGAAAGACCGATAAAATGAAACGCCTGCTCGTGTCAGGCTTCCACCTTTACATCGGTCAACGGGCGTGAGCAGCAGGCGAGAATATAGCCTTCCTCGATTTCCTCATCGAGAATGCCGCCATTGTGGTTCATCTCCACCTCACCGGAAAGCTTCAGCACCCGGCAGGTGCCGCAAATCCCCGATTCGCAGGCCGCCCCGATACGGACCCCGGCGGCGCGCGCCGTCATCAGAACCGTCTGGCCGGGCTGGCAGGGCATTTCTTTACCGGAAAGGGTGAAACCCACCATAGACAGCGCTTCGCCATCCGCACCGGTAAGCACGGCTTCACCGACGGTGACCGGCGCGGCCGGCGCGAAGCTTTCCTGATGATAGCGGCTCATGTCGAAGCCGGAGGCATCGAGCATCGAGCGGACGGCGGCCATGAACGGCTCCGGCCCGCAGCAGAAGACGGTGCGCTCCATGAAATCATGCGCGAGCAGCGCGATCTTGGCCTTGTCGACCATGCCCTTCAGCCCGGACCACAGATCGGTGCGGCCGCATTTCTCGACAATGAAGCCGAGAGACAGGTTCGGCATGAAGCGGGCGAGATATTCCAGCTCGTGACGGAAGACGATATCGCCGGGGGTACGCGAACAATTGATGAAGGCAATATCGCTCTGCGGGGCGCGGTCGCTCATGTCGCGCACCATCGACATCATCGGCGTAACGCCGGAGCCTGCCGAGATGAACAAATATTTGTCGCCGGGATGCTTGACGTAGGAAAAGTCACCGAGCGGCCCGAGCGCCCGGATTTTCATGCCGGGCTTCAGATTGTCGAACATCCAGCGCGTGCCGATGCTGTTGGCCTGCGCCTTGACCGTGACCGACAGCGCATAGGGCCGCGACGGGCTGGAGGACAATGTGTAGGTGCGGTAAAGCGGCTCCTTGCCCACCGGCAGTTCCAGCGTGACGAACTGCCCCGGCAGATAACGGAACCAGTTCTGATCCTCCGAGCGGAACAGGAACGTCATCACATCAGGCGTCTCGGGCGTCACCGAGATGCACTCCAGAAGCTGGAGCTTGTCGCTCCATGGCTTCATCTCGTCAATATGCTTATAGGTCACAACCATATTCATCTTCGCATCACGCTACAGCCGAAAGCCGGGCCTTATCGCCGGAGAGCCGGTCGACCATGAAATCGGAGTACCAGTTGACGAACTGCATCACGCCGCCCTCATCCTCCATGGAATAGGGGCCGGGCTCGTAGGCCGGGGAACGAATGCCGAAGGCATTTTCCTCGACAATGCGGCGGTCCTGGTCGTTGGTCTCGTTCCAGACGTGGGTGAGGTCCTCGAGATCGTAATCCACACCTTCGACGGCATCCTTGTGCACCAGCCATTTGGTGGTGACCATGGTTTCCGTGGCGCTGAGCGGCAGCACCCGGAAGGAAATGGTGTGGTCGCCGAGGAAGTGGTTCCAGGTCGTCGGGTAATGGAACAGGAGCAGCGCGCCGATATGGCTGATGCTGACATCGTCTGACAGCGGCCGGCGCACGGCGCGCTTGCCGGACATGGTGTAGCTTTCCGCCTCGCCGATCAGCGGCATGCGGGCGACACGGAACTGGCCCTTGGGGTCGATCTTGAAACGGCTCGGCAGGCCGGCGGCCTCGCAGCGCGCCCAGTGGCCGCCGATCTCGGGATCGCTCGCACCGCCGTCCGTTCCCGTCACGCTCGGGTTTTCGGGATAGGTGCGGCAGAGTTCCGGGTGGTTGGCGGCGCAATGGTAGCACTCGCGGTTATTTTCCCAGACGAGCTTCCAGTTGCCCTTTTCGATGATCGTGCTCTCATGCGCGACCTTCGCTTCCCAGATGCGGTGCGGCGCCATGTAGCTCTCGACTTCCCTGCGCATGGGCTCGAAATCGGCCGGCTGATCGGCAAGGCAGATGAAGACGTAACCGGCGACGGTTTCGCAGGCGACCGGCTTCAGGCCGAAATCGCCCTTGTCAAACTCTTCTCCCATGTGACGTGCAAAAAGCAGCTTGCCGTCGAGATCGTAGGTCCACTGGTGATAGGGACAGACGAGGCGGGCCGACTGGCCCTTCTGCGTGGTGCAAACGCGGGAGCCGCGATGGCGGCAGGAATTGTGGAAGGCGCGGATCTGCCCGTCGCGACCGCGAACGATGACCACGGAATAGGCCCCGACCTGCACGGTGAAATAGCTGCCGGATTTCGACACTTCGCAATCATGGCCGACAAACAGCCAGTCGCGATACCAGATGGTTTCCATATCCAGCTTGAAATAATCCGGGTCCGTGTAGAAGGGCTGTTCCAGGCTGAAGCCTTCGCGGCGGTTTTTCAGCTGGCGCAATACGGTATCACGCAATTCCATGGCCAAATCCTCGATCAAACCGCCCTGCCCGACACCATTTGCGGGGTTGCGGAAGCATGTACTCATCTAAACACCGGCGCTCATTTGCGGCAGCACAAACAGCGACATTACCTTCCGCATTGGCGACAAATTGCGACATGCGCAATTCGCCCTCTCAGCCCATTCCGCTGGGAAATCCGACAGCTATTCAATGACGGAAATGACGTCGCAATATGACGCATGATGGCGCGCGTCCTGCTCCCCACCCATTAAAAAACGGGGGATGCGGCGCAACGGAGTATTAACGCGCCCTAAATTATCTTGCCGGATCGACAGCAACGAGGGTGTTCCCGGTGGAGAAGGCGACACGCATACGCTATTTCGATGCGAGCAGGCATTCGGTCACACCGATACGCTCGAAGACCGCGCATTCCGATTTTCTGCGGACAGGGCGCATTAGCCGTTATGAAGAACGATGGCTGCCGAAAGAACGCGTCTATTACAGCCATGACGAAGTGGCTGCGCTGACCGGGCGAAAGCTGGAAGCTGCCGCCGATGCCA
The DNA here is from genome assembly GCF_001526585.1 of Agrobacterium sp. LY4. Lineage (NCBI taxonomy): Bacteria > Pseudomonadati > Pseudomonadota > Alphaproteobacteria > Hyphomicrobiales > Rhizobiaceae > Agrobacterium > Agrobacterium sp. LY4. The sequence continues at coordinate 709,640 of NZ_ASYA01000001.1, read as the reverse complement.
CCCACAGCCGTCTGAACGGCTTTCACCAGTCCATCCGTTTTCCGAAGATGGTTTTTCACCATCTGCTCAATGACCGGCCGCATCTCGGCTATTGTCACGTCACGGCGGCGAAAACCAGCTTCGATGCCGAGCGCCATGTGCTCTGGTCCTTCTATTTCGCGAATTTCTTCGCCGAGCTGAGCGGGGCCGAAAACTTCTTCGAAAATATCGATGCGCGCTATTCGCGCATGTATTTCGCCGTCGCCATCAACGCGCTTCCCGATCAGGAAATCGCCGTCGATACCTCCGTGCATCGCGGCGGCCTGCTGTTCCAGACCCACGATCCGCGGGTGGCGCTGAAAAACGTGCTCATGCTCGGCGCGCGGTCCGAGGAGATGCGCAGGATCATCAAGGCGATATAAAACTTTCCATAAGCCTCTGAAATACGCTATTGACCGCCCTGAAAGGCAGCATCATGGCGCGTCATATCGATATAGACAAAGAGCGGGAAACGGCCCTGCAGGCATCCGTGGCGGAGCTTGCCGCCGGCCAGCCCATCGCCCTGCCGACGGAAACCGTCTATGGCCTTGCCGCCGATGCCACCAATCCGGCGGCGATTACCCGCATTTACGAGACAAAAGGCCGGCCGCAGTTCAACCCCCTGATCTGCCACATGGCCGATATCGCCATGGCCGAACGTTACGCCGTCTTCGACCCCATATCGCTGAAGCTGGCAGAAGCCTTCTGGCCCGGCCCGCTGACGCTGGTGCTGCCGCTGAAACCGGCAAGCGACATTCATTCGCTGGCGACAGCCGGTCTCGATACGGTCGGCATTCGTGTGCCGCAGGGTTTTGCCGGCGATCTGATCCGCCGCTTCGACAGGCCGCTCGCCGCCCCCAGCGCCAATAGTTCCGGCAAGATCAGCCCGACAAGTGCCTCCCATGTGGAGGCGGATCTCGGCCAGAAGATCAATCTCATTCTCGATGGCGGTGCGGCCGCTGTCGGCGTCGAATCCACCATCGTCAAGGTGGAAGAGGATGGCCGGGTGCGGCTGCTTCGTCCCGGCGGCATCGTCACGGCGGATATAGAGCGCATTGCCGGTAAACGGCTCGAACGGCCGAAAAAAGCCGCCGCCGCCATTGAAGCGCCGGGAATGCTGGCCTCGCATTACGCGCCGGGTGCTGCCGTGCGCCTTCACGCCACATCGGTTCTGCCGGGCGAAGCGCTGATCCGCTTCGGCGGCATCGCCATTGCCGGCGAAGAGACGGCGCGCACCGTGCTCGATCTCAGCCCTTCCGGCGATCTTTCCGAGGCCGCCGCCAATCTGTTCGATTATCTGAAAGCCGCCGATGCGAGCGGCGCAGACATGATCGCCATCACCGCCATTCCCACCCATGGTCTCGGAGAGGCGATCAACGACCGCCTTTCCCGCGCCGCCGCGCCGCGAGGCTGACGGCACCCAATCCTTTCGCCCATGTTTCAAAAGACAGCGAGACGCCGCCCATGACGACCACCGCCATCCCCTCCTCCGACATCCTCGACCGCTTCACCGCCATTGTCGGCGAAAAAAACGCGGTCCGCGACCCGGCGGAAATGGCGCCGCGCCTGGTGGAAAATCGCGGGCTTTATCGCGGCGCCTCGCCGCTGCTCATCAAGCCCGGTTCGGTTGAAGAAGTTGCCGCCATCCTGAAGCTCGCCAGCGAGACCGGCACCGCCATCGTGCCGCAGACCGGCAATACCGGCCTCGTGGGCGGCCAGACACCGCGTGCCGAAGGAACGGACATCATCCTGTCGCTGGAGCGCATGAACCGCGTTCGCGATATCGATCCCGTCGCCAATATCATCGTCGCCGATGCCGGCTGCATTCTCGATGACATCCACAAGGCTGCTGATTCCGTGGAGCGGATGTTCCCGCTGTCGCTCGGCTCGCAGGGTTCCTGCCGCATCGGCGGCAATCTCGCCACCAATGCCGGCGGCACGGCGGTGCTCGCCTATGGCAATATGCGCCAGCTCTGCCTTGGGCTGGAAGTGGTGCTGCCGACCGGCGAAATCTGGAACGGGCTGCGCCGGCTGAAAAAGGACAATACGGGTTACGATCTGCGCGATCTCTTCATCGGTTCCGAAGGTACGCTTGGCATCATCACCGGCGCGGTGCTGAAGCTCTTCCCGAAACCGCTCGGCCATCAGGTGGCCTTTGCCGGTCTCAGCTCCACCGAAGACGCGCTGAAGCTGTTCGAGATGGCCTCCAATCTCTGCGGCACGGCGCTGACCGGTTTCGAACTCATGCCGCGAATCGGCGTCGAATTCACCGCCCGGCATATTCCCGGCGTGCGCGATCCCCTGGAACAGCCGCATGACTGGTACGCGCTCATCGATATTTCCACCTCCGACTCGGCCGAAACGGCGGATAGCATGATGCAATCGCTGCTGGAGCGCGGTTTTGAGGCCGGGCTGGTTCAGGATGCGGTGATCGCCGCGTCCGAAGCGCAGCGGCAGGCGCTCTGGCACATGCGCGAAAGCATGTCGGAGGCGCAGAAACCCGAAGGCGGCTCCATCAAGCACGATGTTTCCGTTCCGGTGTCGAAAATACCGGAATTCATGGCGACGGCGGAAAAGGCGGTTCTTGCCGCCATTCCCGGCGCCCGCGTCTGCGCCTTCGGGCATCTGGGCGACGGCAATATTCACTACAATATTTCCCAGCCGGTGGGTGCCGACAAGGCCGAATTCATTGGCCGCTGGCGGGACATGAACGAGATCGTGCATGGCATCGTGCTGTCGCTCGGCGGTTCCATTTCGGCCGAACACGGCATCGGGCAATTGAAGCGCGACGAACTGGCCGCCATCCGCCCCGGCATCGAAATGGAACTGATGCGGCGCATCAAGCACGCTTTCGACCCTGCCGGCATCATGAACCCCGGCAAGGTTCTGGCCGGGTAAAGCGGCCCCCGAGGTTAGGCCGAGGCCCGCAGCGCCCAGGCAGGCACCATTTCCGCATTCAGCCGGCGCGGTTTCTGCGCGCCGACAAATTGCGTCAGGCTCATGCCCGATTTCGCAATCGACACGGCATGCTTCTTTGGCAGAAGATATCCGTGTTCCAATGGCGGAATACGCCGCAGCATACGGCTGAAGACATTGCGCCGGTGATAGCGCGAGGGCGAAAAGCGGGCCGGCTGCGCGCAGATCGCCACATATTCGAGAATCTCGTCGATCCAGCCCGCCTGCGGGCGCGCGCCCGGCTCGATCAGAAGCAGCCAGCCGCCGCGTGCGGACTTCACCACGTCTTCGATGTCCCACTGCCCATAAAAACGGCAGCCGGCGGCATCGGCGACGCGCGACGATCCATCGCGCGAACCGTGATCGAGAATCACAACATCGCTTACAAGCCCTTCCACGGCCCCGGTTACAAGCGCAGACAATGTGTGCGCCAGTTCCGGCTCGTGATCCCGGCATTCCATTATGACTGTCAACATCTGCATAGCTCTAACGCATCGCACAATAAATTGCCACTATGCTCATCGCTGTAAAATCCAAGGCTGTCCATGCCACCGACCGCACAGTCTCCAGATGTGGCCGTGCCTGTCGCGCCCACGCATCCATCTCTGGAGAACGAGCCGAATTTGCAATTTTGTTCTTGTATTGTTCTCATTCCTGATGTAGGAATTTAATCATTCGGAAGGCGGTTGAAAGCCTGCCCGGATGGAAACGGTTTAGGGCGTTGAGCGTGCCTTGAGAGGCGTGCGGCGTCCTGGGAGCATCCAGATGAGAAACCATACGCTTTCGGGGCAGGCTGCCTTCCAGCCGAGCCATATGCCGGATATTGCCAATGCGCTGGCCGATGCATCCGGCCTGCGCATCGAGATCGACCGTCGTCGCGGCCGTGGCGCCGGGCTGAACCCGGATGGACGCTTCGAGACCCTGCAGCACGAGGTTTTTGACGATGGCTGGCAGACTCTCGAGGACATGCCGGAATTCCGCACCGAAGTGCAGGTGGAAAAGCCGCGCAGCATCATCACCCGCAATGAATCGCCCGATATCCCCTTCGACCGCTCCATCAATCCCTATCGCGGCTGCGAACATGGCTGCATCTATTGTTTTGCGCGCCCTACGCACAGCTATATGGGGCTTTCAGCCGGACTGGATTTCGAAGCCAAGCTCTTCGCCAAGCCGGATGCGGCGAAGCTGCTGGAACGGGAACTGGCGAAGCCGGGCTACAAGCCGCGGGTGATCGCCATCGGCACCAATACCGATCCCTATCAGCCGATCGAGCGCGAATGGCGCATCATGCGGCAGATACTGGAAGTGCTGGCCAAGGCCGATCATCCCGTCGCCATCGTCACCAAATCGGCGCTGATCAAGCGGGATATAGACATTCTGGCGCCCATGGCCAAAAAGGGGCTCGCCAAGGTCGGTATTTCCGTCACCACGCTGGACCGGAAGCTCGCGCGCAACATGGAGCCGCGCGCCGCCACGCCGGAGAAGCGGCTGGAAGCCGTCAAGGCGCTGACCGAGGCCGGCATTCCCGTGGCCGTGATGATGGCGCCTGTCATCCCGGCACTCAACGATCATGAGATCGAGCGTATTCTCGAGGCCGGCAAGGCCGCCGGCGCCACCGAAGCGTCTTATGTGCTTTTGCGTCTGCCGCTGGAGGTGAGCCCGTTGTTCCGCGACTGGCTGCTGCGCAACTATCCGGACCGCTATCGTCATGTCATGTCGCTGGTGCGCTCCATGCGCGACGGCAAGGACTACGACGCGGAATTCGGAAAACGCATGAAGGGCGCCGGCCCCTATGCCTGGCAGATCGGCAGGCGTTTCGAGATGGCGACGAAAAGGCTCGGCCTCATCCGTCGCGGCATCCACCTGCGCGACGATCTCTTCGTGCCGCCGGGTGGAGCCGGCGTGCAATTGTCGCTGCTTTGAAAGACCGATGCTGAAAAGAACTCCGCCTGATCGACGCACCATACGGAACGTGCGGCGATATCAGGCAGAATATGACAGGGAGCGGCGGCCTCTTTTTTGGACCGGCCACGCTCCCACGAAATGCCCGGCGGGTTTTCCCTGGCCCGCCGGACATCGCCCCCGGAACCGCCGCCTCGCGTGCGATCGTTTTTCCTCCGCCGCCCCGTTGGAGGATCAAAGGTCATGATGACCTTCGGGGCACGGTGAGCCACGCCCCTTGACCCCGGCTCACCGCGCCTGTCATCGCCCGCTTCCGGGGGCTTGCAGGAGATCGGGTGTGTGTGCCAGTTTCGCCGCATGAAACGCACGGCCACACCCGATTCTCCTGCTCTTTTTGATCTTGCCGATACCGGCCCGGATTTTTCCTTCGAACTGGAAGCGAAAAAGAAGGGCCTCTGGCCCGTGGCCGGCACGGATGAGGCAGGACGGGGACCTCTGGCCGGACCGGTGGTTGCGGCAGCCGTCATTCTCGATCCGGACAATATTCCCAAGGGGATGGACGATTCCAAGAAGCTGACGAAGCAGAAGCGGGAAAGCCTGTTCGTACAGATCATGGAAACCTCGATCGTATCCGTCGCCTCTTCCGGCCCCGGCCTGATCGACAGCATGAATATCCTGCGCGCCAGCCTCGACGCCATGCGCCGCGCCGTGCTCGGTCTCGAAATCTCCCCTGCCCTCGTGCTGGCCGACGGCCGCGACCGCCCGCCCGGCATCGCCTGCGAGGCCAAAGCCGTCATCAAGGGCGATTCCCGCTCCCTCTCCATCGCCGCCGCCTCGATCATCGCCAAGGTAACCCGCGACCGGATGATGGAACGCGCGGGTGTGGTGCACACATCCTACGGTTTTGAAGGCCATGCCGGTTACGGCACGCCGGCCCACCTGCGCGCCATTGAAAGCCACGGGCCCTGCCCGCTGCACCGGATGAGCTTCAGGCCGCTGAAGCGGGATTGATGACAAGTAATGGAGTTCCAACCAGAACCTCCGCTATCGACCCGATCTGGACATCGACGAGCAACTATGCGCACCGTAAATCATGTCCCTGACGCAAGACCTCGAGAAAATTCTGGAAACTGTCCTGCCAACCGATCCCAGCTTTCGGCGGATCGAACAAGCGACGATAGACAGCTGCATTTGTGACACTCGACGATACGCTTTGGAGGGCTCCAAAGAGGCCTTTCTGTTCTCCGCGATGCGCCTGCTCGCACTTCCCGACAACGGACACACACGGCTGATCCCGAACGATTCCATCGCGGTACTCCCGCTGAGGTTTGTGAGCGTCGGGACGGTGGTACAGTTAACTGACACGGCACTGGAAACAACTGCGCCAAGAGGAGAGCTGATAGCAGTCAACGGCACACCTTTGGGCCAAATTGAAGCCGCCGCAGAGAAATTTCTGGCGGGAACGCGCCAGAGGAAACGGGTCATCGGGCCGATTCTTCTGGCATGGCCGTATGCATTGGCCCACCTCGGTTTTTCTTCAAAAGAGAATACGACTGAATATCGCGTGAAAGACGAGAATGGGCGAATAACCGATTTGAAAGTGGAGAACGGGCATACGGTTCCTGCATCGATGCTCTACCCGAGAAACGAGCATGGCAAGGCTGATCCGGCCTGGAAGCCCGAGAGATTTGTGGAGATCAAGGACTGGCAGGGGCTTGGGCTTTCAATATCATTGCCAAGTTTCTTCGATCCAGGCGAAACTGCGTTGCCGGAAGCCATCGCTGGTGCAGCGGAGCATGTAAGCACCTGCTCGAACAAAACACTCTTGATTGACGTTCGCGGAAACACGGGTGGCGACTTCCTTCAAACGATGCCCTTGATCGACGCCATCTCTGAAAACGCAGGCGGGCAGGTTGCTGTGCTTGTCGACAAATTCACGTTTTCCGCAGCGATAGTGTTTGTAGCCATCCTCAAACATCGTTTGGGACGTAGGCTCAAACTCATCGGGGAAGAAATGGGCGACGGGTTGAGTTTTTTTGCCGAGGGAGGGTTGCTCGATTTGCCGATCAGCGGAGCGGTCGTTCGATACTCATCGGCCTTTCACGACTGGGAGAACGGAACCAGCAACGAAACCACACCGGCTGAAATCGCGCAGCAAATGGTCCCGGCAGGAAAACTGAATTTGGATTGGGAATGGGTCGTAAGGTCTACCGCTGAGAATGCACAAGGCGCGTTCTACCAACAAGTTCTAAAGAGTCTGAACGATTAGACGAACGGCGGCTTAGCCCACACTGCTGACGGTCGACCCTTGGAAAATGCTCCGCCAGGTATGGAATGGCCGCCTTCGCTTTCGGCGCCATGGCAATCAGGCGACGCACACTTCATCCGTCCGCTTCTGGCGCAGAGCGGAAACGCAATCCGACATTCAGCGACAAAAACACTAAAGCCAATCACAGCCACCTCCGAGGGAGGCCTGCTGAAGCGCATGCCGCATTTCCATAGTTCAGGCTTCACCACATCCGGAACCAGCCTTACCACCTCAAACAAAAACCCCTCACGGCTCTCGCCGGAGGGGCTTTGAACAATACCGAGATAAATCTCAGTTCAGCTTCGACTTCACTTCGCCGATCGTGGCGGTGAAAAGCTTGGCCTTTGCAGCAGCGGTGGTCTTTTCGGCAATGAGCTTCTCGGAAGCGGCAATGGCGATATCCACGGCGGCGGCGCGGACGGCGCCGATGGCGTCGTCTTCGGCCTGCTTGATCTTCTGTTCCGAAAGGGCCGTGCGGCGGGCGACGAATTCTTCCGTCTTCTGCTTGGCTTCTTCCGTCAGGGCTGCGGCCTCGCGCTCGGCGGCGGCAACGATACCTGCGGCTTCCGCCTCGGCTTCCTTACGCTTGCGCTGATATTCGGCCAGCAGGTGCTGGGCCTCTTCGCGCAGGCGCTTGGCTTCGGCCAGCTCGTCCTGGATGTTCTGGGCGCGCTCGTCCAGAGACTTGGCGAGCATGCCGGGAACCTTGAGATAGGCAACCAGAACGAAGAAGAGGACGAGACCGACGAGAGCGAAAAATGATGCATCAAATGCCATATCAGGCTCCCTTCACGTTCGAAGCGGCGGCAATCGCTGCCTTGACGTCCGTGTCCTTGACCTTGGCGCCGACCAGCTGGTCGACGATTGCGGTCGCGGTTTCTTCGGCGATTGCGCCGACATCGGCGAATGCCTGTTCCTTGATGCCGGCAATGCGCTTTTCGGCGGCGGCGAGCTTTTCAGCAAGACCGGCTTCGATAGCGGCGCGGTCGGCATCGGCCTTCGCCTTTGCGGCGTCACGGGCCGCAGCGCCGATGGAGCCTGCCTTGGCGCGAGCTGCCGCGAGTTCTTTTTCATAGGTTTCGACGGCAGCGTCGGCTTCGCTTTTCAGCCGTGCCGCTTCATCGAGATCCTGTGCGATACGTCCATGACGGTTTTCGAGAATGCCGCCGACGCGCGGAACGATGACCTTCTGCATGAGCAGGTAGAAAAGGCCGAACGTGATCGCCAGCCAGAGAACCTGCGATGCATAAGTAGACTGGTCGAACGGCGGGAATACGCCGGAAGCGCCGTGTTCGGCGCCGTGCGCCACACCGGTTTCCGTGTGCGTGGCTTCCGGTTGCGGCTGGCCGACAGCCGGAGTTTCCGTATGCGTTTCACCTACGGTCGGTGCTGACTGGGCATAAGCCTCGGTCACGAACATGCTCACCTCCAGGGGGACTGCAAATGCGAAGGATCACGGCACGCCATTTGCGGGCCGTGATCCAGACCTGATGCCGATATTAAACAGCGAACAGGAGAAGGAGAGCAACGAGCAGCGAGAAGATGCCCAGAGCTTCCGTAACGGCGAAGCCGAATACCAGACGGCCGAACTGGCTGTCGGCAGCAGAGGGGTTGCGCAGTGCGCCGGACAGGTAATCACCGAAGATACGGCCGAGTGCGAGGGACGTACCAGCCATGCCGAGGCATGCGAGACCTGCGCCGATGTACTTTGCTGCTTCCGCTTCCATGTGAGACTCCTTGAGATATTGGTTGTTGCGGCTGTTTTTGACGCCCGTTGCCGGGGCCAGCGACTTTACTTCTCAGTGACCACCATGCACGGCGTCGTTCAGGTACATGCAAGTCAGTACCGCGAAGACATAAGCCTGCAGGAAGGCAACGAGAAATTCGAGAGCGGTCATGGCGACCGTCATAATGAGAGGCAGGACAGCACCGCCGACACCGAGCGCGCCGAGCGCACTCATGGAGGCGACGAAGCCTGCGAAAACCTTGAGCGTGATGTGGCCGGCCAGCATGTTCGCAAAAAGACGAACCGAAAGGCTGATCGGGCGCGACAGGAACGAGATCATTTCAATCGACGCCACAAGCGGCAAAAGCGCCTTGGGCACGCCCGAGGGGGCGAAGATGCCGAAGAAATGCAGGCCATGCTTCCAGAAACCGTAAACCAGGACCGTGCCGATGACGAGGCAGGCGAGCGCGAAGGTGACGATGATCTGGCTGGTGACCGTGAAGAAATACGGGAACATGCCGAGAAGATTGGCCGTCAGCACGAACATGAACAGCGAGAATACGAAGGGGAAGAACACCATGCCCTTCTTGCCGGCGCCTTCGCGCAGCATGGAGGCGATGAATTCATAGGACATTTCAGCGACGGACTGCATGCGGGTCGGGATCAGACCGCGGTTCGACGTTGCGAAATAAAGGAAACCGGAAGCGGCAGCCACGGTCGCGACCATGAAGAGCGACGCATTGGTGAAGGAAAAATCGACGCCGCCAATTTCGATCGGAATGATCGGCTGCACCAAGAACTGATGGGTCGGATCGTTTGCCACCGGCTGCCCTCTTTACCTGTCGCCGCCTGTCGCGGCATCTCAACTGCAAGAAAAAACAGCTTAAACGCCGCCTTTTCCACCCTCGTCTCGCCTGTCCGCCTTCTCCAGCAGCGGCGGCTTGGCCACCGCGCCCGTCGAGCGCAACACATTCAATACGCCTGCGCAGAAACCGAGAAGAAGAAGAACGATCATCCCCCACGGCGTCGTGCCGGCAAAATAGTCCAGAAGATAACCCAGCATAGCGCCGACCACGATGGCCGAAATGAACTCCGATGAGAGCTTAACCGCCATCGCAAAGCCCTTCCGGCTTTCCGCAGCATTGGTCTCCGCCCTCACTTCCGCCTCATCCTCCGCCTTCACCTTCGCCAACTCGTCAGCAAGGCGCTTGCGGCGCTCGTCCAGACTATCGTCACGGTTGCCAGTCATCTTAAAATCCCACCCATTTTCTCCGTTCCAGCCATGCCAGAACCCTTTGGAGTTGTAAACGGTGACGGATTAAGCCTGTTCCAGCCCGCTCTGAAGTCGCGCGCAACATAGTTTTAGGGGCTTCTCTAGTCAAGGCACTGGCGACGGTTGTTGCAGCACAAATTAATCATGCAAAAACAACAGCTTGACCTCAAATCGCCGTTTGACCGCGATGTTTCGCAAAGGAATCGGCATTTTTGACACGCAAAATGCGACAAATCGGCGGTGGTATCAGCTCCAGCCGCCACCATAGGTACGGTAAAAGACGTGCAATCCGATTCTGCCGACCTTCTTCATCGTGCGGCCCCAGGCGGGACGCACATAAACGGCGTGATAATGGGTTGCCGAACCCACTTCCTTCATCCAGATTTTGCCGGCGGTGGTGGCCATGGCCACTTCGCGCGCCATTTTCCAGTGGCGTTCGGAATTCACCCGGTCCTTGATATTGTCGCAGGCGAAGGAAAACTGGCAGCGGTTACGCCAGTCCTTGTTCTGATAGACGACGCCGCAGATGGTTTTCGGATAGGCGGGATTGCGCACGCGATTGAGAATGACCTGCGCCACCGCCGCCTGCCCCTTCACCGATTCTCCGCGCGCCTCGAAATAGATGCCGGAGGCGAGGCATTGCTGTTCGGCTGCGGAAAACACGGTGGCGGGCAGCGGGGTGGCTGCCCAAGCGTGGTCGTCCTCGGCGATCTGCGGCACGAAACGGCCGGCCTCGGGCTTTTTGAGAATGGCGTCGAAGGGCGACTCGCGGGCGAAATCCGGTTCGGCCGGCGCATAGGCCGTGGCGAGAATATCCGGCGTGCGATTGGTGATGAGCTCGGCCAGCATCGGCGAGACGCTTCTGTCCGCCTTCTTTTCCTCACGACGGAAATAGAAGGAGGCAAGTTCCACGTCCTTGCCGCGCTTCGGCTTGACGAAAGCGGTGCGGTCCTTGCGCTTCAGCGGCTCGATATCCAGCATGCTGGTGCGTTGCAGGACGGAACCGGCGGTGAAGGCTTTGGGCGGCTGCATGATTTCAGTGGCGACGATACGGCCCTTCTTGGCGGCGCGATTGACGCGCTCGCTGTCGGGCGTCGTTGCCTCGCCCTTCTTGTTGGTGACGAAGGCGACCTTGCTGCCATTGGGCAGGGTCATGCCGCCGCCCTGCAGCGCCGCCTCCCCTGCGGCATCGTTGAAGGTGAGCGAGGCATTGTGCACCGAGCCCGCCGGAGAGGCCGTCAGCACCATGCGCCATTGCTCGCCGCCATTATCAAGACCGGCCAGAAGCGAGGCCAGATCCGCGCGCGCAGCGAGGGAGGGAAAAACGAGCCAGGCGGCAAGGCCGAAGACGACGGGCGAGGTCCATTTTGACGCCCACCCCTGAAGGGACACGGGGGACCGACGACGCATTACTCTTTTCGAACGCAAAACCAGCACTCCGAACACCGACAACCATATTTGCTACAGGTGTTCGAGAATCTCTTATTAACCTTGATGCTTGGTTAACGCCGCGCGCGGACGCGGCTTCACGTTAATGTGTAACCATCCTCTAATGCCGTGGCGTGGAGTCGCGTTCGCATGTGCCGATCATAACTGTCCCGCAGGGCATCTCCACATCCGTCATTCCGGCCCAAGGCCGGTATGACGGAAAGAAGGAGACCGCCCAGCTAAATTGAGGGCAAGCCCACGTCGTCAGACGACGACGTGCGAACCCAGTTCCACCACGCGGTTGGCCGGCAGGCGGAAATAATCGGACGGATCGGCGGCGGTTTCGGCCAGCGCGATGAACAGGCGGTTCTGCCAGCCCGGCATGCCCGATTTCGGATCCGGCACCAGCTTGCGGCGGCCGAGATAAAACGAGGTCGACATGATGTCGAACTTGTAGCCGGTGCGCCGGAGATAACCCAGCGCCTGGGTGACGTTCTGGGTTTCCATGAAGCCGAAATGCAGTTCGACCACGACAAAGCGCTCACTCATCTTCGTCAGCGTATAACGATCTGCGGGATGAACGCGGGGCTGGTCTTCGGTGCGGATCGTCAGGATGACGTTCTTGTCGTGAAGGACGTGGTTATGCTTGAGATTGTGCAGCAGTGCGGCCGGGGCCGCCTCCGGATCGCCGGTGAGGAAGATGGCCGTGCCGGGCACGCGCACCGGCGCATGGGCGCTTTCCTTTTCCACCGAGGCGATGAAAGCCTTCAGCGGCACATCGATACGGCGGGTCTTGGCGAAGAGGATTCTCGAACCGCGCTGCCAGGTGGTCATGATGACGGTGAAGGCGATTGCCAGCAGCACCGGCACATAACCGCCATCGTGAATCTTCAGGAGGTTCGCACCGAGGAAGATCAGCTCCAGCGCCAGAAGCGGGGCCAGAACGGCAATGGCCAGCCAGACCGACCATTGCCAGCGCTTGCGCACGAATTCGAAGAACATCAGGCTGGTGACGACCATCGCGCCGGTGACGGAAATACCGTAGGCGGTGGCCAGCGCATCCGAACTCTTGAAGGTGAGCACCAGCGCCACGACGCCGAACAGCAGGATGGTGTTGACGGCCGGCAGGTAAATCTGCCCGGTATTGGTTTCCGAGGTGAAGAGGATTTCCATGCGCGGCAGATAGCCGAGATGGATCGCCTGACGCACGAGCGAAAACGCGCCTGTTATGACCGCCTGGCTGGCGATGATGGTGGCGGCGGTCGCCAGAATGACGGCCGGCAGGATCGCCCATTGCGGGAACATCAGGTAGAAGGGATTGGACATTGCCGCCGGGTCTTTCAGCACCAGCGCGCCCTGCCCGAGATAATTCAGCGTCAATGCCGGGAAAACCAGACAGAACCACGCCCACTGGATGGGACGGCGGCCGAAATGGCCGAGATCGGCGTAAAGCGCTTCCGCCCCGGTGATCGTCAGGAAAACCGCGCCAAGCACAACGATGCCGTAGAAGCCTTCACTGGCCAGAAACTCCACCGCATGCCACGGGTTGAAGGCGAAGAGGATGCTGAAATCATCGGCGATATGAAGGAGACCGGCCAGACCCATGACGATGAACCAGACGGCAGTGATCGGTCCGAAGAATTTCGCCACCGTGCCCGTGCCGTGGGACTGGATGGCAAAAAGGCCGATGAGAATGCCGACTGAGATCGGGATGATGAAGGCGTCCATTTCCGGCGTGACGAGCTTCAGGCCCTCCACCGCCGAAAGCACCGAAAGCGCCGGGGTAATCATGGCATCGCCCAGAAACAGCGCCGCGCCGATGAGGCCGAGCACGATGAGAACGCCGCGATGGGTGCCCGCCGTTTTCATCAGCAGCGCCAGCAGCGACAGCGTGCCACCTTCGCCGTCATTGTCGGCGCGCAGCAGCAGGGTAATGTATTTGAAGGTGACGATGATGGTCAAAGACCAGATCATCAGCGATGTGAGGCCGATGACTTCTTCCTGCGTCACGCCGTCATAGGCGATGGGCCGCAGGGCCTCGCGGAAGGCGTAGAGCGGGCTGGTGCCGATATCGCCATAGACGACGCCGATGGAACCAAGGATCGCGGCATAAAGCCCCTTGTTCTTGTGCTCGTCATCCGCATCCGGTTTCTCGGCAACATCCTTGTCAGCGATCTGGGACATGATGATCCTGGCTCCTCAGAGCCAGCCCTTCCAACGAAAAAAGAGAAACGGGATGATGGCGGACATCAGCATGACGATGAGCGCGAGTGGGTAACCGAATGTCCAGTTCAACTCCGGCATGAGCTGAAAGTTCATTCCATAAACAGAGGCCACCAGCGTCGGCGGCAGGAACACCACCGAAGCGATGGAGAAAATCTTGATGATGCTGTTCTGCTCGATGTTGATGATACCAAGCGAGGCATCCAGCAGGAAGGTCAGATTGCCGGAAACGAAGGAGGCATGTTCGTTCAGCGATTGAATATCGCGGCCGATCGACTTGCCCTGCTCCCGCGCGCCCTTGTCTTCGCGCACCTGATCGCTGGTGGACAGAAAGGTCTGAAGGCGCGCCAGAGATGCAAGGCTCACGCGGACCTTCGATATAAGCCGGTGATAGGCGGCGATGTTGCCGAGGCGGTCTTCGAGATAGCGCGGCGCCTTGCGTTTGGAACGAGCCTGGCTGCCGAGAATGTCGGCGGCGAGATTGTCGATCCCCGTAACCGAGTTTTCGAGAATTTCCGCCGTGCGGTCGACGATGGTTTCCAGCAGCTTCAGGAGCAGCGCCGCGCCGCTGCGCATCTCGTGCGGAACGCGGGTGATGGCGGCAATGAAGAGATGGAAAGATTTCGGCTCGGCGTAACGGATCGTCACCAGACGCTTGCCGGCAAGGATGAAGGCGACGTCTGTGAGACGGGGATCGTCCGAATCCGCCTTCCACACCAGGGAGGCGGTCATGAAGACATTGCCGTCTTCCATATAAAGCCGGCTGGAGGGTTCGATATCCTTCAGATCTTCGCGGGTGGGCAGATCGAGCCCCAGCAGCTTTTCCACATGCTGCTCTTCCGCCCTGTCCGGATTGACGAGATCGATCCAGACGATGTCGTCGGGAATCTGTCCGGAGCCGTCGTCTGACGACAGGCTGATCGCCTCGCAATTGGCGCGATAGGCTTTTATCAATCCGTTTCTCCGCTCCACATTGCAGGCTTCAGCCGCAATGCTGCTTAACATATCCTGTTTGCGCTCGGCAAACCCTTGGACGACACTTCAGGGAACGCCGGAACGAGCGGGATTTTCACAATCTCGCCAGCCCGATGGACCAAGAGCCAAACGGCGCAGGCGTATGCGCCCAAAGCGAGATGCAATCAAGCAATATTTTTTCTCGACAGCATTGCAGGTGAAGCATTTCTGCAGTTCAAACCCGGAAAGCCTGCTGGATACTGGCGATTAATCTTCTGTTTTCAAAGGATTATTCAAAGCGGGCAGACACCTGCCCGATTTTCCGTCCATGATTGCCGCGCTATTCGAAAACGATCTTCGGCGCCGCTTTTCTCTCGCCCGCACCGATGCGCGCCCAGACTTTTTCGGCAATATCGCGATAGATCGCGGCCTGCGGGCCATCGGGCTCGGCGGCGACGACCGGCGTTCCGGCGTCCGACATTTCGCGGATGGAGATGGTGAGCGGCACTTCGCCGAGGAAGGGCACGCCGATCCTTTCAGCCTCCGCCTTCGCGCCGCCATGGCCGAAAATATCGTAGCGCGCGCCGGTATCGGGCGCGATGAAATAGCTCATATTCTCGATGACGCCGAGGAGTGGAACCTCCACCTTGCGGAACATGGTGATGCCCTTGCGTGCGTCGATCAGCGCCAGATCCTGCGGCGTGGAAACGATGACGGCGCCGGCGAGCGGCACCTGCTGGGCGATGGTAAGCTGCGCATCGCCCGTGCCGGGCGGCATGTCCAGCACCAGCACATCCAGTTCGCCCCAGGCCACTTCGCGCAGCATCTGCATCAGGGCGGACTGCACCATCGGCCCGCGCCAGATCATCGCGGCTTCCTCATCCACCAGAAAGCCCATGGACATGACCTTCAGCCCGTAGTTTTCCATGGGAAGGATGATGCGGTCTTCCTGCTGCTGCGGGCGGCCGGAAATTTTCAGCAGTCGCGGCAGCGAAGGGCCGTAAATATCGGCATCGAGCATGCCGACCTTAAGGCCGAGCGACTGGAGGCCGAGCGCCAGATTGACCGCGGTGGTCGACTTGCCCACCCCGCCCTTGCCCGAGGCGACAGCGATGATTGCCCGCACACCCGGAACGCCCACCTTCGACGAGCCGGGCTGTTGGGCCGGCCGGCCGGTTGCGGCGGCGCGGCGCGCGGCGGGTGCGGGTTGCTGCTGGCCGGGCTTGCGGTCGGCCGTCAGTGCCACGACCGCGCCGACGATACCTTCTACGCTTTTGGCCGCCTGTTCGGCGGCAAGCCGCAACGGCTCCATCTCCGCAGCCTTGTCGGCCGGGACAGTGATCGAGAAGTAGGCCTTCGCATCGGCGATGAAGATTTCCGAGACCATGCCGAGTGCGACGATGCTCTTGCCGCTGCCGGGATAGATCACCGCTTCCAGCGCCTTTTCCACCTGGCTTCTGCTGACCTCTGCCATATTCCTGCTCCGCTTCATCATCCGACCGGGTATTGCGTGCCATCCATAGACAAGCCGGAGCGCTTCGCCAATGCCAAAGCGCGACAGTCAGGCATTCGCGACGATTTAACGCTGCGGTTTCAGATTTCGTCGTCCATCTCGAGCGTTTCCGGATCGAAAACATGGCCGTCGAAAAAACAGTCGGGGCCGAGCACCAGACCCGTGCGGGATGCGCCGACATGAACAGGCTCACGCAGCGTGCCCTCGAGCTTCAGATTAGCACCCGGCACCGGTACGAAAAGCGGCTTCATCGCCTTGCGGAAAATATCCGGCCGGTAGGCGTTGCGGGCCGCCTCCACCATGGCGGCATCGAACCGGTAATCGGCGGAAACCTCGCCCCAGCGCAACATCTGGCTGAAGAACCACAGGGCCTGGCTCTGCCAGGGAAAATTGGCGGCCTTGGCGCTGGTCACGAAAAACTCCTGAAAACGCTGCATGTCCCGCTGCGAGGTGGAAATATAGCCCGTCAGCGCCGGCAGCAGGAATTCGCCGTTCTCATCCATATATTGAGGGGCGGCGAGGATGCCGGCCAGTTCCTCGATATTGGCGGCATTGGCGCACCATTCGCCGGCACGGTAAAGCGCACGCAACAGCCCTTCCAGAAGGGAGGGGTTCTCCTCCGCCCAGCGCTTCTTCGTCGCCAGTATCTTTTCCGGCGCATTGTGCCAGATCAACGCCCCGGTGGTGACGATCCGGCCGGCGCCGCCGAGCACCACGGCGCTGCCCGCCGGTTCGGCGGTACAGAGCGCATCGACCTTGCCGCTTTCCAGGAGCGCCGGCATCGCCTTCGGCAGGGCCTCGACGATTTCCATATCCCGGCCGAGCAGCACGCCGCAGCTTCCGAGCAGGTAACGCAGCGCATAAAACGGCGTAGAGACGATATCCTCGACCGCAAAGACCGGCGGATTTTTCCCCGCCGCCCGGCGCGCGGCGCAGACACGGGCCATGGCGCGTCCAAAAGCCGCCGGGTCCGGCAGCTTCAGCCCTTCGCGGTAGAGTTCGTCATAAAATCCGTGGGAAACGGTCGTCGCCGATCCACCGAGGGAAAGCGTGAAAACGCCGACAATATCGGCCGGCAGATCGTCAAGGCCGACAGCGGAGCCGACCGGAACCGGAGCGGGCAGATGCGCGACGTGAACGCCATCCTCGCCAAGCGCCGCAAGCACGGCGCGGGCTGACTGTTTTCGGAAAAGTTCGAGTTCTATGCCTTCATCGGCAGCAAAGCCTTTTTCGGCAGCGGCTATCAGCACGGCGCAGTCGATAGTCGGAGAAAATCCTGCTTTTACCTTATGCCGTTCCGGCAAACGATTTCTCCTTTCCGGTGATTCGAAAAGAGGATCGCCCAGGAAGCGGTTTATCACAATGATAAAATTAAGATTTCGCTATTTTATCAGGCCGACCCGCAGCGCTTTTGCGACGGCCTGGGTGCGGTTGACCGTGTCGAGTTTTTTCGTCGCGCGGTTCAGGTAATGATTGATGGTATGTTCCGACAGCATCATGATTTCAGCGATTTCGGCGCTGGTCTTGCCGGCGGCGGTCCAGTTCAGGCAGTCGATCTCCCGCTCGCTCAAGGTTTCGGGAACCCTGAGATCGAGGCGACGGATTTCAGACAGCCGGGCAAAGACATGGCTGGAAATGTAAAAAAGCTCCGCAAGCCGGCTGGCGGGCACAGCCGTCTTGTTGCCGGAAAAGGATACCGCGCCCCGTCGCATGGTGATGTCGTGAACGGGAAACCAGACCGAATTGATCATCTCGAACCGTTCGAAAAGGTTGATCACGGTTTTCTTGGCGATTTCTCCGTCGCCTCTGACCAGAAAATCCATGGAGACGGAAAAGGGGACGGTCGATTTTTTCAACTGCGCCATCACCCGGCTGGTCTGGAGCATGCCCTCTTCATCGTAACGCTGCAGAAGCTCAGCCGGCCAGCTGGTGATGATCGTATATTGCGACAGTTCGCTCGCCACTTCCGAAGACAGGTCGAGCACCATGAAAGCCTTGAATTCCCAGGCCTCCGTCAGCCGTTTCAAAAACCGGAATATATCGAATTGCGTGTTGAGATCGGCGATCTCGCGAACGCAATCAACACCAATCGACTGAACGGCGGCCGTCTCTGTTTTCTGCATCAAAGCTGTTCTTCGAGAATGAGAAAATGCCGCCGCAAAGGCCCGCCCTTGCCCGGAAATCGTTGCGGATGTTACTCACCAAAACGATTCATGCAAACAAAAGTTGAAAACTTAATTCAGAATAGTCGAAAATAATATCGAACGCATAAGAATGGGTGCATGGCCGGCGGTTCCGCACGGGAAAATCCAGGGACTGCGCACCCTGTTTTCTTCAACCATCCGCAACCGGGGATAATCTGCAGGCAAGATCGTCGGAAATCCTGTCGGCGGTCTCGCGCACCAGAGGGGCCCATTTACGAAGCTGCTCCACATCCACGCGATAGGCCGGACCGGTGACGGAAATCGCCGCGCGAAAATTGCGGCCGGGCGCCCGGACCGGCGCGGCGACGCAATGAATTCCGATCTCGTGCTCCTGAAGGTCGAACCCGTAGCCATTGTCGCGAATGGTCGCCACCTCCGCCATCAGCGCTTCCGGCGTCGTGACCGTGCTTTCCGTGAAGCGATGAAAATCCAGTTCCGCCGCCAGCTGCGCCAGATCGTCGGCGGAGAGCAGCGACAGCGCCGCCTTGCCCACGCCGGTGCAATAGGCTGGCGAGGTTTTGCCGACCTGCGAATGCATGCGCAATGTGTGCTGCCCCTCCATCTTGTCCAGATAGGTGACCAGTCTGCCGTTCAAAACGGCGAGATGCACCGACTCCTGCGTCACCTCCTGCAAGGCCGCTAGATGGGGGGCCGCGACGCTGCGCAGGTCGTTGCCGCTCCAGGCTTTCGCGGCCAGTTGCAGCAGCCTCAGCCCCACGGCATAGGTTTGATCGGCAGCGTGATCGACAAGGCCTTCGGCAACGAGATGGGCGAGCTGGCGGTGAACCGTGCCGCGCGGCTGGCCGCAGGCTTCGACCACATCGGTAAAGCGCATCGGTTTTTCAGCAAAGGCGATCAACTCCAGCAGCGAGACGGCCTTGCCGAGCGTGCCCGTCTCAACTCCGGTTTTCCGTTGCGTCACCGGAACCGCATCAGGCTTTTGCCCATTGGGCTTTTTATTATCGGGCATGACAACATCCACCATCATCTGCCTTGACATAAGCGTGACGCCAAGAGAATAATTCCATTTAGTAAAATCTAGTTCCAAATAATGGAACAATCAAGCCTTTCATGGACGAGATGACGCCGATGACGCAAGCCCAATTTCCGGACCTCAAGGATGCGGGCGTGCTCGTCACCGGCGGCGGTTCCGGCATCGGGGCATCGCTGGTGGAAGCCTTTGCGATGCAGGGCGCGAAGGTTTCGTTCATCGATATCGCCGAAGAGCCGAGCCTGGCGCTCGTCAAGCGGCTTGCGATAACGACGCCGCATCCGGTCCACTTCTTCAAGACCGACCTTCGCGATATTGCGGCGATCGGCAAGACGGTGGAGGCGGCGGCTTCCGCCACCGGTGGCATCAAGGTACTGGTCAACAACGCCGCCTGGGACGACCGCCACGACATAGACACGGTGACGGAAGCCTATTGGGACGCCAATCAGGCGGTCAATCTCAAGCAGATGTTCTTCACGGTTCAGGCAGCCCTGCCCTATCTCCGGCAGGCGAAGGACGCCTCCATCGTCAATTTCTCGTCCATCTCGTTTCTGCTCAACATGGGCGAGCTGCCCTCCTATGCGGCGGCCAAGGCCGGCATCATCGGGCTGACGAAAAGCCTCGCCGGCCGGCTGGGGCCGGAAAATATCCGCGTCAACACGCTGCTGCCCGGCATGATCGTGACGGAGCGGCAGAAGGAACTATGGCTGACGGATGACGGCATTGCCGCCACCACCGCGCGGCAATGTCTGAAACGCACGCTCGTCGCCGCCGATCTGGCGGGCCCGTGCCTGTTTCTCGCATCATCGGCATCGGGCGCCATCACGGCGCAATCCATAATCGTAGACGGAGGCCTCCTATAATGTCTGAACCCGCTTTCATCGCCGTCGACTGGGGTACGACCAGTTTCCGGCTCTGGCTCATGAGCCGATCGGGCGCGGTGCTGGCGGAGCGCAGAAGCACGGAAGGCATGACCACGGCCATGCGGACCGGTTTCGCCGATGTGCTGCAATCGCATCTCGACGCCATCGGCGCGCCGGAAGGTTTACCGGTTCTCGTCTGCGGCATGGCAGGCGCGCGGCAGGGCTGGGTCGAAGCGGGTTATATCGATGTGCCGACATCGCTTTCGGCGGTTCTCGATGGCGCGGTTCGCGTGCCGGGCCAGGCGCGGGATGTGCGCATTTTGCCGGGGCTGGCGCAACGGGATAAAAACGCGCCCGACGTGATGCGCGGCGAGGAAACGCAATTGCTTGGCGCTCTCGCCTCCTCGGACGCCGGTGAAAAGCTCGTCTGCATGCCCGGCACCCATTCCAAATGGGTGACCGTGAAGGATGGCGGCGTGACCGGCTTTGCCACTTTCATGACCGGCGAACTCTTCGAAGTCGTCTCGAAACAGACGATCCTTTCCCATGCGGTGGCCGAGGCCGAAGCCTTTACCGGCGAGCATGCGGCTTTCACGGCGGCGGTGCGCGACATCTACGCCAATCCGCAGCTTGCGACCAATCGCTTCTTCACCCTTCGCTCCGGCCAGTTGCTGCACGGCCTCACCGCCACCGATGCCAAGGCCAAGCTTTCCGGCATCATGATCGGGCTGGAAATCGCCGGCGCGCATTCCACCGCCCGGCGCGAGACGCCGGTGGTGCTGATCGGTTCCGGTGCGCTCGGCGCGCTTTACGAAGGCGCCTTCACCGCCCTTGATATCCACTATACGGTCATCGATGCAGACGAGGCCGTGCGGCGCGGATTGCTGGCCGCTGCAAATGCCATCTGGCCATAAGAAGAAAGATCGACCATGCGTATTCCCTTCCCTTCCATCAAATATCCGCTGATCGCCATCCTGCGCGGTCTGAAGCCCGAGGAGACCGAAGGCGTCGTCGGCGCGCTGATCGAAACCGGCTTCCGCGCCATTGAAATCCCGCTCAACTCGCCCGATCCGTTCCGCTCAATCGAGATCGCCGCGAAGATGGCGCCCGCCGATTGCCTCATCGGCGCGGGCACCGTGCTCAGCGTGGAAGACGTGGCCTCGCTGGATGCGGCCGGCGGCAAGCTGATGGTGAGCCCCAATGCCGACGCCGATGTGATCGTTGCCGCGCGCGTCAAGGGCATGGTGACGATGCCGGGTGTTCTGACCCCCACCGAGGCGCTGGTGGCCGCGAAGGCCGGCGCGACCGGGCTGAAATTCTTTCCCGCCAGCATCATCGGCCCCCCGGCATCAATGCGATCCGGACGATCCTGCCGAAGGATCTGGTCATTGCCGCCGTCGGCGGCGTCTCGGACAAGAATTTCGCTGAATATACCTCGGCCGGTATCGTGGCTTTCGGGCTTGGCACAAGCCTTTACAAGCCGGGCATGACGGCAGCGGAGGTGCGCGAACGCGCCACTGTCACACTTTCAGCCTATGATGCAGCCATCGGAGGATAAGAGCTTGGCGACTGTTTTTCCCTTTGCCGGACGTGTTCTGGACGAGACGCCGATGCTGCTCGGCGAAGGCCCGACCTTCGACCCTGCGACCGGCACCGCCTGGTGGTTCAATATTCTCAAGCGGGAACTGCATGAGCTGCATCTCGCCTCCGGCCGCAAGACCGTGCACGCCCTGCCTTTCATGGGCAGTGCGCTGGCCAAAGTCAGCGACAGCAAGCAGCTGATCGCCTCCGATGACGGGCTTTTCCTGCGCGACACGGCAACCGGCGTGCTGACGCTGCATGCGGAGCTGGAAAAGGATTTACCCGGCAACCGCTCCAATGATGGGCGCATGCACCCCTCCGGCGCGCTGTGGATCGGCACCATGGGCCGCAAGGCGGAGACCGGCGCGGGCAGCATCTATCATGTCGCGAAGGGCACCGTGACCAAGCTGTTTGCCGAGATCAGCATTCCGAATTCGATCTGCTTTTCGCCCGATGGCGCGACGGGATATTACGTCGATACCAAGGTGAACAAGCTGATGCGGGTACCGCTCGATGCGGAGACCGGCCTTCCCGCAGGCAAGGCTGAAGTCTTCATCGATTCCACCGGTATCAAAGGCGGCATCGACGGGTCGGTCTGCGATGCCGAAGGGCATATCTGGAACGCCCGCTGGGGCGTGGGTGCTGTGGATCGTTACGATGCGGACGGCAATCACATCGCCCGATATGAGGTGCCCGGCGGACAGACGACCTGCCCGGCCTTCATCGGCCCCGACGCATCGCACCTTCTCGTCACCTCGGCGCGCGAACATCTCGATGATGACGCCATTGCCGTCAATCCGCAGCATGGGTTGACGTTCGAGCTGGGGGTTGAGGTGAAGGGCCGGTTCGAGCCGCTTTACAGGCTCTAAGGCGCGGCGCAGGCCGCACGCAACAAAACGTGGAGAGCCTTCTGGCAAGGGTTGTTCCCGAAACGACCTCCCTCATTCCTGTGCTTGTCACAGGAATCTAGCCAGCCCAAGTCCTTGGGCTGAAAGGAGTCGTTTCGCCGCGCAGACGCGCGTCGGCTGGATTCCTGTGACAAGCACAGGAATGAGGGTTGTGGGGATGCGCCGGCGCACACAAGCTTGGCCGAGATGCAGTTTTCTCCAACAAGCGTCACGGCCAAGCCGTACCGCCTCAGGAAATATCCGACAATATCTCGCGGTAATTCTCGTGCAGATAGCGCTGGGTCGCGGCGGCATCGGCGGGGCGGCCGTAGAAATAGCCCTGCCCCATGGCGCAGCCGAGCGCGCGCAGCTTTTCCTCTTCCGCCCGTTCTTCGATCCCTTCGGCCACGACCTCGAGGTCGAGCCCTTCGCACATGGCGACGATGGCCTTGATGATGTGTTCGGAAGGGCGGTCGCTGCTGATGCGCGAGACGAAGGCGCGGTCGATCTTCACCTTGTCGAAGGTGAAATCCCGCAGGCGGCCGAGGCTCGACTGGCCGGTGCCGAAATCATCCAGAGAAATGCGAACGCCGGCGCTCTGCAATTCGCTGATGATGCGCTGGGCGGTATCGGCGGAAGTCATCACAGCCGTTTCGGTGATTTCAAGCTCCAGCCGATGCGGGTCGAGGCCGACACGCGAGAGGATGGAGAGAATATTGTCCGCCGTGCTGGGGTCCATCAATTGCGCGGAAGAGAGGTTGAAGGACAGGAAAAGCTCACGCGGCCAGAACAGGGCTGCCTCCGCCGCCTTTCGGAGCAAAGCTTCCGACAGCGCATCGATGAAACCGCGCTCTTCGGCAAGCGGCACGAAAACGGCGGGCGATACGAAACCGAGATCGGGATCGTTCCAGCGAGCCAACGCCTCGAAACCGATGACTTTCGCCTCTTCCAGCCTGACGATGGGCTGGAAATGCACGTCGATGGCATCGGTTATGATGGCGTTTCTGAGCGCCTGTTCCAGTTGCGTGGCGCGCTTCATCTCCTGCGCGATCTCGCGCGAATAGACCGTGATCTGGCCGCGGCCACGTCTCTTGGAGCGATAGAGCGCCGTCTCGGCGCTTTTCAGTAAATCCTCGAATTCATCGCCGGCGAAGGGATAGATGGCGAAACCGAAGGAAGAGGACAGGCGAACGTTACGGTCGCCGAGATCGTAAGGGGCCGAAAGCACGTCCTTGATCATGTTGCCGATGCGCTCGGCACCGGTGCGCTCGAACACCAGCGGCAGCACAAAGGCGAATTCGTCGCCGTCATGGCGCGTCACGACCGCGCCATCGGGAATGCAGGCCTTCAGCCGGTGCGCGACCTGACACAGGATTTCATCGCCCGCCTGCACGCCGAACAGATCGTTGATAGGTTTGAAGCCATCTATATTGGCGATGCCGACCGTGAAAGGCGCCGGATCGCTGGAGCGCTCGCTGGCAAGCATGCGAATCTTGTCCCGCAGACGGTAGCGGTTGCCGAGCCCCGTCAGCGGGTCGCTGTAGGCCATCGCCTGCAGCTCGTTCTGGCTGACCTGCAACGTTTGCGGCTCTGCCCGTTTCATTCCTGCATCTCGTGAATCCTGTGTCGACCGCGCTCACAATGCAGGGCAAGTATTAAAAAAGCCATAGCCTCCCGACAAAGGCAATGTCAGGCCTGCAGCCGCAGGACATCCTTGCCGAAAAGCCGCAGGAAAACCGCCTCGACCATATCCGGGCTGACGGGTTTCAGCAGCATGTCGTCCATGCCCGACGCGCGGCATTTGTCGAGATCGCCCTCGAAAGCGTGGGTGATGACGCCGACGATGGGAATGTGCTTTTCGCCGCAAAGACCGCGCATGCGGCGCGCGACTTCGAAGCCGTCGATATCGCCCAGCGTCGTGTCGAGCAGGACGGCGGAAGGCGGCTGTTCGGCAAAGAGACGCAGCGCTTCCTCGCCCGAGGTGGCGAGCCGCCAGGAAAGCCCGAGGCCCTCGAGTATCTGCGAAAAGACGATCTGGTTGACCCTGTTATCCTCGACAAGAAGTATATCGCAGACGCCGCCGGTCTTGAGGATTTCAGGCAGGTCCTCCGTCATGATCTCCCAGTCCTCGTCGGCGGTTTTTTCCTTCGGGGACGATTGCAGCCCGGCCGCAAGATAATGCAGCAACGAAGCGTCTATCTCCTCTTCCTCGATGGTGACGACGGGCAGATCATGCTCGGCGGCAATATCGAGGCAGGCGACGCTCATCTGGGCGTCGACAACGACCACATCGATGCTCACGCCGGCGGAGGTCGCGACGTCGATGAAGGCGCGCTGCTCGTCCTCGCTCGTCACCGCCGCATGGTCCATGCCGCCCGCCGTAAGCCGGCGACCGGCCGCTTGTGCAAAGCGTCCGTTTTCAGAGACGATCAGCACCGCCTTGCTCTTTAAAACCCCGCCGCGATTGTCCGTTTCTTCGTCCTTGCCATAGGTGGAGGCGACGAAAGGGACATGTTCAAGCGAGGGGATGACGGGCGTGCCGTTGGCATCGATGGTGGCGAGAGCGGTCACGTCCTCCATCGTCGTCACCAGGAAATATCGGCCGGGCCTGCCCACACGCTGCTTGCGGGTGATGGTCAGCACCTCTTCGCCGCTCAGCCGCCGCACCCTTTCGGGGATGACGCTCGGCGTGCCGCTATCCAGCACCATACGATCGGCAATATCGATCCTTCCGGCGACCTTGCGCGAGTGGAGATCGAAAACGGTGCGGCCGAGAATGCTCTCGGGGCTGGTTTCGACCAAAGCGCAGGCGGATTTGTTGACGGCGGCATAGGCCATGTTCCGGTCCTTGACGAAGACGGGAAACGGCAGATTGTCGAGAATATCCTCGATGAGCTGCACGCGCTCGAGGTCGATGCGCCATTGCTCTTCGCGTTTCTTCTGTTCGGAAATATCCGCAACCACGCTGATGCCGAGGCCGGACGGCAGGCGATTCATGACGAAGCGCAGGAAGCGTTCTCCCTTCAGCCGCTCGGTTTTTTCCGATCTTTCCTTCCAGTGCAGCGCCAGCCGCTCGCCGATCCATTCCTCCCGGCCGAGCGGGCGGGCATTGGCGGAGAGGCTCTCCGCCTCGAGCAGATAACAATCGTAAAGCGCGCTCAGATAGTCGCGCAGCCGCGCGCCCGGGCCGATGACGGCCTCTTCCAGCGGAAAAAAGCTCAAGAGTTTCCGGCTTGCGAAAATAATGTGATCGTTCCGGTCGTAAACGACGATCGCCGCGCCAAGCGCGTCGCAAAGGGCATCAAGCATCACCGTATGAACGCCCGCGCCAGAGGACGCCAAATCACTCAACTGCAAACTCCCGCCTGTTTTTCAGGGGTCAGGCTTATGTTTCTAGTGGAATCGTCCAGGGCAAATGCCGGGATGAAACGAAAAATTCCGAAAAAGAGACATCAGGGTTTGCAACTTGAAGCAGTCTTGAGGGGAAGATGACGCTCACCCATATTCGACGTCACACACCGCCCGGCGAAGGCGGCCCCGTTCCTGCGGTCATTTCAAGCCGCCTCACCATAATCAAGGCCGATTAAAGGCGGATTAACGCTTAACGCCATGTTGACGGAAATGATCGAATGCCGGACAGGCCGCAAAACATGTGCAAATTTCCGCAGCTCGAGTTTTTTGCTTTCGAAGCCACGGCGAATCCGCGAAAATGACGATCATGGCCATCAAGCAGCTTTCAGAAACCCTCATCAACCAGATCGCCGCCGGCGAGGTCATCGAAAGACCCTCCAGCGCCACGAAGGAACTGGTGGAAAACGCCATCGATGCGGGCGCGACCCGGATCGAAATCGCCACGGCGGGCGGCGGCAAGGGGTTGGTGCGGATCACCGACAACGGCTCCGGCATGTCGCCTGCCGATCTGGAGCTTGCGGTCCGGCGTCACTGCACCTCGAAAATTTCCGATACGCTGGACGATATCCGCACGCTCGGGTTTCGCGGCGAGGCGCTGCCCTCCATCGGCTCCGTCGCCAAGCTGACGATTACCAGCCGCCAACAGGGCGCGGAACAGGGTTCGGTGATTTCCGTTACCGGCGGCAAGGTGTCCGATGTGCGGCCCGCCGCCTCGAATGCCGGCACCATCGTCGAGGTGCGCGACCTGTTCTTCGCCACGCCGGCGCGGTTGAAATTCCTGAAAACGGAACGGGCGGAGGCCGCCGCCATCACCGAGGTCGTCAAACGGATGGCGATCGCCTTTCCGCATATCCGTTTCGTGCTCTCCGGCACCGACCGCTCGACGCTCGAAATCCCTTCGACCGGCGACGATCATCTTGGCCGCATGGCGCAAATCCTCGGTGCCGAGTTCAAGGACAACGCCATCGAGATCGATGCCGGGCGCGAGGATGTGACGCTGACCGGTTTTGCCGGCGTGCCGACCTTCAATCGCGGCAACTCGGCGCATCAATATGTCTTCGTCAATGGCCGCCCGGTGCAGGACAAGCTGCTTTTATCCGCCATTCGCGGCGCCTATGCCGAAACCGTGCCGCATGGGCGATATCCGGTCGCGGTGCTGTCCATCACGCTCGACCCCGCCTTTGTGGATGTGAACGTGCACCCGGCAAAATCCGACGTGCGTTTTCGCGATCCCGGCCTCATTCGCGGGCTGATCGTCGGCGCGATCCGGCAGGCGCTGACGCGTGACGGCGACAGGGCCGCAACGACGGGTGCGAGCCAGATGATGAACGCCTTCCGCCCCGGCTACAGCCCGTCCGGCCTCCGGCCCTCGCCTTCCATGGCAGCCCCCGCGCCGTGGTCCGCCGCCACCTCGCCCTCCCGCCCGCTTGCGATTTCAGGCGGAGCGCAATTTGCAGAGGCGGTGCAGTCACGCTTTTCCGACATCACCATGCCGACGGCGCGGGCCGAGCCTCGGGACACTGACGAGACCACCGCAAGCCCCTCGCCGGAACCTGTGCTTTATCCGCTCGGAGCCGCGCGGGCGCAGCTCCACGAGAACTACATCATCGCGCAGACGGAAAACGGCCTCGTCATCGTCGACCAGCATGCCGCGCATGAGCGGCTGGTGTTCGAACAGATGCGCAATGCGCTGCATTCCAGGCGGCCGCCTTCGCAGGTGCTGCTCATCCCCGAGATCATCGACCTGCCGGAAGAGGATTGCGACCGGCTGATGGATCACGCCGCCGGTTTCGATGCGCTGGGGCTCGTCATCGAGCGTTTCGGGCCGGGCGCCGTCGCCGTCCGGGAAACGCCGGCCATGCTGGGCGAAGTCAATGTGCAGGGGCTGGTGCGCCAGCTTGCCGACGAGATTGCCGAATGGGACGCAGCCTCAACGCTTGCCAACAAGCTGGAATATGTCGCGGCTACCATGGCCTGCCACGGTTCCGTGCGCTCCGGCCGGCGCATGCGGCCGGAGGAGATGAACGCGCTTCTGCGGCAGATGGAAAACACGCCGGGTTCCGGTCAGTGCAATCACGGCCGTCCGACCTATATCGAACTGAAACTTTCCGATATAGAACGGCTCTTCGGCCGTAGCTGACGCCGCAAGCAGGCGGGGCTGGCCTTGCGCCGCGCCGGGCTATATAAATTTGAGATACTGGAGCACCAAATTGTTCAGGAAAACGCTGCGCCGTTTCGGACTGGGTGCCCTGACGGGACAGAGCAGGAGACGAAAACGGATGAACAGATTTGAAGGAGGCGGCAACCGCCTCGCCGTCATCGAATATCTCGACGGTGATTTCCGCATCGTCCAGACCGGCTCGCACGTCATCTGCGCCATCACCGGCAAAAGCATTCCGCTCGATGAGCTGCGCTACTGGAGCGTGGCGCGGCAGGAGGCCTATGTGGATGCGGCGGCTTCGCTGGAAGCCGAAAAGAAGGCTGGCAATTTGCCGGCGTGAGTTGGGAAGCGGCGCGTTGAGTATAGCGCATGTGCCTCCCCTCATCCCTGTGCTTGTCACAGGGATCCAGCCAGCCCAAGTCCTTGGGCTGAGAGGACTCTTCCCGCCGCGCGGACGCGCGTCGTCTGGATTCCTGTGACAAGCACAGGAATGAGGAGAAGTGGGTGCACGGCGGTTTATCTTCTTCGGTACTCTAAAGCGACGTCCGCGCATTGTCCCGCAGCAGGCGCGCACGGCAGTTCCTCACCGCCGTATCGATGATCGTCGCGGCCGCGTTGGGGTCGTCGAACACCATGTCGATTTCGATCACCAGGCTGTTCCACAGCAATTCTTCCGCCCGGCCGTGGTGTCCGTTAAGCCGCACGGCGTCCTTGGCCGTCGTCACCAGTTGCAGGTTCTCTTTACCGGCGTCCTGTAGAAGATCGGCGATCTCATCGTCGCTAAAATGATGATGATCCGGGAAAGCGCGCTGCAGCACGATGTCGCCGCCGAGCGCCTCGACGGTTCGATAAAACTTGGCGGGGTCGGCGATGCCCGCATAGGCCAGCACGCGTCTTCCCCTGAAATCCTGCGGCTCCTGCGGCGTGATCGCCGCCACGAAGACGGGTTTGGCGGCCTTTGCCGCCTGCCGGACCAGGGCATCGGCCGCATGGCCGCTGCCGACCTTCAGGAGCCCGGTCATGTGCCGCATCTGCTCGGCAAGCGGCGCCCTCACCGGGCCGCCCGGCACGAGATGGCCATTACCGATGCCGCGCATCGTATCGATGACGACGAGCGCGTAATCCAGCGTCAGGCGTGCACTTTGGAAACCGTCATCCATGATGATGAGATCGACGCCCTCCTTCACCAGCCGGTGTGCGCCTTCCACCCGCTTGCGGGAAATGACCGTGACCGCCTCTCGCGCCAGGAGCAGCGGCTCATCGCCGACATCGGCCGAGCGGTGCTGTCCGGGATCGACAAGGGTGGTGACGTCGAGCGTGCCGCCGTAACCGCGGCTGAGAAATCCGGGTTTCAGGCCCTTTGCGACGGCGGCTCTCGCAATTGCCATCGCCGTCGGCGTCTTGCCGGCGCCGCCCACGGTGAAGTTGCCGATGCAGATGACCGGAACGGCAACGCTTGCCCTCTTCGCCGTTCGCATCCGCCGGCCGGCGATCTTGCCGTAAAGAAGCGAGAAAGGAGACAGGAGCCACGCCTGCCATCCCGCTTTCTGCCACCAGAACGGCGGCGCTTCAGAAACCATCTATTCCCGCTCCCGGCCGCGTCGCCCACGGCATTCCGTTCGCCCGTCACATGTCAGGAGGTTGTTTGCCAGAAAAAACCGTAAATTGCAAAAATGGAATAAACGGGTTTGATGGAGCCGCACCCGGCCCGGCGGAAATTCCACCGGGTTCAGAGAGCCCGTTCCGGTAAAAGCGCTTCAAGCGCGGTAATGTCGTCGAAACAATAATCGGCGTCAGCGCCGAGACTTTCGCGCGAGCCTGTTCCGGTCAAAACGGCGATGCGCAAACCGGCACCGGCATTCTTCGCCATGTGCAGATCGTGATTATTGTCGCCGACCACCGCCACGCGTTCCGGCGGAAAGCCTATCGCCTCGCAGAAACCGAGAACCATGCCGGGCTGCGGCTTGGTGCCGTAACCGCTGTCATATCCCGCGACAAAATCGACATCCTTTTCGAAACCGAAGCGGATGGCCGTCTGGCGGATGGAGTTTTCATTGTCGCTGGAGGCGATGCCGAGCTTGTAGCCGCGCGCCTTCAACCTTGCGAAAAACGCCTTGAGATCGGTGACGGGTACGGATTTATCCGCCGCCTCGGTGAACAACCGGTCGAGGCGCGCCGTCAGCTCCCCGACATCGCAGGGCGAACCGGCGGCAACCAGACCAGCGGCGATTTCCGCCGTATTGCCGGCGGCCAGAAGGCTGTCCGGTACGACATGACCGGTAACGGGGTCCATGCCGCAGGCGGAAAGAAGCCGGTCGGCAAGAACGGGATCGCCCTTGGCGGCAATCGCCGCAAGTTCGCGGTTCACCGGACCCCAGCTGGCGTCATAGCCCAGAAGCGTGCCGTCCTTGTCGAAAAGGACTGCGGCGATCGATTGCGCCGCGTTGAGTTCGATATCCGCTACCATGAACCGATGGCGCTCCGCGGTTGCAGCTTAGCGGAAACGGTGAGCGGATTGATATAGGGTTCCAGCGCCTTGACGGTGGAGGACAGCGCGCCGCGCATATCCTGGATGACCCGGTTGCCCGCATCGATCATCTTGTAACGCTCATTGTCGTTGACCAGCAGATAGTGCACCGCCTTGGCCAGCATCTCCACATCGCGGATGATGCGACCGCCGCCGGCGCGGATCAGTTTCTGATAGGCCTCGCGGAAATTCTGCACATGCGCGCCAGACAGGACGGCGCAGCCGAGCATCGCCGGCTCCAGCGGGTTCTGCCCGCCCTCGGCAGTCAAGGAGCGGCCGACGAAGGCAAGCTCGGTCAGGCGCAGGTAAAGCCCCATTTCGCCGATGGAATCGCCGAGGAAAATATCGGTTTCCGGGGTGATCACGTCATTGCGGCTGCGGCGGGCGACCGAAAGATTCATGCCCTTCAGCATCGCCTCGACATCGTCGCCGCGCTCAGGATGGCGCGGCACGATGATGGTCAGTTGCCCATTGCGCGACTTGATCGCCGCATGCACGGTGGCGGCAGCCTTCTCTTCGCCGTCGAAAGTGGAGATGGCGGCCCATGTCTTGCGATTGCCGACCTGCTCGCGATAGCTCTCCAGCAGCGCCTCGTCGCAGGGCGGCGGGTCGGTGTCACCCTTGAGGTTGCCTGAAATCACCACCGGCCAGGAGCCGAGATCGCGGAAGCGTTCGGCATCGAGATCGGACTGCGCAACTACCAGCGCCAGCTTGGAAAACAGCGATTCAGCAATGTCATGCCGGGCTTTCCAGCGGTCGAAGGAACGGTCGGAGAGGCGCGCATTGACCCGGATTTGCGGAATGTGCCGGCGTTCCAGCTCCATCATCGTCACCGGCCAGATTTCCGATTCAGCGGTGATGGCGGCATCCGGCGCCCAGTAGGTCAGGAAACGGTTGACCGCGATCTTGATATCGAGCGGCACATATTGGTGGATCACATCGTCGCCGAGCCGCGTGCGGGTCAGTTCGGCCGACGTGACGGTGCCGGTGGTCAAAAGCACGAAGATGTCGCGCTTGCGAATTTCGCGGATCAGCGGAATAAGCGCCAGCGTTTCGCCCACGCTTGCAGCATGGAACCAGACCAGCGGCCCGCGCGGACGCTCGGCGCTCGCATAACCGAAGCGTTCGAGCCGACGGCGCTTGTCTTCCTTGCCCTTCGCCGCCCGATAGGAAAGATAGGGTTTCGCGAACGGGTAAGCGGCGATACCGGCAATGCGGTAACCGGAAAGAGCGAAACGTGCGATACG
This sequence comes from Agrobacterium sp. LY4, assembly GCF_001526585.1. Taxonomy (NCBI): domain Bacteria; kingdom Pseudomonadati; phylum Pseudomonadota; class Alphaproteobacteria; order Hyphomicrobiales; family Rhizobiaceae; genus Agrobacterium; species Agrobacterium sp. LY4. The sequence continues at coordinate 677,468 of NZ_ASYA01000001.1, read as the reverse complement.
GCTGCTCATGACATTCTGCCCTTGATCATTCCGCGCAATGCCCTTCCCCTGTTCTTGTTGTTATCGCCGCCTACTTCTTCTCAAATTGCGTCATTTTTTGTCATCGGAAACGAAAGCGCGATCACATTTTCTCGCCCCGGTATTCCCGGCCTGCGCCGCTCGCGCAGGAATCACGGGAAAACTCGCTTTCACCCAATAGTATTACAACGCAAGGGCAAAAGGACTCAAATTTTGTCGTCCGGATTGAGAAGACGATGCATATGCACGATAAAATAACGCATATGAGCGTTATCGACAGTCATCTGCGCCTTGGACTTCCATGCGGTGAGCGCGGAAGCATAGTCCGGATAGATACCGACGATATCGAGCGCCTTCAAATCCCGGAACTGAACATCCTGAAGGTTTTCCAGTTCGCCGCCGAATACGAGGTGCAGCAGCTGTTTCTGTTTGCCAGATTCCGTCATGTCTTTGTCTCTTTCTTAAACTCTGAGAGAGGCATTCATCTGCGGGATTTCCCGGCAAACGTCAACTGTCAGACAGATGTGAAAACGCTTTCAAAAGTGCAGGCAGCGCATAATCTGCTGCGGCGCACAATGCGGGGTGGTTCACCTGCCGGCGATTATACATCAGAGGTTTTCCATCCAGCCCGACCAGCCGGCCGCCGGCCTTCTCCAGAATGAGGTCGGCGGCGGCGAGATCCCACTCGTGCGAGTTCGCCTTGACCAGCGTTCCGTCGATACGGCCATCCGCCACCATGGCCAGCCGGTAGGCGAGCGAGGGCACGTGCGGAATGCGCTTGACGCCGCCCCGCACCTCTTCCGGCAGATGCGCGATCACGTCTTCGGGCGCCGCCAGATGGAAGATACCGGCGTTTTCGCGCGCGGCAAAAACGGGCGCCCCGTTTTTCAGCGCTTCGCCGCCTTCAAATGCCGTGAACTCCTCGGCAAGCGCCGGGGCGACAAGGGCCGCGACCACCGGCCGCCCCTCATGCACCACCGCAACGCTGACGCACCAGGTGTCCCGGCCGCCGATGAAGGCGCGGGTGCCATCGATGGGGTCGACGACGAAGACGGTGGAACGGGAAAGCCTGTCCGTATCGTCATCCGTCTCTTCGGAAAGCCAGCCGTAATCCGGCCGGGCAGAGCGCAGGATGGTTTCGAGGATTTCATTGGCGGCGTAGTCGGCCGCACTGACCGGCGAAAGCCCGCCATTCTTCCACCAGACCTCGGGATCCTTGCGGAAGAAACCGAGGGCCGTCTCGCCCGCCTTGCGGGCGGCTTCGAGGACCAGCCTCAGATCGGAGGCCCAGCGGGCCTCAGCCATATCGTTCATTTTGCCGTCTTTTCCGCGCGCCTCAAACGGCGCGCCCGTTTTTCTCTTCGCACTTGCACACAAAGTGCCGGCGAAAACAACCCGCAGGCCGTCTCACTTGCCCGCGATCGTCATGCCTTCGATGGCGAGCGTCGGGGCGGCGACGCCGTATTTGCGGTCGATATCGTTAGCCGGCGTGACCCGCATGAACATGTCCTTCAGGTTCGAGGCGATGGTGACCTCGGAAACCGCAAAGGTCTTTTCGCCGTTCTCGATCCAGAAACCGCTCGCCCCGCAGCTATATTCACCCGTGATCATATTGGCGCCGTGGCCGATCAGCTCGGTGACGTAAAAGCCGGTTCCGACCTGTCTCAGCAGGTCATCCGGCGAGAGATCCCCCGGCTCCAGCGCCAGATTGGTGGAGGCCGGCGAAACCGCCGTGCCGCCGCGCACGCCGCGACCGTTGGTTTCAAGGCCGAGTTCCCGCGCGGCCGAAGTGGACAGGAACCAGTGCTTGAGAACACCGTCCTCGATCATCGTCATCTTCTCGCCGCGCACGCCCTCGCCATCGAAGGGACGCGAGGACGGGCCGCGCACGATCTGCGGATCGTCGGTAAGATAAAGACCCTTTTTCAGAACCTGCTGGCCCATCTTATCGCGCAGGAAGCTGGTCTTGCGGGCAACGGACGCGCCGTTGATGGCGCCGGCAATCGCACCGACGAAACCGCGGGCGATGCGCGGATCGAAAACCACAGTGATGTTGCTGCCGGTATCGACCTGACGCGGGCCGACACGGCGCACCACTTTTTCACCGGCGCGGCGGCCGATTTCTTCGGCGGCATCGAGATCGGCATAATAAAGGCGGCTGTCGAAATCGTAGTCGCGCTCCATCTTCGTGCCTTCGCCGGCAATGACGCTGACGGAACGGCTGAAGCGGCTGCCCATATAGCTGCCGGAAAAACCGTGCGAGGTGGCGAGAACGAGGCCGCCCATGCCGCTCGATGCACCGGCGCCCGAGGAATTGCTGACGCCCTTGACGGCCAGCGCCGCCTCTTCCGAAGCAAGGGCTGCCTCACGCAGCTGATCCGCCGACACTTCCGTCGCATCGAAAAGCTGAAGATCGTCATAGGAAGTGGCCAACCGTTCCTTGTCCGCAAGGCAGGCAAAGGGGTCTTCCGGCGAAACCTTCGCCATGGCCACGGCCCGCTCCGCCAAGGTCTTCAGGTCGAAGCCCGGATTGGCCGAAACGCTCGCCACCCGTCGGCCAACGAAGACGCGCAGGGAAAAATCGTCGCTTTCGGAGGATTCGGTGCTTTCCACCTTGCCGAGCCGCACGCCGACCGATTGCGAGCGGGAGCGGACGACAACGGCATCCGCCTCATCCGCACCGGCGGCGCGGGCAAGATCGACAAGCTGGCTGGCGCGATCGAGAAGTTTGGAAGAATCTATTTCTGAGGACATGAGTTGGCCTTTCATTCCTGTTCCATTTATTGTGCCAGCAACCCCGCATCAAGGGCGAAACGCCGCTTTCTCCATTCGGACGGTATTGTCGCCACCCTATTCGAAAGTCCGCCCGCATGACCGAGCACGACGCTCTCTTTTCCGAACCCCTGCTGCTTCTGGCCGGCGCGGTCATCGCGGCCTCGGTTTTCCGCAAGCTCGGGCTTGGCACCGTGCTCGGTTATCTGGTGGCGGGCATCATCATCGGGCCGTTCCTGCATCTGGTCACGGATGCGAAGGACATTTTCAACGTCTCGGAACTGGGCGTGGTTTTCCTGCTCTTCATCATCGGGCTGGAACTGAAGCCGTCGCGCATCTGGCAGATGCGGCGCGATATTTTAGGGCTGGGAATGGCGCAGGTGCTGGTGACGGGCAGCGTGCTGGCGGCCATTGCCTGGTGGGCAGGGCTGATCGACTGGCGCGGCAGCCTCGTCGCCGGTTTCGGCCTTGCGCTTTCCTCCACCGCCTTTGCGCTGCAAATCCTTGCCGATGACGGCGACATGAATACGCGGCACGGCAATCGCTCCTTCTCCATCCTGCTGTTTCAGGACCTCGCCATCGTGCCGCTTCTTGCCCTCGTCACTATTCTTTCCAACCGGCCGGATGTGCCGACGGATTCGATGGTGTCCGATCTCATCGCCTCCGTCCTTGCGGTGGCGGGCATGGTGCTGGCCGGGCGTTATCTTCTGACGCCGATGTTCCAGATCATCGCCCGCACCGGTGCGAGGGAAGTGATGATCGCCGCCGCCCTCTTCGTCGTCATCGGCGCCGCCGCCATCATGGAGGCGGTGGGCTTGTCGATGGGCATGGGCGCGCTGCTGGCGGGGCTGATGCTGTCGGAATCCTCCTACCGGCATGAGCTGGAAGCCGATATCGAGCCGTTTCGCGGCCTGTTTCTGGCGCTATTCTTCATGGCGGTCGGCATGTCGCTGCATATCCATATCGTCTATGAGCATATTTTGCTCATCCTGATCGCCGTACCGGCGATGATGGCGGTGAAGGCAGCCCTGATCTATGGCCTTTGCCGCATCGCCGGCTCGTCGCGTTATGCATCGAGCCGCATCGCGCTGCTTCTGGCGCAGGGCGGGGAATTCGGCTTCGTGCTCTTCACTACGGCTGCCGCCTCCGGGCTGTTTCCGCAGGCGACGGCCTCGATCCTCGTTGCCGTCGTCACGCTTTCCATGGCGCTGACGCCGCTTCTGGCGGTTATTTCACGCCGGCTGACGGCGGAGGATGCGGACGAGGACAAGCTGGAAGAGGATTTCGACGGCGCGGGCGCGGATGTGCTGATGATCGGTTTTTCCCGCTTCGGCCAGATCGCCTCGCAGATCCTGCTCGCCGGCGGGCGCGACGTAACCGTCATCGACAGCTCGGCCGACCGCGTGCGCCAGGCCGCCCGTTTCGGCTTCCGCATCTTTTTCGGCGATGGCACCCGCAAGGACGTGCTGATCGCCGCCGGCATCGAGCGGGCCGATCTCGTTGCGGTCTGCACCCACAAGAAGGAGGTGACCGACCGTATCATCGATATGATCCAGTCGGAATTTCCGAGCGTGCGCATCTATGCCCGCTCCTATGACCGCGTGCATTCCCTCGACCTCAGGAAAAAGGGCGTGGAATATGAAATCCGCGAGACGCTGGAATCGGGCCTCCTGTTCGGCAGGCGCATTCTGGAGGGGCTGGATATGGACGGCGAAAGGGCGCTGGCGATTGCCGACGACATTCGCGAACGCGACGAGGAGCGGCTTCAGCTACAGGCCGTGGAAGGCCTCGCCGCCGGCCGGCAGATGCTGCACAACAAGCCGGTGCGCGAGGTGAAGCCCGAACCGCTGATGAAGCCGAAGACCAAGGCGGAAAAGTGGGAAGAAGAAGAGGATGCGGAGGACAGCGAGACGGAAGTTTCGCTGTGAATTGAGTTCAACTTAGTGACTGGGCGAGCGCCACTTGTTTCTTCTCCCCGCCGGGGAGAAGTCCGTGGCAGCGGATGAGGGGGCAAGGGTAGCGATATTCGGAGAGGGTACCCCCTCATCCGGCCCTTCGGGCCACCTTCTCCCCCTCGGGGAGAAGAAAACTCGCCTCACTTGTCACGCCTCCACACCCTGCCCGCGGTGAAACAGTTCCACCTGCATGTCGATCTGCCGTTTCAGATCGTCCTTGATGCCGGCCGATGCGTTCAGCACCTCTTCGGACTTCAGGAAATCCAGCACACCGAAACGGTGCACGGGCGGGCGCAGGAAAATATGCGGCGGGCGTAGCCGCAGTTTCAGGGCAATCGCCGCCTGCATCATCAGCTGGCTGGCGCCGAACAGGCTGTCCAGCCGGTTCGGCATGGTGGTTCCGTCGCCTTCCGGGCCGCCGACGACATCGACGCCGATGACGATATCGGCGCGGTCCAGCAGATGCTCATAGGGCACCGGATTAAAAATGCCGCCGTCGATCATGATGCGGCCATCTATACGCACCGGCATGAACAATGCGGGAATGGCGGCAGATGCGGCCAGCGCCTGGATGATCTCGCCGCGTTCCACCACCACTTCGGTCTGGGCGTAATAATCCGTGGCTATCACTTTGAGCGGAATGGCAAGCTCGGAAAAATCCTTCGGCAGAGCCTGCGGCATCAGGGCGTGCAGGATGAGTTCGAGGTTGAACTGCCCAAGGCGAAAACCGTCCACCGCATGGCGCATCGATGCCGGGCCGAGGCTCCAGAGCCGGTTGGCGACCGAGCCTTTTCGTCCCATCAGTTCAAGCGTGTATTCACGGATTTCCCGGCCGGTCATGCCGGCCGCCCTGCCCGCGCCGATGATGGAGCCGATGGACGAACCGGAAATCGCCACGGGCCGGATGCCGAGTTCGTCCAGCGCCTCGATGACGTTGATGTGGCAGATGCCGCGTGCGCCGCCGCCGCCGAGCGCCAGTCCGAAAGTCGGCTCATGGCCGCCCGCGCCGTCACCTTCGAGAACCTCTTCCCCGGCGCGGACGATCGTTATGCTCTCGTTTACACCCTGCTCCATGCGAATACCCAAATTCTTTCCACGGCAAAGACTCTGCCTATTGCGCAAACAAGACAAGACCGTGGCGTGACGGGAAACGCTGCTGTTAGAGCATTTTCGCTTTTCTTCGAATCGCGAAAACACTCTAACTCTTTGTTATGTCGCATTTCCGGACGGAAAACCGGGCTCCACTTTTGCTGGAAATGCTTTAGGGCTCGTAACGGTAGAAATGCATTTTCGTATCGCCGAAGATGCGGCTTTCGAGCGGTTTGAAAACCGGATCGACCTTGACCGTCACATCGCCGCGCTCTTCGAGAATGGCAAGCGCGCCGGGGTTCAGCCAGCCGCCGCCATGGGCGGCCGCGAAAGCCTTCTCGCCATGGCCATAGCCATAGGGCGGATCGGCGAAGAGAAGATCGAAGGGCTCGATATTGTTGACGCCGCCGAGCTTGGTGGCGTCACGCCGCAGGATACGGGCGCGGCCATGCAGACCCAGCGCATCGATATTTTCCCAGAGCAGCCCCCTGCCCTCCACGCCGTTTTCGACGAAGAGCGCCACGCGACAGCCGCGCGAAAGCGCCTCCAGACCGACCGCACCGGTTCCGGCGAAAACGTCCAGAACGCGCGTGCCATCCAGACTTTCCGGATAGGCATGGCTCAGAATATTGAAGAGGCTTTCCCGCGTCCTGTCGATGGTCGGACGAATGGAATTCGATTTCGGCGCGGCCAGACTCCGGCCGCGGAACTCACCGCCTACGATCCGCATTACGTGTCATTCCCCTGCCTCCAGAAGGTTTGCCACCCGGGCCTTTGCCGCCCGGCTTGCCGCCGCCGGGACCACCGGGGCCTTTGCTCTTGCCCGAGAAACCCGAACGTTCACCACGCTCGCCCGATTTTCCGAAAGATGGCTTGCCGAATCCGGGTTTACCGGCCGGCTTGCCGCCACGGGGCTTGTCTCCCGCCGGGCGCTCGCCGCGTGGGCGGTCACCGTCTTCACGGGGCCTGTCGCGGAACGGACGATCACCGAAAGGTTTTTCGCCACGTGGGCGGTCACCCTCTTCGCGCGGCTTGTCACGGAACGGCCGGTCGCCGAAAGGTTTGCCGCCGCGTGCCGGGCGGTCACCGAAGCTCTTTTCACCGCGCGGACGGTCGCCACGCGGGCGATCACCTTCTTCACGCGGCTTGTCGCGGAATGGCCGGTCGCCGAACGGCTTTCCACCGCGTCCACCACGATCACCGAAGCTCTTTTCGCCACGCGGGCGGTCGCCGCGTCCGCGACCACCTTCTTCTTCGCGGGGGGAATCCGAACGGATCCACTCGCCCTCGGCATCCGCATGCCGGACGACGTTGCGCCGCGCTTCGTCCTGGGCGGAAGGCTTTTTGAAGAGGTTTTCGGCTTCCGCGCGGGCGGAGGACTTGCGTTCCTTGCCGTCACGGGTGGGCCTTGCACCGGGCGCCATCCAGACATTGGCCGTGCGGCTGGTGCCGGCGGCCTGGCGTGGGCGGCGGTCGTCGCCTTCATCCTCGCTGCGGCCCTTGGCGCCAAATTTCCCGGCGGGCTTGGAGCCGAACTTGCCGGCCGGCTTGTCGCCGCGCTTGGTGTCGAGACGGCCGAGCGCCTTTTCGCGGCGGTCTTCCGGCTTGCCGCTCTTTTCGAAGCGCGGCTTGCCTTCCGGCGCATCGCTCTTCGCCCATTCGGATTTTACGGGCCGCTTCGGCGTGTCGTCTTCTTCATCCTCAACGGGCGCATTGTAGATCGGCGCGTCGAAATTGGCGCCGGCCTGTTCGATCAGACGCGGGCCGAGCTGGTCGCGCAGCATGCGGCCGCGCACTTCCAGCACCTTGCCTTCAGCGAGATCGCCGAGCTGGAACGGACCGTAGGAAACGCGGATCAGGCGGTTGACCTCGAGACCGAGCGCGCCGAGCACGTTCTTGATCTCGCGGTTCTTGCCTTCACGCAGACCCATGCTGATCCAGACATTGTGGCCCTGGGTGCGGTCGAGCGTGGCATCGATTGCACCGTAGAGCACGCCGTCGACGGCAATGCCTTCCTTCAGCTTGTCGAGCGCGGCCTGATCGACCTCGCCATGGGCGCGCACGCGGTAACGGCGCAGCCAGCCGGTGGTCGGCAGTTCCAGCACGCGGGAAAGACCGCCATCGTTGGTGAGCAGCAGCAGGCCTTCGGTATTGATATCGAGACGGCCGATGGACAGAACGCGCGGCAGTTCACCCGGCAGATTGTCGAAAACGGTCGGACGGCCTTCCGGGTCGGAATTGGTCGTCACCAGACCGGCGGGCTTGTGGTAGAGCCACAGTCGCGTGCGCTCGGCACCGCGAATCGGCATGCCGTCCACTTCGATCTTGTCGGACAGCGTGGCGTTGACCACCGGCGTATCCAGCTTGACGCCGTTCAGCGACACGCGGCCTTCCATGATCATGCGCTCGACATCGCGGCGCGAGGCCACACCGGCGCGCGCCATGATCTTGGAAATGCGCTCGGGCTTGGAAGCGCCAACGGTTTCCGGCACCGGGGCGACCTTTGCCTCGGTCGGTTTCTTTTCGCGCTCTGCGGCGGGCTTGCCGGGGCCTTTCGGCTTCCTGTCGCGGCTAAATGTCTTGCCGCCGTCACGCTTCGGCTTGTCTTTAAAAGTCATTTGCTGTTTGCCTGTTGTTTGGGCTGTCCTATCAGGTCCAAGCACAAGGGTTAAGAGGAAATTGAAACGCAATGGCCGAAAGGACGCATTTCATGGAACTGGCGCTTTCGGAAGCCCGTGCCGCGGCTGAGCGGCAGGAGGTTCCGATCGGCGCTGTACTGGTTATGGACGGCCGCGTCATCGCCCGTTCCGGCAACCGCACCCGTGAATTGAACGATGTGACGGCTCACGCCGAAATCGCCGTGATCCGCATGGCCTGCGAAGCGCTGGAGCAGGAACGCCTGCCCGGCGCCGATCTCTATGTGACACTGGAGCCCTGCACCATGTGCGCTGCGGCGATTTCATTCGCCCGTATCCGCCGGCTCTATTATGGCGCGCGAGACCCGAAGGGCGGCGCAGTGGAGAGTGGCGTGCGTTTCTTCAGCCAGCCGACATGCCACCATGCGCCGGATGTCTATTCGGGACTGGCGGAAAGCGAAAGTGCGGAAATCCTGCGGCAATTTTTTCGCGAGAAACGTCTCGACGATTGAGCGACCGGCGGGAGACGCAAGCTTTCCCGCAGGCCGTCAGCCATTCGTTATTACTGGAAGGGGTTCCACCAGCTCTTGCCGGTGTTTGCCACGGCCGCTTCTTTCTTGCGGCGCTTTTCCTTCTTCTGCTCCGGTTCGCCGAGATCGGTCAGCTGATCCTGCGGGACGCTGCGATATTCAGCCGGCGGATCGGTGAGGAACTTGCGCTGGGCGTTGACGACGGAGCCGCCCTGGGCATCGGCCTTGGCCTTGCGGAAGGCTTCCCATTTCTGGGTTTCGGTCATCTGGCCGGCGGTGCCGTTGCCGGCGAGCAGCGGCGAACGATAATGCGGGTTGTTCTTGTTGGCATCCGCCTCTTCGCGCAGGCGTTCGCGGGTTTCTTCCGGCGATTCGACCCATTGCGGATTGTTTTCGCGGCTTGCCATGTTCTGCTGCGGCTCTGCCAGCTGTTCGGCACGGGCCTGGGCGGGAACGACGAGGCCGGGGCGCGGGCTGTATTTCAGGTTGCGCTTTTCCTGATCGTTGCCGGTGATCGAGGTCGCGTTGCCGAGATCGTCGACAAGCTGTTCCGCCGCCGTCTTGCCCGTACCGTAGGTCGGGCTCGTGCAGGCGCCCAGCAGCACGCCTATCGTCGTGACGCCAACAACCGTGCGAAACATGCCCAAACCCTGCGCATTACCCTGCATCGTCTTCATTGAAACCCTTCCAGCCGTCCGTCCCACTTCGCCAGACATCGTCTTTCGGCAGGCGGCAGCCCGCATTGCCGTGCAAATCCGGCCATTTTCAGGCAGGTGTACCGGATGAAGAGGCAAAGCGCAATTCATCCGGTCATTTTCATCGCACATCGGCCCGAAACCCGGAATCGGGTTTCGACAGGAACGATGCGCAGCTTCGGATCATCCGAGGGCTGCGAGCTCTCGCAGCGCGGCCGCATCGCGGGCGGAAACCTCCGGATAGGCCGGATCGGAACCGACATCGGTGGTGATGCGCCAGGAACGGGCGCATTTTGCGCCTTCCGCCAGCTTCTGCTCGACCACGACCTTTGCCACTTCCGGCAGGCGGAAGCCATCGGCCGGGCCTTCATCCCCAACTACCGAGATGGCCGAGGTGATGCAGATTTCGGCGAAATCCTGCCCCTTCAGCGCCGCCAGAAGATCGGCGTCGGCGATGTGCACGACAGGGGCAGCTTCCAGCGAGGAGCCGATACGCTTTTCACGGCGTTCCACTTCCAGCGCGCCGGTGACGACCGTGCGGACCTTGCGGATTTTTTCCCACTTCGCTTCCAGCGCATCGTTCTTCCACTCGGCCGGGATTTCCGGGAACTGGACGAGATGCACCGATTCCGCATCCGGGTAGCGCGAAAGCCACGCCTCTTCGGTGGTGAAGGGCAGCATGGGCGCGAGCCACGAGACAAGGCAATCGAACAGTTTGGCGATGACCGACAGGGCCGCCCGGCGCTTCAGCGACGACGGCGCGTCGCAATAAAGCGTGTCCTTGCGGATATCGAAATAGAAGGCCGAAAGCTCGACATTGGCGAAATCCACCAGCGCGCGGGCGATCTTCTTGAACTCGAAGCCGTCATAACCTTCGCGCACGACCTTATCCAGATCGGACAGGCGGTGCAGCACCAGTTTTTCCAGCTCCGGCAGATCGTCATAGGCGATCTCCTCACCCTTGTAATGGGCGAGCGTGCCGAGCATCCAGCGGATGGTGTTGCGCAGCTTGCGATAGGCATCGACATTGGTCTGGATGATGGCCTTGCCGAGGCGCTGGTCTTCCCAATAATCCGTGGTCATGACCCACAGGCGCAGGATATCCGCGCCGGCGTCCTTCATGACTTCCTGGGGAGAAACCACGTTGCCCTTGGACTTGGACATCTTCTCGCCCTTCTCATCCATGGTGAAACCATGGGTGACAACGGCGTTATAGGGCGCACGACCGCGCGTCGCGCAGCTTTCGAGCAGCGACGAGTGGAACCAGCCGCGATGCTGGTCGGAACCTTCCAGATAGACATCCGCCGGCCACTTCATGTCCGGGCGGTCTTCCAGCGTGAAGGTGTGGGTGCAGCCGCTGTCGAACCAGACGTCGAGAATGTCCATGACCTGCTGCCAACGGGCATGGTCGTGGTCATTGCCGAGGAAACGTTCCTTGGCGCCTTCGGCGAACCAGGCATCCGCACCTTCGGCCTCGAAGGCCTCGAGGATGCGGGCGTTGACGGCCTCATCGATCAGAACTTCACCCTTCTCATCGGCGAAGACGGCGATCGGCACGCCCCAGCTGCGCTGGCGCGACAGGACCCAGTCGGGCCGGCCTTCGATCATGGCGCGCAGGCGGTTCTGGCCAGAAGCCGGAACGAAGCGGGTGTCGTCGATAGCGCTCAGCGAGCGCGAACGCAGCGTCGTGCCATCGCCCAGTTCCTTGTCCATATAGACGAACCATTGCGGCGTGTTGCGGAAGATGACCGGCTTCTTGGAGCGCCAGCTATGCGGATAGCTGTGCTTCAGGCGGCCGCGGGCAAACAGGTTGTTTTCCGCGATCAGCGCCTTGAGGACGCGGTCATTGGCATCGCCCTTCTTGCCGTTATCGTCCATGACGCGGGCAGCGCCGCCTTCGGCGGACGGGCCGAAACCGGGGGCGTCTTCGGTGTAGAAACCGTCATCGCCGACCGGGAACGGGATGGCCGACGAAACGCCACGCGCTTCCAGCTCACGCTGATGCGCGGTCCAGACGTCAAAGTCCTCGCGGCCGTGGCTCGGCGCGGTGTGCACGAAGCCCGTACCGGCATCGTCGGTGACGTGATCGCCTTCGAGAAGTGGAACCGGGAAATCATAGCCAAGCGACGCCAAAGGATGGGCGCAGATGATGGCGGCCAGTTCTTCGGTTTTCACGTCGCGAACGAGTTTGAAGGTCAGCTTTGCCTTGGCTGCGGCCTCATCGGCGAGCTTCTTGGCGAAGATCAGCTTTTCGCCCGGCTGCGGACCGAAATCGTTCTGCGCGCTTTCGACTTCGTAGAGGCCATATTCGACCCGCGACGAAAACGCGATGGCGCGGTTGCCGGGGATGGTCCACGGCGTGGTCGTCCAGATGACGATAGAAACTTTTTCATTTGGCCAAGTGAGAGTGGCAGCTAGACGCCCCGCCATTTCTTCTGCGGATATTCCATGAACCTCAGCCTGTTTGGGTCTTGCAACACTGACAACCGGGAACTTCACCCAGATCATGTCGCTCTCGACATCGGCATATTCGACTTCGGCTTCCGCCAGCGCCGTGCGTTCGACCACCGACCACATGATGGGCTTCGAGCCGCGATAGAGCTGGCCGGTGCGGGCGATCTTCAGGAGTTCGCCGGCGATGCGGGCTTCGGCGTGGAAGTTCATCGTCGTGTAGGGATTTTCGAAGTCGCCCTCGATGCCGAGACGCTTGAACTCTTCCGACTGGACCTTGATCCAGCCGGCCGCGAAGTCACGGCATTCCTTGCGGAATTCGTTGACCGGAACTTCGTCCTTGTTCTTGCCCCTGGCGCGATAGGCTTCCTCGATCTTCCATTCGATCGGAAGGCCGTGGCAATCCCAGCCCGGAACGTAATTGGCGTCGTAGCCGCGCATCTGGAAAGAGCGGGTGATGACGTCCTTCAGGATCTTGTTCAGTGCATGGCCGATATGGATGTTGCCGTTGGCATAGGGCGGGCCGTCATGCAGCACGAATTTTTCGCGGCCGGCGGCGGAGGCGCGCAGGCGCTTGTAGAGGCCCATCTCCTGCCAGCGCTTCACCGTTTCCGGTTCCTTCTGCGGCAGGCCAGCGCGCATCGGAAAATCCGTCTGCGGCAGATAGAGGGTGGAGGAGTAGTCCAGTTTTTCTGCGGTGTCGCTCATAATCGTACCGTTGTTGCGCGCCGTGTCGGTCGCGCCGTCTCAATTTCAAAGAGGGGCAAATACGGAAAGCGCCATGACAAATGCCATGACAAGCGCCAAAATCCCGGACCTTCCGGCTCGTCAGAGCGGGCGGAAGGCCGGGCCAATAATTCGGCCAATCTGAACTGTAAACTTCAACCGGTATTGGGACATGGCCGGTTGTTTATGCGGTTTTCCGGCAAAAAGGAAGAGAAAAGCGACGGCAATATAGCCCGGAATATGGGCTGACAGGTCTCATCAGATCAAAACGCAATCTTCGCATCCAACGCGCTGAGCGGGCGCACGCCCGATAACATCGCTCTCGCCTCTTCTTCATCGCGCCTGATCTGGGCGACGAGCGGATCGAGGCCATCGAATTTCAGTTCATCGCGCAGGTGCCCGAAGAAGGAGACCGAACAGACCTCGCCGTAGAGATCGCCGGAGAAATCGAAGACGAATGTTTCGAGCAGCGCCGCGCCGTTTTCTGTGACGGTCGGACGATAACCGAAGCTTGCCACGCCATCGTGGATAGAACCATCGGGGCGACGGAACCGCACGGCATAGATGCCGGCCTTCAGTTCCGTTTCCGGGGCGAGCGCCATGTTGGCGGTGGGATAACCCAGCGTGCGCCCCAGCTTCTGGCCGCCAATGACCTCGCTTTCCACCGTGAAGCGGTATCCGAGCAGGCCTGCGGCGCCTGCCACATCACCGTCGCACAGAAGCGAGCGGATACGGCTGGAGGAGACGACATCCGCACCCTCGTCGCGGAAGGCATCCACCAGCGTCACGTCAAAACCATGGCGTTTGCCGGCCTCCATCAGGAATGCCGGGCCGCCTTCCCGGCCCTTGCCGAAATGGAAATCGAAGCCGGTGACGACGGCGCTGGCATGAAGCCAGTCGACCAGGATGGATTGAACGAATTCCTCCGCCGAGCGCTGCGAAAATTCCCGGTCGAAGGGATATTCGATGACGGAGCGGAAACCGATGGCCTCAAGGATGCGCGCCTTGAGCGGCGCGGGCGTGAGGCGAAAGACCGGCGTGTCGGGACGGAAGACGGAACGGGGATGCGGCTCGAAGGTCAGCACCAGCGCGGGAACGCCACGGGCTTCCGCCAGTTCCAGAGCACGATCCAGCACAGCCCGGTGGCCACGATGCACGCCGTCGAAATTGCCGATGGCGATGACGCCGCCACGAAGAGCTTCCGGCAGCGGCTCCTTTTTTTCATTGCGGTGAAAGACGGTCATGGCAATCGATCCATTCCTGCGCCAGCTATTCCTCAGGCGAGATATCCTCAGGCGAGACGGGGCATCCACCAGCCGGGAGCTGCACCCTGCCCCTTGAGATAGGCGTTCAGAAGCGCCTCGTCCGTCTGGCCGTTCAGCGTATATTCGGCAGCGTGAATGCCGCCGCTGATATAGAGAAGGTTGAGACCGCTCGCAATCGCGCCCTTCACATCCGTCGGCATGCCGTCACCGATGGCGAGCACGCGATCCTTGGCGAAGGCGCCGCGCACTTCCTTGGCCGCAGCTAAGCAGGCTTCATAGATCGGCGCATGCGGCTTGCCGGCAATGCGGACTTCGCCGCCGAGCTGTTCGTAATAGGCGGCCATGGCGCCGGCGCAGGGAATGATGCGCTCGCCGCGTTCCACCACCAGATCGGGGTTGGCGCAGATCATCGGCACCTTGCGGGCAATGAAGCCCTTGAGCATTTCGGTATAGTCTTCGGGCGTCTCCGTCTCGTCGTCGAAGAAGCCGGTGCAGACCACGGATTCCGTTTCCGCCTCGCCGACACATTCGACATCGAGACCTTCCAGCAGCGGCATGTCCCGCTCCGGGCCGAGCAGGAAGACCTTTTTTGGGCCTTCCGCGATCAGACCACGGGTAACGTCGCCCGAGGTGATGATACGGTCATAGGCCTCATCAGGCACGCCGAGAACGCGCAACTGGGCGATGACGCCGGGGGCGGGACGCGGCGAATTGGTGATGAGCACCACCGTCTTGCCAGCCTTGCGCGCTTCCCGCAGCGCAACCGCCGCATCCGGAAAGGCGCTCACCCCATTGTGCAGCACGCCCCAGACATCCGAAAGAATAACGTCGAACCCATCAGTGATTTCGCCGAGAGTGAGAATGCGGTGGGCCATGAGATGCTTTCCGGATGCGAGAAGAGGGTGTGCGTCACATCGCAAAGCGGGACGCCGATGGCAAGGAAAAAAGCGGTGAGTGACCGGTCTTCGGCCCCGCCTGACGCAGCATGAACACAAATGTCCCGTAGATGGATGCGACGCGCATCGCGCGAAAAGAATGTCGTCATGGCGCGCATCCGCACATGGGAAATTTCTGTCATGGAACGCTGATAACCATAAGCCATGAAATTTTTCAGACAGGGCGTTCTTGACTCCGGCAGACGCCCTCCTTATCTCGGTTCCGCTGGCACTCGATAAAGGAGAGTGCTAACACCCATCAGGCGAGCGCCAAAAGCTCGCGCAGTCATTTGATCGAGGGATTAGGCAATGACAAGCACCAATTTCCGCCCGCTTCACGATCGCGTCGTGGTTCGTCGCGTTGAATCCGAAGCAAAGACCAAGGGCGGCATCATCATTCCCGATACCGCCAAGGAAAAGCCGCAGGAAGGCGAAATCGTCGCCGTCGGTTCCGGCGCTCGCGATGAGGCCGGCAAGGTCGTCGCTCTCGACGTCAAGGTTGGCGATCGCGTCCTGTTCGGCAAGTGGTCGGGCACCGAAGTCAAGCTCGACGGCGAAGACCTTCTGATCATGAAGGAAGCCGACATCATGGGTATCATCGGCTGATTTCGCCGAACCCATCGTTTCCTTAAATTTCAAGCCGGATCCATTCCGGCCGTTCGAAACCAGGAGTTTTGAAAATGGCAGCCAAAGAAGTCAAATTCGGCCGCTCAGCGCGCGAAAAGATGCTCAAGGGCGTCGACATTCTCGCTGATGCAGTGAAGGTAACCCTCGGCCCGAAGGGTCGTAACGTCGTTATCGACAAGTCCTTCGGCGCTCCGCGCATCACCAAGGACGGCGTTTCGGTCGCCAAGGAAATCGAACTGGAAGACAAGTTCGAGAACATGGGCGCACAGCTCGTTCGCGAAGTTGCCTCCAAGACCAACGACATCGCCGGTGACGGCACCACCACCGCAACGGTTCTGGCCCAGGCCATCGTTCGCGAAGGTGCAAAGGCAGTTGCTGCCGGCATGAACCCGATGGACCTCAAGCGCGGCATCGATCTTGCTGTTGCAGAAGTCGTCAAGGACCTTCAGGCCAAGGCCAAGAAGATCAACACTTCGGAAGAAGTTGCACAGGTCGGCACGATCTCCGCAAACGGCGAGCGTCAGATCGGTCTCGACATCGCTGAAGCAATGCAGAAGGTCGGCAACGAAGGCGTCATCACCGTTGAAGAAGCCAAGACCGCTGAAACCGAACTCGAAGTCGTCGAAGGCATGCAGTTCGACCGCGGCTACCTGTCGCCCTACTTCGTGACCAACCCGGAAAAGATGGTTGCGGACCTCGAAGACGCATACATCCTCCTGCACGAAAAGAAGCTTTCGAACCTCCAGGCCATGCTGCCGGTTCTCGAAGCCGTCGTTCAGACCGGCAAGCCGCTCGTCATCATCGCTGAAGACGTCGAAGGCGAAGCTCTTGCAACGCTCGTCGTCAACAAGCTGCGTGGCGGCCTCAAGATCGCTGCCGTCAAGGCTCCTGGCTTCGGCGACCGCCGCAAGGCCATGCTGGAAGACATCGCCATCCTGACCGGTGGTACCGTCATTTCCGAAGACCTCGGCATCAAGCTCGAAAACGTTACCCTCGACATGCTCGGCAAGTCGAAGAAGGTTTCGATCTCCAAGGAAAACACCACGATCGTTGACGGCGCCGGCCAGAAGTCCGACATCGAAGGCCGTGTTGCCCAGATCAAGGCCCAGATCGAAGAAACCACCTCCGACTACGACCGCGAAAAGCTGCAGGAACGTCTTGCCAAGCTCGCTGGCGGCGTTGCCGTTATCCGCGTCGGCGGTTCGACGGAAGTCGAAGTGAAGGAAAAGAAGGACCGCATCGACGACGCTCTCAACGCGACGCGCGCTGCCGTTCAGGAAGGCATCGTACCGGGCGGCGGCGTTGCCCTGCTGCGTTCGTCCACGAAGATCACCGCAAAGGGTGAAAACGACGACCAGGAAGCCGGTATCAACATCATCCGCCGCGCCCTGCAGGCTCTGGTTCGCCAGATTGCAGACAACGCAGGTGACGAAGCTTCCATCGTTGTCGGCAAGATCCTCGAGAAGAACGAAGACAACTACGGCTACAACGCCCAGACCGGCGAATATGGCGACCTGATCCAGCTCGGCATCGTCGACCCGGTCAAGGTTGTTCGTACGGCTCTGCAGAACGCAGCTTCGGTTGCTTCGCTGCTGATCACCACCGAAGCCATGATCGCCGAGCTTCCGAAGAAGGACGCTCCGATGCCGGCAATGCCGGGCGGCGGCATGGGCGGCATGGACTTCTAATCAGTCCTGTCACCGGAATTAAGAAAGGGCGGTCTTCGGACCGCCCTTTTTCTTTGCCGCCCATGCGTGATTGACGGAAGGCGGCACATCTTATCGGCGTCATCCTCGGGCCTGTCCCGAGGATCTGCAACCGATTGATTTTATTCGACGTGATTAGATCCTCGGCACAGGGCCGAGGATGACGTCGAGGGAATGTTGACCCTCCATTACTGTCTTTAAAAAGGCTGCCGGCCGTCCGGAATTTAAATCGGACAGCAATGGGACAGGCCCGAGGATGACGCCGGCGCTCTCGCGAGAGATGCCTCATGAAATCAACAGGTTGCACAATTCTGAAGGCCGAAAGCGGAAAGGTTCGTGTATTGTCCCGTTTTGGAACAGGCATGATTTTATCCGGCTATTTTTTGCAGCCCTATGCAATAATGGGACACATTCAAGAGCGAATCACCACCCCATACGGGGCCGATTTCCACTCGGACCGGCTTATAAGTGCGCTATTTAGTTGTGCTTTTTCGCATATCTCGCGATTTTGAAGAAGAAATACATAATATTTTTGATTTTCTCACTGGCTGGTTGTTGTAGGTAGGGGAAAATAAACTATAAGTCACCCCCCGTAAGGGTTCCGCGACGGGGCGGCCAGCGTCGAAGGGGTTTCGATGGGTGGCAAACACGTTCGACTGCGGGTGGCGGTAAAGGTTCAACCTGGCAGTGGCGCTTGAAGTGGCGGCGCTGGCACGTGTTCATGCGGGGGCGCGATTTGTTTGAAATATCAAGACGCAACGATGCTCTGCCTGCGGCGGTAACAACCGCGCCCGATCCCCGGACCCTGTCGCATTTCTTCATGTCGGAGGAGTGGAGTAGCGATCTTTCCAGTGGCGTCATCCGGCTCGGCGAACACGCATCGTTCATGCACGGCCTGCCGCCGGGCGAGTGCGGGTTGCTCAGCCTTGTCCGCTGTTACGACCGCGCTGACCACGCCCGCGTTCTGGAACTTTTCGAGCAGGTTTCCACCGCCCCCTCACGTTTCTGTTTTTCAACCGGCCTCTCCATCTTGCCGGCGATGCGGCAGCCGGTCATCTGCATGGGTGAATCTTCCGGCTTCGAAGACGGGCAGCAAGGGCGCATATCAGGGCTTTTCCTGTTTCCGCGCTTTGAGGATATTCGCTTCGCCGCCTGAACATAGCGGGAGAGACGCTCAGTACCGTTCACAAAATGAAGACGATTTGTCTTCTATTGTTCATCTTTATGGGCGGATGATTTTCGGTCATTGATATCTCCAGACATTGCAGTTCAACCGGCGACACGCCGACTATTTACCGGAGATATCCATGTCCAGCAGCCAGAACGTTCTCGTTCTCATCGCCCGTATTCTGCTTTCCTTCATCTTCATCACGTCGGGCTTCAGCAAGCTCGTCGATCCGGCCGGCACGGCCGGCATGATCACGGGTGCCGGCCTGCCCGCCGCAACCGCGCTTGCCTATATTGCAGGCCTGTTCGAACTCGTTGCCGGTCTTGCCATTCTCGCTGGTTTCCAGACCAAAATCGCTGCCTGGGCGCTTGCCGTCTTCTGCGTCTTCACCGGTCTGGTGTTCCACAGCGGCACCGTTGCCGTTCCCGGCTGGCCTGAGCCGGCTCTTGGCTGGATCAACACGCTGAACGGCATCATGATGGTGAAGAACATCACCCTTGCCGGCGCTTACATCCTGCTTGCCGCCTTCGGCCCCGGCGCCTATTCCGTCGACGCTAAGCGCGGCGTGGCTGTTGCCCACGCATAAGCCAAATAAATCGACCAACAAAAAAGCCGCCGGATCGCTCCGGCGGCTTTTTTGTTTTCTATCGTCAGACCGCCGCCCTTATGCGCGAGGCGATCTCCTGAACCGCCGCATCGCCCTCATGTTCAGGCTTGCGGGCACGCACAAAGCAGGCTTCCGAGCGAACAATGATACCGTCTGAGAGGATTTTCAGGTGGTTGGCCTTCAGCGTCGAGCCGGTCGAGGTGATATCGACGATGATATCCGCCTGCCCCGCCGCCGGTGCACCCTCGGTCGCGCCAAGGCTTTCAACGATGCGATAAAGCTGAATGCCGTGCTGGCGCGAAAAGAACTGCTGCGTCAGCCGCCAATATTTGGTGGCGATGGCGAGCCTGCGGCCATGACGGGCGCGGAATTCCGAAGCGACATCGCCAAGATCGGCCATGCTGTCCACATCCAGCCAGATTTCCGGCACGGCGACCACGACATCCGCATGGCCGAAACCGAGGCGGGCGCAGAACTCCACCTGCGCATCGGCATTGGTCAGTCCCTCGCGCACGAGGTCCTCACCCGTTACGCCGAAATCCACGGTGCCAGCGCCGATCTCGCGGGCGATCTCGGAGGCCGAGAGATAAGCGATCTCGATATCGTCGCGCCCTTCGATGCGGCCGCGATAGGAGCGGTCATTGCCGACGGCCGCGACTTTCAGCCCGGCGCGTTCCAGAACGGCGGAGGCGTCTTCCTTCATCCGGCCCTTGGAGGGCAATGCGATGGTAATCATGGCTTGTCGCTCCCGCGCACCGCTTCGATGCGATCCAGCCAGAGCGAGAAGCCCACGGCCGGGATTTTTTCCTGTGCGCCGAGCAGGGTCAGCAGCCGGTCGAAACGGCCGCCACCGGCCAGCACACTGTCTCCGCCCGCTTCCACCACCTCGAAAACGAGGCCGGTATAATAATCGAGCGGACGACCGAAGGCCGCGCCATAGGTGACGGTTTCGAGATCGACACCGGCATTGGCAAGCGCTGCGACACGTTTATCGAAAGCGGACAGCGCGCCATCCAGTTTCAGCTTCGCCTTTGCGGCAAAATCGGCCAGAACCTGCGAGGCCTGCGGCAACGGCGCCTTCAGCGCAAGGAACTGTTTGAGCAGCGCGAAGCTTTCATCCGGCAGGCGCGTGGCGGCAAGCGCCAGTTTTTCCCGCAGGCGGCGGGCGATTTCCTGCGGCGCGCGGCTGGCATTGGTGGAATAGCCGGTTTCCTGCATCACCGTATCGAGATAATCGACCAGCACCGCCTCGTCGCCTGTCGCCAGCAGGCCGGCGACCCGGGCATCGAGGCCGGTCATCGGCTTGGGATGCACGAGGCTTTCCAGCAGCGCGTCGAGCTGCGCCATGTCGCCGAAGGCCTGCACCAGCCGCTTCTGCCAGCCGAGCGGCAGGCCAAGCGCTGCAACCACCGCCTCGAACACCTGCTGGTCGCCCAGCGTGACGGCAAGCGCCCGGCCCGGCAGCAGGCGCTGCAGAATGCCGGTGGCGTCAATGACGGCACGGGCATCGGCGGCGGCGATATCGGTATCGCCAAGATCCTCGATACCGGCCTGATAAAACTCGTTGGCACCTTCGCGGCGCTGGCGGAAGACTTCGCCGAGATAGGAATAACGCTTCGGCGTGCCGGTTGCCGTCTCGATGTGGCGCAGGCAGACCGGGATGGTGAATTCGGGGCGCAGACACAGGCTCTCACCCGTTTCGCTCTCCGTCATGAAGATGCGGCGGCGCAAATCCTCGCCTGCCATATCCAGAAACGGTTCGGCGGGCTGGATGACCGGCGTGTTCACGCGGCTCGTGCGGCGCGCGGCGAATTCTTCCAGTAGCTCTCCGGAAAATTCCGGCATGTCGATCAGGGGCATGGAACGGTACTTTTCGTCACGGTTCGAGCGGCTGCATCATTTCGATGCGGTTTCCGAAGGGATCATGGACATAAAACCGGTGATACCCTTCAAGCGGCTCATCCTCAACCACATGGTAGCCTGCTGTTTCAAGTGTTTTTCGCAAGGCTACCATATCATCGACCAGAAAGGCCGGATGGGCTTTCTTCGCCGGGCGGAAATCCTGCTCGACGCCGAGATGCAGTTTTATCGAACCCCGGCTGAACCAGCACCCACCACGCGCGGCCAGATTGGCGGGCTTTGCCTGCTCCGCAAAACCGAGCAGGCCGCCATAAAAAGCGCGCGCCTCATCCTCACGGCCCGCCGGCATCGCCAGTTGAACATGGTCGAGCGCAAGGATCGCCATGGCTTCAGCGCCCTTCGGCGGCGCGGCGAACGTCCTCTGCCTGATGCTCCAGAATCTCGCGGACCTTCGCCACCAGATCGGCCTCCGGCACGCTGACCTGCGCCACGCGCGCCTCGCGCCAGCTGGCATTGTCCTCGATCTCGCCGGAGAGGCGCTTGCCTTCAATCAGATCCTTGATCTGCACCACACCTTCGGCGCGCTCATCACCACCCTGAATGATGGCGATGGGGGAACCGAGGCGGTCGGCATATTTCAGCTGGTTTCCGAATTTCTTCCAGTTGCCCTGATACATTTCGGCGCGGATGCCCTCGGCGCGCAGCGCCTGCGTGAAGCGCTGGTAACGACCCATGCTCTCCACATCGCCATCCATGACGGTGATGAGAACGGGGGCAAGCGGCTTGACCTGACCGAGCTTGCCAAGGTTCTTCAGCGCCGTCATCAGGCGCGAAACGCCGATCGAGAAGCCCGTGGCCGGAACCGGCTGGCCCATGAAGCGCGAAACGAGGCCATCATAACGGCCGCCGCCGCCGACAGAGCCGAACACGACCTTTTCGCCCTTTTCATTGGTGACGTCGAATGTCAGCTCGGCTTCATAGACCGGGCCGGTATAATATTCGAGGCCGCGAATAATCGACGGGTCAATAATAATTCTGCCATCATCATATCCGGCTGCCTCAAATAATGAGGCCATAGTTTTAAAATCCGAGACGCCATCCATGAAAACTGCGTTTTGGCCATACATGCTCTCTTCCATAGCCGTAATCATATCTTTGGAGATAGGAGCGGAAGTAGGTGGAGCGTCCGGAGCCACAAAATCAAAAACGGGGTTCAATGCCGTCGTCTGTGGATTTTCGTCATATGGAGATGACGGAGTTGCACAAAGTAGGCTAGGAGATTTTTCTGTTTCTGCTCAAGTTTTACGCCCTTAGTGAAGTCGCCACTTTCGTCACGGCGTCCGTCACCAAGCAGCTGCAGAACTCCATCCAAGCCAAATTTGTCTAACTTATCCAGCGCTCGCATTACTTCAATACGACGGCCGGCATTGTCCTCCCCGCCGAGGCCGATGGCTTCCATGACGCCATCGAGCACCTTGCGGTTGTTGACGCGAATGACATAGTCGCCGCGCTGAATTCCGAGCGCTTCCAGCGTATCGGCCATCATCATGCACATTTCGGCATCTGCCTGCACGCCGGCGGCGCCCACCGTATCGGCATCGAACTGCATGAACTGCCGGAAGCGGCCGGGGCCGGGCTTCTCATTGCGGAACACGTAACCGGCGCGATAGGTGCGGTAGGGCAGCTGGATTTCGTTGAAATTTTCCGCGACATGGCGGGCGAGCGGCGCGGTCAGATCGTAGCGCAGGCTCATCCATTGGTCGTCATCGTCCTGCAGCGAAAACACGCCTTCGTTCGGGCGGTCGCTATCGGGCAGGAATTTGCCGAGCGCATCGGTATATTCGAACAGCGGGGTTTCCACCGGATCGAAGCCGTAAAGCTCGTAGACCCTGCGGATCTTCTCGATCATCTCATTGGTGGCATGAATATCGGCAACCGAGCGATCCACGAAGCCGCGCGGCAGGCGGGCTTTCAGTTTCTGAGGCTTTTTTGCTTTTTCGCTCATGGGGCCGATCCGATATTTTCCTGAAATCAAGCCGGTGTATTAGAGGATGAAGCCCGGTGCGGCAAGCCGCAAAGGCTCCGGTTTTACTGGCTCACGCAGCCAAGCGGGCTATATGGGATGCATGTATCCCAATTCGGATCGGGAAGGACGCGACCCATGAGCAAACAGACGGCCATACGCCTGCCTGATGAGACCTATGAGCGGCTGAAGGCGCTGTCCGAGGGCACCGGCCGCACATCCGCCTATTACATCCGCGAGGCGATCGAGAAACATATCGAAGATATGGAGGATCTCTATCTTGCGGAAGAGGCAACGCGGCAGCGCATCGCCAATAAAGAACGCACCTATACTCTGGAAGAAGTGATGCGTGATCTGGACTTGGAAAATTGAGTTTCAGCGCGCTGCTGTCAAACAGCTGGGCAATTTGACGAAAGGCGATGCCAATCGCATCGTTTCTTTTCTAGCGGACCGCATTGCCAAAGATGGTAACCCTCGAAGGACCGGCGCCGCCCTGCAAGGCTCCGAGCTCGGAAATTTCTGGCGCTACCGGGTGGGCGATTACCGTATCATCTGCGATATACAGGATCACAAGCTCGTCGTGCTGGTGGTCGAAATCGGCCATCGCCGTTAAATCTACCGTTAGGCATTCATGATCCTCGAAGCCCTGCAATATGCCGCCACGCGCGCGGTCACGCCGAAAGAATTCCGGCCGCATATCCGCTATTCTGTCAACCTCTGGGCGCGCGCCAACCGCTGCGCCAAAGCCTGGGCGGAGCATGAAAACAACAGCCGGCAATTCGTGCTGCAATCGGCCCGAAAGCTGAAGCAGCGGCGAACGGCCGTTGTGCTGGGCTCGGGCCTGTTGCGCGATGTGCCCTATGATGCGCTGGTGGCGATGTTCGATACCGTCGTGCTGGTCGATCTGGTGCATCTCGCCAGCGTGCAGGCGAAGCTGCGCCTCAATGCCAAAAAGAATGTCCGCATCGCCAACCGCGATCTTTCCGGTTTTGACGATGTTCTCGCCGGCCGGCCGGCGGAACCGCTCGATTTCCTGCGGCGGGTGCCCTATCTCGATCTCGTGGTATCGGCCAATCTCCTGTCACAGATCGGCACCGGCGCACGCCACCGGCTGGAGCGGGAAAAGATCGCAAATGCCCCGGACCATCTTCTGCCGAAGCTCATTCACACCCATCTGGAAGCGCTGGCTGGCCTGCCCTGCAAGGCCTGCCTGATAACGGACACCTCCTTCGACGTCATCGGCAAAGACGGCAACCTGCACCAGCACGAAGACCTGCTGCATGGCATCGAGCTTCCTGCCCCCGCCGCCGCATGGGAATGGCCGCTTGCCCCGTTTGGCGAGGAAAGCAGGGATTATCGCATCGTGCATCACGTCATCGCGCGTGAACTGACCTGATCGTCATGCTTATTCCATAATTCCAGCGGTAAATTCACGCCATGTCCCAGGTGGTCCGCACATTGATGTTCCTTGCCTGCCTGCTATACGGCGCAATGCCGGCGCAGATGGCGATGAGCATGCCGATGGCCACAGGCATGGCAGCTTCCTCGCAGGTGCCGATGAAACATGACGATGTCCATTCGCATCGAGCCGCGGATCGGGACCAAGGATCTCAGGCGCATGCGGAGAATGGGGCTCATGGAGCGGGAGCGAGCGGTTGCTGCCCGCATGGTGACGATGCCGCACATCCCGGTTCCTGCGCCGCCTGCCTGATCGTGGTTCCGCGAACGATCTTCGCCGATAGCGGCCGGATGGCATTCGCCTATCCGAAGCCGCAGCGCGGCATCGTCTTTGACGGCAAGGCTTTCGCGCCGCCGCTACCGCCTCCCCGCGCCTGACCCCAGATTTTTTCAGACCCATCTTCGAAAAATCCGTCAGACACAGGAAGGATAATCCATGTCTATCAAGACCATCACGCTCGCCGCCGCTTTCGCAACCGTCTTCGCCATGCCGCTTTTCGCGCAGGAAGCGGGCGGCCATGCCGGACATGACATGTCAAAAGGCACTATGAGCGACGGCGCGTCCACCAAGGCGTTCATGGAAGCCAGCAAGAAGATGCATGGCGATATGGCCATCGATTATAGCGGCGATGCCGATGTCGATTTCGTGCGCGGCATGATCCCGCACCATCAGGGCGCAATCGATATGGCCAAGGTCCAGCTCGAATACGGCAAGGACCCGGAAATCCGCAAGTTGGCCGAAGAGGTCATCAAGGCGCAGGAAGGCGAGATCGCCATGATGAAGGCCTGGCTGAAGTCCAAGGGCAAGTAATTGATGCTGACGAATGGGGAACGCCGGTTGCGGCGCTCCCCTTTTCTTCTCCCCGCCGGGGAGAAGGTGGCCCGAAGGGTCGGATGGGGGGGCAAGCTCTCGGTCTATCTCTACCGTCGCCCCCTCATCCCGCTGCCGCGGACTTCTCCCCCGCGGGGAGAAGAAACAAGCGGCGGCCTTCCCATGCCAACGGTGCCACTCGCCACTCTGCTACAACCCCGCAAGCCCGGCCTTGTAGTCCTCCGAGGCCGCACGGCTGAGGCGCTCCAGCTCCATGGCCGCCCGGCTGGTATGGCGTTCCTTGTGACGCAGCAAAGCGAAGTTTCGGGCAGGCAGATCGATGCCGGCTCGGACAAGCAATCCCTGCCGCAAAAACAGCGAGGCGACGGAGGCGGAGACTGCCGTGGCCGCGCCGCCGGAGCGTGCCGCCATCACCACCGCCTCGTTGGACGGCAGTTCGAGCATGACGGAAAGCTCGCCGGGGTCCACCCCCATCTGCCGCACCGCCGCCTCGAAGGCGGAGCGGGTGCCGGAACCCTGTTCGCGCAGGACCCATGAGGTGCCGTAGAGCATATCGAGCGCGGTGAGATAACGGCCATCCGCGAAAGGATGCGCCGAACCGGTGACGACCAGCAGCTTGTCGGACACGACGGGCTGCACCATCAAAGCCGGCTCATCGATCCTGCCTTCGATGAAACCGACCTCGGCCAGACCGTCGAGCACGGCCTGGGTAACCGTCTTGGTATTCCCGATATCCAGCCGCACGGTCACGCCCGGATAGAGCTTCTTGAACTGCATCAGAATCGGCGGCAGCCAGTAGCTTGCAATCGTCTGGCTGGCGCAGACGGTGATTTCGCCGCGCGTCAGCCCGCCCATTTCGGAGAGAATCAATTCGGCATTGCGCACACGCGCCAATGTCGCCTTCGCTTCACCCAGAAACACCCGGCCGCTTTCGGTCAGTTCGATGTTGCGACCGACCCGGTGAAAAAGCTCGACGTTGTAAAAGGCCTCGAGATTCTTGATGGCGGAGCTGACGGCGGAGGCAGTCAGGCCGATGGCTTCGGCGGCCCTTGTGAGGTGCTCGCGTTCGGCGACGGCGATGAAAATGCGGAGCTGTTCGAAGGTCATGGTTTTTCATTCGATTTTATCGAATAATATATGCCATATTATTTGATAGAATAAAACAGGCGGCTGCGGCATTGTCTGGCCATGGCACAACATCGCACCCTTACCCATCCCTTTCAGTTTTCGCGTCGCTGGCTCACCCCGCTTCTGCCGGGCATTCTTCTCTGCGCGGCGGTCAGCTGCGCCGCCATTCTGGCGGAGCGCTTTCAGGTGCGGCTTGCAGGCCATGCATGGCTCGGCGATCTCGTGCTCGCCATTCTGATCGGTACGCTGCTGCGTTCGCTGGTGTCGCTGCCCGCGGTCGCTTCGGCCGGCATCAAATTCAGCGCCAAGACGCTGCTCGAAATCGCGGTGGCGCTTCTCGGCGCGTCCTTGAGCCTTTCCATCCTCAAAGGTGCCGGCGGTTTGCTGATCGGCGGCATTGCGCTGATCGTCGCCCTGTCGCTGATCGTCAGCTATGCCGCCGGGCGGATGCTCGGTCTGCCGCCCAAGCTTGCGACGCTGATTGCCTGCGGCAATTCCATCTGCGGCAATTCCGCGATTGCCGCCGCAGCGCCCGCCATCGGCGCCAAGCCGGAAGATGTTGCCGCCTCGATTGCCTTCACGGCAGTTCTCGGCGTCGTCGCCGTGCTGCTGATGCCGTTTCTGCCGCAGCTTCTGGGTCTCGACGCCACCCAATATGGCATTTTCGCCGGCCTGACGGTCTATGCCGTGCCGCAGGTTCTGGCCGCCACAGCCCCGCTCGGCGCAATCGCCGTGCAGACTGGCACTATCGTCAAGCTCATCCGTGTGCTGATGCTGGGACCTGTGATCGCCGCCCTCTCCGTCATCCATGGCCAGTCCGGCACGGAACGCCTGAGATTGCAGCAGATGGTTCCGTGGTTCATCATCGCCTTCGTGCTGATGATCATGGCCCGGTCCTTCGGCCTCATTCCCGAGGCTCTGATCGGCCCTGTCGCCTCGCTCTCCAACATCCTCACCATCATGTCGATGGCGGCGCTGGGCCTTTCGGTCGATATTCGCAGCCTTCGCCATGCCGGCGGCAAGGTCATCGTCGCCGCCAGCCTGTCGCTCGTGCTGCTTGGTGTTCTGAGTTTCGGCCTGATTGTGCTGACCCAGGCGGCTTAAACAAAAGGCGGGCTGTTATTTCCCGGTGCTGACCGTCAGCGTGTAATGCGCACCGAGACCGCGGCGCGGCGATCCCAGGATGAGCGTCGGGCGGATCAGCCATTCCGTATCCGCCTTCGGCGTCAGGGTTGCGACCTTGCCTTCGGAATCGCTGAAGAAGATCGCGTCCTCATCCGGCGTCGAAAAATCGAAGACCGCCATCAGCACGAATTCGCTGGAGGCGGCAAGCTCGATCTTCACCGTCTGCCCGGCCTTCACCTTCAGGCGATAGACATCGCCGCGCCCGCGCCGCGTCCAGCCGTCAAGCTTCAGCGGCCCGGCCGGCGGCAGCGCCACCTGCTTCAGCCTTTCGCCGTCATCGAGCCAGATACCGTCGACATTGCGGCCTTCCGCGAAGGAAGCATGCGGCACGGCGGCCATGGCCATGGTGAGAGCCAGAAGAAGGGAGGTTACCTTCATGGACGTACAAACTCCCGCCGCATGGCCTCTATCGGCTGGCGGCAATGACAGCCTTCGATATGATCGTTGACCATACCCATGGCCTGCATGAATGCATAGACGGTCGTCGGGCCGACGAAACTCCAGCCCCGCTTCTTCAGGTCCTTCGAGAGGCGAATGGAGGCGTCGCTGGTGGGGTTGGCCCTTAACGTCGCATAGTCCAGCCTTTGCGGCCTTTCTGCGGCGGCCGGTTCGAAACCCCAGAAATAACGGGCGAGCGAACCGAATTCATCGCGCAACTCCATGGCGCGGCGGGCATTGTTGATGGTCGAGACGATCTTGCCGCGATGGCGGATGATGCCCTTGTCGGCTAGGCAACGCTCGATATCGGCCTCACCGAATTCCGCCACTTTTTCGAATTCGAAATTGGCGAAGGCAAGACGGAACGCCTCGCGCTTGCGCAGAACCGTCAGCCAGGAAAGGCCGGACTGGAAACCTTCCAGACAGATCTTCTCGAAAAGGCGGCGATCGTCGGTGACGGGATAACCCCATTCCTCGTCGTGGTAACGGCTGTAATCCGCAAGTCCCTGCTGCCAGAAACACCGGACAAGGCCATCCGCACCCGTTTCAAGTCCCGCTTCATTCATTCCGCAACCACCCTTTTCCGCTCCCGCCCGTGACCGGTTCAGACCCGGCACTTACCACTCATTCACCACGTTTCAAAACCGGGTGCTAACCTTAAATCCAGCTTTCCCTAATCAAGCGCTTTTTAATGAACATCCATTTACGATTCGCTGGCGTCGAGGTGCGAACGTGTCCGGCAAAGCGGGCGAACAGTCCCGCAAATCCATAGTTGCGACATCCCGCAGAGAGAGTCCACCCGATGACGATGAAGTCCGTTTTTCTGGCGCTGAGCCTCGTTTCCACCTTTGCCGCCCCGGCCGCCATGGCCAATGAGCGTTATCGCGAGCGCCCGCCCGTCGTCGTCAGCCCGGATCTTTCGGCCCCCTGGGTCACCCAGCTCGGCGGTCGCGGCAATGTCCGCCCAGTGGTTTATCCGCGCGCGCCTGCCGCACGCCAGCCGTTCTTCCAGCAGCGCCAGGCCGCCATGCCGCAGCGCCCCAGCTCCGGCGTCACATCGCAACGCCCGGCACGGGTGCAGAATGCCGCCGTCCGCCCCAACGCGCCGGTGCGCACCCAGATCGCGCCGCAATTCCTGCCGCAGATCGTCACCTACCCGACCAATGAAAAACCCGGCACCATCGTCATCGATACGCCGAACCGTTTCCTCTATCTCGTGCTCGCCGATGGCAAGGCCCGGCGGTACGGCGTCGGCGTCGGCAAGCCCGGTTTCGAATGGGCCGGCACTCATAAGGTAACCCGCAAGGCGGAATGGCCGAGCTGGACCCCGCCGAAGGAAATGATCAGCCGCGAGGCGAGGAAGGGACACTATCTGCCGGCCTTCATGGAAGGCGGTCCGGCGAACCCGATGGGCGCGCGCGCCATGTATCTCGGCTCGACGCTTTATCGCATCCACGGCACCAACCAGCCGTGGACGATCGGCAGCAACAATTCCTCCGGCTGCATCCGCATGCGCAACGAGGATGTCACCGATCTTTACGAGCGCGTTAGCGTCGGAACGAAGGTCATAGTGATATGATGGCAACGGTTCAGCCATTCCGGCCGCTTCAGGGCCGGTGTGGCGGCGTATCCGCTTGAATTGCCGCCTTGCGGCGGTACAATCCGGCTCACTTCATTGGAATGAAACTTGGCGGGGGACGCCAGGAGCCGGACCTCTCTCAGGGGGATGATGGAACGGCCTTAAAACGGGTGGTCAATCGGCCGCCCGTTTTTCGTTTCTGTCATTCAAATGTTATCAAAAAACGGTTTGGTGAATTACTGATATCAATCTGGATTCACTTCATGCCGCGCCATAGTTTATTTGTTTGCGCCCTGCTGTTCAGCGGCGTTTCCTTCTCTACCGCAATCGCGGGCGAATTTGAAATTTCCGGTTATGGCGGCTGGCAAAGCGCGCCGCATAGCGATGTGAAGGTTTCCGACGGGCCGGATTTCCGGGCCGGATGGGAAGGCAAGTCGTTTTCCAATCCGCCCTATTGGGGCGTGCGCGGCACCTACTGGTTCGATGAGGGCCAGCTGCGGAATTTCGGCATCTCACTCGATTTTACCCATGACAAGGTCTATGCCGACGACCAGACGCTTGCCCGCTCCGGCTGGTCGCATTTCGAATTCACCGACGGCCTGAACCTTCTGACGCTCAACGCGCTCTACCGTTTTCCGCTGGAATCGCTGCCGATCACGCCTTACGTGGGCGCCGGCGTCGGCATCAACGTGCCGCATGTGGAAGTATATCGCCCGTCAGGCAAGACCTTCGAATACCAGTTCGGCGGCGCAACCCTGCAGGCGCAGGCCGGCCTCAGCTACCGCATCACCGACAACTGGTCGACTTTCGTGGAATATAAGGGCACCTATTCCTTCGTCGACGTCGATATCGACAATGGCGGCTCGTTGAAGACCGATATCATTACCAATGCGGTGAATTTCGGCGTGGCGTATAAGTTCTAGCTCTCTTCCCTCATTCCTGTGCTTGTCACAGGAATCCAGCCGACGCGCGTCTGCGCGGCGGGTAGAGTCTCTTCAGCCCAAGGACTTGGGCTGGCTGGATCCCTGTGACAAGCACAGGGATGAGGAGGGGACAAAGAAAGCCCTTACGACCCAATCTTTGCGCCACATGTTATGGCGCGCTGGATCACTGCCCTATGAGCGCACCACGATCTAAACCGAAAGCCTCGCCGGTTTCGGCCCGCCATAGGCCCAGTCCAGTAGCTCCACCGTGTGCAGGATAGGCATATCCGTGCCGGTTCCGATCTGCGTGATGCAGCCTATATTGCCGGTGGCGATGACATCCGCCCGGGTGGCCTCGATATTCTTCACCTTGCGCGCCTTGAGCCTGGCGGAAATCTCCGGCTGCAGGATGTTGTAGGTACCGGCCGAACCGCAGCAGAGATGCCCTTCCGCCGGATCGCGCACGGTAAAACCCGCCGCCTTCAGGAGTTGTTTCGGCGCAAGCGTGATCTTCTGGCCATGCTGCATGGAGCAGGCAGAATGATAGGCGACCGTGAGACCCTGGCTTTGCCCTTGCGGCAGATCGAGGGTGGCGAGATATTCGGTGATGTCTTTCGTCAAAGCCGAGACCCGCGCGGCTTTTTCGGCGTAAGCTGGATCGAGCCGCAGCATGTGACCGTAATCCTTGATGGTGGTGCCGCAGCCGGAAGCGGTGATGATGATGGCGTCGAGACCACCACTCTCCATCTCGCGCGTCCAGACATCGACATTGCGCCTTGCCGAGGCGAGCGCCTCTTCCTCGCGCCCCATATGATGCACCAGAGAACCGCAGCAGCCCTCCCCCTTCGGCACCACGACCTCAATGCCGAGCCGCGCAAGCAGGCGCAACGTCGCCTCGTTGATGCCGGGATCGAGCACCGGCTGGGCGCAGCCGGTGAGGATCGCAACGCGTCCACGCTTCTCGCCCTCGGCCGGCCGCTCTCCCGGACGGGTTGATGCGGAGGCCGCAGGCACGGCGGCGGGGGCGAGAGCGAGCATGGATTGCAGCGGCTTCAGCGCCGGAACCCTGGCAAGCAGACCGGAGAAAGGCCGCGCCAGCCGGGCCAGATGCAGGGCCAGCCGGAAACGGGCGGGATGGGGCAGGACGGCAACCAGAAGATTGCGGATCAGCCTATCCATGAAGGGACGCTTGTATGTCTGTTCGATATGGGCGCGGGCATGATCGACCAGATGCATGTAATCCACGCCGGAGGGACAGGTGGTGGTGCAGGCAAGGCAGGAAAGACAGCGGTCGATATGGGTGACGACCTCGCGGTCTGCCGGGCGGCTGTTTTCCAGCATGTCCTTGATGAGGTAGATGCGGCCGCGCGGGCTGTCCAGCTCGTTGCCGAGCGTGACATAGGTGGGACAGGTGGCGGTGCAAAAGCCGCAATGCACACATTTGCGCAGGATTTTTTCGGATTCCGCCACATGCGGATCGGCCAGTTGTTCGGGCGTGAAGGATGTTTGCATGGTTCAGACGGCCCCTTCCATCGTTACGGCCATCTTGCCGGGATTGAAGATGCCCGCCGGATCGAGCTTCTCCCCGATACGCGCAGAAAGCAGCGCCTCCGCCGCCTGGCGCGGTTCGAAGGCAGCGACCGTGGCGCGCACCGCATCGCTTGCCCTCACCAAAGTTGCATGGCCGCCGCCGAGCGCCCGGATCGCGCCGCGCAGCAAATTCGCCTCGGGGTCCGCCTCCATCTGCATCCAGACGAGGCCGCCCTGCCAGTCGTAAAAGGCGTCGATGCCCGCTTCCATGCGCAGCGCCGCGACAAGCTGATGACCCACCGAAGGCGCGACCGATACTTTCCACAAGGGCTTCGCCGCCTGTCCGGCATAGGGCGCGACATCGCGCACCTGACGCCACAAAAGTCCGCTCTCCTTACCCTCCAGCAGCGCCCACGGCCCGACCCGGTCCATAACGGAAAGGAGTTTGGCCGTGCGCGCCTCCACCGAGGCGGAGAGCCCTTCCAGCCGCAGGATAGTCGCCGGGCCATCCGGCAATCCGCCATCGATGAAACGGGAACGAACGCTTTCCGGCAGATGCGCCGCGCCCGAAACCTCGACGCTCATCGCCATCGCCGCCGCCATGATGCGCGTCGCCGCTTCATCGTCGAGCCCGGAAACGACCACGGTTTTTTCCGCAGGCGGTTTCGGCAGCACGCGGAAGGTGACTTCGGTGAGGAAACCGAGCGTGCCGAAAGACCCGGCCAGGAACTTTGACAGATCGAGCCCGGTGACATTCTTCATCACCCGGCCGCCGGCCTTGATGACCTCACCGCTGCCATTGACGAAACGGATACCCAGCAGGCTGTCGCGGGCCGCACCCGCCACATAACGGCGGGGGCCGGAAACATTGGCGGCGAAGACACCGCCGATGGTCGGTTCACCTTCGGTACCCATGATCGGGCGGTGATCCATCGGCTCGAAGGCCATCATCTGGCGGTTTTCAGTGAGAGCCGCTTCGACGGTGGCGAGCGGGGTGCCGGCCTTGACGGTCATCACCATTTCGGCGGGCAGGTAGGAGACGATGCCGTTCATGGCGCGGGAAGAGAGTGCTTCATCTGCTGCGACAGCATTGCCGAAACCGGAGCGGGTGTTGCCGCCGATGATTTTCAGCGCAGCTTTTCGGGCGGCGTGGTCGCGGATGATGTCGGCGACCTGGGTTTCTGCGTAGGGGGTCAGCATGGGGCGGCGGGCTCCGGGCATCGGACAGCGACGTTTGCGCGAGGGATACCCCCCTCTGCCCTGCCGGGCATCTCCCCCACAAGGGGGGAGATCGGCAAGAGGCTGGCGCATCGTTTCAATCGCACCGTTCGAGAATTGAGCGGGAAGTCGCGGCGAGTCGATCTCCCCCCTTGAGGGGGAGATGCCCGGCAGGGCAGAGGGGGGTAAACCACACCCACCATCGTCACAAAATTCACACCCATCATCCCCTCCCCTCCAGCGGAAACACCTTGGAAGGGTTCATCAGCCAGCCCTCATCGAAAGCCGCACGCACCGCCATCTGCTGGGCAAGATCGGCCTCGCCATACTGGTGGCGCATCAAATCCCGTTTTTCGATGCCCACACCATGTTCGCCGGTCAAACAGCCGCCGGCATCGACGCAGAGCTTCAATATTTCATTGCCTGCCTCTTCCGCGCGGGCCGCATCCTCCGGATCGTTGGCGTTGAACAGGATAAGCGGGTGCATGTTGCCATCGCCGGCATGGAAGACATTGGCGACGCGCAGGCCGAGGCGGTCGGTGATTTCGCTCGTCTTTTTCAGCACATAGGAAAGCTGGGAGAGTGGCACGGTGCCATCCATGCAGATATAATCCGCGATGCGGCCGGTTGCGCCGAAGGCGGATTTGCGGCCTTTCCAGATCGCCGCCGCCTCCATGGCCGACTGGCATTCCTTCACCGTCTTCACGCCATGTTTTCGGGCAATCGCCACGATGTCGGCCAGCATGGCGTCCATTTCCGCCTCGGAGCCTTCGACCTCGACGATCAGCAGCGCGCCGACATCCAGCGGATAGCCCGCTTTGGCGAAGGCCTCGCAAATTTCGATGGCCGGCTTGTCCATGAATTCGATGGCGACCGGGATGATGCCCGCGCCGATAATATCGGCCACGCAGGAGCCGGCCTCCTCCGACGTCTCGAAGCCGAACAGCACCGGTCGCGCGCCTTCCGGCCTGGCGATCAGCCGCACCGTCGCTTCCGTCACGATACCGAGCTGGCCTTCCGAGCCGCAGACGAGGGCGAGCAGATCGTAGCCGGCAGCATCGAGGTGCTTGCCGCCCAATTCCAGCACTGTGCCATCGACAAGCACCATTTTCACACCGAGCAGATTATTGGTGGTGACGCCATATTTCAGGCAATGCGCGCCGCCGGAATTCATGCCGATATTGCCGCCGATGGTACAGGCAAGCTGCGAGCTGGGATCCGGTGCATAAAAGAAACCTTCCGCGCCGGCCGCATCGGAAATGGAAAGATTGGTGACGCCCGCCTGCACCCGCGCCGTACGGTTATAAAAATCCAGTTCGAGGATCGAGGCCATCTTCGAAAGGCCGATCACCACCGCATCCTCCTGCGGGATCGCGCCGCCGGAGAGCGAGGTGCCGGCCCCGCGTGGCACGACGGGAATGCCGTAACGGTGGCAATATTTCATCACCGCCGCCACTTCTTCCGTCGTTTTCGGCAACGCCACGGCCAGCGGCAGGCGGCGATAGGAAACGAAGGCATCGGTTTCGAAAGGCACAAGTTCGCGCGGTTCGTGCACAAGACAGTCCGCCGGCAAAATA
The DNA here is from genome assembly GCF_001526585.1 of Agrobacterium sp. LY4. NCBI lineage: Bacteria > Pseudomonadati > Pseudomonadota > Alphaproteobacteria > Hyphomicrobiales > Rhizobiaceae > Agrobacterium > Agrobacterium sp. LY4. Next base: position 642,537 of record NZ_ASYA01000001.1, on the reverse strand, counting down.
TCCTTGAGGTCCGCTATGATGCGGTCGCGGCCTGCGACGACTTTCGCGCGCGGCTCCAGAAACTTGATCGGCTGCGTCACCGCCCCTCCTCCATGCCATCTCACCAACTGGTATTCTTTCTTTACCACTTTGAAACGACGCAATCAAATGTTATGGATTTTTTCCATTCCGGAAACAATCGAGGGCAACTATGACGAATCTGGGCGATCTGGAAGTCTTCGCAAGCGTTGCCGCCTCCGGCAGCATGTCGCTGGCCGCAAGGGAGCTTGGTTATTCGCCCGCCGTCATTTCCAAGCGCATCAAGCGGCTGGAAGAAAAACTCGGCGCGCGGCTTTTCCAGCGCACCACACGGCAAATCTCGCTGACCGAGGCGGGACAGGGCTTTTACGAGCGGGTGCTTGCCGTGCTGGAAGGGCTGGAGGAGGCCGAGGATTTCGTGTCCGGCCGCGCCAATACGGTCAACGGCACGCTGAAGGTTTCCGCGCCGACCTCCTTCGGGCGCATGCATATCGCGCCGCATCTGAAAGGTTTCATGGAGCGGCATCCTGATCTTTCGGTCAATCTGGTGCTGAGCGACGAATTCATCGACATCATCGAGGGTGGTTACGATCTGGCCATCCGTATCGCCGATCTCAATTCCTCCAGCCTTGTGGCCCGCAGGCTGGCGCCAGTGCGCCGCGTACTCTGCGCTTCTGCGGAATACGTTGCGGCCCATGGTATGCCGGCGACAATCGAGGATTTGAAAAAGCACCGCTGCCTGCCGGCCCATAATAACGATGTCTGGCGGCTGGAAGGACCGGGCGGCGCGATGAGCATTCGCCCGGAAGGGATGCTCATCACCAATTCCAGCGAGGTGATCCGCGAGGCAGTGATATCGGGGCTCGGCATTGCGCTGCGCTCCACCTGGGATATCGGCCATGAATTGCGCAGCGGCAAGCTGGTGCAGGTTCTGCCGGGTTATGAGGGATCGCGAAACGTGACGCTCTCGGCGGTTTATCCGAGCCGGCAGTTCCTGCCTGCGAAGGTTCGGCTGTTCATCGATTATCTGGCCGGGCTCTATGGGCCTTCACCCTATTGGGAGCAGGGCTGAAACGGGTCCACTCCCTCATCCCTGTGCTCGTCACAGGGATCCAGCCAGCCCAAGTCCTTGGGCTGAGAAGAGTCCTTTCGCCGCGCAGACGCGCGTCGGCTGGATTCCTGTGACAAGCACAGGAATGAGGGAAACTTACCCCTCAGTGCCCGCCCTCGGCATGGGAGCGGCGGATGCGGCGCACCACCCACCAGACGCCGAGAACCGCGAAGGGAACGGAGATGCCGGTGACGACGGCAGGGTCGAGCGGCAGCACATCATGGCTGATCGCCTTGGTGAGATAACCAATGAGGCCGACGACATAATAGGAAATGGCGGCGACCGAGAGGCCTTCGACCGTCTGCTGCAGGCGAAGCTGCATGGCGGCGCGCTTGTTCATGGTGTTGAGCAGCACCGTATTCTGCCGTTCCAGTTCCACGTCGATCCAGCTTCGGACGAGCGCCGTGGCGCGATAGAGCTTGCGCGACAGGTTGGCCTGCCGCTCCTCCACCGACTGACAGGTCCGCATGGCCGGCGCCATGCGCCGTTCCAGAAAGCTGCCCATGGTCTCGTGGCCCTGCACCGGGGTTTCCGCAAGCGCCCGGATGCGTTCGCGCACGATGCCGTCATAAGCGCGGCTGGCGCCGAAACGATAGAGGCTGAGCGCGGCATTGGCTTCCAGTTCGGCCGCAAGCCGGGTCATTTCCGCCAGCAGCGCATCGGCCTCGTCGCGCGCGCCGTTTTTCATGCGCTGGGTGATGCCGGTCAGGCCATCTTCGATGCGACGGATTTCCGGCGAAAGCGTCTGCGCCATCGGCAGGCCGAGCATGGCAAGGGTGCGATAGGTCTCGATATCCAACAGCCGCTGCACCAGTGCGCCGCGGCTGTAATCGCTCAAGCCCCGGTCGATCACCAATATCTGCGTCAGCCCGTCGCGATCCTGCCGGAAATCGGTGAGGATCGCCGCCTGACCGTCGCGCACGTCGCTGTGACAGAGGCTGGTCGGCTCGAAGATCGTCTCCGCCTGAGACGCCACGCCATTTTCCGGGCGGATTTCCAGCCGCACGCCCGAGATCAGCGAGCCGGGTGGCGAAAAGCCGTCGCCGAAGGGATCGCCGGCAATCTCTCCGCCGAATTTTTCCGGCGCGGGGCCATCCCAGAACCAGGTCGAAAATTCGGTATGCCGCTCCCAGCGCAAGGTCCCCTGCCCCCAGGGCATGGCATGGTGGCGAGCATCGCGCTCCGGCGGCGCAACACCGCGGCTGCGCGACATTTCCGCGATGACCGAGTGATGCACGGCCGAACCGCCATCCATCATGAAGGCGAGCTGGACGATGATGCGCGAGGGTGCGAGAAGCACCGTCGGCCGCGCATGAACCTCCCCGAGCGCCAGCGATCTTTCCGGCGCGCTTGCGAAAGCAAATCTACCCTTGGCCATTGCAATATCGTCCCCGCCTGTTGCGCTGGTTTTATTAAAACATTGATCACGATGAAAACACCGCAATCGAAGCCGCTGTCATTGTTTTGATCCACCTGGCGGAAAAATCCGCCATCGTCACCCTGTCCTGCTGCTGCTTTAACAAAAGCCAATTCGAAAAGGCAGATGCCGTGTTGCCGCAGGCATGGCACGGATGAGGCGTGGAACTGGATAGAATATTTGACCAGTACGATGCTTCGCTGATAATTTGCCCTCCATCGAAATACGGGGCGGGATTTCGCCGGAGACTTCTGCGATGGACGAAACGCTTTTTGCGCGCATCGAGCACAGCCGCACATCGCAGGAGGTGATCTTACGTTTCGAGGAACTGATCCTCGACGGCATATTGCGGGATGGCGACAGGCTGCCCGGCGAGCGCGAACTGGCGCAGCGACTCGATGTCTCGCGGCCGATCCTGCGGGAAGCGCTGAAGGAGCTTGAGACCCGTGGCCTTCTTACCAGCCGGCATGGCGGCGGCACCTATGTCGCCGATATTGTCGGCCCGGTTTTTTCCGACCCCTTGAGCGCGCTGATTACCCGCCACAGCCGGGCGACGCGGGATTTCCTCGAATATCGCCGCTATATCGAAGGCATGACCGCCGAACTTGCCGCACAGCGGGCGACGGAACCGGACAGGCGCAACCTCGCCGCCGTCGTGGACAGAATGCGGGAAGCGCATGAGGCGGGCCATTTCGAAGAGGAGCTTGCGGGCGATGTGGAATTTCACAACGCCATTGGCGAGGCGGCGCATAATATCGTGCTGATGCACACGTTGCGGTCCTGCTATCGGCTTCTGAGCGACGACATCTTCTACAATCGCCACCTCATCTTCACTGTTGCCGGCGCCCATGACGAGGTGCTGAGGCAACATATCGCCATCCACGATGCGATTGCCGCCGGCGATGCGGCCGCGGCAAGAGCGGCGGCGGAGACCCATATCGACTTCATCGTGGAGACGACATCCAAGGCCCACCAGGCGCGGGAATGGGACCGGATTTCGCGCTTGAGGCAGCAGCAGCGCAGCAGCTGAAAACGCCCTCCGGCGAAATGCGGCAACCGGTTTTTTCAGATTTTGATGGAACCTTTTGTGCTCTTTGGTCTTTTTATCGGGTTAATTGGAAAAATTTACCAAGATGGGACCCATGACGACCACGAGCGAAACTGAACGCTATCCGCGGATAGCTCTCATATCGACGCATGGCTATGTCGCCGCGCACCCGCCGCTGGGTGCTGCGGACACCGGTGGACAGGTGGTTTATGTGCTTGAGCTTGCACGCAAACTCGGCCAGCTCGGTTATACTGTCGATCTTTACACCCGCCGCTTCGAAGACCAGCCGGAATTCGATGAGGTCGATGAGCGCGTCCGCGTGGTGCGCATTCCCTGCGGCGGACGGGATTTCATTCCCAAGGAATATCTGCACCGGCACCTGATGGAGTGGTGCGAAAATGCGCTGCGTTTCATCAAGAAAAACGATCTGAATTATTCGTTCATCAACAGCCATTATTGGGATGCGGGCGTGGCCGGACAGCGGCTGTCCGAAGCGCTGAAAATCCCGCATCTGCACACGCCGCATTCGCTCGGCATCTGGAAAAAGCGCCAGATGGAGACCGACTATCCGGAAAAGGCCGATACGTTCGAACTGGAATTCAACTTCAGGGAACGTATCCAGCACGAGCTGATCATCTACCGCAGCTGCGACATGGTGATCGCCACGACACCGGTACAGCTCGACGTTCTGATCGAGGATTACGGTCTGAAGCGCAAGCATATCCACATGATCCCGCCGGGTTATGACGACAACCGTTTCTTCCCGGTTTCCGATGCGACGCGGCAGATGATCCGGCAGCGTTTCGGTTTCGAGGGCAAGACGGTGCTGGCGCTCGGACGCCTTGCCACCAACAAGGGTTATGACCTGCTGATCGACGGTTTCTCCGTTCTTGCCGAACGCGAACCGGAAGCCCGGCTGCATTTGGCGGTCGGCGGCGAGAACATGGACGAGCAGGAAACCACGATCCTCAACCAGCTGAAGGAGCGGGTGAAAGCGCTCGGTCTCGAAGACAAGGTGGCCTTTTCCGGTTACGTCACGGATGAGGATCTGCCGGATATTTATCGCGCCGCCGATCTCTTCGTGCTCTCAAGCCGCTATGAACCCTTCGGCATGACAGCGATCGAGGCGATGGCGAGCGGCACGCCCACCGTCGTCACCACCCATGGCGGGTTGTTCCGGGCCATCAGCTATGGCCGCCATGCGCTGTTTGCCGATCCTTTCGACAAGGAAGACCTCGGCATCACCATGATGAAGCCGTTCAAGCATGAGCGGCTTTACGGGCGGCTTTCCCGCATGGGGGCGCACAAGGCGCGCAGCCTGTTCACATGGACCGGCATTGCCCAGCAGCTTCTCGCCCTTGTGGAAGGCAGGACCATGATGCCGGTTCTGGAAGAAGCCGATTGGGCCGAACCATGGAACGACGGCGATTGAGACCGCTTCGCCTTTTTTCCACCGATCTCGACGGAACCGTCGTCGGCGATAACGACGCCACGCGCCGGTTCCGCGATTTCTGGAATTCGTTGCCGGAGGGTCAACGTCCCCTTCTGGTTTTCAACAGCGGCAGGCTGATCGACGACCAGCTTGCGCTTATCGAAGAGGTACCGCTGCCGCAGCCCGACTACATCATCGGCGGGGTCGGCACCATGCTGCACGCGAAAGAGCGCAGCGAACTCGAAAGCGCCTATAAAACCTCTCTCGGCACCGGTTTCGATCCGCAGAGGATTGGTGACGTGATGGCCGGCGTGCCGGGCGTGACGATGCAGGAGGAGCGCTATCAGCACGGCCTGAAATCCAGCTGGTTCCTGCACGGCGCTGATGATGTCGCGCTTGGCGAGATCGAAGCAGCGCTTGTGGCCGCCGATATCGATGCCCGCATCGTCTATTCCAGCGACCGCGATCTCGACATATTGCCGAAGGCCGCTGACAAGGGTGCAGCGCTTGCATGGTTATGTGGACAATTGCGCATCGGCCTCGACGAATCAGCGGTCGCGGGCGATACTGGCAATGATCGGGCGATGTTCGAATTGAATGATATTCGCGGCGTGATCGTGGGCAATGCATTGCCGGAGCTTGTCTCACTGGCGGGTCTCGACAATCGCTTTTTCCAGGCGCGTGCGACGGAAGCCGACGGCGTTATCGAAGGCCTCCGGCATTGGGGATTAAATCCCGACAGACGCAATACCGGCGATTATTCATAGCGGTTTTGCGTTTCAGGACGTGAAAGCAGACAGAGACGGTACTGCCGCAATCGGCTGTTTGGCCGGGAAGCCGCCCGGTCGAAGCCCTGTTCGCACATCTTCCGCATTTTCCGGGCTTACAGGCTTCATCCGCATGAAGACAGTAGTGGGTTATGGGTCATGAGGGATTGGCGGAATTTACGGGATATCTATATTAGCAATTATCATTAGCGGGCAAAGAAGGACCTATTCGGATTGAAGATTTTGAATCGATTGGCGACAGATGTTGGCTTGATGTTGCGCAGACCGCCGCGACAGCAATATGCGGCGCTGTGCTATCGATTGTCCAAGAAGAATCCGGAGCCGGAAGTGTTGCTGCTGACCAGCCGGGATACGGGACGCTGGGTCATTCCCAAGGGCTGGCCCATGGCCAACAAGAAGGCCCATGCGGTGGCCGAGCAGGAAGCCTATGAGGAAGCCGGTGTCAAAGGCACGGTGGAAAAGGCGCCCTTCGGTTATTACGAATACGAGAAAAAGCTGAACAGCGGCGTCAACGTGCCGTGCAGGGTTCAGGTGCATCTGCTCGAAGTTTCGGAGATGCAGGAAAGCTTTCCCGAAAAACAATCCAGACGGCTGGAATGGGTCAGCCCCCAGGAGGCGGGAAAACGCGTCAACGAGCCGGAATTGAAAGCGCTGATGCTCGCTTTCGACAAGCGGATGACGCATTCGAAATAGCGCGCCCGCCCCGAACGTGGCAATGTGCAGTTTGTTTTTCCAACATGGCTTTTATCGTCTTTCCTTTTGGAAAGATGTGCGAGATGTAACAGTCTTTCTGTAAAATTGCCTTCAACCTGCGACACTGCCGGACGAAAGGGAATGCTGGCAAACGAGGTCTGAATGGCAATCAAGCCGCCATCGAATATGAAACCGACGCTCGACAAGGATCTCGACAAGATTACCCGTGTCGAAGAGGCGACGCTGCATGTCACGCAGCAGCTTGCCGGCCTTGGCGCGGGGTTCATGTTCGTTATCCTGGCGGCCATCTTCGCCGGCGTCTTCGTCACCGGCACCGCGGGTTCGGTCATCATCATCGCCGCCGTCGCCATCGGCGCCTATATGGCGATCAATATCGGCGCGAACGACGTCACGAACAATGTCGGCCCGGCGGTTGGGGCCAAAGCCATGCCGCTTGCCGCCGCCCTCATCGTCGCCGCCATCTGCGAGATTGCCGGCGCGCTGATCACCGGCGGCAACGTCGTCGAGACCATTTCCAGCGGCATCATCAACATCGGGACCATTCCCGACAGGACCGCCTTTTCATGGGCAATGTTGTCGGCGCTTCTCGCCGCCGGCCTTCTCGTCAATATCTCGACATGGACCAAGGCGCCGATTTCCACCACCCATACGGTGGTGGGCGGGGTTGCGGGCGCGGGAATGGCCGCCTACGGGGCGAAGGCGGTCGACTGGCTTTCGCTCGGCAGCATTGCCTTCGCATGGGTTCTGGCGCCCTTCATCAGCGCCATCATCGCCGTCGCCATCCTTGCTTTCATCAAGGAATTCATCATCTACCGCGAGGACAAGCTCACCTCCGCTCGGCTGTGGGTTCCGGTTCTTATCGGTTTGATGGCGGGCGTCTTCACGGCCTATCTCATCTGGGTCGGATTGCGGCAGCTCATGCATGTGTCGCTTGGCCATGCTAGCCTCACAGGGCTGGTGACCGGGCTCGTGGTCTGGCGGCTCTGCGTGCCGATCATCCGCAAACAATCGGAAGGATTGGAAAACCGCAACCAGTCGCTTCGAATCCTGTTCCAGTGGCCGCTGGTTCTCGCCGCCGGCCTGATGTCCTTCGCCCATGGGGCGAATGACGTTTCGAACGCCATCGGGCCAGTCGTTGCCATCGTGCGGGCCCTGCATGACGAGGCGGTGAGCACGTCCGCCCGCGCACCGATGTGGGTGATGCTGGTCGGCGCCTTCGGGCTTTCCTGCGGTATTCTTCTTTATGGCCCGCGCCTTATCCGCCTCGTCGGTGAGCAGATCACCAAGCTCAATCCGATGCGCGCCTTCTGCGTTTCCGTGGCCACGGCGCTCACCGTGCTCGTTGCCTCACGCTTCGGCCTGCCGGTCAGCACCACCCACACGGCAATCGGCGCGGTGTTCGGCGTCGGTTTCTTCCGCGAATGGTACACGCAATCGTCGCGGCGGCGGCAGGAGCTCGTTCAGGCTGGTGACGGCAGGCCCCGCCGGTCCGAAAGATATGCCGACAATCCTTCCGAGATACGCCGCCGTTATCTCGTCCGCCGCTCCCACTTCATGACGATCATCGCCGCCTGGCTGGTCACCGTTCCCTCCAGTGCAGCGCTTGCGGCGCTGCTCTACTGGCTCATGTCGTCCCTCTTTCTCTGAACCTGAAACAGAATCCCATGCGCGCCAATTTCCGGATGCAACGCCTGTATATCGAAGCCAGCCTTGCCGAAGGCGTCGCGCAGGAGGCAACAGCCGAGCAGTTCAATTATCTCGCCAATGTGCTGCGCATGACCGACGGTGCGGAAATCCTGCTGTTCAACGGTCGCGACGGCGAATGGAAAGCGAAACTTGCCTTTCCGAGCCGCAAGAAGATCGTGCTCGTCCCCCTCGAGCAGACACGGCCCCAGCCGAACGCCCCGGACCTGCATTATCTTTTCGCGCCGCTGAAAGTCGGGCGCATGGATTATCTGGTGCAGAAGGCGGTGGAGATGGGCGCCGGCCTGTTGCAGCCGGTAATGACGCAGCATGTTCAGGGCAAGATCCACAATACCGAAAAACTGCGCGCCAACGCCATCGAAGCCGCCGAGCAGTGCGGCATACTGTCTCTGCCCGAGGTGGTCGAGCCGGTGAAACTGAAGGACATGCTCGAGAGCTGGCCCCACGACCGGCGCATCATCTATTGCGACGAAGGCGATGCGGGGCAAAATCCGCTGCCGATCCTGCAAGCCGTCACGGAGCGCAAACTTGCCCTGCTGGTCGGCCCGGAAGGCGGGTTTTCCGAGGAAGAAAGAGAACTTCTGCGCGGCCTTTCCTTCGTTACCCCCATTCCGCTCGGGCCGCGTATCCTGAGGGCCGATACGGCCGCCGTCGCCGCGCTCGCGGTCATTCAGGCGGCGATCGGCGACTGGAATTGAATGGCCCCATTGCGCTTCATGCATCTTTAAAAGAAATTCATTTGCCTCCGGATACGATCCGGCCCTATCTGCCAATCATATGCCTCGCCGCAACAGAGACGTCATAACAAGGTAAGCCATGGCACGCGACACGACCGACCAGACCCCCCTCTCCTCCGTTACGGAGCTTACAGATTATCTGGCGGGCGGTTGCAAAGCTGAAGCCGACTTCCGCATCGGCACCGAACATGAAAAATTCGCGTTTTTCCGCGAGGATAACAGTCCCGTTCCCTATTTCGGCGAAGCCAGCATTTCAGCACTTTTGAAGGGCATGCAGGAAAAGCTCGGCTGGGAGCCGATCATGGACGGCGGAAACATCATCGGCCTTGGCGAGCAGCGCGGCATGGGCGCCATCTCCATCGAGCCGGGCGGCCAGTTCGAGCTGTCGGGTGCGCCGCTCGAAAACCTGCACCAGACCTGCAAGGAATCCAACCAGCATCTGGCGACGCTGCGCGAAGTGGCCGAGCCGATGGGCATCCGTTTCCTCGGCATCGGCGGCAGCCCGCTGTGGAGCTACGACGAAACGCCGCGCATGCCGAAATCGCGTTACGCGATCATGACGCGCTATATGCCGAAGGTCGGGACCAAGGGTCTCGACATGATGTACCGCACCTGCACCATTCAGGTTAATCTCGATTTCTCCTCCGAAGCGGACATGCGCCGGAAGATGCGCGTTTCCATGAAGCTGCAATCGCTGGCAACAGCGCTCTTCGCCTCCTCGCCCTTCACCGAAGGCAAGCCGAACGGCCTCCTGTCCTGGCGCGGCGATATCTGGCGCGACACCGACAATCGCCGCTCGGGCGTGCTGCCCTTCACCTTCAGCGATGACTTCGGCTTCAAGGATTATGTGGAATGGGCGCTCGACGTGCCGATGTATTTCATCGTGCGCGACGGCAAATATCATGATTGCACCCATGTCACTTTCCGCCAGTTCATGAACGGGGCGCTGAAGGGCGAAATCGCCGACTGGCAGCCGACCATGGGCGACTGGACGAACCATCTTTCCACCCTGTTCCCGGATGTGCGCCTGAAGCGCTTTCTGGAAATGCGCGGCGCGGATGGCGGCCCCTGGAGACGCATCTGCGCCCTTCCCGCTTTCTGGGTCGGCCTTCTCTACGATGACGAGGCGTTGACCGCTGCCGATGCGCTGACCGCCGGCTGGAGCTTCGATGAGGTCATCGCCCTTCGCGATGCCGTTCCGGCCAAGGGTCTCTCCGCCGAGATCGCCGGCAAGCCGCTTCTCGGTCTCGCCCGCGAGGTGCTCGATATTTCCCGCACCGGCCTCAAAAACCGCAAGCGCCTGAACGGCGAAGGCCAGGACGAGACCGTGTTCCTGTCGTCGCTGGACGAAGTTCTGGCCAAGAAGACCACGCTCGCCGAAGACCTGCTTGCGCTTTACAACGGTCGCTGGGGCGGCTCCGTGCTGCCGGTATTCGAAGAATATCAGTATTGAGAAAATTGCCCCGCCATTAAAAAAGCCCGGCGCGGCCGAGGGGCCTGACACCGGGCAAAGGCAGGGCTATTGGCAAATCACCCTGCGGGGAAAACTTTTCCGTTCGAAAGCAATTCCGGCGGCTGGAGGTCTGCCGGAATTGCCTGGACGTTCTGGAACGTTTTGGTGCATTTCCGGACGGAAAACCGGGGCTCGCCTTTCCCGGAAATGCTTTAAACGGTCTTGAACCGGGTCACCGCGCGGTTGCGTGCGGCGCGGGTCAGATGGGCGGTCGGATCCTCGAGCAGGCCGGTATTGAGCGCATCCCTCACATCCGAGCGCGCCAGACCGATATCGGCCAGAAGGCGGTCATCGAGTTCCGTGAGGCCATTGGCCACGATACGATTGTAGATGCGCTGCAAGAACGTTTTGACGCGGAAAGCAAAGAGGCCAGCGACACGACGAAGCGTATCGTTCTGCCGGGAGGTTGCGAGTTCCAGTTCCATTCTCCGTTCTGCCGTGCGCATGACACTTATCCTTTCGTAACGGCACGATGCGGCACCGCCCCCGGCGCACCACGCGCGAGAAGCTGCCTCGGGTTGGGGGCCTGACATTTCGCCGGCCCGGGGTTGATATTGATTTGCTGGGTGTCAAAATGTCGCAAGACTATTGATCAGTCCAACGAATGTTTCTAATGTGAGGCATCAATCATTCTGATGGATGGCCATCCATGTCCGCACCTCTCGACATAGACCAGCTGCATACCTTCATCGCCATCGTCGATACGGGCAGCTTCACCAAGGCCGCAGACCGCGTTTTCAAGACGCAATCCGCCGTTTCCATGCAGATGCGACGGCTGGAAGAACGGATCGGCAAGCAGCTTTTCGCCAAGGACGGGCGCGGCAACCGCCTGACGGCGGAGGGCGAAAAGCTGATGAATTACGCCCGCCGCATCATCCGCCTCAATAATGAGGCGATCGCCGCCTTCGACGACAACCGGTTGGAAGGCATGCTGCGCATCGGCACGCCCGATGACTATGCCGACCGCTATATGCCCGAAATCATCGGGCGCTTCGCCAAGACCCATCCCAATGTCGAGCTTTATATCGTCTGCGAACCTTCGGTCAGCCTTGCCGAAAAAATGGCGCGCGGCGAGCTGGATATCGCGCTCGTCACCCACAACCCCCGTGCCCGCTCCTCCGATGTGGTGCGGACCGAGCCGCTCTGCTGGGTCGCTTCCGCCAACCACCCGCTGAAGGACGATGCACCCGTGCCGCTCGCCGTCGGGCGGCGCGATTGCCACTGGCGCCAGCTTGCCTGTTCGGCGCTCGATGCCGATGGGCGGGACTATCAGGTCCTGTTCACGAGCTGGTCTTCCACCGTCGTCGCCGCCGCCGTTCTGGCGGGCATGGCCGTCTCGGTGCTGCCGGAATCGGCGCTGCGCACCGGCATGAAGGTTCTGACCGCCGCGGACGGCTTCCCGCCCCTGCCGCCGGTGCAGATCGGCCTGATGAAACGGCCCGGCCTCTCCCCTTCGCTGGTGAACGCCATCACCGACCACATCACCGCCTGCCTCGACAATATCTCGCCGATGAGCGTTGCCGACGAAATGGACAGCGATGTGAAGACCTACCCCAAGATGCCGCGTCTGCGCGCCGGGCACATGCTGCCGGGGTGGTAAGAGGATAGCACAAATCGCGGGGATGGCGTCGTCTATGCGGGAGGCTTTGTCATCAGCCTCAAGCCGGCTAACCCCGATCCTCCCGTCGCTCGTCCGCGCTTTCTGTGCTACCGCGCCCGCAGCGTGGCAACCGCCAGCAGCGTATCGGCGCTGATGCCCACCGAACCGCTGCCGTTGAAGAGCGTCATGATCGGATCGGTGGTGTTTTGCTGATTGTCGTACATGATGGTGAAACGGGCGACCAGCTTCTTGACCTTTTCCGGATCCTGAAAATCCTCGATGTCGAAATATTTCTTCATCATCGTCACCTGCGTATCGACCTCGGCATTGGCGAGCTCGTCCGGAATCCCGAAAGTGGTGTTGATGAAGCTCTGGAGCGCCGTGTCGGCGAGGATCGAGTAATAGGACGTCGTTCCGGCCGCCATACGCTGGAAATAGAGCGCCAGGCGCACACCGGCATTTTCTTCGCCCGCCTGCGTTTCCAGCGTCTGGGTGAGATAATTGTCCAGCGTCTCGTAAAGGCCGCGCCGCGTCTGGATCAGGCTGCGGTCCTCGTGAAGAAGCGTACCGTCGGTATTGAAGTTGAAGGCGGTGACGAGGCGGCGGAAGACCGGGTCCATCTCCTTGTTGACGTAGCTGTCTTTGTCGTCGAGCTTCGAGGTGAAGGCCTTTTCGAGCTGTTCCTTCGTCACGCTTTCGGGATCGATGCCGAGCGATTCCATCGCGAATTTCGTCAGGCGATCATTGCTCAGGAATTCCTTGAGCGTCTTGATCTTCTGCATCTCGGCCGTGAAATATTCCGATTCCTTCGTCGCCGTTTCCTTGTCCTTTTCCGTGCCGAAAGCCGATTTTTTCTTGATGTAGTCGGCCGACATGGTCTGCATCTCGATTTCCGACTGCGCCAGAACCGGTGTGCCGACGCTGCCATCGGAGGCGAAGTTGAACAGCTCCGCCAGCTTGACATAACGCTCGTCTTTCAGCGTGTAGACGAAGCTCTTTTTATCCTGCAGATCGCTGGTGAGGACCTTGCGGATATCGGCGGAATTCACCTTGGTCGGATCGAGGCCGACGGCTTTCAGCGCATAGGTATAGACCGCGCTGCTGTCGATGAAATCCTTGACGGATGTGACGCTGGCTATATCGCTCTTGAACAGCTTCAGCGCCTTCTCGTCGGCGGCATCATCCTTGTCGTTATAATAGGTCATATAACCGCTGGTGGTGGTCGCGGTCTGTGCCGTCGTCTGGGGTGTCGTGCCGTCTGCCAGCGTTCCGTCGGTCTGGAAATTGAAGGCATTTCTCAAGGCGATATAACGCTTGTCGTTCTTGCCGACGGTCGCGATGTAGTTGCTCGGATCGCTCAGATCGCTGGTCAGGATATTCTGGATCGTTGCCGTGACGACTGTGAGGTCGTCAAGGTCGAATGCGGTCCTGATATAGTTGAGAAGCCGGGTATCCGAGGTCAGTTCGGTTACGGTCTTGATCGAACCGATCTTCGATTCGAAATAATCCCGGTTCAGCGTGGCGACGGTCGGCGTCACACGCGGGGCGCTGCCGATATAGGCATCCGTCAGGGCCTTGAGATTATCCGCCGTCTGCGCCTGACCGGCGGTCACCGTGCCGTCGTTCTTGAACTCGAAGGCGGTGGCGAGCTGCGCCATCTTGTTATATTGCGTGACGGTGCTGGTGAGCGTCGTCTGCTCGGCCTTGATGGCGGCGAGCTTCGCTTCCCACTCACCCTGCGGCGGCAATACCGCCTCAAGCTGGGTCAGCTGGTCCTGGCGCGTCACCTTTTCCGCCTCCAGCTCCGTGCGCTCCTCGGCCGTCAAACCGGTGTCGGCGAGTTCGGTATCGATTGCGGTAATTCGGGCAGTGACCTGCGCGTGCAGCTCGATATTGCCCTTCATCGTCAGTTTTTCGACCGCGTCATTATAGGCCGTGCCGTATTTCTGGTTGATGTAACTGTCGGGATCGTTGATGTCGCTCGTCATCAATCCCTTGATATGGGCATAGGAATAGGTCTTCTCATCGATGCCGAAGACCTGAAAGATATAGGCGCGGGTGCGGTCGTTGCGCAGCAGCTGATCGACATTGGTTACCGTGCCGACAATCGCCTTGTAATACCGGGTCTCTTCCGCAAGGCTGTCATCGAGATCGGTTATCGACGTATCGTAAAGCCCGATCATCTTGTCGAGCTGCGCTTCCGTCTGAACCGTCTTCGTCGATGTGGTGAAGTTGAAGGCTGCGGCGAATTCCCGATACCGCTCGTCGGTGAGCTTGTTGGCGAAGCTGTTCTGGTCGTTCAGATCGCTTTCCAGCACCTTTTTCATGAAGGCTTTGGCATAGGTCATCTCGCCGAGACCGAAGGCATCCATGGCATAGGAATAGAGCTGGTAATTGTCGAGGAACTCATCGACGCTTTTCACATTGCCGATGTTTTCCTTGTAATATGTCGTCTGCCGCTCGATGAGCCCCTGCTGCGACACGCGCGACAGGCTTGCCTTCATATCGCGGTTGATGAGGTCGTAGCTGAGATAAGTCGATACCATCCGAATGCCCCCTGGAGACCCGCGCGTCGCTTCAGACGCCGAATGCTCCGGTTTTCAATCCACCCATCGCGCCTCCATCGGGACGCACGGCAAGCCTTTGCCTGACTATGCGGGAGACGCCTTGCCCGGAGCTTGAAAGAGCACAATTTCGACCGGGATAAAAACCGCATTGTCCCAATCCCTTTTACCTAAGCGAAACCATGCCACAGTGTGTTTTGCTAACCATTTGGGAATGCAAAGTTTTCTTAACCGCGATTTTTAAGCAGTCTCGAACATGCGGCGGATATTCTCCCGACATCAGAGGACGAAAAGTCCCGATGAGAAGACCGGAAACCGGCTCTCAGGTAAAACAAGGGTAGAATAAACATGACCAAGACCGTTCTGAAGCCCGACTGGGCCGTCGCCACTCTCAGACTCGACCCGGCACGTTTTCCGCAACAGGTCACTTATGGAAAAGGCAATGGCGCGACCGATGTCGCCGTCACTCTCGATGAACGGGGCGCCGTTCTGCGAAAGGTTCTGTCCTCTTCCGGCCTGCCTTTGTCCTTCGCTTTGCCAGCCCGCGCCTTCAAGGGCGTCGCCGCCCGCGCCATCGACCATGGCGACGGACAGGTAACGGTGACGCTGGAGCTGCACCACGACGATCCGGATCTCTGCGTTCCGCTTCTCGTCGCCCACGATCTCTGCGATATCGCCGCCGACTGGCGCAGCTGGTCCGAGGCCTACCGTATTCCCATGCTGATGGTGGAAGCCGATGGCGTCGCCCGTCCGCTGGAAGAACATCTCGGCAAGGTGCGCACCCAGAATACCCGCCCGCGCCGCCGCCATTCCTATTTCGCGGAGCGTCGCCCCCGCTTCCTCGTTCGCCGCTCCACCGGTTCGCTGGGCATGAGCATGAAGATCGAGGGCAAGGAAATCATCGCCCGCAGCTGATAATCTTCAGCCAGACAAATCAAAAAAGCCCGGCGCGGATGACGCGGCCGGGCTTTTTCATTTCGTGTTTTCACAGGCTTACGCCAGCAGGAGCGGCAGGATGAGGCCCGCGAAAATCAGCACGCCGACGCGGTTGTTGGATTTGAACAGCACGAGGCACTGATCGACGTCATCGATATTAAGCACCCAGACCTGCCGGAACAGCATGATGGCCGCGGCGGCAAGGCCGCTATAGGCAATGACGTTAACACCCGCGACCCAGAACGACAGGAACATCATGACAAGGGCTGTGCCATAAAGGAAAACCAGCCAGCGATGTGTGTTCTCGCCAAACAGCAGGGCGGTTGAACCGATGCCCACGGCGGTGTCGTCTTCCTTGTCCTGATGGGCGTAGATTGTATCATAACCGATCGTCCAGGCGATGGAGCCGACATAAAGCAGGACAGCCGGCCAGGCGATCGATCCGAACTGTCCCGCCCAGCCCATCGGCGCACCCCAGGAAAAGGCAAGGCCGAGGAAAAATTGCGGCCAGTTGGTGAAGCGCTTGGCGAAGGGATAGATCGCCACGAAGATCAGCGAGAATATGCCGGTGGCGATTGCGAAACTGTTGAACTGAAGGAGCACGACAAGCCCCGCAAGCGCCTGCAGGACGATGAAGAGCTTGGCCTGCGACCGGCTCACGCGGCCGGAAGGCAGCGGCCGCGAACGGGTGCGCGCCACGGCCATGTCGATCTTGTGGTCGGCGAGGTCATTATAGGTGCAACCCGCGCCGCGCATCGCCACCGATCCGATGAAGAACAGCACCAGATGCCAGATCAGCGTCGCCCAGGAAAAGCCGCCGCTCGCCATCGCGACATTTGCCGCAAGGGCTGCGGACCAGAAACATGGCCACATCAGCAATTGCCAGCCGATGGGGCGATCCCACCGGGCCAGTTGCGCATAGGGCCAGAGGGGCCTCGGCAAAATCCGATAGACCCAGTTATTGGATGGCGCGTCGGAGACGCGATCTGACAAATCGCTGTGGTGAACCATGGGATGGTTCTACAGCATCGGCGGGAAAATCGGAATGGATTTCAGCACCCGGCCGCATATGCAGAAAAGCCCCGCAGCGGTTTCGCGACGGGGCTTTGCAGGACGATATCTCGGCTATTTGTCAGGGCAGCGAGAAATTGAACTTGTAGCTCGCCTGAACGCCGATGATGAACTGGTTCTTAGAGCCGCGCTCGCGCACCAGCGAACTGTCGGCGGCATCGCCGGTCAGGCGGCGATATTCCGCAAACGAGCCGACTTCGGCGTTTTCGGTGACTTTCCAGGTGATGGCGGCGCCGATGCCGGCGGAATGCAGGCCGCCGCCGGGGCTATAGGGCGATGGCGCGCCTGCAGCCGTCTGCGCGGCACTTACGCCGTAATAGCGTTCATTGTATTTGCTGCTCACCCATGTCGCACGCGGCCCGGCGGAAATCTGGATGCCGGGGGCGATATCGGTGAAGGCATCGACGGCGACATCGCCGACTACGCCGCTATGGCTGCGGATGCCCTGACGAACTTCACCGCGTACGCGCAGCCAGTCGGTCGGATAGGCTTCGGCGAAACCGCCAAGCTCGCCGCCGCGCTTGATGCGGGTCATGCCCTTCAGATCGGACGAGTCGCCCTCGTCACGCGGGGACACCAGCTTTCCGGCAAGACCCATACTGATCGGGCCGTTATCCAGAAGCGAAATCGAGGCGCTGTCGTTACGCGAGGTGAAACGCGCGCCCTGGCCCTGACGGCCGAGCGAAATGATGGGCGAGAAGCCGAATTCATTCTTGTTGTCGCCCTGATATTTCGGTGCGGTGAAACCCGCACCGCCGAGCTTCAGATACCAGTCGCCGGAAAACCAGCCTTCCGCATGGGCATTGCCCACGGCAAAAAGCGACAGAACACAGGCGGCGGCGGCCGCTGATGGCTTGAACATGAAAGCACCCCAGAAACGCAATACAGACAGGTGTCCGTAGACTTAGAGGGATTGTCTTTCCATTCCATTAACCAGCGCGGTCATGCTCGGGCCTGTCCCGAGCATCTGCAACCGACGGACTTTAAACAACGTGGATAGATCCTCGGGACAAGCCCGAGGATGACGCCGAGATTGCGGAGACGTTTGTCAACAATCACCACAATTCGGTCGCCCGTTACCCACGCCCTCGTCAGAACGTCACCTTCTCCAGCGGCGCGCGCGTCTTCTCGAATTCCAGCAGCTTCGCCTCGTTCTGCGCAATGTAGTCGCGACTATGCGGCACGGCATCGCGATCCTTGGCGATCTGGATCTGGAAAATGTGGAAGTTTTCGTGGGTAAAGGCCATTTCCGAGCCCGCCAGATAAAACTCCCACATGCGGAAGAAGCGTTCGTCATAAAGCGCTACCGCTTCGGCCCTGCGCGCCACGAAACGCTCGCGCCAATGGCGAAGCGTATGGGCGTAATGCATGGGCAGGATTTCGATATCCTTCACCAGCAGCCGCGATTTTTCGATGGCCGGCAGCACCTCGGCAAGCGAGGGAATATACCCGCCGGGGAAAATATATTTTTCGATGAAGGGATTGGTCGCCAGCGCCGGATAGGGCTGGCCGATGGAATGCAACACCATCACGCCCTTGTCGTCCAGCACCTCCGCCACCTTGTCGAAATAATCGCGATAATGGGTCGGCCCGACATGTTCGAACATGCCGACGGAGACGATGCGATCGTATTTTTTCGAAGCCGGCAGGTAGCGGTAGTCCTGCAATTCGAAACGGACATTTGCCGCAAGGCCGCGTTTGGCGGCGCGGTCGCGGGAAACGCGCAGCTGTTCTTCGCTGAGCGTGATGCCGGTCACATCCGCACCGGCGCTTTCGGCAATATACATCGCCATGCCGCCCCAGCCGGAGCCGATTTCCAGCACGCTCTGGCCCGGCTCGGTCATCAGCTTGGCGGCGATGTGCCGTTTTTTGGCAACCTGCGCCTCGTAGAGACTGATGCCGGGCGGATTGAAATAGGCGCAGGAATATTGCCAGTCCTCATCAAGGAAGAGATCGAACAGCTTGGCGCTCAGATCGTAATGATGGGCGACGTTGCTCTTATTGTGGTTGACCGGCAGATGCATCTTGATGCGGGCGGCGATGATGCGCGCCATGCCGCGCCAGATCATGCCGAAGGACAGGGCCTCGCTCAGTGTATTGCCTTTGACCAGCGCCAGAAAATCGTAGATGTCGCCTTCCGCGACCTTCGCCCGGCCTTCCATATACATTTCAGCCAGCTTCAGCGCCGGATCGGCGGCGATCTCCTGCATGGCGGCTTCGTCGGTGAAGTTCAGAACCACCTTTTTTCCCGCGCCGTCGCCGAATGTGCGGCTGCCGCCCGGGCTGTTGACGGTGAGATCACCGGTCTTGATTATCTTTTCGAGAAGAACATGCAGAGACGACGCCATGGCACCCCCAATTGCTAAGTCTCACTTATCAATTTCGCTGACCGTATTCCTTTCGGCACAAGTTTCAAGATAGTCTTATTTCAAAAAAATTGAACGATTTCATCAAGCAAAAAGCCCCGCCGGGGTGTGCGGCGGGGCTTTTTGGTAAAAAATCATTTCAACCGGAGGTCAGCGTCGCTTCATGGCTTCAGCCAGAGCGGCGGCAAGCGCACCACCGGTTTGCGACCCCTCGTTGCGCTCTTTCGGTTTGGATGTGGCGTGCCGCATGGCGCTGGCATTGCCCTTCTCGCGCATCGGCTGCGGCGCTGCCTCGCCGCCATCCTTGCGCATGGTGAGACCGATGCGCTTGCGCTTCACATCCACTTCCACGACCCGCACCTTGACGACATCGCCCGCCTTGACGACCTCATGCGGGTCCTTCACGAAACGGTCGGCGAGTTGCGAGACATGCACCAGCCCGTCCTGATGCACGCCGATATCCACGAAAGCGCCGAAGGCGGCGACATTGGTGACGGTGCCTTCCAGCAGCATGCCCGGTTTCAGATCGGTGATCTCGTCCACGCCCTCGGCAAAGGTCGCGGTCTTGAAGCTCGGGCGCGGGTCGCGGCCGGGCTTTTCCAGTTCGGCGATGATGTCTTTCACGGTCGGCAGGCCGAATTGCTCGTCGATGAATTTCTTCGGATCGAGCGCCTTCAACGCAGCGCTGTCGCCCATCAGCGAGCGCAGATCGCGACCGCAGGCGGCGACGATCTTTTTCGCCACGCCATAGGCTTCCGGATGAACCGAGGAAGCATCCAGCGGTTCCTTGCCGTTCGGGATGCGCAGGAAGCCGGCGCATTGCTCGAAGGTGCGCTGGCCAAGGCGCGGCACCTTCAGCAGTTCCCTGCGGCTGGCGAAGGGGCCGGTCTGGTCGCGATGGGCGACGATGGCATCGGCAATCGAGCTGCCAAGGCCGGACACCCGCGCCAGAAGCGGCGAAGAGGCGGTATTGAGATCGACACCGACGGCATTCACCGCATCTTCCACCACAGCATCGAGCGAGCGGCTGAGGCGGCCCTGGTCGACGTCATGCTGGTACTGACCGACACCGATGGATTTCGGCTCGATCTTCACCATTCCGCCAGCGGATCCTGAAGGCGGCGGGCGATGGAGACGGCGCCGCGCAGCGAAACATCGAGATTGGGGAATTCAGCCGCCGCCCGTTCCGAAGCGGAATAGACCGAAGCGCCCGCCTCCGAGACGATGACCTTGGTGGGCTTTGCACCCGAAGCCGGCATCTGCGCCAGAAGATCGGCGACCAACTTTTCCGTCTCGCGGCTGCCGGTGCCATTGCCGATGGCGATCAGCTCGACATTGTGCTTGCGGATGAGGACAGCAAGTTCCGCCTGCGTGCCGCGCACATCGTTCTTCGGCGGGAAGGGATAAACCGTGCTGGTATCCAGAAGCTTGCCAGTGCCATCCACCACTGCCACCTTGACGCCGGTGCGGATGCCCGGATCGAGACCCATGGTGGCGCGGGAGCCGGCCGGTGCGGCCAGCAGCAGATCCTTGAGATTGCGGGCGAAAACATGGATCGCCTCTTCTTCGGCACGCTCGCGCAATTCGCGCATCAGATCGAGCGAGAGCGACATGGAGAGCTTCACCCGCCACGTCCAGCCTGCCACTTCCATCAGCCATTGGTCGGCGGGACCGGCATTGCGGATATCGAAGGCGGCTGCGATGGTGCGCTGTGCGGGTTTCACCGGTGAGGGATCGTCCGCATCCACATCGATTGTCAGCGTCAGCACTTCCTCGTTCCAGCCGCGCAGCATGGCCAGCGCCCGGTGGCCCGGCACCGTCGCCCAGCGCTCGAAATGATCGAAATAGTCGGAGAATTTCTCGCCCGACGCCTGCTTGCCATCCACGACCTTGGCGCGGAAGGTGGCGTTCTGGCGCATGTAATCGCGCAGGCGGCCGAGCAGATCGGCATTTTCCGTCATGGTTTCCGCCACGATGTCGCGCGCGCCCTCGAGTGCCGCCTTCACATCGGCCACCTCGCCCTGAACATAAGCTTCCGCCAGTTTCGCCGGATCGGCGGCGCGGTTATCCCAGATGGCTTCTGCCAGCGGGCCGAGACCGCGTTCGCGGGCGATTTCGGCACGGGTGCGGCGCTTCGGCTTATAGGGCAGATAGAGGTCTTCCAGCTCCGCCTTGGTGCCCGCCTGCATGATCTTGACCATCAGTTCATCGGTCATCTTGCCCTGGCCGGTGATGGACTCCACGATGGAGCCACGGCGCGCATTGAGTTCGCGCAGATAGACGAGACGTTCCGAAAGCGTTCGAAGCTGCGTGTCATCCAGCCCTCCCGTCACTTCCTTGCGGTAACGGGCGATGAAGGGAACAGTCGCGCCCTCATCCAGCAAGGCTACCGCCGCCTTCACCTGATCGGGGCGGGCGTTGATTTCGGAGGCGATGAGCGAGGCGAGGCGGGCATTGTCTGCGGTCATGAGGTTCTCTGCTGTCACGTCTGGAGCGGCGAACATAATGTCTGATTGTGGCGTGACAACAAGAGGCGGCAACGATTCCACAGGAAAGGCAGCGTTCAAGGGAAAGACGGGCATTTGCGGCGCTTTCTCCTTGACCTTTCGCCCCCCTGCCCTTAACGCCCGTCCCACAAGGTTACTGGCGAATTTGCAGGGGTATTGACCATGAAAGTTCTGTTGATCGGTTCCGGCGGACGCGAACATGCGCTGGCGTGGAAAATCGCCCAGTCTCCTCTGCTCAATGAGCTTTATGCCGCTCCCGGCAATCCCGGCATTGCCGACCATGCGACGCTGGTGGCGCTTGACGTGGAAGACCACGCAGCCGTCATCGCCTTTGCGAAAGAAAAGGCAATCGACTTCGTCGTCGTCGGCCCGGAAGCGCCGCTGGTTGCCGGTCTTGCGGATGATCTGCGTGCCGCCGGCATCGCCACTTTCGGCCCTTCAAAGGCAGCCGCCCAGCTTGAGGGTTCCAAGGGTTTCACCAAGGATCTCTGCGCGCGCTACGATATTCCGACCGGCGCTTACCAGCGTTTCAAGACCTCCGAACCGGCTAGGGATTATGTTCGTCAACAGGGCGCGCCGATTGTCATCAAGGCCGACGGGCTTGCCGCCGGCAAGGGCGTGACCGTTGCGATGACGGAAGCCGAAGCGCTTGCCGCCATCGACGACTGTTTCGACGGCGCTTTCGGCGCAGCCGGCGCCGAAGTGGTGGTGGAGGCCTTCCTCGACGGCGAGGAAGCCAGCTTCTTCTGCCTTTCCGATGGCAAGACCGCACTGGCGCTCGCCACCGCACAGGATCACAAGCGCGTCGGCGATGGCGATACCGGCCCGAATACCGGCGGCATGGGTGCCTATTCCCCCGCTCCTGTGATGACACCGGCCATGGTGGCGCGCACCATGAAGGAGATCATCGAGCCGACGATTTCGGGCATGGCCAAGGATGGCAATCCCTTCTCCGGCGTGTTCTTCGCCGGCCTGATGATTACCGCCAAGGGCCCGGAACTCATCGAATACAACGTCCGCTTCGGCGATCCCGAATGCCAGGTGCTGATGATGCGCCTGAAAAGCGATCTGCTGCCGATCCTCTATGCCACCGCCACCGGCACGCTGGACAAGGTGGAGGCGGAATGGCGCGACGATGCGGCGCTGACCGTCGTTCTCGCTTCGAAGGGCTATCCCGGTGCTTACGACAAGAACACGCCGATCGCCCATATTCCCGAGGCCAGCGAAGAGGCGAAGGTGTTCCATGCCGGAACCGCGCTGAAGGACGGCGGGCTGGTGGCGACGGGCGGACGCGTGCTGAATGTCACCGCCCTTGGAAAGACCGTCACGGAAGCGCAGGCCCGCGCTTATGCGCTGGCCGACAAGGTAGAGTGGGAAAACGGCTTTTGCCGTCGCGATATCGGCTGGCAGGCCGTCGCGCGCGAAAAGGCCTGATCCTTAAGGCAAACGGGATTGGACGCGAATATTTCGTTCAATTTTTACCAAGTTTGCTGACCCGATGGAAACGAAACATCGGTAATACTTGCCGGAACATTGAATGGCGCACTGTGTCTCGATCACGAGGCCGCGCCGTCATTTCGGGGGTTTTTCGATGCGTCGTCTTTTTCTGACAGCGATTGTCGCGCTGACCGGCGGGTCGGCGATGGCGTCTTCCATCGAATATATAAACGGCGTGCATGTGGCCAATGGCAGCTTCATTCGTCGCGATTGCGCGGGCTGCAAGCCAATGAAGGGCAAAGCCGTGGCGCAGGGTTATGCCGTTCCCTCCATTGAGCCGGGCACGCAGCACACGGAAATGCGCGAAGTCGACGGCAAGCGCACCCTGCTGCGCACCGAAGCCTGGCTTGGCGGTGCGCCCGTCACCTTCGTCAGCACCAATCCCGCATGGATGGCGGAAACTTCCAGCAGCGCCATCGCGACCTATGACGACGCAGAACCCGTGGCACATCCCGCTGAGACGGTTTCGACACCGGCCGGCATCGACGTGACGACGACCACGGCAGCCGTCAAGGAAATCTCCACCGAAAACGCAGCCGAACCGGCCAGCGCCTCGGTGATCGGCGCCCCCCAGTTCCCGGATTTCAAATTGCGCGGCAATTGACCGGCCGATGACGCATTTCATGACGAAGGTCAAATAATCGCGTCATCGCTGCATTCCCGAAATGGGGCCGCAACCATTCGGGGAATATTGCTTTCATCCCCGCTTATTCTGCCTGTCGGGCCTGATAAAGCTTTCGCTAATTAAATATTTATTCAAATTTTTAGCCGCTAAGTGCGTCTATAGTGCGATGCAGCACAGGATGAGGCCACGGCGCGGACACGCGCTTTTTGGCCCTTTTATCGCGCATCATGCGCCTCTCCCTTCTCCGAAACATCGGTACCGCGCGGCGTTTTCAGGCGCGCGATCCCAAACGCTTGTGAGCGCCCATGAAGAACCTTTCCATTTCCCGTCAGTTGATCGTTCTCGTGGTGGCCCTGATGGCCGCCTTCGCCGTGGCGACGTTTTACCAGCTGAAATCCGCCACCGATGCTATCTATGAGGAACGCTACGGCATGCTGCGGACGCAGGTGCAATCGGCGATCTCCATCCTGCAATCCTTCCACGACAAGGAAAAGGCCGGGACGCTTTCGCGCGACGAGGCCATGAAACAGGCTTACGCGACTGTCAGCGCCATGCGCTTCACGCCGGACGGTTATCTGTTTGGTTACGACTACGACGTGACGATGAAGTTCCATCCCGATGCCAAGCGCGTCGGTGAGAGCTTCAAGGGCAAGCCGGACAGCAAGGGTTTCGCCTATCGCGACGAGCTGGTGCGGCTTGGCCGCAATGGCGGCGGCCAGACGGATTTTTACGGTCCGAAGCCCGGCATGGAAGGCAATGACTACGCCAAAAGCTCCTATGCGCTTGCCTTCGAGCCGTGGCAGGTGGTGGTCGTGACCGGCGTTTATATCGACGATCTGAACGCGCAGGTTCGCGGCGAGGTGATGAAGGCGCTGTCCATCGGTGCCGCCATCTTCGTACTGGCGCTTGCCGCCGCCTTTTACGTCATCCGTGGCATTTCGAAGCCGCTCGGCGATATTCACCGTGCGCTCGGTGAAGTGGCCAATGAGAACGTCTCGCTCGCCATTCCCCATACCGGCCTGACCAACGAAGTGGGTATGATGGCGAAGGCCACTGCCTCGCTTCAGGACAAGGTGCGTGAGCGCCATGCCATGCAGCGCCGTGAGGAAGAACAGCAGCGACAGCTCAATGCGGAGCGCCAGAACAATCTCGACATGCAGCGCGACGAGGCGGAATTGCAGGCGCGTGTCGTCACCACCATCGGCGAGGCGCTGGAAAAGCTGGCGGGCGGCGATCTGACCGTACGTTGCGGCGATCTCGGCAACCGTTATGCGGCGCTACGCGACAATTTCAACGAGGCCCTGATCCATCTCGACGCCGCCATGGCCAAGGTGAACTCCAAGAGCATCGACATCGGCGGCTCCAAGGAAGAAATCCGCAAGGCCTCCAACGAGCTTTCACAGCGCACCGAACGGCAGGCTGCCAATCTGGAAGAAACCTCGGCCGCTCTCGATGAATTGACGGTTGCGGTGCGCCAGACGGCGGAAGGGGCGGCCGACGCCGCCAAGCGCGTCACCACCGTCAGCTCCGAAGCCATGCGCAGCGACCGGGTGGTGGAAGAGGCGATTACGGCGATGAGCGGTATCGAGCAATCTTCCGACCAGATTTCCAACATCATCGGCGTGATCGACGACATCGCTTTCCAGACCAACCTTCTGGCGCTGAATGCCGGTGTGGAAGCGG
The DNA here is from genome assembly GCF_001526585.1 of Agrobacterium sp. LY4. Classification (NCBI taxonomy): domain Bacteria; kingdom Pseudomonadati; phylum Pseudomonadota; class Alphaproteobacteria; order Hyphomicrobiales; family Rhizobiaceae; genus Agrobacterium; species Agrobacterium sp. LY4. The sequence goes on along the minus strand of NZ_ASYA01000001.1, from coordinate 617,206 downwards.
CGCGTGCGGGTGAGGCCGGCAAGGGCTTTGCCGTGGTGGCGCAGGAAGTGCGCGAACTGGCGCAGAAATCCGCCGCCGCCGCCAAGGAGATCAAGGACCAGATCGCCCGCTCTTCCGCCCAGGTGGAAAACGGCGTGCGCCTTGTCGGCGAGGCCGGCGATGCGCTGAAACGCATCTCGGATCAGATCAAATCCGCCAACGAGATCGTCAGCAAGATCGCCCATTCGGCTGCCGAACAGGATACGACGCTGCGCTCGATCTCCTCGTCGCTCAACCAGCTGGATGTCGCCACCCAGCACAATGCGGCGATGGCGGAAGAAACCACGGCTTCGGCGGAAGCGCTCGCCGTGGACACCGAAGAGCTGCTGAACCTCATCCGCGGCTTCCGCGTCTCCTCCGGCCACCAGCTTCATGGCATGGCAGAGCAGATGCGCATGGCGGGGTGACCACGAACGGTCTCATGCGATTGAAACAAAATGCCGGGCACAGACCCGGCATTTTTATGTGCTCTCCAAAACGTTCCCTACATATTCAGCGTTGTCCTCGGGCTCGACCCGAGGACCCATGGCCAGATTGCATTGTGGATCCTCGCCTCAAGGGCGAGGATGACGGCAGGGAGTATTTACCACCTCGGGAAGCAGGCGATGCCGTATTTGCAGCGCCTCATTTCAGCGGGTCAGCGCATCGAGACGATCGATATCAGCAGGTGAAAATACGGCAATACCGGCTTTTTCGAGCAGCGCCGCCGTCACCCCATTGCCTGCGTGTTTGACGCCAGAAAACGAACCGTCATAGATTGCAACCGACCCACAGGACGGGCTGCCGTCGATCAGAAGCGCGTATGTGCAGCCATTGGCCCTGGCGAAGGCCAGCGCCCTTTCCGCGCCGGCGATAAATTGCGCCGTGACATCGCCGCCGGTCATTTCCAGCACGCGGGCGCGGCCCTCCAGCACATCGACACCGGAGGCACCCTTCTCGATTTCCGCCGGCGGGCGCGGCACAGGCATGCCGCCCGCCATTTCCGGACAGATCGTGACTAGTCTGCCCTCCTGCCGCCAGCGGTCTATCGCCGGGTGGGAGAAGGGTTTGCCTCTGCCGTCGTAGCGGACAGGCTGGCCGAGGAGGCAGGCGCTGATGAGGATTTTGGGGGTGGTGTGGGTCAATCTAAAACGATCCCGGCAAGCGTGGAGGCCGAAAATACCCCCCTCTGCCCTGCCGGGCATCTCCCCCTCAAGGGGGGAGATCGGCAAGAGGAAGGCTCCCCGCAAAAATTCGCAAGATTAGAGGTGATCGAGAGGCTGCCGCGATTCGATCTCCCCCCTTGAGGGGGAGATGTCCGGCAGGACAGAGGGGGGTGAACCAAGCACGCTGACATACCTGGCTACCCCGAAACCCCTCACCCCGTAATCTTCGAGAAATCCGCAACCGTTCCGGTCGCTTCGCGAATAGCCTTCAGCAGCGCCAGACGGTTGGCGCGGATGGCCGCATCCTCGTCATTAACGAGCACGTCCTCAAAGAACCTGTCGACCGGTGCGCGAAGCGTCGAAAGCGCCTGCATGGCGGAGCGGAAATCCTCGCCCGCAACGGCCTTCGCAGCGTCGGCAGATGCGGTCTTGATCGCCGCATAAAGCGCCTTTTCGGCATCGAGCTTCAACAGCTCTTCCGAAACGCTGTTCGCCACCACGGTGCCCTTCTTTTCCTCGGCGGCCAGAAGCTGGGTTGCACGCTTGGCGCCTGCCAGAAGGTTGCGGCCATCCTCGCCGGTGATGAAGGCGGTGAGCGCCTCGACACGGCGGGCGATCATCAGGAGATCGTCGGATTCCGGCGTCAAAACGGCGTCGATCAGATCGTAACGCGCGCCGAGGTCGCGCAGATAGACTTTCAGGCGATCGTGGAAGAAGGAGAGAAGGTCCGGGTCCTTCGCAACGCTCAGCAGCGGAAGCCGCACGTTCTTCTCAAGCAGAATACGCACCACGCCCAGCGCCGCGCGGCGCAGCGCGAAGGGATCCTTCGAGCCGGTCGGCTTCTCGTCGATGGCCCAGAAACCAACGAGTGTATCGAGCTTGTCGGCCAGAGCGACCGTTATCGCTACCTTGTCGGCTGGCAGACGGTCGGAGGGACCCTGCGGCTTGTAATGGTCTTCGATTGCCGCCGCGACGCTTTCGTTTTCGCCCTGCAGCGCCGCATATTTACGGCCCATCAGGCCCTGAAGCTCGGGGAATTCACCGACGGCTTCGGTGCGCAGGTCGGCTTTCGCCAGAACAACGGCGCGGTCCACCAGATCGGCATCGGCGCCGACAACCGGGGCCAGCGCCTTCGCCAGTTCGCGAATACGGGCCACGCGCTCACCCTGCGTTCCGAGCTTGGCATGGAAGGTGACGTTCAGCGCATCGAGCTTGGCCATGCGCTGATCGAGCGGCTTCTTGAGATCGAGGTTGAATTTCGCAGCAGAATCTTTCAGCGTTTCCAGATCGGGCAGATCGCCCTGGTCGCGGTTCCAGAAGTGGCGGGCATCCGACAGGCGGGCGCGCACGACCTTGCCATTGCCATGGATGATTTCCTTGCCGCCATCGCTCGCCTCGATGTTCGAGATCAGGATGAAGCGGTTGGAAAGGCCCTCTTCCGCACCCTGATTGCGAGTGACGAAACACTTCTGATTGGTCTTGATGGTGAGGCGGATGATTTCCGCCGGAATCTGCAGGTAGTCTTCCTCGAAGGTGCCCATCAGCACCTGCGGCCATTCGACGAGGCCGGAGACTTCTTCCAGCAGGCCTTCATCTTCCACCAGTTCAAGACCGTTGGCGAAAGCCAGATCCTTGGCGTCGTGCAGGATGATATCCTTGCGGCGCTCGGCATCGAGAATGACCTTCGCCTTTTCGAGACTCGAGACATAATCTTCGAAACGGCGCACGGTGATCGGGCCGGGTGCATGGAAACGATGGCCATAGGTGACGTTGCCGGCGACGATGCCGTCGATCACGAAAGGAATGACCTGCGTTTCATCGTGCTCGGGGCCGAACAGGCAGACGATGGATTGCAGCGGCCGCACCCAGCGCAGACTTTCCGAACCCTTGCCTTCGATGCCGGCATAGCTCGATCCCTTCGGCATGGAGGCCGGGCCGGAGCGCATGGATTTCGGCCAGGGGAAGGAGCGGATGATGCCGGGCATCACTTCCGCGATGATCTCTTCCGCCGGACGGCCGGGCTTGTTGATGATGGCGATGTAGAAATCGCCCTTCTTCGGATCGGAAACGACCTGCGCTTCCGAGATATCATTGAGGCCTGCGCCGCGCAGAAAGCCCTCGATGGCCTTTTCATTGGCATCGGTGCGCGGGCCCTTCTTTTCCTCGCGCACATCGGCGGAGCGGGCGTTGAGGCCGCGAATATCCAGCGTCAGGCGGCGCGGCGTCCAATATTCGCGCGCACCCTCATAGGTCAGCCCTCTCTCCACCAAGGCATCGGTGACGAGTTTCTTCAGATCGCCCGCCGCCTTGCGCTGCATGCGGGCGGGGATTTCCTCGGAGCGGAGTTCAAGCAGAAGATCGGGCATGGGATCAGGACTTTATCTGTTGTCGGACGTTTGCGGTCGGCTTAGCAAGCAACGCGGCAAAAGTCACCAAGGCATTCGGTTAAATTACCGCCGGCCGGCGTTACCAGCCGCCGCCGCCACCACCACCACCGCCGGAGCCTGAAAAACCGCCGCCGCCACCGCCCGAAAAGCTGGAGCCGGAGGAGCTGACGGGCTGGGGAATGGTGGAGGCGATGGTATTGGCCATGGAGGTGGAAAAGCCGCCGATCCTGTCGCCAAAGGTTCCGTAATTGCTGCCCGCATACCAGCCGGGCGCATAACTTGCCGCTGCGGCACCGGCAGCGGCCGTTGCGAGCCAGGCCTCGAAGGTACGGCTCCACGGTTTTTCGACGCCGAGCGCCACGGCATAGGGCAGCAATGTCTCGAAATGCTGCGGCGACATGGCGGGCGCACCAGCCATGTTCATCCGATCTTTTTCCGCCAGCGTCAGATAGGTTCTGAGGCCTTCGATGCCGTCCATCAGCTTGCGGCCAAGCGGCGTCGGCGCGCCCATCAGGAACAGGAACAGCGCGTTGGTGAGCACGATGCCGCCGATGGCGGCCAGCGCCAGCGACTTGGTGTCATGCGTCACATCCAGCAGGATTTGCGTGGCGATGCCGCCAATGGCGGAAAAGGCCACGAAACCGGCAAAGGCCAGCATGACGATGCCGCCGATCCGCTTGCGCAGCGGTGCGCCGCGCGAAAACTGGCGGCCGATGCCGATCGACAGGATGCTGAAGAAGAAGGCGAAAAAGCCGAAGACCAGCACGGCGGCAATGGCGCTTTCATCCAGATCACCAAACACCAGCGTTGCGACGATGAGGGCGATGCTAAGGAAGATGCCGAAGACGGTGTAACCGGCATTGCTGCGGTAATATTTGCCGCGATGTTCTTTTTCTATCGCCGCGCGGAACTGTTTTCCAACTTTTTCCACCTCCGCCCCATGGGCCTTGTCGATAGTCAGCGTCTCGCCCGAGCCGCCGATGGAGGAAAGCAGCGTCTTCTGGCCGGTGGGCAGATCGGTGGCGGTTGCCTTTTCGGTACGACGAATTATGATCGAATTCTTCAGGTCTTCCAGAACGACATAACCCTTTACCGCAAGGTCAAGGGCGGAGGCAGAGAGCGCCGTCCAGCCGGCACCGGAAAAGCCCCTGTTATCGACGTAATTGACCAGAGCCGGCGAAAGCCCCTCCGGCGCATCCCAGCGCGGCACGACCACGCCCTTCGCCGGATCGCGGCCGACGGCGAACCAGGCGCGCAGGTAATAGAGCAGCACGGCGAAAAGCCCGCCGCCCGAAAGCAGAATGGCGAGATTATCCCGCAGCCACCAGCCCGCCTCCTGCGAAGTGTCAGGTGCGGCAATCGCGCCCTTGGGCAGCTTGACGGCGACCGTCATGCCCTCGCCCACTGTGAAGGGGCGGGTGGAGGCGAAGAATACCTCATTGCCTTCGTTCAGAATGCGCGCATCCTTGCCCTTCGCACCAAGCGGACCGGTGAAGACCGCTGTATCGGTGGCCCTGACGCCCTGCGGCAGAGTGATGGTGGCAGAAATCTCGCCCATGGGGAATTGCCAGCCATTGCCGGTGACGTTCCAGGTCAGCTCATCATAGTCGCTGAAATAACGAATCTGCCGGGCGGTGGTGTAGGTGATCTGGAAGATATGCTCGCCGGTCGGCAGAAAACGGTCGGCGCTGCCGGTATAGATGCGGATGCCGCCATCGATATTCTCGGTGCGCCAGTTTTCCGGCGCGCCATCGCGCTCCACCGAAACGACGTTGAAATCCACCTTGGTACGGCGGTTATTCGCATCCAGCGCATAAATCGGGAAATCACGGAAGATGCCGCGCTTGATGTTCTGCCCTTCCGCGCGGGCGGTGATGGTTTCCGTCACCGTCAGCTTGCCATCCGCCGCCACCTCGATGACGGAATGGTAGGAGCGGATGAATTCCTCCGCAAAGGCCGGGAAGGCCGCGCCCAGGAAGACGAACAGCGCGAGAAGTCTTGCGGCGATGGTCTTCACGGGCGGTCCCTCCTCAATGGCTCAGTGCTGCGGCTCGGCAGCGCTTTCCTTTTCGGTATAGTCGACACCCAGCGAGGCGAGCGCCTTCCAGTAACCGGGATAGGTCTTGCCGACGCAGGCCGGATTCTGGATGGCAATGCCGCCGATCTTCAGCGCCGCCAGCGCAAAGCTCATGGCGATGCGGTGGTCTGCAAAGGTATCGATGGAGGCCTTGACCGTCTGGCCCGCAAGAGCCGGATCGGCATGCACGATCAGGTCGTCGCCCTCCTCATGCGCCAGACCATTGCGGATTTCGTTGAGGCCGAGCGAGACGGCGCGGATACGGTCACATTCCTTCACGCGCAGATTGGCGATGCCGACGAAACGCACCGGCGTCTCGTTGAAGGCGGCCAGAACCGCGATGGTCGGAATGGCGTCCTGCATCTGCGAACCGTCGATTTCGGCGGGCAGGTGCGGAAACTTGGCCATGACGTCGTAGGCCTTGGCGTCCGGCTGGGTGAACTTATCGGCGGGCGTGCCGATATCGATTGCGCCGCCGGTCAGAAGCTCTGCACCCCAGAGATAGGTGGCGGCGGAGGCATCCGGCTCGATGTGGAAATCGGTGGCCGTATAACCCGTCGGATGCACGCGCCAGATGGCATTGCTGACCCGCTCAATCTTCGCACCGAAGGCTTCCATGGCCGAGGTGGTGAGATCGATATAGCCCTTCGCGCCGATTTCCTCGCCCTTGAGGACGATATCGACAGGCTTGTCGCCGCAGGCGGCGGCCATCAGAAGTGCCGACACATATTGGCTGGAAAGATTGGCGTCGATGGTGACGCTGCCCTTCGGGAACCCTGTGCCCTTGCCGCAGACGGTGACGGGTGGGCAGCCGGTCGGCGCTTCCGCCTCGACGCCGAGGGAGCGCAGGGCCTCCACCAGCGGCATGATCGGGCGTTTGCGCATGTGCTCGTCGCCATCGATGATGACGGCGCCATCGACAAGTGCGGCAGCAGCGGTGAGGAAGCGTGTGGCGGTGCCGGCATTGCCGAGGAAAAGCGGCTTTTCCGGCTGCTGCAATACACCAGTGCCTTCCACCACGAAGGTGGTGGCATCAGGCTCGGTGACCTTGACGCCCATCTCGCGCAGGGCTTCGGCCATATAAAGCGTGTCGTCGCTTTTCAGTGCGCCGGTCAACCGGCTTTTGCCCTTGGCAAGACCAGCCAGGAGAAGCGCACGATTGGTGATGGACTTGGAGCCGGGCGGCTCGACCTTGCCGGAAAGCGGGTGGTCGGGCGGGGTGATGGTCAGTTCGATCATGATTGTCGTCTTGTCAAAGAATGCGGCGAAGAGCCGGATTATCGGAATTTGAACGGGAGGTCTTAAGCCGCCGGAGGAGCAGTGCGCTTAGAATTTCACTGTCGGCACGGCGCGGTCGGCCGGGTTCTCGATCTCGAAATAGGGCGCCTTGGCAAAGCCGAACTGGCCTGCAACCAGATTGGAGGGGAAGCTTTCCACCTTGACGTTGAGATCGCGGGCGGCGCCATTATAATAACGGCGCGACATCTGGATTTCGCTTTCGATGGTTTCCAGCGAACGCTGCAATTCCAGAAAATTCGTATTGGCCTTGAGATCGGGATAAGCTTCGGCAAGCGCAAAGAGCTTGCCAAGCGCCTGCGACAGCAGGCCTTCCGCCTGAGCGCGGCCCTCGACATCGCCCGCCGGCACGGCCTGCGCCCGGTTACGCATGGCGATCACCTCCTCGAAGGTGCTCTTTTCATGCGCCGCGTAACCCTTCACGGTCTCGATGAGGTTGGGAATGAGATCGGCGCGGCGCTTCAGCTGCACGTCGATGCCCGACCACGCCTCTTCCTTCATCTGCCGCGCCTTGACGAGGCCGTTATAGATGAAGACGACATAAAGCGCGATTGCCGCGATGATTGCCAGCGTGATGAACATTCCCGACCCCTCCTCAAGAGGCGCGAACACCGTAATGGCGTCCGCACGTTAGACTGTTTCCCCGCCTTACATAAACGTTCAGGCGGCCCTGTTCCAGTTCAGCCCGCCCGCATCCGTCAGCAGGAAAGCTTCGCCGCAGGCTTTCGCCAGCGTGCGCACGCGCAGGATGTAGCTCTGGCGTTCCGTGACCGAAATTACGCCGCGTGCATCCAGAAGGTTGAAGACGTGGCTGGCCTTGATGCACTGGTCATAGGCCGGGAACACGCATTTGTGCAGGCGCTGATTGTCGTTATCGCCGGGCGCACCGGCAGCGAGAAGCGCCTGGCATTCCTTTTCGGCGTCGATGAAATGGCGATGCAGCATGGCGGTGTCGGCAAATTCGAAATTATGGCGGGAATATTCCTGCTCGGCCTGCAGGAAGACGTCGCCATAGGAAATCTTCTCTTCGCCTTCGCGGCCGTTGAAGTTCAGGTCATAGACATTGTCGACGCCCTGAACATACATGGCGAGACGCTCCAGACCATAGGTAAGCTCACCCGCGACCGGCGAGCACTCGATGCCGCAGACCTGCTGGAAGTAGGTGAACTGCGACACTTCCATGCCATCGCACCAGCATTCCCAGCCAAGACCCCAGGCGCCGAGCGTCGGGCTTTCCCAGTCGTCTTCGACGAAGCGCACGTCATGCAGCAGCGGATCGAGGCCGATCGCCTTCAGCGAGCCGAGATAGAGTTCCTGCAGGTTGGAAGGGTTGGGCTTCAGGATGACCTGATACTGGTAATAATGCTGCAGGCGGTTGGGGTTTTCGCCGTAACGACCGTCAGACGGGCGGCGCGACGGCTGCACGTAAGCGGCCTTCCATGGCTTGGGCCCAAGCGCGCGCAGCGTCGTCGCCGGATGGAACGTACCCGCGCCCACTTCCATATCGTAGGGCTGCAGCACCGCGCAGCCCTTGTCGGCCCAGTAATTGTGCAGCGTCAGGATAAGCGCCTGAAAGGAACGCTTCGGGTTCATATGGTCGGGAACATCGGTCATTGCAGTCATCGCGGCGTTAGGAGGACAAGTAAGCATTGACTTACTTCGGATGCGGACTGGTGCCACGGCATGGCGTGAGGGTCAAGGTTTTATGCGTGGAGACGGGCGGTGAACGGGTTGACGATCTTCATTCGCCCGTCAACGGTAAGACCGTCATGCATGTCTTCCGAGAGGAATACGGTGCTTTCAGCCTCCAGGGCTGCTGCTACCATCAATGCATCATAGAAGGCGAAGTTATATTTATCGACAAGATCCACGGCGCTCGCATTTAACTGCACATCGAGTTCAACGACTGTCACAGCCATTCGACGGAGACCATCCAGCGATCTGCGGATTTCGCCCCATTTTTGAGGCCACTTCCGCCGGACTACACTGGCAAATTCATTGAATGCCTGAACGCTCGTCACATAAGGTTTCGAAACGATCTCTTGGGCCTTGGATGAACGTTCGTCATCCAGAAAGGCGTAAATGAAGATATTCGTGTCGAGAAAGGGCAAATGGCTCAACGCTCATTTGCCTCTTCGCGGTCGAATTTCCACCCGGGCGGTAGCTGCCAACGCTGAGCGCGAATATAAGACAGTATCTTTTCGCGCTCTTCCTGCGAAATAGAAGCAGACGGTTCCTGTGTCGGTACAGAAACATCCACCTCATCGCCTTCCTTGATGTGCAAGGCTTCCGCGACATCCGCCGGAATGCGGACCGCAAGACTATCGCCCCATTTCGTGACACGCATGACGGTCTCCTTACTTGAAAGCGACTATAGCAAATTCTGCGTTACAGGAAAATTACGTCTCATCCTCGCGCTTCACGCGGTATTCGCCGGTTTCCGGGTCCTTGATCAGCGTGCCGATGGCGCCGGTCTCGCGTTCCTTCTCGCGCTGTTTCGATTTCGCCGAGAGCTTTTCCGCGTCTCGGACGAAGCGGCGGTAAAGGATGACGGATCCCACCACCAGAAGAAGAATTGTAATGAGCTGCGCCATAAGGCTTTATTCCCGAGACATCATAGACCGAAACGCGACCACAATGCCTTTTCTTCGGCAACTTCCGCAAGCCCCGATACCGCACCGGCGGCCAGCCTTTCGGCATTTACGTCCAGAGCAGCATTCACGCCCGGCACCTTTTTACCGAACAAAGTGCGCCCGCCGCTGACGAGCTGGAGCTTGACCTTCTCACCGTAACGGCGGCGAAGAACCTCGCGCATGTCGCCCAGCCCGTCGATCAGGCCGAGGTCGAGACCGCGCATGCCGGTCCAGAACAGGCCGGAGAAGATCGCCTCGTCGCCCTTCAGTTTCGAGCCGCGACGCATCTTGACCATATCGATGAAAACATTGTGGATTTCGACCTGAAGCGACTTCAGGTAATCGATATCGCCTTCCTTTTCCGGCTGGAAGGGATCGAGGATGACCTTGTTCTCGCCGGCCGTATAGACACGGCGCTCCACGCCGATCTTCTTCAGCATTTCCGGAAAACCGAAACCGCCGGAAACGACGCCGATCGAACCGACGATGGAGGTGGGATCGGCGATGATCTCGTCGCCGGCAAGCGCGATCATGTAGCCGCCGGAGGCTGCAACGTCCTCCACGAAGATCAGGACTTTCTTTTCCTTTTCCTCGGCGAGCTGGCGGATGCGGTTATAGATCATCCGCGCCTGCACCGGCGAACCGCCGGGCGAGTTGAGCGAAATGGCGACAGCCGGGGCATCCTTGACGGCGAAGGCCTTTTCCAGAAGCGGCGCATAAGAAGCGAGATTGAGGGCGGGGCGGAACTGGTTGCCGCCGGCCATGATCGCGCCGTGCATGCGCACCACCGGGATGACGAGCTCTTTTTTACGAAAGCGTTTCGGCACCAGATACTTCAGAAAACCCACTACTCAATCCTCGCAGCATTTATCCGTTCGTCAGGGATGTATGTATCGCCCCGGAAAACACAATGGTTTACGGCCGGCGGAACGGCGATATTTATGACGCGGGCCGGATTGCCCTTACATTACGCGAATAGGCGGCGCGGCCATTGTTCAGGTCATCCACGAAGGGGGTGAAGGCATGGCTACCGGTCTCATGCATGATGAGCGGCGCGCGGAAGGACAGCCGCGCCCGTGAACCCTTGATGGCGGTGAGGAGCATGCGCACCGCGTCCTCGCCAGGGCGCGGATGAATGAGGGTGATTTCGAGGCCGCCGAAACGACTGCCGCAGGCGGCGATGATTTCCGCCACCGATTGCGGCCTTGAAATCAGAGAAAGCTGCCCGCCCGGCACCATGATCGCGCCTGCGGTCCTGATCCAGTCTTCGAACAGGCCATCCGTCATGGCATGCGCTTCGGCCTTCAGGGCGTCCGGCGTGCGGCGGTCGCCCGCATCGTTATAGGGCGGGTTCATGATGACGTGATGGAAATGATCGTCGGGCAACCCCGCTTCGGCGCGTGCTTTCGCCCGCAGGGTCACATCGGCTTCGCGCACGCTGACGCGGGCAGAAAAAGCAGCATTCTCGGGCAGTTCGAGGCTGCGGCGGGCAAATTTCGCCATTTCCGACGAGCGTTCGTACAGCGTCACCTCGGCCTTTTCGAGCCGCGCCGCAACCGCCATGCCCGCAGCTCCCGCGCCCGCGCCGAGATCGGCTATCCGGCAGGCACGCTCATCCGCCACCAGCGAGGCCAGGAGCATGGCGTCCATGCCGGCCCGGTGTCCCCTGCCCTTCGGCTGGATGATGTGAAACCGGCCCCGGTGAAAGGCGTCGATCGTTTCGGAAATGCCGTCGCCCACCGCCGCTCAAGCCTCTTCGTTGCGTAACTCGTCGCCGAGCCCGGCATCGATGAGAATGCGGCGGGCCTGATCGGCCCGATCTTCCTCCACCAGAAACCTTCGCGGCAAAAGACCGAGCGATCCTTCCAGAATGCTCATCGCCTGATCGGCGATGAGGCAATGGATGCCGGCATCCCTCATCAGGCTTTCGGCGAAGGAGAGCAGCACGGCATCGTTGGTACGGATCAGTTCACGCATGGATAGACCTTAAATTCCCATCTTTTTGAATGGCTAGCGGCAATTCGCCCCTTGCCGCGCAAGGCGTCAGTTTTTATTGTCGAATTCAAATTCGAACTGGAGTCCTGTCCCTTGGGCGTCGTCATACCGCTTGAAGAAAGCAAAAACAAACTCGCATCCGTCAAGCCGCTTGTCGACCTGACCCGCCCCGACATGGAACGGGTGAACCAGCTTATCCTTTCCAAGGCCGGTTCCGATGTCCAGATGATACCCGAGGTGGCCAACCACCTCATCTCTTCCGGCGGCAAGCGCCTGCGGCCGATGCTGACGCTCGCCTCCGCCTCGATGTTCGGTTACGAGGGCGACAACCACATCAAGCTCGCCACCAGCGTCGAATTCATGCACACGGCAACGCTTCTGCATGACGATGTGGTGGATGAAAGCGATCTGCGCCGCGGCAAATCCACCGCCCGCACCATCTGGGGCAACCAGGCGAGCGTTCTCGTCGGCGACTTCCTGCTCGGCCAGGCCTTCCGCATGATGGTGGATGTGGGCTCTCTCGATGCGCTCGACGTGCTGTCCACCGCCGCCTCGGTGATCGCCGAAGGCGAGGTGCTGCAGCTTTCGGTCGCCAAGAACATGGAAACGACGGAAGACGATTATCTGCAGGTGATTCGCGCCAAGACCGCCGCCCTTTTTGCGGCGGCGGCGGAAGTCGGCCCCATCGTCGCCAAGACCGACAAGGCGACCCGCAGCGCGCTGAAATCCTACGGCATGAATCTCGGCCTCGCCTTCCAGCTTGTCGACGATGTGCTGGACTACGGCGGCAAATCCGCCGATCTCGGCAAGAATACCGGCGACGATTTCCGCGAGGGCAAAATCACCCTGCCGGTCATCCTCTCCTATCGTCGCGGCACGCAGGATGAGCGCGCCTTCTGGCGCAATGCCATCGAAAAGGGTGAAAGCAGCGACGAGAACCTTGAAAAGGCGCTGGGCCTGATCACCAAATACAACGGTCTTGGCGATACGATCGGCCGCGCCACGCACTACGGCACCATCGCCCGCGATGCGCTCGCACCGCTGCCGCAGAGCCCCTGGAAAGATGCGCTTCTGGAAGTGATCGACTTCTGCATCGAGCGTCTGAACTGACGCCGCAGGCCGGGCGAACGGCGGATGGAAAAAACCATCCGCCCAATGTTTCGGGCCAGCTTCTCCGCAAGGCGTGATTGTGGCCGGGGCCATAATTTCTTGCGGCGTTGCTTCAAAAAAGCCATTCTATCGTGACCAACAATGGAAACTGATTTTTCCGTGCTTCTGCACAAAGGCAAAGGTTCCCTCATGCGGCGTAAACCAGCACTCCGTCTTCTCTGCAGCGCGGCTCTTGCCGCTGCTCTCGCAATCGGCGCGGGTGCAAGCCCCGGCTTTGCGGAGACGAAGGCGACACCGGAAGACAAGGCCGTCACGTTCGATCCCGGCAAGGTGAACACCTTTTCCGGCGCCTTCCTCGCCGGGCGCAATGCCGATGTCGATCAGGATTATCCCACCGCGATTTCGCTTTACAAAAAGGCGCTGGAATTCGACCCGGCCAATACGGAAATCCGCCAGCGGCTGATGATCGCCGAACTTCTGAGCGGCAATTTCGAGGCCGGCGCCAAGATCGCCGATTCGATGAAGGACGATACCTCGGTGGAGCGCGTGACGACCATCGTGCGCGGTCTCGACGCCATCAAGGACAAGGAATTCGCCAAGGCCGAGAAGATCCTGAAATATACCGGCCCGAACGATCTCGACCGCATGGTCAACACGCTTTTGACGGCATGGGCGCGTGCCGGCTCCGGCAAGCCGAAGGAAGCGCTGGCGCTCGTCAACAACATGAAGGGCCCGGGCTGGATTTCGATCTTCCAGAAATACAATGCGGCGGCCATCGCCCTTGTTTCCGGTAATAACGAGGCCGCCCGCAAGAGCCTGAACGAAGCGGTGACGGACCGCGAAGGCGGGGCAACCGCCTCCGACACCTATATGCGCGCCGTGATGGCGCTTGCCCGGCTCGAAGCTTCCGCCGGCAACAAGCAGAAGGCGCTGGACGCGATTGCGGTTGGTGATACTTTCGCGCCGAATTACGCACCGCTCAAGGCGCTTCGACAGGCCATCGAGAGTGGTGACAAGCCCGAGCAGCAGATTACCAATGCCGTGGAGGGCGCTGCCAGCGTCATGTTCTCCATCGCCGGTGCGTTGAACCGCGAAGGTGCGGAAGAAATCGTCACGCTTTATCTGCAGACATCGCGCGCGCTCGATCCGAAGAGCCCGGATACGCTCATCCTTCTCGGCGGCCTCTCCGAAGCGCTGAAACAGCCTGACCGCGCCATCGCCTTCTACCGCGAGGTGCCGAAGGATTCGCCGATGTATCGCATTTCCGAGCTGCAGCTCGGATTGACGCTTGCGCAGACCGGCAAGGTGGACGAGGCGCGCAAGCATCTCCAGTCCCTGCTTGAATCCGATCCGAAGGATATCCGTTCCTATCTCGCCTATGGCAGCGTGCTTTCGGACGCCAAGGACTATAAGGCGATGGCCGAGAACTACGACAAGGCCATCGAGGTAATCGGCTCTGTGCCGCAGAAATCCGACTGGTCCGTCTTCTTCCAGCGCGGCATCGCCTATGAGCGGCTGAAGGAATGGGACAAGGCCGAACCGAATTTCAAGCGGGCGCTGGAGCTGAACCCGGAGCAGCCGCAGGTTCTGAACTATCTGGGCTATTCCTGGGTGGACAAGGGCATCAATCTCGATGAAGGCATGAAGATGATCAGCCGCGCCGTCGAGCTTCGGCCGAATGACGGCTATATCGTCGATTCGCTCGGCTGGGCGCATTATCGCCTCGGCGCTTTCGATGAAGCCGTGACCGAACTGGAGCGGGCGATCGAGCTGAAAGCCGGCGATCCGACCATCAACGACCATCTGGGCGACGCTTATTGGCGGGTCGGCCGCAAGATCGAGGCGGTCTATCAGTGGAACCGCGCATTGATCGGCGACAGCGACGACGTGGACAAGGCCAAGGTGAAGGAAAAGATCGCCAGCGGCCTGCCGCCGGTGGAAAAAGATGCCGAAAATACCGCCAAGAAGGACGTCGCGCCGGCGCCGCCGGCTCCTCCGGCACCGGCACCGGCTGCCACTCCGGACAAGAAATCCTGACGCCGCATGCGCGGGCATGAGATTTCCGGGGCCACCGAGACCATCGAGGCGGCCCCGGCCAAGATCAATCTGGCGCTGCATGTGACCGGCCAGCGAGCGGATGGGTATCACCTGCTCGAAACGCTGGTGACCTTTACCGAAGCCGGCGACACGATCCGTATTCGCGACGCCGATGCCGACAGTTTCTCCATCTCCGGCCCTTTCGGCGATCTTTTGCGCGCGGGCAATGGCGGCGATAACCTCGTCACCCGCACCAGGGACCTGTTGCGCGATGCGCTCGCATCGACAGGTCAACCGGCACCCCCGGTCGCCATTCATCTTGAAAAGAACCTGCCGGTGGCTTCCGGTATCGGCGGCGGCTCGGCGGATGCGGCAGCGACACTGCGGGGGCTTTTGCGGCACTGGCGTGCCGGGATCGCACCGGATACGCTTGCATCCATGGCGCTGACGCTCGGGGCGGATGTGCCGATGTGCCTTGAGAGCCGATCCCTGATCGCGCGCGGCATCGGCGAGGACATCGAACCGGTTACCGATCTACCGGAACTGTCCATGGTTCTGGCCAATCCGCTGAAGGCCGTCTCGACGCCGGAGATTTTCCGGCGATTGCAGAACAAGACCAATCCACCCCTGCCCGCCTCTGCGACAATCGGCTGGATGGATTTTCTCGCCCAAAGCCGTAACGATCTGCAACCGCCGGCTCAGGCGCTTCTGCCAGAGATCGGGGAAATCATTGGGTTGCTGTCGCAGGAAGGTGCTGCGCTTGTGCGCATGTCCGGTTCGGGGGCAACCTGTTTCGGGATTTTTCATTCCCTTGAAGCGGCCAGGAAAGCGGAAACATCGCTTCGGAAGAGGCGCCCCGGCTGGTATTTTCAGGCGACGCGGACCATTTGAAAATCAGACACTTCGAGGATAAGGCCATGGCAGGCGAAAGACCCTTCATTCCCCTTGGCATTGCGGTTTTGACCGTTTCGGACAGCCGCACGCTGGAGAACGACAAATCCGGCGATACGCTCGTCGCAAGGCTGGAGGAAGCGGGCCACAGGCTCGCGGCCCGCGCCATCGTGCCTGATGACAAGGCAGCGATTGCCGGCACGGTGCGCGACTGGACGCTCTCTGAAGGCGTGGATGTGGTAATCACCACCGGCGGCACCGGCTTTACCGGCCGCGATGTGACGCCCGAAGCGCTGGAGCCGCTGTTCGAAAAGCGCATGGATGGGTTTTCCGCCCTCTTCCACCGCATCTCCTATGACAAGATCGGCACCGCCACCATCCAGTCGCGGGCAACCGGCGGCGTGGCGAACGCGACCTTCATCTTCGTGCTGCCCGGCTCGCCGGGTGCGTGCAAGGATGCGTGGGACGGTATTCTGAAAGCCCAGCTCGATTATCGCCACTTGCCCTGCAATTTCGTGGAGATCATGCCGAGGCTTGACGAGCATTTGAAGCGTGGGGCTGGGGGCGTTTAGATTAGCGGATTGAGGGCGCGTGGAGCTTACCCCCCCTCTGCCCTGCCGGGCATCTCCCCCTCAAGGGGGGAGATCGGCAAGAGGCCCCCTTGTCACTTCATTCTCAATCTTCAAGATGGACGAAACATCGCGGCAGATCGATCTCCCCCCTTGAGGGGGAGATGCCCGGCAGGGCAGAGGGGGGTGAAGCCCCACGCACCTCCGGTTCGCAGACAATGCGCGCCCAAAACCCCCATCACGCCAGATATTTCTTGAAGAACTCCGTCGTCCGGCTCCAGGCGAGATCGGCAGCCGCCTTGTCGTAGCGCGCCGAGGACGTGTCATTGTTGAAGGCGTGGTTGACGCCGTCATAGACGAAGATTTCAAAGGTCTTGCCGTTTTCCTCCAGCGCCTTCTTATAGGCATCGATGCCGGCATTGATGCGCTCGTCGAGACCCGCATAGTGCAAAAGCAGCGGCGCCTTGATGGCAGGCACATCGGCCGCCGGGGCCTGCTGGCCGTAATAGGCGACGCCGGCATTCAAACCTGCCGATTTGGTGGCGAAACGGTTGACCAGCCCGCCGCCCCAGCAGAAACCGACAGCACCGACCTTGCCATTTGCCCCCTGCCGCGCCGCAAGCCATACCCGGCCCGCTTCGGCATTGGCGACGGTCGCGTCCATGTCGAGACCGCTGAACATCTGCCGCGCCTTCTCCTCATCGGCGGGCGTGCCGCCCTGCGGTGAGAGGAAATCGACGGCAAGCGCCCTGAAACCGGCGAGCGCCACACGCCTTGCCACATCGCGGATATGGTCGTTCAGGCCACGGTTCTCGTGGATGACGATGACGGAGCCGATGGGGCCGGAAACGGATTTCGGCGTGACGAGGTAACCCTTCATCTCGCCGCCGGGGGCGGGATAGGTCACCTCCTCGGCGACGATCCTGTCGTCATCGGCCGCGATGACCGCCGCACGGGCGCTGTTGGCCGAAAGAAGCGGGGCGATGGCCGCCGCCGCTGCACCAGACCCGGCCAGTACGGTGAGCTTTTCCATGAATTTGCGGCGATCGAGGCTGAGATGGGTATATTCATCGTAAGCGTCGATCATGGCCTGCGTGATCTTGGGCTTGTCCATCGCTCTATCCTCCTTGAACGCACGGATGCGGAAGGATAGCGCAGATCGCCCCGCGGGGAACGAGGCGGGGGCAAGCGGCGTCACACATTTGCGTGAGCGCCGCCAGCCAGTTTTCACATCAGGCGGCGAGGTCCACGACGATACGGCCGTCGATCTTGCCCTCTTCCATGCGGTGGAAGATATCGTTGATGTTTTCGAGCTTGTCCCAGGAGAAGTGGGCCGCCACCTTGCCTTCGCCGGCGAAGGTCAGCGCCTCCTCCAGATCCTGCCGCGTGCCAACGATGGAGCCGCGCACCGTGATGCGCTTCAGCACCGTATCGAACACCGGAATGGAGATGAAGCCCGGCGGCAGGCCGACAAGCGCCATGGTGCCCTTGGAGCGCAGGAAGCCGTAAGCCTGCTCCATGGCCTTGGGCGACACCGCCGTCACCAGCGCGCCATGGACGCCGCCGGTCGCTTTCTGCACCTGCTCCACCGCGTCAGGCGCGCGACCATTGACGACGACATCGGCTCCGAGTTTTTTCGCAAGCGCCAGCTTGTCGTCGAAAATATCGGCGGCAACGACATGCATGCCCATGGCCTTGGCATATTGCACGGCCATGTGGCCAAGCCCGCCAATGCCTGAAATGACCACCCACTCACCGGGCCTGACCTCGGTTTCCTTCAGCCCCTTATAGACGGTGACGCCGGCGCAGAGCACCGGTGCGGCCGGGCCGAAATCGAGATTATCCGGCAGGCGGCCAACGAATTTCGGATCGGCGAGGCCATATTCGGCAAAGCTGCCATTGACGGAATAGCCGGAATTCTTCTGGCTCGGGCAAAGCGTTTCCCAGCCCGTGCGGCACGGAATGCAGCATCCGCAGGCGGTGTAGAGCCAAGGCGTGCCGGCGCGGTCGCCTTCCTTGATGCCGGTGACGCCAGCGCCGATCTTGGCGACATAACCCACGCCCTCGTGGCCGGGGATGAAAGGCGGATTGGGCTTGACCGGCCAGTCGCCGGTTGCGGCGTGCAGGTCGGTGTGGCAAATGCCCGTCGCCTTGTAGTTGATGAGAATTTCACCGGGGCCGGGATCCGGTATCGCCACTTCCTCGATGGTCAGCGGTTTTCCAAACGCGCGGACGACGGCTGCCTTCATTGTCTTAGCCATGACATACTCCCTAATCTCTGTTCGCCTGAAATCCTCGACGGCAGGCAGAGATTAACGGGGATGGGGCGTCATGGAATTGACCCATCGCAAATCGGAGCATTTTGCAAGGCGGGATTGTCTCACTTATGAGGCAACCTCACGGTGCTGATTTACTCCAGCGCCAACCATATGGCGAGCCATGCCCACAGGCAGACGACCAGCGCAAAGCCGATGCCGAACAATGCGCCACGCTGACGCAGGCGGTTGCTGGTGACGTGGACATAGGAATGGGCATAACGCGAGAGCACGAACAGCCATGCCAGAACGACGGTGACGATATTGTCCGCATCCGTGATGTAGAGCAGCAGGCAGGCGATGTGAAACAGCACCGGCAGTTCGAACTGATTGGCGATGTTGCGGTTCACCAGATGGCTTTCGCGCGCCTCCTCGCCCCGGTCACGCAGCTTGATCGCCGATTCGCGATCCTTGAAGGTGTATTTGTTGCGCCGGACGATCAGAAGCCCGTAAAGCCAGAAGACCAGAAAGACATGGGCGATCATCGGCCAGAACATTGCGGTCGTGGGTGACATGCTTTCTTCTCCAATCATGAAAACGCTCCCCGATCCGGCATGAATCGGGGAGCGCCAAATACTCAGTATCCTTTTACGGATTCGCCTCGAAAGATCAAACCGCGCCGGGGTAGTTCGGGCTTTCGCGGGTGATCGTCACGTCATGGGCGTGGCTTTCGCGCAGGCCCGCGCTGGAGATGCGAACGAAGGTGGCGCGTTCCTGGAATTCCTTGATGTTGCCGCCGCCGACATAACCCATGGCAGCCTTCAAGCCGCCGGCCAGCTGGTGCAGGACGCCGGAAACCGGGCCCTTATAGGGAACCTGACCCTCAATGCCTTCCGGAACGAGCTTCAGCGTGTCGCGCACTTCGGCCTGGAAATAACGGTCGGCCGAACCGCGCGCCATGGCGCCAACGGAGCCCATGCCGCGATAGGCCTTGAAGGAACGGCCCTGATAAAGGAACACTTCGCCCGGGCTTTCATCCGTGCCGGCCAAGAGCGAGCCGATCATGACGGCGGAAGCGCCGGCGGCGATTGCCTTGGCCAGATCGCCCGAGAACTTGATGCCGCCATCGGCGATAACAGGAATATCAGCCGCGTTGGCGACTTCAACCGACGACATGATGGCAGCGAGCTGCGGAACGCCGACGCCGGCGACGATGCGGGTGGTGCAGATGGAGCCGGGGCCGATACCGACCTTGACGCCATCGGCGCCGGCATCGATCAGCGCCTTGGTGCCGTCGGCGGTGGCGACATTGCCGGCGATGATGCGAACCGAATTCGACATCTTCTTGACCTGCGAGACGGCATCCAGCACGCGCTGCGAATGACCATGCGCGGTATCGACAACCAGAAGGTCGACACCGGCATCGATGAGGCGCTCGGCGCGCTCGATGGCGTCAGCACCGACGCTGATGGCGGCAGCGGCGCGAAGGCGGCCCTGCGCATCCTTGGTGGCGTTGGGGTTCAGCTGCGACTTCTCGATATCCTTGACGGTGATGAGGCCGACGCAATTGCCCTTGGCATCCACAACCAGCAGCTTCTCGATGCGGTGCTTGTGCAGCAGGCGGCGCGCTTCCTGCTGATCGACGCTGCTTTCCTTGACCGTGACCAGGTTTTCGCGGGTCATCAGCTCATAGATTTTCTGCTGCGGATCAGAGGCAAACCGCACGTCGCGGTTGGTCAGAATGCCGACGAGGCGGCCATTCTTGTGGCCACCGGCACCGCCATTTTCAACCACCGGAATGCCGGAAATACCGTGCGCCTTCATCAAGGCCTGTGCTTCGGCAAGCGTCGCATCCGGGCCGATCGTGACCGGGTTGACGACCATGCCGCTTTCGAACTTCTTCACCTGCCGGACTTCTTCGGCCTGTTCGATGGGGGTCAGGTTGCGATGGATGACGCCGATGCCGCCGGCCTGGGCCATGGCGATGGCGAGACGGCCTTCGGTGACCGTATCCATGGCGGAAGAGAGGATCGGCAGGTTGAGATCGATATCGCGGGCGATGCGGGTGGCGATATTCGTCTGCCCCGGCATGACTTCGGAATGCCCGGGCTGCAGCAACACATCGTCAAATGTGAGAGCGTCCAAACCAGTGGGTGTTTGAATGATGCGTGCCATGACCAAATTCCTTCATACTGAAAATGCGTGGCCGTCCCGGAACGAAAAGTTCACCCCGGCGCCCTGCAAGGATTGCTTGGAAGTTGGCGAGGGCTGGTAACACGTTCATGACAGGAAGGGAATAGAAAAAACCCGGAATAACCTTCCGGGCTTTCTCTGTTGCTGCATTGCAGCAGATATTATAGCGCGTCGTGTGGATCCCTGCTCCACAAGAAGCGCTTTAACTGCTTGTTTTTATGCATGTCGTTATCGCAAAACTGTTTAACACTTTTGCGCGACATGCATCAGATGTCGAACTGATAGGATTTCGGCACGAAACGATAGCCGGTATCCAGCTTTTCGGCGTAACCGACCGCCGGGAAAGGCATGTGATACCCAAGGAAAGGCAAACGGTCGGTGGCGATCATGTCATAGACCTTCTTGCGGGTCGCGGCGGCTGCCGCCTTGTCCATGTCGAACTTCACCTCCCAGTCTGGCTTCTGCAGGGAAAGGACGAAATGATTGGCCGTATCCGCCGTCAGGATGAGTTGTTTGCCTTCCGATTCGACACGGAAGATCATATGGCCCGGCGAATGACCGAAGGCCGCCACGCCGGTGATCCCGGATACGACACTGGCGCCGTCGCCAATGAAGGTCGCCTTTTCCGCCAGCGGCTTGACGTTCGTGAGAACGCCCTTGTGACCGCCTTCGGCAGGCGTGCCCACGCGCTTCTCATCCGTCCAGAAATCATATTCCGCCTGGCCGAACACGTAGCGCGCCTTGGAAAAAGCCGGAGCGCCCTTTTCCATCAGCCCGCCAATGTGGTCGCCATGCATGTGGGTCAGCACCACCACGGTCACATCTTCCGGCGTATAACCGGCGGCCGCCATGCCCTCGATCAACCGGCCATTGCCCGCACCGCGCCCGGCCTCACCGAAACCGGTATCGAACAGCACGAGATCGGTGCCGGTATTGACGAGGACCGGCGAGAAGGAATTGACGAATTGCTCCTTCGGCAGAAAATTGTCTTCCAGCAATTTTCCGACCGTCTCCGCCGACTGGTCGGTGCCGAAGGTCTCGCCGGGATTGGGGGCCGCGCGTGCACCATCCTTCACCACCAGCACTTCGAAATTGCCGAGCTTGAAGCGATTGGTTTCAGGCGGCATCGCGTGTTCTATCTCCATGGAGGTTTGCGGCTGGTTGGTCTGGGCCGTTGCCGTGCGCGCCATCAACAGCGGCGCACCGAGAACGCTTGCGCCCGCCGCACCGATGAGGCCGCGTCTGCTCATGCTCAAGGATTGGGTCATTATCTTGTCTCCGATATCGCCAACTGGCCGTGATCGCCAACTGAACCAAGCCAACGGACAATAGAGCGATAAAGTTGCAAGAAAACCGGCCTCACGCAGGTTTGATCGGAACTTGAGAAATTGATAATTAACGTGTTGGCAAGCCCGCTTATCAGGCGTAGGAGGAACGGCGATATCCTTTGTCGCAGCGGAAAGCCGCAGGCAGCCTCATGAACCGCATCATTCCCCTCATCCTGGCAGTCGCTCTCTTCATGGAGCAGATGGACTCCACCGTCATCGCCACCTCGCTGCCGGCAATTGCCGCCGACCTTCATGTCGGCCCGATCACGCTCAAGCTCGCATTGACAGCCTATATGGTGGCGCTGGCGATCTTCATTCCGATCAGCGGCTGGATGGCCGACAAATACGGCGCGAAGAAAATCTTCCGTTTCGCCATCGGCGTCTTCGTGGTGGGGTCGATCTGCTGCGCGGTATCGTCCTCGGTGTTCGAATTCGTGCTTTCGCGTTTCCTGCAGGGCATGGGCGGGGCGATGATGACGCCCGTTGGCCGCCTCGTGCTTTTGCGCACGACCAAGCGCAGCGAACTCGTCTCCGCCATGGCGCTGTTGACAATTCCGGGGCTGGTGGGGCCGCTCACCGGCCCGCCCATCGGCGGCTTCATCACCACCTATTTTTCATGGCACTGGATTTTCCTGATCAATGTGCCGATCGGCGTCATCGGCATCTGGCTCTCGACGATCTTCCTGCCGGAAATCGAAACCACCAACCCGCCGCCGATGGATGGCAAGGGCTTCGTGCTGTCAGGCATCGCCGCCTCCGGCGTGGTGTTCGGCCTCTCCGTCGTCAGCCTGCCCGCGCTGCCACCGGCCATCGGCATCGCCTCGACGATCATCGGTTTCATCTGCGGTTTTCTTTATCTGCGCCACGCCGCGCGCCACCCTGCCCCCATTCTGGATTTCCGCATTTTCCAGAACGCGACCTTCCGGGCGGCGTCCGTCGGCGGCACCGTTTTCCGCATTTCCACGGGCGCCATACCCTTCCTGATGCCGCTGATGCTGCAGATCGGTTTCGGGCTTAATCCGTTCCAGTCGGGCATGATCACCTTTGCCGGCGCAATCGGCGCGATCACCACGAAATTCATGGCCAAGCGAGTGTTTGCGGCAACCGGATTCCGCTCGACACTGATCGGGGCCGGCATCGTCGGCGCCTGCACGACGCTCGCCAACAGCTTCTTCACACCGGAAACGCCCTATCCGCTGATCATGATCTTCCTCGTCACGGCGGGATTTGCCCGGTCCTTCTTCTTCACCGGATCGAACGCGCTCAGCTATTCCGATATCGAGGACAGTCAGGCCAGCCAGGCGACCTCGATGGCGTCGGTGCTGCAGCAGATCAGC
Organism: Agrobacterium sp. LY4; assembly: GCF_001526585.1. Classification (NCBI taxonomy): domain Bacteria; kingdom Pseudomonadati; phylum Pseudomonadota; class Alphaproteobacteria; order Hyphomicrobiales; family Rhizobiaceae; genus Agrobacterium; species Agrobacterium sp. LY4. The sequence goes on along the minus strand of NZ_ASYA01000001.1, from coordinate 593,914 downwards.
CTGGCGCTGGGCGTGGCTTTCGCCGCCTCCATTCTGGAAGTCAGCAGCATGATGTCCGGCACGCATCTGCAGCTCGCCGATTTCCACATCGCCTTTACCATCGTGGCGCTGGTATCGCTGTTCGCCATCGTGCCGATCATCCGTATGGACGGCAATGCCGGGGCGGCCGTCTCCGGCCACCGCGGCAAGGTCTCACAACCGGCAGAGTGATCAGTCTTCGGAAGCCTCTTCGGCTTCGGATGCGTCGGTCGGCTCGCTCTTGCGGCCCTTGAAGTGCTTGGCAAGCAGGAACATTTCCACCGATTCCGAGCGTGAGGATGCCGGCTTGATGTGGAGAACCTGCTTGAAGTTCTTCTTCAGCATATCCAGCAATGCCTTTTCCGTGCCGCCCTGGAAGGTCTTGGCAAGGAAGTGGCCGCCTTCCGCCAGCACCTGAACGGCGAAATCGGCCGCGACTTCGCACAGATGCATGGTGCGGATATGGTCGGTCTTCTGGTGCCCGGTGGTCGGTGCGGCCATGTCCGACAGCACCAGATCGGGCGTGCCGCCAACGGCCTCCATCAGCTTTTCCGGCGCGGAGGGATCGAGGAAGTCGAGCTGCAGGATTTTCACACCGGGAATGGGATCGATTTCGAGGAAATCGATGGCCGCGACGCGGATATCGTCCTCGGTCGAATCCGTCACCTTGGAAGCGATCTGCGACCAGCTGCCGGGGGCGGCGCCAAGATCGATGATGCGGGTCGCACCCTTCAATATCTGGTGCTTGTCGTTGATTTCCAGAAGCTTGAAGGCGGCGCGGGCGCGATAGCCCTCAAGCCTGGCGCGCTGGACATAGGGGTCATTGATATGACGTTCAAGCCAACGGCGCGACGAGGCCTTGAGCTTGGTCTTCTTGACCTTCTGGCCGATCTTTCGGCCGGTGCGATTGGTGCTTGTCGGCGCCTTGCTCATGTCAAACCTTCCGTCCTGTCCTGCCGTGTCATCTGCATGCGCCTAATGCGGTTGCGCCGCCATGCGCCGTCATCCGCCATCATATCCGTCAGCAGGCCTTCGCGCAGGCCGCGATCCGCCACGCGCATGCGGCGTGCCGGCCAGCGGCGGCGAATGGCCTCGAGAATGGCGCAGCCGGCCAGAACCAGATCGGCCCTGTCAGGCCCGATGCAGGCATTGGCAGCGCGGCCCGCGAAATCCCATGCGAGCAGCTTGTCCTGCATCGCCGTCACCTCGGCGTCCGACAACCACAGGCCATCCACCTTGCGGCGATCGTATCGTGGCAGATCGAGGTGGACGCCGGCAAGCGTCGTGACCGTGCCCGAGGTCCCGATCAGGTGAAAATCCTCGTGATGGGTTTGCGGCGCGAGAGGCGGGCAATGGAAGGCATCGAGCAGCCCTTCGACTTCCCGCACCATGGCGGCGAAGACGTCCGGCGTCACATCGCGCCCGCCATGGCGTTCCGAAAGCGTAACGACACCGACCGGCAACGAGGTCCAGTGGGTGATGTGATTGGCGAGCCGGTTCGAGCGGTTTTCCCCGACCTTGATGACGGCGATTTCCGACGATCCGCCACCGATATCGAACAGCACGACCGAACGCGCCTCGCGCCCAACGAGGGAGGCGCAGCCAGACACCGCAAGGCGGGCTTCCGTCTCGCGGCTGATGATTTCGAGCTTCAGTCCCGTTTCCCGCGTAACCCGCGCCAGAAACTCTTCGCCATTCGACGCAGCGCGGCAGGCCTCGGTCGCGATGAGCCGCATGCGCCTGATCGGGCGACCGGAAAGTTTCGCGGAGCAGACTTTCAGCGCCTCGACAGCTCGATCCATGGCGTCGTCGGACAGCCGGCCGCTCGACACCAGCCCCTCGCCCAACCGAACGATGCGCGAAAAGGCATCGACGACCCGGAACTGGCCGGGCCGCGTCGGCTGCGCAATCAATAGGCGGCAATTATTGGTGCCGAGATCGAGCGCGGCATACATATCCGCCGGCGGCTCCTGGCCATGCTCATGCTGGCGGCCTGCATGGCGCGCGGATATTTCAGATTGCCGATGCGGTTCCTGCCCGGCCCCATTGGCGCGGCCATTCTGCTTGCCGACATGTTTCGGCGCATGGGTGGGAACCAGCGGACGGCCCTGTGGATCGCGACCGCGTGGATCGCGGTGACCACGCTTGCGGTGGCGCGACTTTCGCCCTGCGCCCGGCAGCACGGAGGATGGATTGGCAGCATCTGTTGCGGCTGGAGCCTGCGTCTGCACGGTGGAAGCTGGGGCAGCCTGCTGAGACGCACCCTTGCCGCGAGAGCGCCTGCGGCGCTTTCTCTTGCGCGGCTCGGCATCCGGCTCAAGAGCCGATACATAGGAGGAACCGGCCGGAACATCCGCGGCAACATCATGCGACAGCACAGCAGCGTCACGGAGCTGACCGTCACGCTTGTGTTTCTTGCCACGGCGGGATCGCTTCGCTTTCCCTTTGTTCGCCACCGACGCCCCTTGTTCCGACGGCTTTGGGCCGTTTCCGGGGTCGATCACTGTCTTGTCCATTTCGCCGCGCACAAGCGTAGACGCTATGCTGCTGGCTTTCATAAGGTTTCGTTGGGCGGACAATACCAGCGCAAGCGATTTTAGCCAAATGGTTTTTGCCGGGCGGCGTGTGGCAGAGGCTCACACGTCACCAAGGTTGCGTGACGCCCGCGCCGAGTGCACGCTTCATCGATAAGAGTTTCATGCTGCTCCTCCGCTGGTTTTGCTTGAACCCGTCACGCTCTCCCCAAGCGTGACGAAACGAATTGCTGGCGCTCGCCTACAACACGGAGATCATGCCGCCATCGGCATAGACGATCTGGCCATTGACGTAGTCGGATGCGGCGGACGCAAAATAGATGACGGTTCCCGCCAGTTCTTCCGGACGCCCCCAGCGCCGCGCCGGTGTACGCGCCTTGACCCAGGCGTCGAATTCCGGGTTGGCGAGCAGGGCCTCGTTCATATCGGTGATCATGTAGCCGGGGCCGATCGCATTGGCCTGAATGCCCTTTTCGGCCCACTCGGCCGCCATGGCCTTGGTCAGCATCTTGATGCCGCCTTTCGCCACGGTATAAGGCGCAACCGTTGCCCGGGCGAGTTCGGAGGTCAGCGATCCGATATTGATGATCTTGCCGGAGCCGCGCTCCGCCATTCGCCTGGCCGCCTCCCGGCCGACGAGGAAGGCCGACGTCAGATTGGTGTCGATCACCCTTCGCCAGTCGGCGCTCTCCAGCTCCAGCATCGGCTTGCGGAACTGGATGCCGGCATTGTTGACGAGGATATCCACCCGGATACCGTCCCGGTCGAACCGCTCGAAGGCTGCGATGACAGCGGCTTCGTCGGTCACGTCGAACGCCGCCGTCAGCACCTCACGACCTGTCGAGCGCATCGCCGCAGCCGCCTCTTCCAGTCGGGTGGCGTCGACGCCATTGAGGATCACCCGGGCGCCGGCATTCGCCAGCCCCTCGGCAAAGGCCCGCCCCAAACCGCGGGACGAACCGGTGATCAGTGCCGTCTTGCCGCTGAGATCGAATAGTGAAACGCTCATGACGATTCCCCTCAGAGTTCAGAGACGCGGACGGAGAGATCCGAGCGTTCGAAGAAGGACGGTTGCAGTTCAGTGCCGAGACCGGGGCCTTCCATCGGATAAACGAAGCCGCCCTCGATACGCGGAACCTCCGTCACCAGTTCGCGATACCAGCCCTTGTAGAAGGCGCGCACGCTTTCCTGGATAAGCGTGTTGGGCTGCGAAAAGCTCATGTGGATGGCGGCGGCGAACCCGACCGGGCCGATGCAGTCATGCGGGGCAAAAGGCCGGTGATAGGTTTCCGCCATGGCCGCGATCTTGCGGCCCTCGGTCAGGCCGCCCGTCCAGCACAGGTCGGCCATGACGACATGAGCGGCGTCGCGGTCGAGATAGTCCTTATAGGCAAAACGGGTGCCGAGCGTTTCGGAGGCGCAGGTCCACACATCGGTGGAATGCGCGTATTCGGCAAGCGCCTGCGGCGAATTCATCCGTATCGGATCTTCGTACCATGTGGGCTTGAACGGCTCGAGCGCCCGCGCGATCTGCTTGGCAACCGGTAGGTTCCACAGCGAGTGGAACTCGACCATGATATCCATCTTGTCGCCGACGGCCTTGCGGATCAGCTCGAACGGCTTGATCGCCGTCTTCATCTGTTCCGCCGTGATGAACAAACCGCGGTTTTCCATCGCCGGAGGATCGAACGGCCAGATTTCATGGCCGTGATCCCGTTCGACAGGAGATCTTCCGCCAGTTCGCCCGCCCGGTTCATGAAACCGTCGAGGTCTTCGTAAGGACCGGCTTCCTCACCCAAATTCCATGTATCGACCGGCTTGATCTTCTTCGTCCGCACATAGCGGCTTCCGGCGCAGGTATTGTAGACACGCATCTTCTCCACGCAGAGCCCGCCCAGCATCTGGTGGACAGGCTGCCCACATACCTTGCCGAAAATATCCCACAGCGCGATGTCGACTGCGGAAGCCGCCCGATGTTCCGCCCCCGTCGAGGCATGGGCCATCGGCAGGTTGAGCATTTCCCGGTGAAGGGCTTCTATATGAAGCGGGTTACGGCCCACCAGCCGGCTTGCCAGCGTATCGTGGATGTGGGCCTCGACGGCCGCCGCCCCATAAAAGGTTTCGCCGAGGCCGGTAACGCCCTGATCGGTCTCCACATGCACCCAGAGAACATTGGAGAACTCTTCTGCTCGAAAAGTCTTGATCGCAGTTATTTTCATCATTGCTTCCATTTCTGTCTGCCCGTCGTTTCGTTTCCAAATTGCATGGACAGGACCATCTACTTATCTCTCACAAGAAAACATGCTCCAGTCCCAAAGGCGGTTCTCGTCAGCTCTCCGATGCACTGGTTCCAACGGAGAGAATCGTCAGTCCGAAAAGCCTGCCTCATCGCTGCGCTTACCATTCGGCGAGACTGCCATCCTGATGACGCCAGAGCGGATTGCGCCAGCGATGGCCTTGCCTCGCCATTTCGATCACATGCGCCTCATCAACCTCGATACCCAGACCGGGACCCTGCGGTATTTCGACAAACCCGTCCTCGTAACGGAAGACATCCTTGTTGGTGATGTAGTCCAGAAGGTCGCTGCCCCGATTGTAGTGAATGCCAAGGCTCTGTTCCTGGATAAACGCGTTGTAGCTGACAGCATCGATTTGCAGGCAGGCGGCCAGAGCAATCGGCCCAAGCGGGCAATGCGGCGCAAGGGCGACGTCATAGGCCTCCGCCATCGTCGCAATCTTGCGGCATTCGGTAATTCCGCCCGCATGCGAAAGATCCGGCTGGATAATATCGACATAGCCACCGGAGAGGACAGATTTGAAATCCCAACGTGAATAAAGCCGCTCGCCGAGCGCGATCGGAGCCGAGCAATGATTGGCGATTTCCTTCAGCGCCTCTAGATTTTCCGAAAGTACCGGCTCTTCGATAAACATCAGTTTGAACTGCTCGAGTTCCCTCGCCAGCACCTTGGCCATCGGCCTGTGAACCCGGCCGTGGAAATCGGCGCCTATGCCGATATGCGGCCCCACCGCATCGCGCACGGCGCCTATGGTCGCGACGATGGCGTCGATCTTGTCGTTGCCGTCGACGATCTGCAGCTCTTCGGCGCCATTCAGCTTGATCGCCTTGAAGCCCGCGGCAACGACGGCCCGCGCATTGTTCGCCACGTCGCTCGGACGGTCGCCGCCGATCCACGAATAGACCTTGATCCGGTCGCGGCACTGGCCTCCGAGCAGCGCGTGGATCGGCTGGCCGAGCGCTTTGCCCTTGATATCCCAGAGCGCCTGGTCGATCCCGGCAATCGCGCTCATATGGACCGCACCGCCACGATAAAACCCGCCGCGATACATGACCGTCCAGTGATCCTCGATCAGGAACGGATCCTTGCCGATGAGGTAATCCTCCAGCTCATGCACGGCAGCCTGAACCGTCAGAGCCCTGCCTTCGACCACGGGCTCGCCCCAGCCGGTGATGCCCTCATCCGTCTCGATCTTGAGGAACATCCAGCGTGGAGGAACGATATAGGTGGTGAGTTTTGTGATCTTCATGATAGTTGCCTTCATCTCCGCCATCGAAGCGGATCGCCGCACCCATGGTGTCTCTCAGAACGATAATTGCACCTTCATCGCCCGCGACCTGTCAGTGGCGAGCATGAACGCGTCATTCGCCTCCTGAAACGGCAAAGTATGGGTTACGAGCGGTGTCAGATCGATGCGGCCGGAGTTCATCAAATCGACGGCCTGCTGGAACTCACTGTCGAAACGGAAGGTGCCGCGCAGCTGCAATTCCTTGGTGACGATGGCGTTGATCGGCAATGTAACATCGCCGCCAAGCCCGAGCTGGACGATGATGCCGCCGGCGCGGATGGCTGCGAGTGCGCCGTTGAGCGCAGCCTGATTGCCCGAGGCCTCGAACAAGATGTCGACCGTACCCTTGCCCGTGGCGTAGGGCGCAAGCGCTTCCGGCGTCGTCGCCATGTTGAGAGCCGCTGTCGCGCCGAGTTTACGCGCGACCTGCAGCGGGAATTCGCCCACATCCGTCGCGATGATCTCCGCAGCGCCCGCATTCCGCGCCACCAGCACGCACAATGCCCCTATCGGACCGCAGCCCGTGACCAGCACACGCTTGCCCAGAAGCGGCCCCGCCTGTTTCATGGCGTGCAGAACAACGGCGAGCGGCTCAGCCATGGCCGCTTCCGCCATGGTAACCGTCTCGGCAATCGGAATTGCCTGGGCGGCGCTGACGGTGATGCTCTGGCGAAAACCGCCCTGCGCATGCGGCAGGCGCATGGCGCTGCCCATGAACTGCATGTTCATGCACTGGTTATGGGCGCCCTCCCGGCAATATTCACATTCGTAACAGGGAGAACTCGGATTGACCGACACCCGCATGCCCGGCACCAGATGCGAAACACCGGCGCCGCATTCCTCGATACTGCCGGCCATCTCGTGGCCGAGCGCCATCGGCTCACGCACGCGGATGCTGCCGGAACCGCCATGCAGGTAATAATGAAGATCGGAACCGCAAATGCCTCCGGCCTTGACGGCAATCCGAACCTGACCGGCAGCCGGGGCGATGCTGGCCACGGGTTCGATCCGCAGATCCTTCTGAGCGTGAATGATAACGCCTAACATCGAATTTTCCTTCCTGATTTCGCTGTGACGGTGCCTGAGCAGCCTTCAAGCGAGACAATTTTTGGTTTGATGGTGCCTCACGCTGGCGAAAAGCTTTCTCGCCGCGCCGGTGCTTCCTTTGAAAATTCTGGAAATCTGAAATATTGAGAAATTTCCTGTCATTGCGTTTTGCAACTGACGAGGCGGAACGGTAACGTCAGGCAGAATCTCGAGGAATGAAGCATGACCGGTGAAGACAAGAACGGGACGAAAGATGAGGACGGCAATCCGCAGGAGAAGAAGAGACGCAACAGCGTCAACCTGACGGAGCTTGCCTATGAGCGCATCGAGCACCTGATCATTACCTGTGAACTCAAGCCTGGCCGCTTCCTTTCCATTCAAGACCTGCAGAGGGAGACCGGATTGAGCCGCACGCCCGTGCATCAGGCGGTCAGCCGGCTGGCCGCCGATACGCTCGTGATCATTCAGCCCCGTCATGGCCTGCAGATCGCGCCCATCGACCTCGCCCGCGAGCGAATGCTTCTGCGTTTGCGGCGCGACCTTGAGCGTTTTGTCGTGTCGCTGGCCGCCGAGCACTCCACGTCCACGCACCGTTCGCAGATGCTGCACATCACCCGCATTCTGAAAGACCAGCGCGACACGATGGCGATCGGCGATTTCAATATTTTCGACCGCCGCATCGACAAGCTGATCCTGCTGGCGGCGGGAGAGCCGTTCCTCGAGCATACGCTGCGGCCGCTCCACACCCTGTTCCGGCGCATCGGCCTGATCCATCACCGCAATATCGGCGGCGCGGAAAGCCTGGCCGGAAGCATCCAGAGCCATATCGGCATACTCGAGGCAATCGCCAAGCGGAATGTCGCGCTGGCCGTCGAGGCGTCCGACCAGCTGATCGACTATGTCGACCGGATGTTCGATGCCCTCGAGAGGGACATCGATCCATCCATCCTCGATTCCAGCCTGGAATCGCTGATCTCGCTGTGAAGTATCGCCTCTTGCGTTCTTCATGATCCGGCTCCGGTGCTGAAGATTATGCGCGTAGCCGCAGGCCGGTTTCGGCGGAAAACAGAACGGCGTCATCGAGGTTGAACGCCAGCGAAACCGGATCACCGACTTTAAGCCCGGTGTACCCCTGTTCGGTGACCATGACGGCGTCCAGTTCGCCTTCCTCGCGATGCGCCGTGCGGGCATTGCTGAGCGTGACCGCAATGACGGATTCGGCGCCGATATGCTCCACCAGCGTCACCGTGCCTTCGACGCTGCCGGGTTGACGTTCGGGCGTCAGCCGGATCGCATTCGGGCGGATGCCGAACAGAACCTTGCCGTCCTCCCTGACCGCTGCCGACAGGCCCTGCGGCAATGCCAGCGCAATGCCACCGACGCTGACGACACCGCTTGCCGCATCGGCTTCGATGAGGTTCATCGGCGGCGTGCCGATAAAGCGCGCGACATAGGTATTGGCCGGATCGCTATAGATTTCGCGGGACGAACCGAATTGCTGAACGACACCGTCGCGCATCAGCGCGATCTTGGTTCCCATCGTCATGGCCTCGACCTGATCGTGGGTCACATAAACGAATGTACCGCCGATATCGGCATGCAGCTTGGAAATTTCCGCCCGCATCGACGTCCTGAGCTTGGCATCCAGATTGGAGAGCGGCTCATCCATCAGGAAGACTTCGGGCTGCCGCACCATCGCCCGGCCTAGCGCGACACGCTGCCGCTGCCCGCCCGACAGGGTGCGCGGAAACCGGTCCAGCATCTCGGTCAGGCCCAGTATCTTCGCATTGCGCTGCACCATTTCCTTCACCTGCGGCGAATTCTCGATCCGCCGCCTGACAAGGCCTCCGATGATCGGCAGGTGATGCCACCAGCGGAACTGTTTCATCACCAGCGGAAACGTCATATTCCTGCGCACGGTCAGATGCGGATAGAGCGCATAGGACTGGAAAACGAAGGCCATGTCGCGGTCGCTTGGCGGCAGATTGTCGACGCGGCGGCTGCCGATCAGTATTTCTCCGCCGGAAATGCTTTCAAGACCGGCCAGCATGCGCAGAAGCGTCGATTTTCCACAGCCCGAAGGGCCGAGCAGCACCAGAAACTCGCCGTCCGAAACGGCAATATCGATATTGCGGATAACGTCCTTTGCGCCGAAACTCTTGCTGACGCTTTTCAGGGTAATGGATGCCATTTCAAAGATCCTTTATCAGCCCTTGACGCTGCCAGCCGTCATACCGGCCACGACATAACGTTGGACAAGAAGGTAAAACAGGACAGCAGGCAGCGTGTAGATGAAGCCGACGGCCATGACGGAATGCACTGGCGTCGACAATTCGCCGACGAAACCCGCGAGCCCCACCGAGGCGGTGCGCAGACTTTCGCTGCTGATGAGCGTCTGGGCGAAAACATACTCGTTCCAGCCGTTGAAGAATGCGATGACCGAGGCGGCGGCGAGCGTCGGCCCAATCAGCGGCACCACGATCAGAAGCACCACGTCGAGTTTGGAGCACCCCTCCATACGGGCAGCCTCTTCAACCTCGATCGGCACCGCATCGATGGCTCCTTTGAGAATCCAGGCGATGACCGGCACCGTAAAGGCGGTGTTGGCGAGGATCAGGCCGGTCAAAGTATTGAGCAGCCCGAGATCGCCGAAGATGGCGTAGAGCGGCACGACCAGCATGGCTTCGGGCAGCATCTGGGTGGCAAACAGCACGAAGCCGAGAAGAGCGAGACCGGCGAACCGGAAACGGGAGAGCGCATAGGCAGGCAGGATCGCCAGCACAATGCTCAGCACCGTCGTGCCGGAAGCAACGATCACGCTGTTTTTCAGCCATGTCGCAACCGGTATGGTCTTGAACACGTCCTGATAGACATTCAATTCCGAAAACGACGGCAGGAACTGCGGGGTTGCGGCAAAAAGCTCCGAAGACGTGGTGAGCGATGTCACCAACATCCAATAGATCGGGAAGACAGCAACACCGAGAAGGGCAAGGACGCTGATCATGCGCAGGCTGTGCTGCCAGGGAGAGGTTTTCATGCGCGTCTCCCCTGCGCACGTTCCGCACGCTGCGATATCTTGAAGTAGATCATTGTCACGACAAGCGCGATGGCGAGGCCCACCATGCCGATGGAGGCAGCGCTGCCGAGCTCGCGATAGACGAAGCCCTGGCGGTAGAGCTCGATCACCAGCGTATTGGTCGCGCCGATCGGACCTCCCTGCGTCATCAGCCAGATCAGATCGAAACGGCGCAGCGACCAGATGGTGACGAAGAGGGCGAGCAACAGCACGGTCGGCTGGATGGTAGGCCATACAGCCGTCTTGAAGACGTTGAACCGGTCGGCTCCATCGATAATCGCAGCTTCGCGCACTTCCGATGGAACGCCCTGCAGAGCCGCCAGAATGACGACTGAAGAAAACGGAAAGATCTGCCAGATAGTCGTGATCATGATGGCAGGCAGGGCAAGCGAGGGATTGTCCAGCCAGTTTTCACTGGAAAACGGCAGGCCCAGCACCCGCAGCGCATAATTGAACACGCCATATTGGGAGTTGAGCATCCAGGTGAAGATCAGTGCAACGGCAACCGGCGGCGCCGCCCATGGCACCGTTACCAGTGCGCGGGCAATGCCGCGTCCGGTAAAGGGGTTGTTGAGAAGCAGCGCCGTACCGAGACCGAAACCGATCGCCAGTACGACGCAGAGGATCGTATAGATCAGCGTGACCCAGAGAACCTGCGCGAAATCGCTGGTTTCGAAGATGTAGAGATAGTTTTCGAAACCGACAAAGAGCTGGTCGTCGGGAGACAGCAGCGAAGTCGATGTGAAGCTGAGCTTCAACTCCTGCAGCAAGGGGTAGATTTGAAACAGCAGAAGATAAAGGGCGACAGGCGCGGCGAACCAATAAGGTGTCCACCGGCTGCCCTCGATCCCGCTGCGTGAGCCGGATGATCGCATCGACATTACTCGCTTTGTGAAAATTGCAGGTAAAATCTGCGCCGCATCAGCGGCGCAGCACCCGTCGCTCGATCAGCCGCTGCGCGGCATCCATGGCGTCCTTGGGGTTTTCCCCGCCCTGAAGAACCTTCAGCACGCTCTCGAGCACGATCTGCTGGATTTCCGGCGTCTTCGTCTCAAGCCCCATGACGAGTTGCGGGACCGCCGTTTCGACCTGCTTGTCGTAAACGGTGAGCCAGGGTTGCGCCGCCAGATCCTCGGCGGAATATTGCGTCACCGTGCCGACGATGGTTCCCATGGCCTTTTGCAGGCCCTGCTGATTTTCCGGCTCCAGCGCCCATTTCAGGAAGGTGACGGCCGCATCCTTGTGCTTGGTATTGGCGTTGATCGACAGCATGGTCATGATCAGGCCCTGAGCCGGCGTCGGAAAGGGAGAAGGTGCGGCGGCAAAGGGAAGGTTCGGGGAATTCTGGTGGAAGATCGCCGCAACGCCGCCATTGTCGACATTCATGGCAATCTTGCCTTCCCAGAACATGCGCCGGTAGGTGGCGGCATCGGCGCCTTTCGGAATGACATCGAGATCGTAGACCGCCTTATAGGCCTCGATACCCTTGATGACTTCAGGGCTGTTTACCGTCAGATTGCCGGAAGCGTCGCTCCAGCGGCCACCAAATCCGTAGACGAAATTGCAGACGTCCTGCCAGAAACCGGCCCGTTCTGCCATCGTGGCGCGATAGGCGTAACCATATTTGCCGTCACCCGTTGTTTCCTTGGCAACCTTGAGGAAATCCTCGAATGTCGTGGGCGGTGCGCCCTTGACGATATCCTTGTTGTAAAGAAGCCCGTAACCGGTGGAATCGAAGATCACGCCATAACGCTTGCCGTTCACCGCGAGATATTTGTCGGGGCCGATGAATTTATACTGCGACGGATCTATAAGGCCTTCGAGGGAAAGAACGCGCCCCGACGGGACGGCTGCGAAATAGTCGATCTGGTCGAAACGAACCAGATCCGGGCCGCCGCCCCCACCCATCTGCGTGAAGACGGTGTTGGCGAAACTGGAGAACGGGATCGCGATCGGCTCGACCTCGATCTTGTCCTGACTTTCATTGAATTTCTGAACCCACGCCTTGGCGCGGTCACCGCGGCCTGCCTCGGAGAACATCGCCGCGGCAAATGTGATCTTCTCTTTCGCCTGTTGCGCAAAGGCCGTGCCCGATAGCGCCGAGACCAGCAGCACGGACGCCAGGGCGCCGCGAACAATTCCACGTCTTGAATGCAGATAAGCCATTTGGATCCTCCATCCTTATACATATCCGACGGACGTTTCCTCCACCGCCGGACATGCTTCCTCATCCGCTAACTAGAATGTTGTGATATTTCACGAAAGTCAACGCTGTTATTTTGCGTTGTTGCCCGCTGGCAATTCTGCGATGACGATGGTGACGGAATAGCCTGATGAAAGTCACGACATAGCGGCTGGCCGAAGCCGCGCCTAAAAAATATGCTTGAAAGCCCATCGGCAAGAACACAAATCGGGCACTCTTCTTCGCATTTTGACGAAATCGCGCGGCAAAGCCCGAAATCCAATCTGGCACGCGGTTTGCTTCGTTTATTCCGAGTTGGCCGCTAGGGTTCCGGTGCAGGTTTGCATGACTGGTCCGAGAGCAGCCACTGTGCGAGGAGAAATCTCGCACGGATGCACGGCGGGACAAAAGCCCGGGAGACCTCGTTAGCCAAGGGATTGGCGGCGTTGGTCTATGCCGATCCCTTTTTGAGAACAAGCAAAAGGGGAATACCAATGCAGACTTTCAAAACGATCATTTCCATTTCCGCGCTGGGGGGCCTTCTTGCGCTCCCGCTGGTTTCCACAGCGGATGCTGCGCCCAAAAAGGATTTCAAGGTCGCCTGGTCGATTTATGTCGGCTGGATGCCCTGGGGTTATGCCGCCGACCATGGCATCGTCAAGAAATGGGCCGACAAATACGGCATCAATATCGAGGTCACGCAGTTCAACGACTATGTGGAATCGATGAACCAGTATACGGCGGGCGCCTATGACGCCGTGACGCTGACCAATATGGACGGCCTGTCGATTCCCGCTGCCGGCGGCGTCGATACAACCGCCGTCATCGTCGGCGATTTCTCCAATGGAAACGATGCCGTCATCCTCAAGGACAAAAAAGACCTTGCCGAGATCAAGGGCCAGAACATCAATCTCGTGGAGTTTTCCGTGTCGCACTATCTGCTTGCACGGGCGCTCGAAACCATCGGCTCATCCGAACGCGATGTGAAAGTCGTCAATACGTCCGACGCGGACATGGTCGCCGCTTATCAGACACCGGAGGTTTCCGCTGTCGTGACGTGGAATCCGCTGGTTTCGACCATTCTCCAGAATTCCTCGGCCAACAAGGTTTTCGACAGTTCCAAAGTCCCCGGCGAGATCATCGATCTGATGGTCGCCCATACCGATGTGCTGAAGGATAATCCCGATTTCGGCAAGGCGCTCGCGGGCATCTGGTACGATACGATGAAGGTGATGACCGCCGAGAGCGCGGAAGGCAAGGCGGCGCGTGAGGCGATGGGCAAGGCATCCGGCACGGATCTTGCCGGTTTCGAAGCCCAGATGGCGGCCACCAAGCTGTTCGACAAGCCGGCGGACGCGGTCGCCTTCACGGCTTCGCCGGACCTGCCGAAGACCATGGACCGGGTGCGGCACTTCCTGTTCGACAAGGGCCTGCTTGGCAACGGCGCGTCATCGGCGGATGCGATCGGCATCGCGTTTCCGGACGGGGCCGTCCGCGGCGATACGTCCAACGTCAAGTTCCGCTTCACGACGGACTACATGGCCGAAGCGGCCAAGGGGATGCTCTGAGGACCAGCCGCACCGCGCACCGGCGCGGTCTTCCACCCTGCCATCACCCCGGAGTTTCCCATGCGCTGGATCAATTCGCGTCCTTCGAACGGCGCCCGTCTTGGACTTGCCGTCCTGCCCTTTGCGGCCGTGCTGATCGCTTACACGGTCGGCTCGGCGGCCCGGCTTGCCGAAAACGCCAATGACAAGCTTCTGCCGGGCTTTGCCGGCCTTGCCGACGCCATCAACCGGCTGGCCGTCATCCCCGATGCCCGCACGGGTGATATTCTTCTATGGACGGATACGGCCGCAAGCCTCGTCCGCCTGTTTTCGGGATTGGGAATAGCGACCGCAATGGCGTTGGCCATCGGCATGCTGATCGGCATGCTGCCTTACGCACGATCGCTGCTTTCGCCTTTCGTCGGCGCCATTTCCATGGTGCCGCCGCTGGCGCTTTTGCCCATCCTTTTCATCCTGCTCGGCCTTGGCGAAATTTCCAAGATCGCACTCATCGTCATCGGTGTGGCGCCCGTGATGATCCGCGATCTGGCGCTCAGGGCCGTCGAACTGCCGCGCGAGCAGATCATCAAGGCCGAGACGCTCGGGGCAAACTCATGGCAGATCGCGTTGCGCGTGGTGCTGCCGCAGGTCCTGCCGCGGCTCATCACCTGTCTGCGTCTCCAGCTCGGACCGGCCTGGCTTTTCCTGATCGCGGCGGAAGCGATTTCGTCCGATGCGGGGCTCGGTTATCGCATCTTCCTCGTTCGCCGCTATCTCGCGATGGATGTGATTTTTCCCTATGTCATCTGGATCACGCTTATCGCCGTGCTGACCGACTGGCTGCTGGACCGGCTGCGCCTCGCCGTCTTTCCCTGGTCGGCAACGGAGAACAAGGCATGAGCACGCTCACCATCGACAATGTCTGGAAGGAATATGGCGATCAGATCGTGCTCGAGAATGTTTCGCTCGAGATCGAATCCCGCGCATTTGTCGCGCTTGTCGGTCCGTCCGGCTGCGGCAAGACCACCTTCCTGCGCATGATCCTCGGCCAGGAGCGGCCGAGCCGCGGCACGATCCTTCTCGACGGCAAACCGCTGCCCGACGAACCGGGACCGGACCGCGGCGTCGTGTTCCAGAAATATTCGGTTTTTCCGCATCTGACCGTGCTCGGTAACGTCCTGATCGGCAAGGAGCTTGCCGCGTCGCCCGTCAGCGGCAGGCTGTTCGGCGCCGCCCGCCGGGCCGCGATAGACGAGGCTCGCACCATGATCGCCGATGTCGGCCTTTCAGGGTCGGAAGACAAATATCCCGCCCAGCTTTCCGGCGGCATGCAGCAGCGCCTGGCGCTTGCGCAGACGCTACTGATGCGGCCGAAAATCCTGCTGCTCGACGAACCCTTCGGCGCACTTGATCCGGGCATTCGCGCCGAAATCCACCAGCTGATGAAACGGCTGTGGAACGAAGCGCAGATGACGGTGGTGATGGTGACGCACGACATGCGCGAGGCCTTCACGCTTGCCACCCGCGTCATCGCTTTCGAGCGCCCACGCGACCGCCCGGAGGAAAAGCTGCGCTATGGCGCAACGGTCACCCGCGACATTTCGATCTGGCCGCCACGCCGGGCCGGCGGCGTTGCCGCCTGAAACGATATGCATCAGGGCCAAGCCCTGATGTCGACTGCGCAGTTGCGGATAGAGGGCGGCTCAACACCCCTGCCGGAATTGCTTCCGACGGCCCGCCGGGACGACCCGGCAAACAAGGGCAGACACCGGGACGACCCGAACTCAACCGCCATGGAGCACCTTATGCACCAAAGACGTTCGCCCGAAGAAATCGCCGCCAACCGCGCCCGTTATGAAGATCACCAGAAAAAGGGGCTGGAATTCGCGCCCAAGGCGCTGCCCGGCTTCAGCCTCCTGCCCGAACCCACGCTCGACGAAACGACAATCCTTCACCGCGAAATCATTCCCGGCGGCTGGTACTGGACGACCAGGCTGCGCAGGGAAGAGGTGCTGCGCATCAGCCTCAGCCACGGCTTCTCTTCGATTGCGCTCATCGCCTGGAATGCCGCCGACACCTCGGAACGCATCAATCTGCCCGACACGATCAAGGTGCAGTGGACGACGGGGCTTTCCAAAGGCCGCGTCATCTTTTCCGACATGGGGCGTGTGATGTTTTCGATTACCGAGGACAGTTCCGGCGCGCATGATTGCCTTGTCGGCGGCTCGAACGCGCAGAGCAACGCCCGTTATGAGGGCGAACATCTGCGCGACACACGCGATAACTTCATCAAGCTGGCGATGAAGCTCGGCCTCGAGCGCCGTGACATTCCCGCCGCGCTGACGCTTTTCGCGCCCGTGCGTGTTGATGCCGAAGGCCGGTTTTTCTGGAACCCGGCCCTCCTCAATGGCGGGGACTATGTTGAGCTGCGTGCGGAAATGGACATGCTGGTCGGTTTTTCCAATTGCCCGCATCCGCTCGATCCCAACCCGGCCTATGCGCCGAACCCGGTGACGGTCACCCGCCTTGCGGCCGCTCCGGTTGCCGCCGACGACCTGTGCCGGACCGCCACCGCCGAGGCCGTGCGCGGTTTCGAGAACAACGCGCTTTCCAACCTTTGAGCCGGGAGAAACGAACATGACCGATTTCATTGAAACCGTTTCGTCGCGCACATCTGAAAATGCAGCGCAAAACCACTACGTCCCGGCTGAAAAACCCTTCTCCACCTTCATCCGCAAGGGCGCCACGGTTCGCATCGAGGACACTTACGGCCAGCAGGCCATCGATACGCTGTTTTACAATGCTCGAGACTTTTCCGAACGCTACTCCAGTCAGGATACGGTGCGGGCGCAGGGCGCGGCCTATATTTCGACCGGCACGAAAATCATGTCGAGCGAAGGCCGTGTGATGCTGACCGTGACCGCCGACAGCTGCGGCCGTCACGATACCTCTGCCGGTGCCTGCTCCTGCGAAAGCAACACGGTGCGTTTCGGCCACGGGACGAAATATCTTCATGCCTGCCGGGACAATTTCATCGCCGAGGTCGCCAGATACGGCATGGGCAAACGCGATGTCGTTTCCAATATCAACCTTTTCATGAATGTGCCCATCTCGCCCAATGGCGGCATGACCATCGTGGACGGCATTTCCTCGCCCGGCGACTACGTCGAACTGGTGGCCGAGATGGATGTGCTGCTGGTCATCTCCAACTGCCCGCAGATCAACAATCCCTGCAATGGTTTCGATCCGACGCCGATCCGGGTGCTCGTTTGGAACGGGGAGGATTGAGCCGATGTTCAAGAAAGTTCTCATCGCCAATCGTGGCGAAATCGCCGTCCGCATCATCAGAACGCTGCGGGACATGGGTATTGCCTCCGTGGCGGTTTATTCCGATGCCGACCGCTTCGCCAGGGCGGCATTGACGGCCGACGAAGCGATACGCCTCGGGCCGGCGCCCTCCGCAGAAAGTTATCTCGATGTCGAAGCGGTGATTGCCGCCTGCAAAAAGACGGGCGCGGAAGCAGTCCATCCCGGTTATGGCTTTCTTTCCGAAAATATCGGCTTTGCCGAAAGGCTGGCGGCTGAAGGCATCGTCTTCATCGGCCCGACACCGGAAAACATCGCCGATTTCGGCCTGAAGCACACCGCCCGGGAACTGGCGCAGAAAAGCGGTGTGCCGCTGCTTCCGGGATCCGGCCTGCTTGGCTCGGTCAAAGAGGCGCTCGCCGCCGCGGAAGGCGTCGGTTATCCGGTCATGCTGAAATCCACCGCCGGCGGCGGCGGCATCGGCATGCAGCTCTGCGCCGACGACACCGCGCTGAAAGCGGCCTTCGAGAGCGTGCAGCGCACGGCGAAAGCGAGCTTTGGCGACGCCCGCGTCTATCTGGAACGGTTCGTGGCGAAGGCCCGCCATGTCGAAGTGCAGATATTCGGCGACGGCAAGGGACGGGTGATCGCACTTGGCGAACGCGACTGCTCGCTTCAGCGCCGCAACCAGAAGGTCATCGAGGAAACACCCGCCCCCGGGCTTTCCGATGAGGTTCGGGCGCGCCTGCACGCGGCGGCCGTCTCGTTGGGGAGACAGGTGAATTATCGCTCCGCCGGCACGGTCGAGTTCATTTACGATCCGACCCGCGAGGAATTCTATTTCCTGGAGGTCAATACGAGGCTGCAGGTGGAGCACCCGGTGACCGAAGCCGTCTTCGGCATCGATCTGGTGGAATGGATGATCCGTCAGGCCGCCGGCGACGATGTCCTGACCGGCGCAGAGGAGCTGATACCGAAGGGGGCGGCCATCGAGGCGCGTGTCTATGCGGAAATGCCGCATGCCGATTTTCGCCCGAGCGCCGGTCTTCTGACCGAGGTGGTTTTTCCCGAAGATGTCCGGGTCGACGGCTGGATAGAGACCGGCACGGAGGTAACGCCTTTTTACGACCCCATGCTGGCCAAGATCATCGTCACGGGCGCGGATCGCAACGCAGCGATCGCTAGTCTCGGCGCCGCCCTGTCGCACACCGCGATTTCAGGCATCGAGACCAATCTCGACTATCTCAGGGCGATTGCCGGCTCCAGCCTTTTCCGGACCGGGAATGTCGCGACCACGGCGCTGAAGGATTTTCCCTTCGTGCCGGATGTCGTCGAGGTCATTGCACCGGGAGCGCAATCGAGCCTTCAGGAGCTGCCCGGCCGTCTCGGCCTGTGGCATGTCGGGGTGCCGCCGAGCGGACCGATGGACGAACGTTCCTTCCGTCATGCGAACCGGTTGGTCGGCAATCACGACCACACCGCGGCTCTGGAAATCACCGTTTCCGGTCCCGTGCTCAAGTTCTTTGCGGATGTGACAGTAGCGCTTGCCGGCGCGGGAATGCCGATGACATGCGACGGCGAACCCGTTCCGCATAACACCCCGATCACGGTCAGGGCCGGGCAGACGCTTACCATCGGCCAGATCGGCGGTGCGGGGCAGCGGGCCTATCTGGCGGTGGCCGGCGGTTTTGACGCGCCAGTCGTGCTCGGCTCGCGCGCCACATTCGGGCTTGGTCAGTTCGGCGGCAACGCCACCGGCACCTTGCGCGCCGGCCACGTTCTTCGCATCGCCCGCGCCCCCCAGGCCGATGCGAAAGCCGCCTCCGAACCTGCCGACCTGACCCGCGAATGGTCGGTGGGCGTGCTCTACGGGCCCCATGGCGCGCCGGATTTTTTCCTTGAGGACGATATCGAGACCCTGTTTGCGACCGAATATGAGGTGCATTTCAATTCTGCCCGCACGGGTATACGCCTCATCGGCCCTGCGCCGAAATGGGCGCGCGAGGACGGCGGGGAAGCCGGGCTTCACCCCTCGAACCTCCATGACAATGCCTATGCCATCGGCGCCATCGATTTTACGGGCGACATGCCGATCATTCTCGGGCCAGACGGCCCGTCCCTCGGCGGCTTCGTTTGCCCGGCGGTGATTGCCGCGGATGAGCAATGGAAGATGGGACAGTTCAAACCGGGCGACAAGATCCGCTTTCATCCGGTTGCGCGGGCGGAAGATCCCATTGCCGGTCCCATCGTCAAACGCATTGGCGACAATGCCGGCTCCCCCATTCTCGGCCGTCGCGATGACGGCGAGGTTCCGGTCGTTTATCGCCGGCAGGGCGATGACAACCTGCTGGTCGAATATGGGCCGATGCAACTCGATGTCAGCCTGCGCCTTCGCAGCCATCTTTTGATGCAGGCGGTGCGGGAAGCCGGCGTTCCCGGCCTGATAGACCTGACCCCCGGCATCCGCTCGCTGCAAATTCACTACGATGGATCGCATGTGACGCGTGGCCGGTTGCTCGGCCTTCTTTCCGAAATCGAAAGCGGCATGCCTTCCGTTCACTCGGTGAAGGTGCCGAGCCGCACCGTCTGGTTGCCGCTGTCGTGGGACGATCCGGATGCGGCGCTGGCGATGCGCAAATATCAGGAGCTGGTGCGCCCCAATGCGCCCTGGTGCCCCTCGAACATTGAATTCATCCGCCGCATCAACGGTCTGGATGACGAACAGGCGGTCAAAGACAAAATCTTCGACGCCTCCTATCTCGTCATGGGGCTTGGCGATGTCTATCTCGGCGCCCCGGTTGCCACGCCTCTCGACCCGCGCCATCGCCTCGTCACGACAAAATATAATCCGGCGCGCACCTGGACGCCGGAAAACGCCGTCGGCATCGGCGGCGCCTATATGTGCATCTACGGCATGGAGGGGCCGGGCGGTTATCAGCTCTTCGGGCGCACCATCCAGATGTGGAATACGTGGCGGCAAACCCCGGTCTTCGGCAAGGACAAACCCTGGCTGCTCGATTTCTTCGATCAGGTCCGTTTCTTTCCCGTCAGCCACGGCGAATTGACCGAAGCCCGCGCCGCCTTTCCCCATGGGGGTTATCCCGTCCGTATCGAAGAGGGCGAGTTTTCCTATGCGGATTACGAGGCGGAGCTTCAGAAGAATGCCGCTGCAATCGGCGCATTCAAGGCGGGCCAGCAGGCCGCCTTCGAGGCGGAACGCCAACGCTGGAAAGATCAGGGGCTCGATAGTTTCGTTGTCGATGAAGGCGTCGGTCCCGGCCTCGGGGGCGATATTCCCGACGGCTGCTTCGGCATTGAAAGTGCCGTGCCGGGCAATGTCTGGAAGGTGCTGGTGGAAAAAGGGCAGAAGGTGGCGGCCGGAGAAACGCTCGCCATCATCGAATCCATGAAGATGGAAATCACCGTCAACGCGCACGCCGCGGGCAAGGTGCGCGATCTCCGCGCCGGGCCGGGCCGCAATGTCAGGGCCGGCGACGTGCTGGTCGTTCTGGAGGCCATGTAATGTTGCCGATCATTCTCGATATCGCCTCGCTGAAAGCCGCCTATGCAAAGGGGCTGAGCCCGCTCGATCTCGTCGAGGAGATAATTCTTCGCATCGAGGCGTCAGACGATCCGGCGATCTTCATAACGAAGACGCCGGACGAGGATCTGCGCGCCGCCGCCCGCGACCTCCTGGCCCGCGCGCCCGGAGCAAACAGCCTGCCGCTGTGGGGCGTGCCTTTTGCCGTCAAGGACAATATCGACGTGGCCGACCTGCCGACGACGGCCGCCTGCCCGGCCTTTGCCTACCGGCCGCAGCAGGATGCGACCGTCATCGCCCGGCTGAAGGCCGCAGGTGCAATCGTCATCGGCAAGACCAATCTCGACCAGTTCGCCACCGGGCTGAACGGCACACGCTCGCCTCACGGCGCGCCGCGATCGGTGTTCGACAGGGCCTATGTGTCGGGAGGCTCGTCCTCCGGCTCCGCCGTGGCGGTGGCGTCTGGCCTTGCCAGTTTCGCGCTCGGCACGGATACGGCCGGTTCCGGCCGCGTGCCCGCCGCCTTCAACAATATTGTCGGTATCAAACCAACACCCGGACTGGTGCCGAATGTCGGCGTCGTACCCGCATGCCGCTCGGTGGACGTCGTGACCATTTTTTCCGCCACGGTGGGCGACGGCGTGGAGGTGCGCAGGGTCATGGAGGGTTATGACCCCGGCGATCCCTTCTCGCGCAGGGCAAAGCCGGCCGCCCTGCCGGCTGCCGGGCTGCGCATTGGTGTGCTTGAGCCCGGGGAACGGGAATTCTTCGGCAATGCCGCTTTCGAGGCGCTTTATGACGCGGCTATCGAAAAAGCAAAAATGCTCGGCGCAGACATCGTCCCCTTCGACTATGCGCCGTTCCGTCAGGCCGCCGAGCTGCTCTATAACGGCCCATGGGTGGCCGAACGTCTGGCGGCGGTGAAGCATTTCCTGGCGACCAATGCCGGCGATTTCGATCCCACCGTAAGGGCAATCATCGAGGGGGCAAGGCGATACGATGCCGTCGACGCCTTCGAGGGACTATACGGGCTTGAGACGCTTCGCCAGAAGGCGTCGGCGGAATGGGCGAAAGCCGACGTGTTGATGCTGCCGACATCGCCGACCACCTACACGGTGGAGGAGATGCGCGCAGATCCGATCGCGAAGAACGGCCATTTCGGGCGATATACCAATTTCGCCAATCTGTTCGGTTATGCGGCCATCGCTGTTCCCGCGGGCTTCGATGCCGCGGATCATTTGCCGGCGGGTGTCACCCTGTTCGGCCCGGCCTTTTCCGACGATGCGTTGGCACCATTTGCCGATATGCTGCACCGCGCATTGCAGTCGGGCATGGGCAAGGACCGCAGGGCTGCCCTGCCGGAAGCTTCGAAAGTGGCGGATACCGATGACGGGCTGGTGCCGATTGTCGTTGTCGGCGCCCATCTCACCGGCATGCCGCTCAATCGCGAACTCACAGGCCCCGGCGGCCGGCTGATGAAATCCTGCCGCACGGCCGGCGACTACCGGCTGTTCGTCTTGCCGAATACCGTTCCACCGAAACCCGGCCTGCTGCGGGAGCCCGGCTTCGAAGGCGCGGGGCTGGAGGTGGAGGTCTGGAGGGTGACGCCCGAAGCCTTCGGACGTTTCGTGCAGAACATTCCCGCTCCCCTTGGCATCGGCAAGGTGACGCTGGACGACGGATCACAAATCTCCGGCTTCCTGTGCGAACCCTATGCGCTCAAGGGTGCTGTGGAAGTGACAGGCCTTGGAGGGTGGCGCGCCTATATCCGGTCGATCAAACAAGAAGAAAGGAAAAGCCATGCGTGACATTTTCTCAAAATATATGGGCATCCTCCGGCGAGCAACGGTGATGCTTTTGACTGCGCGAGCCGGAATGTATTGGGGCCGAGGACGTCGAAACGGCTAAGTCCGGTTTCATCGCAATCGCCGTTCCGGGCATCGGAGACGCCAGATCGAACAGGCGATATTATCTTCGCCTGTTCGACCCTGAACGCTCCTTGCCCTGGCAAACCGGGAGGCGGACTTTTTCAGATTATAAATTATGTTGCATGTTCCACATTTTTAGTGTTGGATTTCCACATTAACGAAGCTTGGAATCACGCATATGTTGTATGATGATCAATTCCTGACGCGTCTGGCTGACGGGGTCGCCAGCCTTATACCGAGTTGGGATATTGATCCCGATGCGCGGGTCGAGCTGCTGACCATATCGGAAAACGCAACATTCCGGGTCACCGATCCGGCGGGACGTCATGTGATCGTGCGGGTCCATCGGCCCGACTATCACAGCGAGGCGGAGATCCTTTCCGAACTCGCCTGGACCGAGGCCCTGCGCAGCGACGGGGTGGTGAAGACGCCGAAAGTCATGGCGTCCCGTAACGGCAGGCTTCTGCAATCTTTTTCCGACGGCGAGACCCGTCGTTTTGCCGTCGCCTTCGATTTCATGTCCGGCAGGGAACCGGATGCGGAAACCGATCTCGTGAAATGGTATGGCGTGCTGGGCGGGATAAATGCCCGCCTCCACGACCATAGCCGCCGCTGGAAAAGGCCCGAAGGTTTCGTTCGAAAATTGTGGGACTTCGAACATATTATCGGCCCATCCGCCTGGTGGGGGGACTGGCGCGCAGCCCTCGGCCTGACGGCGGATGGCAGCGCGACACTTGAACGGACCTATCTCGAACTGGAAAGGGGCACGGCGGCCTTTGGCTACGGTGTCGATCGTTTCGGCCTCGTTCATTGCGACATGCGGGCAGCGAACCTGCTCGTCGAAGGGGAAAGGCTCGGCGTCATCGATTTCGACGATTGCGGACTTTCGTGGTTCGCCTACGACTTCGCCGCAGCCATCAGCTTCATGGAGCACGAGCCTTACATTCCCGAACTGATGGATGCCTGGCTGGAGGGTTATCGCCAAGTCGCACCGCTGGCTGCGGAACAGGTGGCGGCCTTACCCATGTTCATCATGCTGAGGCGCATGCAACTGACGGCGTGGATCGCCTCACATTCGGAAACGCCGACGGCGCAATCGCTGGGCGCCGCCTATACGGATGGCACCGTTGCGCTCGCCGACCGTTATCTCGCATCGCTGTGAAAGGATCCCCATGACCGCCGCTCCCTTCAAAGAAATCCTGGCGCTGAACAGGTTCGACGCCGGCCGCATGGATGGCTTTCCTGAAGATCTTTCCGAACGGGTCCGACGCCGCTCCGCCACATTCGGCGCATCTTCCGTGCTGTTCTACGAACAGCCTATCGAGATGGTGCGGGCGGAAGGCACCTATATGTATGATGCCAGCGGACGTAGATATCTCGATGTCTACAACAATGTTCCTTCGGTCGGGCATTGTCATCCGCGCGTCGTCGCCGCCATTGCCGAACAGGCGGCCAGGATCAATATTCACACCCGTTATCTTACCCGTATTGTCGAGACCTATTCGGAGCGGCTGCTTGCGACCTATCCCGAGGATCTTTCCAATCTGGTGATGACCTGCACCGGATCGGAAAGCAACGATCTCGCCCTGCGTATCGCACGCATCGGCTCAGGCGCCGAAGGCTTCATCGTCACCGAGACCGCCTATCATGGCAACACGGCGCTGGTGACGGAAATCTCGCCTTCAGCGTTGAGGAAACGCCAGCCCGCGCCTTTCGTGCGCACCGTTCCGGCCCCATCGGGCGGGGACCCGTCCACGGTCGCAGCGACCTTTGCGGCAAATGTCGAAGCAGCCATCGCCGACCTGAAGAAAGCGGGTTACGGTGTGGCGGCGCTGATCGTCGACTCCATCTTCTCGAGCGACGGCATCTATGCAGATCCGGCCGATTTTCTGAAACCCGCCGTGGAGGCGGTGCGCAATGCCGGCGGGCTGTTCATCGCCGACGAGGTTCAGCCCGGTTTCGGCCGCACCGGTTTCGGGCTCTGGGGGTTCCTGCGCCACGGCATAACCCCTGATATCGTCACCATGGGCAAACCCATGGGCAATGGTTTCCCGATGGGCGGCGTCGTCACTCGCCCTGATCTGCTCCAACGCTTTTGCGAGGAGACCGGTTACTTCAATACATTCGGGGGCAATCCTGTTGCCGCCGCAGCGGGTCTTGCGGTTCTCGACGTGATCGCGGATGAGGGACTGATGGGCAATGCCGATAGTGTCGGTTCGTATTTCGCCGGCAGTCTCGGCGACCTCAAGTCCCGCCATGCGGCAATCGGCGATATACGGGGCGCCGGGCTGTTCATCGGCCTCGATTTTGTCAGCAACGATAATGGCGAGCCAGATACGGCGCTTGCCATCCACGTCATCAACGAAATGAAGAAAAGGGGCATCCTGATCGGCGCGGCCGGCAAGCACGGCGCAACGCTGAAAATCCGCCCGCCGCTCTGCTTCTCGAAAGCAGATGCCGATTATTTTTCAGAGGTATTGTCAGAGATTCTCGGCAACCGCTGAACGTGCCGTGATGGGATCGACAGGAAAACCCCGCAAAGGTTTTGCGGGGTTTTCGTTTTTACATGGCTGCCAGAGCGCCGGGCGATTCCGGCAGGATCTGGCCCCCGTCGACGGTGATCGTTTGGCCGGTAATATAGGCCGCCTCCTGAGAGGCGAAGAATAGCGCCGCATTGGCGATATCGGCCGCCGTGCCCAGCCGCTTCAAAGGGATCGAGCTTTCCATCGAGGCGATATAATCCGCGCCCATGCCCTCCAGCCCTTCGGTGAAGATGTTGCCGGGAAGGACGGCGTTGACCGTGATGCCTTTCGGCGCGAGTTCGATGGCGGCGGTGCGCATGAAACCAAGCTGGCCGGCCTTCGAGGCGCCGTAATGCGACCAGCCGGGATAACCCGTAACCGGCCCGGTGATTGATGAGGTGATGACGATCCAGCCTTCTCCCTTCCTTGTCATTTCCGGCAGCACCGCCGAGACCGAAAGGAACGTACTCTTCAGATTGGTGGAAATGACGTGATCGAAATCGGCAGGCGTCATCTCTCCAAGCTTTGCGGCTGGAAAAATACCGGCATTGGCGCAAAGAATATCGACGCCGCCAAAGCGCTCGACCGCCGCCCGCACCATCGCCTCGGCCCCTTCCGGCGTCGACACATCCGCGGCGAAACCGGCGCAGTTCGGACCGATTTCCGCAGCCACCCCGTCTGCATCCGCCTGGCTGCGCGAGACGACCAGCACATTGAGCCCGGCTTCACCGAAACGTCTGGCAATTCCCTTGCCGATGCCGCGGCTGGCGCCGGTGACAATAACGGTTTTGCCCTGTAGAGACTTCAACATTTTTATGTACCTTCCTGTGGCAGTTGCCAATATTTGCAGCATTTGCCTTTGCGACAATGCCGCGTTTGCACAAAACCTCGTCAGTCAATTCAAACCCCCGGAAATTCCCTGAAAAACATGGCTTTTATGTCCCTGTCATTCTCGGATACCCGGCACATATCCGCCTATTCTCATGAGCGCCACATCTTCGAAAACAAAATGAAGGAAAAAATAAATGTTGTAAATAACACATTTTTACGACACACTTCCAACATCAAAAGTTGGTGCCGACAGCGCAATAAAAGGGGAAGCGAAATGGAACTGACGAGACGCAATTTCATGCAGGCCATGGGTGCGGCGACATTGACCGCCCCCTTCGCGAACGCCGGCAGCGCTTTCGCCGCCACGCGGGACAAGGAACTCAATATCCTGTGTTGGGAGGGGTACAATTCCGCCCAGGTGCTCGACCCCTACCGTTCGGCCAAGGGCGCGACGGTCAAGGCGGAGTCGCTGACCAACGATCCGACGATGATCAACCGGCTTCGCGCCGGCGAAACCAGAATCTGGGACCTCATCAACGTCAACAATCCCTGGGCGCGCAAGGTCATGGCGCCGGCCGGCCTGATCAAGCCTTTGCCAAAAGCGGAATTCGAGCCGTTTTTCGATGAGATGCTGCCGCAATTCAAGGCGCCATATCCCTGGGCGATGAGCGAGGACGGCAAGGAACTGCTGGGCATGGCGCAACGCTTCGGGCCCTATTCCTTCGTCGTCAACACCGACAAGATCAGCCGCGTCACGGCGGAGGAACAGGGCTGGAACCTGTTCAATGACGAAGGCCTTGCCGGCAGTTACGGCATTCTCGAATCCGACGACTGGAACGTGTTCGGCATCTTCATGGTCGCCGGCATCAATCCGTTCAAGACCCACACCGAAGAGGAAATGAAACTGTTCGCGCAAACGGCGGAGAAGGTGTTCAAGGGTGCGAAAATGGTCGGAGACGGTGCGGCATTGAACCAGGCGCTGGTTTCCGGCGAGATCGACCTGCACCTGACGGGCGGCACCTATTCCGTTTCGCCGGCCCGGGCCGATGGCTATCTCAACCTGCGCGCCGTCACGCCGCTGAAGGGGCCGATCGAGGGCAAGGGCGGCATCGCCTGGATCGAGATCACCTCGATCGTCAACAATCCCGACATTTCACCGCTCGCCAGCGATTTTCTGAAATATGTGCAGCACCCGGAAGTGGCGCATGCGGTCGCCTTTGCCGAGGGTACGTTCAACCCGGTCTCGCAGATGGGCAACAAGAAGTGCTTCGACCTTTTCACCAAGGATGAGCTGGAAGCCATCCAGTGGGACAGCCTGGAAGAGGAAATGGCCAGGTCGGTCGAATACGACATCGTACCGGATTACGACAAGGCGCTGGAACTGATGACCGCGGCCAAGCGCCTGCGCGGCTGACTGGATATTTGAATTCTCAATGAAACAGGAAAGCGTGTTTTCCAGAGCGGAAGGCGCGCCTCCGTCCGGAGTATGGACATGGCTTTCGCATTGACCTCCCCCGACATTCCGTCCTTCGATACGGCAGCGAAATCGCGACCGGTGCTGCAGCTCGTCGGCGTTCGCAAGGTTTTTGGCGATTTCGCTGCCGTGGATGGCATCGACGTCGATTTTAAGGAAGGCGAATTCGTCTCCATCGTCGGCCCGTCCGGATCCGGCAAGACGACGCTTCTGCGAATGCTGGCCGGTATGGAGCGGCCAAGTGAGGGTTACATCACGCTGCGCGGCAACCTCATCAACGACGTGCCGGCGGACAGACGTCCGACGTGCCTCGTCTTCCAGTCTCTGGCGCTTTTCCCGCACAAGACGGTGGGGGAAAATATCGAGTTTTCGCTCAAGGTGCGCAAGATGCCCGCCGCCGAGCGCAAGACCCGTGCGCTGGCGCTGATGCGCATGGTGCGGCTGCCGGAAAATTACTATGGCAAGAACGTCATGCGCTGTTCGGGCGGTGAAAAGCAGCGCGTGGCTCTCGCGCGCGCCTTCGCCTATGATCCCGATGTTCTGTTTTTCGACGAGCCGCTGTCGGCCCTCGATTACAAGCTGAAAAAGGCGCTGGAAAAAGAACTCAAGGACCTGCATCGCGTCAGCGGCAAAACTTTCGTCTATATTACCCATTCGCTGGAAGAAGCGATGGTGATGTCCGACCGCGTCGGCGTGATGAACCGCGGCAAGCTGGTGCAGATCGGCGCGCCGGAGGAAATCTACACCCGCCCCGCCAACCGTTTCGTGGCGGAATTCTTCGGCGAGGTGAACAGTTTCGACATCACCCGCACCGCGACCGGCTGGATGACCGCCGGCGGCAAGGTGCTGGCCGTATCCGGCATTCCCGAGGGTGTGGCCGAAAAGGCAACCGTCATCGTGCGGCCGGAAACCATGCGCTTCGTGTCGCCCGGCGCCTCGGCCGACAACACCATTGCCGGCACCATTTACAATGAATATTCGCTGGGTTCGCGCATCCAATATCAGATCCATGCCGGCGAGCACATCTACCTGGTCGAGGCGGCACGCGGCGCAGCGGTTGCGGCTGGCGACAGGGTGACGATCGGCTGGGATGCGGCAGATGCGATCGTGGTGGGAGGCTGACCATGGCCATCGCAGTTGGACAAGGCAGCAGCAATCTTGCGGAAACGCCGGCGCAACGTATCAAGGTGGAGCCGGGCCTTCTGGCCGCCGCTCCGGTGCTCGCCTTGCTTTGCCTCGGTTTTCTTGCGCCGCTTCTGGCCGTTGCTGCCTATGCCTTTGCCACACCGAAGAGCTTCGATGCCTTCCGCTCCTTCACCCTTGAAAATTTCACCACGATCTTCAATCCGGCCAACACCGTCTGGATTTCGTTCGCGTGGTCGCTGGCCTATGCCCTGGCCACCGTCATCGGGCTTGCCATCGTCGCTTATCCCATCGCCTATGGTCTCAACCGCCTGTTCGGCAAATGGGCGGGTCTCGTTTCCGTGCTTTTCGTCTTCCCGCTCTTCGTGTCGGAAAATGTGCGGCTCTATGGCTGGGTGCTGTTCTTCATCAAGAATGGCGTTTTCGACGGGCTGATGAAATATCTTGGCTTTTCCGGCGGCCCGGAACTGCTCTACACGCAGGGCGCCATCCTGTTCGGCATGCTCTATGTCTACCTGCCCTTCATGCTCTTTCCCATGACACTGGGCATCGCCATGGTGCCGAAAGATCTGGTCGATGCCGCCCGCGATCTCGGCGCGCGCCGTTTCATGATCTGGCGCGAGGTCGAGCTGCCGCTCGCCATGCCCGGCATATTGATCGGCATGCTGTTGACCTTCGTGCTGGGCGCGGGTGCGGTGGCGGAATCGAAAATCCTCGGCGGGCAATCCGTCATCACCATCGCCCAGGATATCGAGGTGGCCTTCACCTATGCGCAGAACTGGCCGCTCGGGTCGGCGCTCGCTCTCATCCTCGTCGTCATCGTCAGCGGCCTGTCGCTTTTCGTGCTGTCGAAGCTCGATCTCGACCGCATTCTCGGCCGGAGGTAACCCATGGAAACCCGTGCGCAAATCCAAACCGGTCTGGCTATTCGCCTCTGGACGGCCTTTGTTCTGATCGTCGTTTATCTGCCGATACTCTGCGGCGCACTCGCAGGCTTGGCCAAGGGACGATATTTTGTTTTCCCGGTGAAAATATTCTCCGGCGAGTGGTGGGGAAAAACTCTCGATTCTCTCGAAATACAGACACTGGTTTCGAACTCGCTGCTGATCGCAACCATCGTCACCTTCGTTTCGATCGTTTTCGCCTTTTTCGGCGCGCTCGCCTTTGCCCGCTACGACTGGAAAGGCCGCAAACTCTACCAGAAGGTCATTCTCCTGCCCGTATTCTTTCCGCAGCCGGTATTGGGTCTGGCGCTGCTCCTGTGGTTCAACGCGCTCGGCGTCAATCCGAGCTGGATCACCGCCGTCATTGCCCATCTGGTCTGGATTGTGCCGGTGGTAACGCTGGTCATCGCCATTCAGGTCTATGGTTTCGACACGACGCTGGAGGAAGCCGCCCGCGACCTCGGCGCCTCCCGCTGGTTCATTCTGCGTGAGGTGACGTTACCGATCCTCTGGCCCGGCATATGGTCCGGCGCGCTCTTCGCCTTCCTGCTCTCGTGGGGCAATTTTCCGCTGTCGCTCTATACGGCCGGCGTCGATTCCACCGTTCCGAAATGGCTCTATTCCAAGATGGTTGCCGGTTACACGCCGATGGTGCCGGCGCTCGGCACGATGAGCACGCTTTCGGCGGCGGCGCTCCTGATCGGTGGCGGGCTGATCGGCACTCTCTTGCGACGCAGGCGCATGGCGGCCTGAATCAAAAGCGGCTACGGCTGAAACAGCCTGCGCTCCGCTGCCGGACTTGCAGGCCACCCGCTATGCTGCCAAAAAGCAGTTGAGCAAAGCGGGATGAGACGAGGCATAGATGAAGAAACCGAAATCGACGCGGCAGAACAGGATTCTCAGCGAACTCGACCAGTCGCCCAGCCTGCGCGTCGCCGAACTTGCCCAGATGCTGGCGGTTTCAACCGAAACCATCCGTCGCGATCTCGACGAGATGACCGATCAGGGCCTGCTGAACCGCACCTATGGCGGGGCGGTGCGCTCCCTCGGCACCGAACCCTCCGTCACGGAACGACATGCACTGTTTGTTTCCGAGCGTGAACGCATTGCCCGCGCCGCCGTGCCGCTGCTCAAGGACGCACGGGTGCTGATGATCGGCTCGGGAGCGACCACCGTTCATGTCGCCCGGCGTATTGCCACGGAAATGAAGAACATCACCGTCATTACCCATGCCTTTGGTGTTGCCACGGTCCTCGCCATCAATCCCACCATCGACGTCGTGATGCTGCCGGGCAAATATCATCCGACAGAAGGCGCCACCATCGGCGCGCATGCGGTATCGTATCTTCAGGAATTCAATGCCGATTTCGCGATACTGGGCGCCTCCGGCCTCGGCCCCGACGGTCCCACCGACGCGCTTCTTGAATGCGGGTTGGTTTACCGGACCATGCTTTCGCGGTCGGCACGCTCGATGGTGGTCGCCGACCATTCCAAACACGACAGGATATTTCCCGCACGCTACGCGGAATGGCGGGACATCGACATCGTGGTCACCGACGGAACGGTCTCGACGTCGCTTGCCGAACGGTTCAGGGAATTTGCCGTCCAGCAGGTGGAATGCTGAAGGCCCAGGCGCGATTATCTCCCGTCTTCGGATAGATGATCGGGAAAAGCACCGCCTCAGCTTGAAGGGCTGAAGCGGCACGGGACTAAAAAAGCAGCGACCGGGCGCTTATTCGAGGCTCTTGATCGGGTCTTTCGGTGCCGGATCGAAACCCACGAGTTCCACGGTCAGCTTCGCATAGGTGCCGTCGGCCACGATGTCGGCGAGCGCCTTGTTTACCGCCTTCACCAGCTCGGGCTTGCCCTTCTTGATGGCGAAACCTTTCTGGACGTGGCTGACGAAATCCGGCGTCATTTCGAGGGGAAGGCCGGAGTTCTTGATCGCCCATGCACCGGCGATCGCATCGGTAATGGTCGCGTCGATATTGCCGTTGACGAGGTCCTGCATCGCGTCCGATTCAGCCTTGTATCCTTTGACGACCGCACCCTTTTCCTCGGCGATTTTTGCGAAGGTGGAAGAGACGAGCGCACCGACGGTCTTGCCCTTGAGATCAGCGGCACTTTTGATGGCCGAGCCTTTCTGGACGACGATGCGACCGCCCGATTCCAGCCAGCCATTGGCAAAGGTAACGCGCTTCTGCCGCTCTTCGGTTATATCCATCGAAGCGCTGATGATATCGTACTGATCCGCCTGAAGACCGACCAGCAGGGAGTCCCATTTGATCAGAACCGGCGTGTAGGTAAGGTCGAGGCGCTTTGCCACTTCCTTCATCACGCGGATTTCCAGACCGTCGAGCGTTCCATCCGGGGCACGCATGCTGAAGGGCGAAAAGGTCCCTTCCGTTGCAACCTGCAGCTTCCCGGGCTCCAGCAATTCAAGCTCTGCGGCAAAGACCGGAGCATTGGTGATGGTCGCAGCGAGTGCGGCGACGGCAAATGCGATAGATTTGAATTTCATGACTCGTTCCCTTATTGATTTTTTGCATTTTCCTGTTCGTCAGGCGGCATTGGCGTCACCCGCAGTCGATCCTGCGGATCGCTCCGCCGGATATTTCAGGCATCGCTGAGAACCGTCGGGGCCTCAGCTTGAAAGGGCATAACGGCGTTCCAGCAAGGCTGCGAGCTGTGTCAGCACCGTCGTAAGCAGGAGATAGATGACGGCCACGGCGATGTAGAACTCGAAAGGCCTGAATGTTGCGGCAATCAGCGTCTGGGCATAAAGCGTCAGTTCCACGACGGTGATCGTCGACAGCAGCGATGTATTCTTCAACGTCGAAATGGCTTCATTCGTGACCGAAGGCAGGATGATGCGGAATACCTGCGGCAGGATAATGCTGCACATGGTTTCGGCCGGGCTGAACCCCAGCGCCAGAGCCGATTCCGTCTGCCCGCGCGGGATGGCGGACAGGCCTCCCCGGATGATTTCCGCGACATAGGCGCCGCTATTGACGCCGAGCGCCAGCACGCCGGCAGTGAAGGGCGAGAGCTTCACGCCGAATTGCGGCAGGCCGAAATAGATGATGAAGACCTGGATCAGGGTTGGCGTGCCGCGAACGAACCAGACATAGAAGGCGGAGGCGGCACGCACCGCGCGCCAGGGCGAACGATGGCTGAGCGCCGCAAGCAGGCCGCAGCCCCAGCTGACGATAATGGTCAGGATCGTCAGCCAGAACACCGTCCAGGCAGCCAGCAGAAAGCCCGGACCGTAAAGCTGCACTTCGTCGATAAAATTCGCCATCGTCGTCACGCTCCCCCGGCGCCATCTGCTGCGCCGCTGGGGGCAAGCTGGTCATGCAAAATGCGGTGAAGAAATTGCCGCAGGCGATCGCTCTGCGGATTGCGAAGAATGTCGGGCGCGCCGGTTTCAGCGATGACACCCTTGTCGAAAAAGAGCACACGCGATGAAACGTCGCGCGCAAAGGCAATTTCATGGGTCACCAGCAGCATGGTCATGCCGTCCGCGGCCAGCGAAGCCATCAGCACCAGCACCTCATGGACAAGTTCGGGATCAAGTGCGGAGGTCACTTCATCGAAAAGCATCAGGCGCGGTTTCATGGCCAGCGCCCGGGCGATGGCGACGCGCTGCTGCTGGCCTCCGGACAGGCGTGCCGGATAGCTGTGGCGTTTCTCATAAAGGCCGATGCGGGAAAGCAGGGCCTCCGCCTCTTCGACAGCCTGGTTTTTGGGTCGTTTCAGCAGCCGGACCGGAGCATGGATGACATTTTCCAGAACCGTCATATGCGGCCAGAGATTGTAGCTCTGAAACACCATGCCGACGCGGGCGCGCAGGGCCTGCAGCTGCGAGGGCGTCGGGAAAAATCGCGATTCCGGCCGAAAATCGAAAGACAGGTTCTCGAATTCGAGATAACCCGACTGGGGCATTTCCAGACCGTTTATCGAACGCAGGAAGGTGCTCTTGCCCGAACCGCTCGCGCCGATGATGGATACCACCTCACCCGGTTCGACACTGAGCGAGACGCCTTTCAGAACCTCGTTTTCCCCGAAGCTCTTGCGGATATCCCGCAGGTTCAAAACCGGTCCGGTCATGGGGTCGTCTCCTTGTATTCATCGACGATCTGCACCGCGACATCCTTTGGCGTGCGGTCCACACCGTTGATCTCGGTAATGTCCTGCGGACAGGCGGACAGCACGAGCAGCAGATCCATCTCGGCCCTCAGCGCCACATGATCCCCCGCCGCGGACGCCGGCGGGCGACGGTCGAGACTGCCATCGGCGTTCACCGCCACATTCATGAAAAGGTTGAGAGACGCCGGCGTCTGGGCGACGGCAAGACCCTTCTCCGCCAGCGCCTCATGGAAATTTCCGGAACAGCTGCGATGAAAACCCTCGCATCCCAGTTGCCGGTAAAGATCCGCATTGCATGGGCAGAGCAGCGTATCATGCCGCAGGGCGGCACTGTCGCTCACCAGCGTCATCATGGCCCTTCTGCGGTTGCTGAAGACACCCATGCCGCGCTCGATGAAGATATTGCTGTTTACCGAGCGCGTATGATCCATCGAGCTGATCTCAGATGGATCGGCTGCCGCAACAGCCCACGCATCCACGACCTGGTTTCCGTGGGAATTCGTAACGATGGCGACCTCGCCGGCCAGCATACGATAGGCTGCGCCATGACCTGCCAATAAATTCTGCACATTTTCAGTCATCGGACACCGTTGGAAGGAATGCTGAAACCGGTGAGACGGCGGCAAGCAGGCGATAGACCCGGATCGATGCCGCTCGGTCGAAACAATTTATATTCAGTATACCAACGGAATTCAATAAAGATTTTCAAATATTTATAGCAAATATATTGAGCTAAACGGCGATAAATCGAGCAGCAAAATGCACAAAATTTCGTCATTTACCCCTCCCGCATCATTCGCTTGCACTGCCATCAATCACGGGATACGTTTGGTGTACCTAAAAATCCGACCCCGCAGTCTTTCGGTCGTAATCCGCAAATGCGGGCTTCTCCGGGAGGATCGCGCATTGATGGAAATGCTGCCCGAGTTTGCCGCAGGTCCCGGTGGATCGGCGCGCGAAGACCGCCCGGCAGAACAGCAGATTGAATGGAGTGGAACGCGTGATCCGGTATTTTACGATTGAGGAATATGAAAGCCGCTGGCAGCGGGTTTTGCGGGAAATGCAGCGCCGTGGCTATGAAACAGCGGTGGTCTTCGGCCGCGGTGGCGGCACCACGGACAATTGCGGCGACATACTCTATCTTTCCAACCACTACGCCATCAGCGGCGGCATGGATTCCCTGATATGGACCGCCCGGTCCTTTTCCGGGATCATTCTACAGCAGGGCCGCGAGCCGCAGCTTCATATCGATGAGCCGGAAGTGCGCACCGATCTCGTCTCGATCCGCGATACGCATTGTTCCAGCCATCCTTTCCGAAGCGTGGCGAAAGCCCTGGTCGAAAGGGGTATCAAAGGGCGTGTCGCAATCGTCGGCACGCAGTTCATCCCCGTCAAATATTACCAGCAATTGCTTCAGGACGCTCCAGACATAGAGTGGGTAGCCGAGGACGATCTGATCCGCTCCGTCCGGCGCATCAAAAGCCTGAAGGAACTGGAGTGCTATCGCGTTGCCGGCGAAGGCGCGACGGCCGGCCTGAACAGGTTGATGGAAGGCCTGACCGGCGGCCTTTCCGAGCAGGAAGCGGCGGGAGAGGCGGCCCGTGAAGTGGTGCGGCGCGGCGGCCGGCTGCAGATGATCGGCTGCAACCATGGCGAAACGCTGGGTTTCGACCAGCGTTTTCCCCTGACCGGCTATAGCGCGGACACACCAAAGCCCGGCGACATCGTCACGGGCACCATCCATGCGGCATTTTTTCAGGGCTATTATCTCGACCCCGGCCGCACCGGCATATGCGGCAAACCGACAGCGGACCAGCGACGGCTGATCGAAGCTGCGGCCAATATCGTTCATCGTCTTTCCGACATGATGCGGCCGGGCGTGAAGCTCATCGATATTGCCGCTGAGGGCGACCGCCTGACGCAGGCCTTCGGCGGCTCGGTATCCGCCATCATGAAGAACTTCCCGTTCTACGGTCACAGCATCGGTCTCGGCTTCGAACAGCCGAGAATTTCAACCAGCATGTCGCAACCTGAAGATATCGCCGAGGAAAACATGGTGTTCGGTATCGAATCCTTCCTTTCGCTCGACGGTGTCGGCGCGGCTTTTTATGAGGACATCATCATCGTCGGGCGCGACGGCAACGAGCTTCTGACCCGTTCGCCCAGCCACTGGTGGTAATTTTCCGGCAAGGCGACGGTCGGCATGCGGCTACAGAGTTCATCGGGGGCGGCCATCAGCCGCCGCCCTTGTCTTTTATTTTAGTGGGCGAAAACGCCGTCGAAATCCTTAAAGCCCTTCACCTCGATCGGATTGCCGCTCGGATCGAAGAAGAACATGGTGCGCTGTTCCCCCGACTCACCTTCAAAGCGGACGACCGGCGGAATATCGAAGGCCACGCCGGCATCTTCCAGACGCTTCGAAAGCGCGAACCAGTCATCGAGAGGCAGGACCACACCGAGATGCGGCATCATCACCATGTGATTGCCGACCTTGCCGGTCCGGGTAACCTCGAACGGTTTGCCCAGATGCATCGATATCTGGTGGCCGAAAAAGTCGAAATCCACCCAGGTATCGGTGGAACGGCCTTCCTCGCAGCCGAGAACGCCACCATAAAAGCGACGCGTTTCGTCGAGGTCGGTGACGTGATAGGCAAGGTGAAAAAGTGAACGCATTTCGGACTCCTTTCAATTTTTAAAGGGGAATGGCCGCTATCGGGCCATCAGCGGATGGTCAGGTCACGCGGCAGGCTGGAAAGAGGTTCCGCCCCCGTCTCTGTCACGATGACCGTTTCGGATGCGCCAACCGTCCAAACGCCATAGCTGCGCAGGGTGGCTGGCAGGTGGAACACCATGCCGGGTTCGATTATCCTGTCGACGCCGGTAAACAGGCTCAACAGCGCGCCTTCGCCCCAGTCCGGCGCGAAAGCGGTTCCCATGGAATAACCGATGCGTTTGCGGAAGGCGGCATTGTAACCTGCCGCGTCGATCACACGTTGCGCGGCCTCATGGGGTTCGGCACATGAAACACCGGGCCGAATGGCGGCCAGCGCCGCATCGAGGGCTTTCAAAGCGCAATCCATCATTCGCCGGGCTTCGGCGGGCGGAGAACCGATCCACACGGTACGCATCAGCGCGGCGTGATAGCGCGCATGGCAGGCGGCGAGCTCCAGAAAAACCGCATCGCATTCTCAAGCTTGCGGCGTCTCCAGGTCATGTGGGGCAAACCGCTGCGCGGCCCGGAAGATACGAGCGGTTCCATGGCCATGACTTCCGAGCCCGCCCTTGTGGCGGCATCCAGCATGGCGGCGGCTATCGCGTTTTCGTCGGTTCCGGCGGCGCAGGCGGCAATACCGGCCGAAAGCCCCGCCTCGGTATAACCCGCCGCCAGCCGAATGGCCTCCAGCTCGGCTGCGGACTTTATCGTCCGTAGCGGCGAAAGAATGGAGGAACCGTCCGGGATGGACGCAACACCCATCTGCTCCGCGATTTTTGCGGCAAGTACCGGAGAAACAAACCAGCCGTCCAGTTCTATGGCCGGCCGCTCGATATGCCGCTTTTTCAAGAGATCGACCAGGGCGACCGCCGGGTTTCCGCCATCCTGATAGGCGACGACGTCGTCCAGCCAGGTATTGGCGATGGATCCTGCCAGTTCAAGCTGCCGGACGAGAAGCGTCGGCTGTCCATTCACCGGCATGATCAGCGCCTGGAAAGCAAAGTATCCGGCCGTCTGCCGCCCGGTCAGCCAGTAGATGTTTTCAGGACCGGTGACGACGAGCGCTTCATGACCCGCATTGCGGATGGCGGCGCGCGCACGATCTTGCCTCGCGGCGAACTCCTCCCTGGGGAAAGAGGCGTCACACCCCTGCAAATCGGCGAATTCCTGCATGAAACTGTCCATATCGTCGTGCTCGGCTTTTGCATGAGAAGCTGGCAAAAGCGTCTCAAGACCGGAATGAAGAAAGAAAAAGCGTTGGCGGCTGCCGGTTTCAGGGGCGGCTCAGCCACCCCAGAAAACGGCTTTTCACGCTTTCGAAATGCGCCTCCATGGCGGCGGAAGCCCTCTGCGGATCCTGCGCCTCGATGGCGTCGATAACCGCAATATGTTCGCGTGCCTGCTCGGCAAAACGGTCATGCGTGCGGGTGATGGTGCAACGTCGGGCGATACTGCGCATTTCGGTCAGCATGGCAGGCAGAAGCTCAAGCCCGGCGGCAGCGGCCACGGCCTCGTGAAACTGGTCGTCGTCCAGCCAGAACTGATCGAAGGCCACGTTCCTGCCATCCGCATAAGCCTGCATGATTTGCCGCGAATGTTCGAGCGCCTCGGGAAAGGGACGCTCAGCGGCGCGTGCCGCCGCAGCGCTCTCCAGCAAGCGCCGTATCTGCACGATTTCCAGCAGCTGCTCCACCGTGACGGGCCGAACCATCAATGCGCCATTGGCAAGCCGCGAAATCACGCCCTCTTTTTCAAGCCGGGAGATTGCCGCCCTCAGCGGCGTGCGGGAAATGCCGGATTCGAGCGCCAGGGCTCTCTCCGTCAGAACGTCACCGGCTTTGAACTTGCCCTCCAGAATGCGTTGTTTGACATCCGTATAGGCCTGCTGGGTCAATGTTTCCTTTTCGCTCATGCTCTCTCCCCTTTACCGAGCCGACCAGGTCTGTTGCAGAATATCAACGGCATGCGCCAGATCGGCCGGATCCATGGCCTCATCCGGGTTATGGCTGCCGTTCCAGTTCCGCAGAAAGACCATCACCGATTCCCATCCCGCCTGGGCAAATGCCGCCGCATCATGCCCGCCGCCCGATAACATCTGCCGGGGCGAGATGCCGGTCCGTTCGGCCGCAGCGGCTATCTGCCGGCCAAGCGCGGAGGACAGACGGGTGGGCT
The DNA here is from genome assembly GCF_001526585.1 of Agrobacterium sp. LY4. Taxonomy (NCBI): domain Bacteria; kingdom Pseudomonadati; phylum Pseudomonadota; class Alphaproteobacteria; order Hyphomicrobiales; family Rhizobiaceae; genus Agrobacterium; species Agrobacterium sp. LY4. Next base: position 555,202 of record NZ_ASYA01000001.1, on the reverse strand, counting down.
TGCTGCGGGACTGGACGCCGGTGACGACGCGCACGCCCCTTCGTTTTTCGATCTTCTCGATTTCCTGTCGGAAAATGCCATCCACCCGGTCCAGCACCGCATCGTCGGCGCTGCGGATATCGATGCAGAAATCCACCCGGCCCGGAACCTTGGCGAAAGCATGTTCACTGCTTGCCGCATCCACCCGGCCGACGGTAACGGCAAGATCGTGCCCTTCCGCCAGAATTCCTTCCCAGGCCCTGTCCATGGCGACGATGAGATCCGCCAGAGCAAAAACGGCATCCGAACGCGCATCACGCGGCGCGCCGCCGGAATGGGCCCACACCCCTTCAATCCGTGCTTCACGGTAACGCAGGCCGCCGCGCACGCCATCGACGACGCCAAAAGCCTCGCCGGCATTGTCGAGCACCGGCCCCTGCTCGATATGCAATTCGACGAAGCGCGCCGGCGGCAGTCCCGGCCCGCGCAGGACGGCGTCCGGATCGCCCCCGAGTTCTTTCATGTGCTCGGCGAGTGTTCTGCCGCTGTCGGCGCGGCGCGCCTGCATTTCCGGCGCCGTGAGCCGGCCAAGCGCCGCACGGGACCCGATATAGGAGACTGGAAACCAGACGCTCTCCTCCGCTCTCGTCACCGTCACGACAATATCTGATGGCGGGGCCTGCCCGCTTTTCACGAATGCGGTGACGAGTGCCATGGCGCCTACCACACCTGCCGTGCCATCATAGGCGCCGCCCATCGGCACGGTATCGAGATGCGAGCCGATATAAAGCGGCGTGGCCTGCCGGTCTCTGCCGGGCAGCCGGGCAAACAGGTTCAGCGCCGCATCTTGCGTAACAGTGAGGCCAAGGGCTTCACATTCTTCGGCAATCACCTGATGCGCTTCGCTTTCCAGAGCGCTGTAGGAAGGCCGGGTAAAACCGGGACCTTCCGCTGAAATGGCATTGATGCGGTCCAGCAGACGGTTGACCGTCTCTGCGATCACGGCTTGCGTCATGCCATTATCTCCTGCGGCGCGTTGAGCGCGGTGACCGGGCGTTCGCCCGCAAGCGCCGTCAAAACATGCCTTGCAGAGCCGAGAGCCACGCGGCGAAGCGCTTCCAGCGTCGTGCCGCCGAGATGCGGTGTGAAAATCACCCGGCCGCCGGCGGCCAGAGGGCCTGTCGGCGCACCAGGCGAATAAACATCCAGCCCGGCTGCGGCTATGCGGCCGGTTTCGATGGCGCGGGCAAGGGCCGCCTCATCCACCAGTCCCGCCCGTGCTGTGTTGATAAGTATCGCGCCCGGTTTCACCGCTGAAATGGCCTGTTCTCCGAACAGACCGCGTGTTTCCGCACGGAGCGGCGTATGCAGGGAAATCAGATCGGCCTGCCTCAGCCCGTCTTCAAGACTGTCAGCCCGTTCGAAGCCATCGAGATCGGCGACCCGCGGCGAATAGACCAGCACCCGCATATCCAGAGCGGCCTTCAGCATCCGGCCGAGCCCGGCGCCAATCGCCCCCCAGCCGACGATAAGGGCGGTCTTGCCGGACAATTCGGAAAAACTCTCCGTCTCGCGAAAGCCATGAACCCCGGCCCTTTCGCTGCGGTCGGCAGCGGGAATACGTCTTGCGGCGGCGAGTGCCAGACCGAGCGCCAGCTCGGAAACCGAGCGGGCATTGGCGCCGGGGGTGTTGCAGACCAGAACGCCCTTCGCCGTCGCCGCTTCCTTGTCGACAGCATCATGGCCCGTGCCGTGAACGGCGATGACCCGCAGCCTGTCGCCAGCCTCGATGGCCGATGCGGACAGGCCCGCATCACGCGTGATGACGGCATCGCAACCCTTGATCATTGCGGCCACGGTCGCCATGTCCGGTTTTGGACACAAAACCGGTTCAACCCCCGCCTCACGCAGAAGGGCGAGGCCGTCGGCATGAATAGGCTGGACAATAAGGCATTTCATGCGTCCCTGTTCCTTTCGGGAAATTGTTCCAGTTTCTCAAGAATGGCGTCGCGGGCGTGAACGATGTGGCGGGCCATGAGCGAGCCTGCCCGTTCCCCGTCGCCGGCGCGCAGGGCGGCAATCATCTCCAGATGTTCGTCGCAGCTTTTCAGAAAACGATCCGGCACCTGGGCATGGTCGAACATGCAGGTACGGCGGCGCAAATCCTCGATCGTGCTCACCATCATCTCGCTGCCCGTGGAAAGGGCGAGCGTCCGGTGAAAAGCATCGTCCACGCGGCGCTGCTCGTCGTCCTCGCCGGGGCCATGCTGTTGCAAATGTCGTATCCGGGCTTCCAGCTCGCCAAGCTCCGGCCGGGCCATCGCCGCCTGTCTGGCGCAATGGGTCTCCAGCACCTGACGAAGGAAGAAAATCTCCTCGACCTCTTCCGCCTTCAGCCGGCGGATCTTGAGAAACCGTCCTTCCTGCGTGGCGAGACCCTCGGCCTCGATCCGCTTGATCGCCTCACGCACGGGCGTCCGGGACATGTCCAGCAGATCACCCAGTTTCGCTTCCTGCAAAGCGTCACCCGGCGTCAGCGCACCGGACAGGATCATTTCGATGATCTTCCCATAAGCCTGCTTGGCAAGTGGCTGATTCATGATGGCATACCTCCTGAAACATCATCCTTTTCCGGCTTTTCTACCAGATTTGCCAGGCGTTCGCGCAAGGCCGTGCGCTCCGCAATCAGAAGCTCTTCGGCTTTTTCCCGTGAAATGGCCGCGAAAGAGACATGTCGGCCGCTCGGAACCTGGGCAAGCCGGGGCAGATCGACGGTGGCGACCGTTGCGATTTTCGGATAGCCGCCTGTCGTCTGGCGCTCCGCCATCAGCACGATGGGCCGTCCCGACGCCGGGACCTGTATCGATCCCGCGCAGGTTCCGTCGGAGACGATATCGTGCCCGCCTTCGGCATGAACGGCGTGTCCGTCCAGCATCTGCGCCATGCGATCCCGGGCCGGAGAAACGATGAAAGAGGCTTTCAGGAAAGCCCGCTGGGTTTCGGCAGAGAAATAGTCGTCCTGTGGGCCGGGAACAATTCGGACGGGACCGCCGGACCGCCGCCAGAGTTGCCGGAGCGCCAGATTGGCGCCGGGATTATCCCGGCCGAGCGGCAGACGATCACCCGCCTGCAAACGACGCCCTTCGTAACCGCCGAGACCCGTTCGCACATGGGTGGCACGCGAACCGAGCACAGGCACGGTATCCACGCCGCCGGAGACGGCGAGATAGCCCCAGACGCAATCGCGCAGGGCGCCGATCGAAAGCACCTCATCGGGCAAAAGAGTATAGCTCTCCCATGGCGACAGCTTTCGTTTGCCGAGACGGATATCGACGGCGCCTCCGGTCACGGCGATGCGTGCCGGCCGCAAAACGGAAAAGCTGCCCCCGGTGCCGCCAAATTCTATTGCCGCGCTGTTTTCGACATTGCCGACCAGCGCGTTCGCAATTCGGAAAGAAGGCATATCCATCGGGCCTGAACCGGAAACGCCGGCATGGCTCAATCCCCTGCGGCCGAGATCCTGAACGGTGGCCATCGGCCCTATCTGCTGGATGACGAGAAAACTCATGAAAGCTGCGCCTCCATGACGGGCTGGCCAGCGGCGACCGCCCGGTCAAGCTCTGCGGCCTCGTCTTCGCTCACCGGCCGAAAACGGACCCGGTCTCCGGCCTGCAACAGAAACGGCTCCGGGCGATGCGGGTCGAAAAGCCGAAGCGGCGTGCGGCCGATGAAGCGCCATCCGCTTGGCCCCGGCACGGAATTGATGCTTGCCTGCTTGCCGCCAATTCCAATCGCACTTGCCTCGATCCGCTGACGCGGCGTGGCAAGACGCGGCGTATGCAATTGTTCTGGCAGGCCGCCGAGATAGGCAAAACCCGGCGCGAAACCGATCATATAGACACGATATTCAGCGGATGCGTGCAGCTCGATCAGGGCGGCAGGCGTCGTTTCCTTCATGTCCGCCAGTTCCTGCAGGTCGAGCCCGACCGATCCGCCATAAACCACAGGCACATCGAAACGTCTGGCCGGAACGCTGTTCACCGTCAGCGTCATCAGGCGCCGGTGCAACTCCCGGTCAAGCGCGTGGCCGCGAATGACGGATGGGTCATAGATGACCATGAGGGACCGGTAGGTCGGCACCAGTTCCTCGATGCCTTCCACGGGCGTTGCAGCGAGATTTGCCGCAAGCGCGATGATGCGCTCGCTCACCGCTTCATCGATGGTGTCGGCGAGTTCAACGGACAGGGCGCTGTCACCACAAGCAAGAATGCGCGGAAATTTGCCGCCCATCGATTACACTCCCTCACGTCCACGCATGCGAATTCGATTCTCCCGCCAATCCTTCCTTGCTATTTCAGTATACCAATTGTATGTCAATGAAAAGATGCAATGAATGCGTGCTGCCTGATATCACGCGTATAAACTGGACGGGACCGGGCAACATCTCGCCCGGAAAGAGGGGCTATGGCGACGATCGATCTGAACTGCGATATGGGAGAAAGCTTCGGGGCCTGGACCATGGGCGAAGACGAAGCGATGATGGAGCTGATTACCACGGCAAACATCGCCTGCGGTTTTCATGCCGGCGATCCGGTTGTCATGCGCGACACCATTCTCGCCGCCAAGGCAAGGGGCATCGCTGTTGGCGCCCACCCGTCTTTCATGGATATTTACGGCTTCGGCCGCCGCCGTATATCTGGCGAACGTCCCGAGGATGTGGAGGCCCAGTTGATCTACCAGATCGCCGCGATGCAGGGCATGGCGGCTGCGCTTTCCTGGCCCATCACCCATGTCAAAACCCATGGGGCGCTGGGCAACATGGCCGCCGTCGATCAAGATCTCGCGCAGGTCTGCATCCGGGCCATCAAGGCGGTGGATCCGTCACTGGTCTTTATTACGCTGCCCTATTCGGAAACCATGAAGGCCGCCGAAAAAGCGGGGCTGCGCGTTGCCTGCGAAGTCTATGCCGACCGCACCTATGACGATGCGGGAATGCTCACCTCCCGGCAGATGCAGGGTGCAGTGATCCACGATCCCAACCAGAGCGTGGATCAGGTTCTGTCCATGGTCTGCGACGGCGTAATTCCGACAACGGGCGGAAAAAAACTGCCGGTGGAAGCCGCCACCATCTGCGTTCACGGCGATACGCGCGGCGCCGTGGATATGGCGCGCGCCCTTCGTTCATCGCTCGCCCGAAACGGGCTGCAATTTGCTCCTTTCGCCACACCAAACACCTGATCCGGGGACGTTCCATTGACACGCATTGTATATCTGAACGGCGACTGGCTTGCCGAAGCCGACGCCAAGGTTTCCGTTTTCGACCGCGGCTTTCTGTTCGCGGACGCCATTTATGAAGTCACCGCCGTGATCGGCGGGAAGCTGATCGATTATGCCGGCCACAGCGCCCGTCTTCAGCGCTCGCTCGCCGAACTCGGCTTGACCTGCCCGCTCGAAGCGGAGGAACTTCTGGCCGTTCACCGTGAAATCGTCCGCCTCAACCACATGGACGAAGGCCTGATCTATCTGCAGATCTCCCGCGGTGTGGCGGATCGCGATTTCGCTTTTCCCGCCAATGCCACCCCGACGATAACCCTGTTCACCCAGGCAAAACCCGTGCTGGACAATCCGCGCACGGAAACCGGCATTGCCATCGCCACCATGCCGGACTGGCGCTGGGAGCGGCGCGACATCAAGACGGTACAGCTTCTCTACCCCTCGATGGCCAAGATGGAAGCGCTGAAACGCGGAGCGGACGATGCATGGCTGGTGGAGGATGGTTTCGTGACCGAAGGCAGCGCCGCCAATGCGCATATCGTCAAAAAGGACGGCACGCTGGTCACGCGCGAACTTTCCAACGCACTTCTGCACGGCATCACCCGCGGAAGCATTCTCGATCTTGCGCAGGGCGCCGGAATTGCCGTCGAACAGCGCGCCTTTACGGTGGATGAGGCAAAGGATGCAGCCGAAGCCTTCATCACATCGGCGACAAATTTTGCCATGCCGGTCGTCAAGATCGACGAAGCCATCATCGGTGACGGCAAGCCCGGCCCGGTCTCGAAGACATTGCGTGAGCTTTACATAAAGACCCGCCTCGCATCGGCGATCTGATTTTCAGCCCGCATTCAGCGAGCCGCCGCACCCCCGGCGGCTCCGCACGCCTGGCCCCTGGTCGGCACACAGCGGCAACTCCTTGCCTGCCGATCCGCCCCTTTTCGGTAATTTCCCTGAAATGCATTCCACTGACGCCAGCACCGCAAAGGCTGGCGGCAAGGGAATCCGCTCGAAATCGAACAAAGATTAATCACCTTATTGCGCCGCTCAAAAAACGCCCATATAGTCCCCTTCATTCGGAGTACGTGCTGTATACCGAAAATAACCGCGCCGTCCTGTCGCCAAGGGACAGGGCGAGCCGGACACAATAAGTGAGGGGATCACAACCATGAAAAACGCAATTTTCGCCGGGCTGGCTTTGACGATTGCCGGCTTTGCAACCTCCGCGACCGCCGAAACGGCCTGGGACATGTCGGTCGTGTGGCCGGAAGGTAATTTTCACACCAAGAACGCGGTAAAATTCGCTGAAACCGTAAAGACCGTCACGAATGGCGAGGTCGCCATCACCGTGCATTCCGGCGGGTCACTTGGCATCAAGGGCCCGGAAGGCATGACCGCCGTGCGCGACGGCATCGTTCCCATCGCCGATATTCTGATGAGCCAGCAGGTGGGTGAAGCGCCGGTACTGGGTGTCGAGACGCTGCCATATCTGGCCCCGACGATGCCTGACCTTGCGCTGCTGCACAAATTCTTCCGCCCCAAGATCGAGGAAGTCGCAACCTCGATGAACCAGAAGCTGCTTTACATGGTGCCGTGGCCGGGACAGGCCGTCTATGCGCCGAAACCGATCGAAAAAATTGAAGACGTCAACGGCCTCAAGATCCGTGTCGTTGATGCCAACGGCCATAATTTCTTCCACGCCCTTGGCGCTCTTCCCGTTCAGATGCCATGGGGCGAAGTCGTGCCGTCGCTGGCCGCCGGCACCATCAACGGTGTCACGACCTCCTCTTCGTCCGGTGTCGACGGCGCTTTCTGGGAGTTCATGAAAAACATGAGCACCTTCAACTGGCAGGCATCTTCCAACATCGTCACCGTCAATCTCGATGCCTGGAATGCCCTGTCGCCTGAAAATCAGGCGGCGATCGAACAGGCATCGAAGAAACTCGAAGGCGAATTCTGGCTGGTCAGCCGGGCCGAGGACGAAACCAAGCTCGCCACCCTGAAGGAAAAGGGCATTAACGTCACGTCGCCTTCTCCCGAACTCAAGGCCGCCCTCATCGAGCGCGCCAAGCCGTTGTGGGACGATTTTCTCAAGCGCGTGCCCGATGCCGCGCCCTATGTCGAAGCCTATCTGAAGGCGCGCAACTGACTTTCTCCCGTCGGAAATGAAAGGGCAGCCGGCAATCCCGGCCGGCTGTCCGCCTCCTTCTGCGCACTCCGGAGAAACATCATGAGAAATCCAGCCAATCCCGCATTCGCTGCCATCATAACGCCGATCGACCGGTTGACGGAGGCTGCAAACCTGCTCGCAGCCCTGTCTCTCCTCGGCATTTTCATTCTCATCGCCTGCGAAATCCTTCTCAGAAACCTTGCCGGCTACTCCCTGCCATTCGCCTGGGATGTCGCCGCTTACCTGATGGCCACGAGCTTCATGCTCGCCGGCGCCAGCGCGCTGAAATCCGGTTCGCATGTCCGCGTCACCGCAATAGGCGAGGCGCTTTCTTCAACCGGCGCAAGACGGCTGGACATGGTGGCATGCCTTGTCGGCCTTGTTATCTGCATTGCGCTTTCGGTCGCATTGACGGACATGGCCGTTCTGTCCGCGCTGCGCGGTTCGACCTCCTCGTCGGTCATCCGCATTCCGCTCGTCTATCCGCAGAGCGCACTCGCAATCGGCGCGATCATCCTGAATTTGCAGATGCTGGCTCAGTTTCTGCGGCTTCTTCGCGGCGAAACACTTTCAACCGGCCCGGGACTGGAATAAACCATGGGAAAGATCACCTTCAGCCTGCTCGGCCTGATGACGCTCATTCTGGGTACGGGGGTCTGGATCGGCCTTGGCCTCGTCGGCACGGGGGCGGCGCTGGCCGCACTCTATCGCCCCGCTTTGCCGCTTTTCAAACTGCTGGCCCAGCAAACCTGGAACACGCTGGTTTCGCCGGAAATGCTGGCCCTGCCGCTCTTCATCTTCATGGCGGAAATCCTGTTCCGAACGAAGATTTCAGAGGCGCTGTTCTCCGGCCTTGCCCCCTGGCTTCGGCATGTACCCGGCCGGCTTGCCCATATCACCGTTCTCGGCTGCACGCTCTTTGCCTCCGTCTGCGGCTCATCCGCGGCCACCACGGCAACGGTCGGGCGCATCACCGCAAAGGAACTTATTTCGCGTGGTTATAACCGCGACCTCATCACCGGCAGCCTTGCGGGGGCGGGAACGCTGGGCTTTCTCATCCCGCCATCGACGATCATGATCATCTATGGGGTCATGGCGGAGGAATCGATCCTGAAGCTGTTCATAGCGGGCATCCTGCCGGGCCTGCTGATGGCCGCATCCTATATGGGCTATATCGGCATCCGGGCGCTGATGAATCCGGCCCTTGTCGGAGAGGCCCTCGCGCCCACCACCTTCATCGAAAAGCTGGTGGCGTTGAAGGATCTGGGACCGCTGCTGCTGCTCATCATCGGCGTGGTCGGCTCGATGTATGGCGGGATCGCGTCACCGACGGAAGCAGCCGCAGTCGGCGTCGGCGGCGCAATCCTTGTCGGCGCTTTCCAGAAGACGCTGAACCTTTCGAACCTCATGCAGGCGGCGAAACAGGCGGCCGATTCCTGCGCCATGATCGGCCTCATCATGGTCGGCGCGATGTTCCTGTCGACCGTCATCGGTTATCTTGGCATGCCGCGCTATATCGCCGGCATCATCGAGGGCTGGGGCCTTTCGCCATTCATGCTCATCATCGTGCTCCTGATCTTCTACATCATCCTCGGCACGGTGATGGAAGGGCTGGGCTGCATCGTCATGACGCTGCCGATCACCCTGCCGCTGGTCATGGCGGCCGGTTACAGCAAGGTCTGGTTCGGCATATTCATCGTCATCGTGGTGGAGATGGCGCAGGTCTCGCCGCCCGTCGGCTTCAACCTCACCGTCATCCAGCGCCTGACCGGCGACAGCATGGCCCGCATTACCCGCGCGACCATGCCGTTCTTCTTCATCATGTGCGCCTTCGTCCTGCTCATCGCCGTCTTCCCGGAAATCGTTTCGATCGTTCCGGATATGCTGGCGAGTAACTGACGCAAACGGCTTGCCGGCCAACGCGCTCTCATGCGCAGGGCCGGCATACCCCAGACCCGGCTCCGCTGCGGTCAATTCCACGGGTTGGAACAGAACCCTTGCAACACAGGCGGCTCAAATAGGAACATGTCATGTCGCTCATAAATTCCAGTACCAAGGGTGTGTTCGTCATTGCCTGCACGCCGTTTGCCGAAGACGGTTCGCTCGATGGCGAAAGCATCGGCCGCATGGTCGACTTCTATTATGAAAAAGGCGCGGACGGGCTGACGATCCTCGGCATGATGGGGGAAGCACCCAAGCTCACCCAGGCGGAATCGATCGAAGTCACGAAGCTGACGCTGAAGCGTTCCGAAGGAAAACCCGTGGTGGTCGGCGTCTCCGCGCCCGGCCTTGCCGCCATCGGCGAACTGACCAAGGCAGCCATGGATCTGGGAGCTGCCGGCGTCATGGTCGCTCCGCCACCCGCGCTGCGGACCGATGAGCAGATCGTCGCCTATTACCGCAACGTCGTCGAGACTGTCGGCGCCGACGTGCCTGTGGTGCTGCAGGACTTCCCGCTCTCCACCGGCGTTCAGATAAGCGCAAAAACGCTCGGCGTCATCTTCGAGGCCCATCCGAGCATCGTCATGCTCAAGCATGAGGATTGGCCGGGCCTGCAAAAGATCACCGACCTGCGCGAAGCGGAGGCCAAAGGCCGTCGCCGCACCTCCATCCTGTGCGGCAATGCCGGTGTTTTCCTGACTGAGGAAATGCAGCGCGGCGCCGATGGCGCCATGACCGGTTTCGCCTATCCGGAAATGATGGTGGATGTCGTCCGTCTCAGCAATGAGGGCAGATACGAAACCGCGCAGGACTTGTTCGATGCCTATCTACCGCTGATGCGCTATGAACAACAGCCCGGTCTCGGCCTTGCCGTGCGAAAACATGTTCTGGCAAAACGCGGCGCCATCGCCAGCGCGACCCAGCGCCGCCCAGGCGCACCGCTGAGCGCGCTCGCCGTGAAGGAAGTCGAGACGCTGATCGAACGCCAGATGCGCCGATTGGACCTGTTGCGTTGACGGAGATGAATTCACTGCCGTTGTGACGGACCCGATCAGCGAGGCAATGCGGGAACGGCATTTCTGCTCGCTTCGCGACGAGCCCAACAAAGCTCATGGACAACATATATATATAGGGGAAACTCCCCTCTCCCGGTAAGTCACTGTGACAAATAGACTTATCGGGAGAGGGGAATGGTACGGTTGAGTGGGGTCGAACCACCGACCTCAGGTGCCACAAACCTGCGCTCTAACCAACTGAGCTACAACCGCACATGAAACGCCGAAGCGGCGTCACGGGGGGTGACATAAAAGGTGTTTTCCCCATTTGCAAGTGCCTCTTCGAATTTTGCGAAAAAAGGCTGAGAAAGGCAAGTGCTTTTCAATGGGCCGGGCTGACATAAAGAGGCCGCAGCGGCCTGTTGATGTTAACTCTATTTGGCGATTCATCCGGCGGATGGTGGACCGGACCGCGCTGTGAAGTTATTTAAAATTCTGTTAACGTGATGCCTCGGCGGGTTTACGTTTAGAGCTTCATGAGGAAGCCGAAAAGCCCGCAAGGTCCGGTAGTGCCAGAATAGGTTTCGACATGCCCGCCGTCCAGTATCCCTTTATCGATATCGCAGTGCATGAACGGGTGCGTGAAGGTTTCGGGCGCGGCGCGGCCATGGCGTTGTTCTCGCTCGACCTTAAAAACGCCCTTTGGGCCAATGGCCGGGGCGCGGCGCTGTTCGGCACGCCGATGGTCTATGATTTTCTGGAACAGGGCCCGAAACCGCAGGACGTGACCTTCCGGCAATTGGCGGCCACGGCGGCGCGGCTTTCCAAAGCGGGCGACAGCCTGCCGTTTACCATTCGCATCACGTCGGGTTTCCGCAGCCTTGCCGTTACCGCGCGCGCGGAAATCATCGAGGCCGAACCCAGCCAGCCCGCCATCCTGTTTTCCGCCCTCACCGACCAAGTCGCACCCGACACGGCGGAATGCGCCCGGCGCATGATCGAAGGTTTCGACGACCCCGATATCCATATGGCGGTTCTGAACGGCGAGAACGAGATCGTCGCCGCCTCGCCCGGCTTTTCGTCGCTGGGCATCACGCCGCATACCGCACGGACACTGGTGAAAATGGCAGCCGGACAGTCCGGCCATCTCGTCAAGCGGCCGGTGCCGACCGGCAAGGGTTACCTGCCCGCCGCCACCGGCCAGATCGCGGCATCGCCCGAACTGAACCTGATGTTCGTGGTCGAAACCGCGCTGGGCACACTCGATCCCGTCAACGGTTTCGCAGAAGACAGGCCGCAGGAAACGCCAGCCGCCGCCGAGCCCGCCCTGCCGGTTGCGGAGGTCGCGCCTGTTGCCGCTGCAACCTCCTTCGATTCCGTGCTCGATGCCGTCGCTGGCATCGAGGATGTGGAAGAGGTGCAGGAACTGCCGGGCGATCCCGAAGAGGAAGAGGCAGCGCAGCAGGATGAGAACAGCCTTCTGTCGTCGCCGGAAAACGGAGCGGAGACCCCGGCGGCGCTTTCCGCCCAGGACGCCGACGCGGCTGCGCATGTGGCGATGACCGACGACATCGCCGATCTTTTCGAACTCGATGAGGATGAAGCAGAGGCTCCCTTAAGCGAGCGGGCAATCGCCGATGCCCCTGCCGAAGAAGCCCGGGCCGAAGAAAACGCAGTCGCGGACGATGGAATCGTCGAAACCGCGCCGTCAGAAGCTGCTCCTGCGGCGGATGAGGAGATAACGGCGGAGGCGGAGACCGAGGAAACGGACATCGGCGCTGGCGCAGAAGCGCAGCCTTTTGTTTTCAATGCCGGTGCGCGCGCTTCCCGTTTCGTCTGGAAAATCGATGCGGAAGGGCGCTTCAGCTCGATCTCGCATGAATTTGCAGAGGCTGTGGGCGCCAAGGCGGCTGCCGTGGAAGGCATGGGCTTTGCCGATGTCGCGGCCCTGTTCAATCTCGATCCCGACGGCAAGATCCGCGAGCTTCTCGGCCGTCGCGACACATGGTCGGGCAAGACGATCTATTGGCCGGTGGAAGGCACATCGCTGATGGTGCCGATTGATCTTGCCGCCCTGCCCACCTATACGCGCTCACGCGAATTCGACGGTTTCCGCGGTTTCGGCATCGTGCGGCTTGCCGATGCCGCCGAAGACCCGCATGCCACCGGCCTGACCTTCCTCAACGGCGAAGAGGCCGATCCGGCGGAAGCCCTGCCGCAGCCCACTATTGAGGATGAAAGCCACGAATTGCTGGCCTTTATCGATGAAGATGACGACGCGGCGCAAGACGCCGGTTCCATCGCTGAGGACGAGGTCCCGGCAACGGAGGCCGATGCGGCGGATGATGCATCGGACGTGGTTTCGACCGAAGAACAGCACCATGATTATACCCCGCCGGAATTCGAAGCGCCGGTTGCGGCGCCCGCGCTGGAGCCGGCCTATTCCGACAAGGTCGTCCATCTGGAGGAGCGCCGCTCGCGCTCCCGCGAGGGGCTGACCGCAGGCGAGCAGGCCGCCTTCCGCGAAATCGGCCGGGCCCTGGCGCCGGCGGATGCTGCTTCCGAAGAAGACCGGGCAACGGATGCGGAGGCCATTTCCGCTGAGCCGACCATGCAGGATATTCAGCAGGATATCGATGCGGATGCTTCGGAAAGCGCGCCCTCCGATACGGAAAATGACGACAGGAAAACCGAATCGGCGGAGGAAGACGATCTTTTCGCCGACTATGTTCGTGGCGAGCGGCCTGCGGCCATTCGCGCACCCGTAGATGAAAGCGGTTCCGACGAAAAGCAGGAGCCTGCGGCCGACGAGCGGCCAGCTGCCGATATTGCCGCCGCCATGGTCAGCCCGTCCGTTCGCCCCGCGAATGCCTTGACGGCCGAGACACTGGACCAGATGCCCGTGGCGCTTCTGGTGCATGCCGGCGACAGGCTGATCCACGCCAACCCGGATTTCCTGCGATTGACGGGCTATGGCTCTCTCGCCGAACTCGAAGAGGTGGGCGGTCTGGAAGCGCTGCTGCAGCGGCAGGAGCTGGAGGACATGCCGGACAACGAAGGCGGCATGGTGGTCGTCAGCTCTGACAACGACATCATTCCCGTCAAGGCGCGGCTGCAATCCATCCGCTGGGAAGAAACCAAGGCGCTGATGCTGTCGCTGGTGCCGTTTGAGGAAAAGCAGGCGCCGGTTGCGGCCGCCAACGAAAATATTGCTGCCAGCGATACCGAAAATGCGGAGGCAGGCAGCCTCTCCCTGTTGCAGGGCGAGGTGGAAGAGCTTCATTCCATTCTGGAAACGGCCACCGACGGGGTGGTGCTTCTGGGAGACGAAGGCGAAATCCGCTCGCTCAACCGTTCCGCCAGCGCGCTGTTCAACTATGACAATGGTGAAATTGCCGGCAAGCCTTTTGTTACGCTCTTTGCCCATGAGAGCCAGCGCGCCGTGCTGGATTATCTCTCCGGCCTTGCCAATAACGGTGTCGCCAGCGTGCTGAATGACGGCCGCGAAGTGATCGGCCGCGAAGCATCCGGCGGCTTCCTGCCGCTGTTCATGACCATCGGCCGGCTAAAATCCTCGCATGGCTATTGCGCCGTGATCCGCGACATCACCCAGTGGAAGCGCACGGAAGAAGAACTGCGCAACGCCAAGCGGGCGGCGGAAACCGCCAATGCCCACAAGACCGATTTCCTGGCGCGCGTCAGCCATGAAATCCGCACGCCGCTCAATGCCATCATCGGCTTTGCCGACATGATGGCGACCGAACGTTTCGGGCCGATCGGCCATCCGCGTTATGTGGAATATGCCAATGATATCGGCCGTTCCGGCCGGCATGTGCTCGACATCGTCAACGATCTGCTCGATATTTCCAAGATCGAGGCCGGGCAGATGGATGTGGATTTCGTCGCCGTGCCGCTCAATGAAACGGTGGCCGAGGCGGTCTCGCTGGTGCAGCCGCAGGCCAACAACCAGCGCGTCATCATCCGCACCGCACTTGCGCAATCCGTGCCGCAGATCGTCGCCGATCTGCGCTCGATCAAGCAGATCGTGCTGAACATCCTGTCGAACGCCATCCGCTTCACGCCGTCCGGCGGCCAGATCGTGGTATCCACCGCCTACGAGGCCAATGGCAGCGTATCGCTGCGCATTCGCGACACCGGCATCGGCATGACACGGGCGGAACTGGAACAGGCCATGAAGCCGTTCCGGCAGGTGGCCTCCTCCGGCAAGCGCGTGCGCGGCGACGGCACCGGGCTCGGCCTGCCGCTGACCAAGGCCATGGTGGACGCCAACCGGGCGAATTTCTCCATCACCTCCACGCCGAATGAAGGCACGCTGGTGGAAATCACCTTTCCGTCGCAGCGGGTTCTTGCCAACTGAGGCCATGCGGGCGTAGCAATGCGGAAGCCGCCGGCACAATGGTCGCCGGTTGAGGCCTTTGCACGACAGTAGACTGGCATGTCCATGACGGTTTCCCTTCCGGCATCAAGACGCTTCTCGGTGTTGCCCATCACGGCGGTCATCGTCGCGGCCATTGCCGCCATGCCCATTCTGGCAATTTTCTGGCTGGCGCTGACCGGCAGTACGGAAGGATGGCAGCATCTGCTCGCCAATGTCCTGCCGCGCGCCGGGTTTCGCACCTTCCTGCTCTTGGGGATGACGGCCGCGACGACGGCTTTCTTCGGCATCGTCTGCGCCTGGCTTGTCACCACATTCGAATTTCCGCTGCGGCGGTTATTGTCCGCGGCGCTTGTCCTGCCGCTCGCCATCCCCTCCTATCTCGCCGCCTATGCGTTCGGCGAGTTTCTCGACTTTACCGGCCCGGTGCAGAGCGCGTTGCGCGCCGCTTTCGGTTATCACAGCATCCGCGATTACTGGTTTCCGGACATACGCTCGCTCGGCGGTGCGGTGATCGTTCTGAGTTCGGTCCTCTATCCTTACGTTTATCTCTCGGCCCGCGCCGCCTTTTCCATGCAGGGGCGGTTTGCGGCCGAAGCGGCCCGCACGCTTGGCGCAAAACCGCTGAACGTGTTCTTCTCCGTGCAATTGCCGATGGCCCGGCCGGCCATCGCCATCGGGCTTTCTCTGGTCCTGATGGAGACGCTGAACGATATCGGCGCGGTCGAGTATCTCGGTGTCCAGACGCTGACCTTCACCATTTACGAAACCTGGCTCAATCGCGGCAATCTCGCCAATGCGACGCAGATCGCCGCCGTCATCCTCGTCATCGTCGGTGCGCTGATCGTCATCGAACGCAATGCGCGGGAAAAACAGCGCTTCGGCGCGCCGAAAGCGACAAGCATGGCGCAGCGCCACCGGCTGAAAGCGCTCAACGGCTGGCGGCGCTGGGGTGCGAGCCTTTTCTGTTTCGTTCCCGTGGCGAGCGGCTTTTTCATTCCCGTCATCGTGCTGGGCGGTTACGCCGCCAGGAGGCTCGATGCGCTGTTTGCGCCGAAGCTTCTGAAAGCGCTCGGACACAGTCTCGAAGTCTCGCTTTCCGCCGCCTTCGTGACGCTGGTTGCTGCTTTCGTGTTTTCCTATGCCATCCGCACCGAGCGCTCACGCACCTCGAAGGTGGCCGCCCGCTTCGGCTCCATGGGATATGGCGTGCCGGGAACCGTGCTCGCCATCGGGGTGCTCATTCCGCTAGCCAGTCTCGACAATGGCGTCGATGGCTTCATCCGCGCACATTTCGGCTTTTCCACCGGGCTGCTGCTCTCCGGCACCGCCTTCGCCATCATCTATGCCCACGCCGTGCGCTTCATGACCATGGCGGAAGGCACGCTCGATGCCGGTTTCCAGAAGCTTTCGCCGCATATCGACATGGCCTCGCGGACGCTTGGACGCAACCGGGCGCAGACGCTGTTCAAGGTGCTGTTGCCCAACATGCGGCCAGCGGCGCTGACGGCTTTTCTGCTCGTCCTGATCGAATCCATGAAGGAATTGCCGGCCACGATCCTGCTCCGGCCTTTCGGTTTCAACACGCTGGCCACGCTGGTTTATGAGGATGCGTCGCGTTCAAGGGTGCAGGATGCGGCCGTGCCGGCGATCATCATCATCATTGCCGGGCTTATTCCCGTGCTGCTCGTCTCCAAATCGATGGATCATCCGGAAAACCGCTGAGTGGCACGGGCCTTTGCGGCAAAAAGAAAGGCGGCCTTGCGGCCGCCTGGATGAGTTGTGCTTTTCAACGAGAGAAAGGGGGACAATCTCGCCAGATGGAAATTATCAGTCCCGGCTATCAAAAATTTGACGGCCCTGCGTTGGGTTTACTTTCCGCCAACTCCTATTAACAAGCGGTTAAAACCAAAATCGATCAATTACCGACGAAAATTCCTATTCTGAGACCGTAAAGCGCCGAAACTAAATTAACAGTTTCTACTTTTCTCGCGATTTCAACAGTAACGCGTAAAAATCGACGCAGGATATTCGATCAGTTCCGCGCCGCCGCGTGTTCGTCCCGCATCCGCTGCAATTCGGTGCGTTTGGAAGCGATGGAGGCGACAATCACGCCGATGGTGACAAGCCCGATCAGGATCGTGCAGATGGCGTTGATTTCCGGCGTCACACCGAGGCGAACCTGCGAATAAATCTTGATCGGCAACGTGGTTGCGCCGGGGCCGGTGGCGAAGCTGGCGATCACCAGATCGTCCAGCGACAGGGTGAAGGCCAGCATCCAGCCGGCAATGACGGCGGGGAAGATGAGCGGCAGGGTGATGCGAAAGAAGGTCTTGACCGGCGGGCAGCCGAGATCGAGCGCAGCTTCCTCGAGACTGCGGTCGAAGGTCAGGAGCCGCGACTGCACGACGATCGCCACGTAACACATGGTGAAAGTCGTATGGGCGATAACCACCGTCCAGAAACCGCGATCCACACCGACGGCCACGAAGAGCAGCAGCAGCGACAGGCCGGTAATCACTTCCGGCATGACGAGCGGCGCATAGATCATGCCGGAAAACAGCACCCGGCCCGGAAACCGCGCGAACCGCGTCAGCGACAGCGCCGCCAGCGTTCCGAGAATGGTGCCGATGGTAGCGCTGAGGATACCGACGCGCAACGTCACCCATGCCGCATCCATCAGCCCCTGGTTCGACCACATGGAGCGGTACCATTGCAGCGAGAAACCGCCCCAGACGGTGACGAGCTTCGAGGCATTGAAGGAATAAACGATCAGGATGATGATCGGGATATAAAGAAAGGCAAAACCGAGGGTGAGGACGGTGATGTCGAATTTTCCGCGCTTCATGGTCTCACCCCACCTTCTTCTGCTGGTTCTGGAAGATGGCGATGGGCACCACCAGCAACAGTAGCAGCAGCACGGCGACGGCGGAGGCCAAGGGCCAGTCGCGGTTGCCGAAGAATTCCGTCCACAGCGTCTTGCCGATCATCAGCGTCTGGGCGCCGCCGAGCAGATCGGGGATGACGAATTCGCCTGTTATCGGAATGAAGCAGATCATCGAGCCGGCCACGACGCCCGGCAGCGACAGCGGGAAGGTGATCTTCCAGAAGGCTTTCCATGGCGGGCAACCGAGATCGGCCGCCGCTTCCAGCAGCGTATTGTCGAGCTTTTCCAGCGCCGAATAGAGCGGCAGCACCATGAAGGGCAGATAGGAATAAACGATGCCGATGAAGATCGCCGTCTCGGTGCGGAAAATATTGACCTGCTGGTCGGGTCCGAGAAAACCGAGCCATTGGAACAGCACCGTCAACAGGCCTTCCGGCTTCAGAATGCCGATCCAGGCGTAAACGCGGATCAGGAACGAGGTCCAGAACGGCAGGATCACCAGCATCACCAGCGTCGGGCGAATGGAAGACGGCGCGCGCGCCATGGCAAGCGCCATGGGATAACCGATCAAAAGAAGCAGGAAGGTGGAGATGAAGGCGATGCGCAGCGATGACAGATAGGCGTCGATGTAGAGCGGGTCTTCCGTCAGGAAGAGGTAATTTTCGAAATCCAGTTCGGAGAAGAACGCGCCGAGCTTCGAAAACCCTTCGAAAACCGGCGTATAGGGCGGCATGGAGATCGCCGTATCCGACAGCGAGATTTTGAAGATGATGAAAAACGGTGCTGCGAAGAATAGCAGCAGCCAGAAATAGGGAACCGCGACGACCAGCCAGCGCCAGGGGCTTTGCCGGTTTTCGGGAGTGGTGATCGCCATGAAAGCCTCCCTCAGCGTGTCAGGACAAGACCTGAATCCGGTTTCCAGTTCAGCCACACCATATCGCCGAAGGTGATCGGGCGATCGACGAGACGCGAAACATTCGCCTGCGCGGCGCGAATGACGCGGCCATCGGCAAGCTTGACGATGAAGACGGAGAAGTCGCCGAGATAGCCGATATCCCAGACCTCGCCATAAGCGGAATTGATGCTGCTATCGCCGGGCTGGTCGAGCGAGATGCGGACCTTTTCCGGGCGGATGGCGAAAGCCACCTGGCTGCCGGTCGCAGCGGCGCATTCCTGCTCCACCGCCACCTTCAGCCCTTCGCAATCCAGCGTCACCAGACCGGGCTTGCCGATATCGGAAGCATTGGCGACGACATTGGCGTCGAAAATATTGATATCGCCGATGAAATCCGCCACGTAGCGGCTGTTCGGCGCTTCATAGATCTCGGCCGGCGTCGCCACCTGCACGACATTGCCCTTGTCCATGACAGCGATGCGGTCCGAGACCGTCATCGCTTCTTCCTGGTCGTGGGTGACGATGAGGAAGGTGAGACCGAGATTGGTCTGGATGTCCATCAGTTCGAATTGCGTTTCCTCGCGCAGCTTCTTGTCGAGCGCGCCGAGCGGTTCATCCAGCAGAAGCACCTTGGGCCGCTTGGCAAGCGAGCGGGCAAGCGCCACGCGCTGCCGCTGGCCGCCTGAAAGCTGGCTTGGCTTGCGCCTTGCGAATTCCGTGAGCTTGACGAGCCGCAGCATTTCTTCGACGCGGGCGGCGATATCCGCCTTGGGCAGACCGTCCTGCTCCAGACCGAAAGCGACGTTCTTTTCCACCGACATATGCGGGAAAAGCGCGTAGGACTGGAACATCATGTTGGTGGGCCGCTTATAGGGCGGCACGCCGGAAATATCCTTGCCCTGCAGCAGGATGCGGCCCTCGGTCGGTTCTTCGAAACCGGCCAGCATGCGCATCAGCGTTGTCTTGCCGCAGCCGGAGGGGCCGAGCAGCGAGAAGAACTCGCGTTCATAGATATCGAGCGTCAGATTGTTGACGGCGACGAAATCGCCAAAACGTTTGGTGACGTTTTCAAAGCGGATGAAGGGCACCGCATCGGGATTGTCCCAAGGGCTAAATTTGCGTTTGACCGGCCCCAGAGTTTTCGCCATTCACCCTACCCTCAAATCCCGTTGGTCTTGTAGATTTGAGCATCGGATTTTCCGACTTTCGGTCCGATGCTTTGAGGCGGGCGACGCCGGCAGGTAACGGAACCTGCCGGCAAAGGATCAGAGAAACAGGCCCGCCGGCCGTTCCTCAACCAGCGGGCGGAAGTGTCAGCTGCCGGTCTTTATCTGCGTCCAGACGCGGTTCAGGACGCGCTGTTCCTTCGGTCCGTAAGGCGAGATGGTGAAGAGCTTCTTCAGCGTCTCGGCATCGGGATAGACCGCCGGGTTCTTGGCGACGGACTCATCCATCAGCGCCTGCGAGGCGAGGTTGCCATTCGCATACTGAACATAGTTGGAGGCCTTGGCGATGACTTCCGGCCGCATCAGATAATTGATGAAGGCGTGGGCTTCCTCGACATTCTTGGCATCCGCCGGGATGGCAAGGTTGTCGAACCACATATAGGTGCCTTCCTTCGGAATGACGTAGTTCACTTCGACGCCGTTCTTGGCTTCCTCGGCGCGGCTTTTCGCCTGCAGGATATCGCCCGACCAGCCGATGGTGATGCAGCTGTCGCCATTCGCCAGTTCATCGATATAGGCGGAGGAGTTGAAGGTCTTCACATAGGGGCGGATCTTCATGTAGACGTCGCCGCCCGCCTCGAGATCGGCGGTTTCCTTGCTATCCGGATTCTTGCCGAGATAGTTCATGGCGATGGCGAAGGTCTCGTCCGACGCATCGAGAATATTGATGCCGCAGGATTTCAGCTTTTCGGCATTTTCCGGCTTGAAGAGAATATCCCAGCTGTCGACCGGAACATCGCCGAGAGCGGCCTTCACCTTGGCGACATTATAGCCGATGCCGGTGGTGCCCCACATGTAGTTCACGGCATATTCGTTGCCGGGATCGTATTTGGCCAGACGCTCGGAAACCTCGGGCCACATGTTCTTCAGATTCGGCAACTTGGACTTGTCGAGTTTCTGGAACACGCCGGCATTGATCTGGCGGGCGAGGAAGGGCCCGGTCGGCACCACGACATCATAACCGGAGCTGCCGGCCAGAAGCTTGGTTTCCACGAGTTCGTTGCTGTCGAAAACGTCATAGACGACCTTGATGCCGGTTTCCTTGGTGAAATCGGCAAGGATCGATTCGTCGATATAATCCGACCAGTTATAGACGTGGACGACCTTCTCCTGGGCCATTGCCGAGCCTGCTGCAACGAGCGCGGTGGTGAGAGCCAAGGTCAGGCGGAGAGAACGGTTTTTCATGATGTCTCCTGTTAACGCATCCTCACGATGGGAGCGTGATCCCCTTTTTTGGGAGAGACTAGAAAGGAAAACAAAAGGGAGCAAGCGGGAAATGTGCAGCACAGCATTTTCAACCAAATGTGTTCCGGCCACAAAAAAGCGACTGGAAACACCTACTGGAAGTCGAAAACACTGAGACCGGTGACCATTTCATCGAGCCCGAGCGGCCGCGTCAGCGGCGCTTCCGCCCGCGACAGACAGCCCTGCCTTTCGCACAGCCGGCACGAAGGGCCGACGGCGACGGGCGCGGCACCCGAAGCGGCGGGGCCATAGACGGTGTCTCCGGCCTGGGCGAGATCGCAGCCGAGAAGCACGGCCGTTCGCCGCACCCTTTCGCCGAAACCCGCCTGCGGACCTTCCAGCGTGCGCGACACTGTAAGAAACGCGTCGCCATCCGGCATCTCCACCGCTTCCACCAGCACCTGTCCCGGCTGGGCAAAAGCGGCATGGATGTTGAGACGCGGACAGAGGCCGCCAAAACGCGCCCTTGGAAAACCGCTGGCCCCTGCAAGGCGGAAACGGTTGCCGGCATTGTCGATCTCCATCAGGAAAAACGGGATCGCCGCGGCTGACGGCCGTTGCAGGCTGACGAGGCGGTTGGCCGCCTGTTCGAAAGAGACGTTGAAGCGCGACCGCAAAACCTCGAGATCGTATTTCGCCCGCTGGGCGGCGCTGAGGAATGCGCCATAGGGCATCATCAACGCATGGGCGGCATAACGCGCCAGTTCGAAGCGGGCGATGCGCCTCGCCTCCTCCCCTTCCAGACCGAGCCCTTCGAGCTCCGTGCCGATTTCTTCGCGAAGCGCCAGAAGACAGGTCTCCATCGCCATTTCCCGCAATTGGTCCGGCTGCGACAGGCGTTCGGATAAAAACAGCCGCATCGAATGGCGGTCATAACGCCGCCTGAGATTCGGCATGGCATGAACCGGCAGGGTGCGGACCACGATACCGTGGTTTTTCTGAAGCCATGCCCTCAGCCCGGAGGCGAGATCGTCGCCCGCCGACAGGTGTTTGTGGAGTTCTTCCGCCGCCGCATCGATGGCATGGAAATAGGCCGGCCGGTTTTCAAAGACATGTCGCACCTCGTCGATCGGCAGGCGGGTGGAGGAGAGCGCCGTCTCATGCCCTTCCCGCGCCAGAAGATCGGAGAGGTCTGAAAGGCGCTGCGCCTGTTCCCTATAGGCGCGATAAAGCTTGAGGACACCGCTTGCCGCATTGGGCGCGGCATCGGCAACCTCGATCAGCTCCTGCGGCGACGGCACCTCACCCGCCAGCAACGGATCGGCGAAGACCTCGCGCAGCTGCCCGGCGGAACCGGCGCTTTCGCCCTGCAGGTCGTCCAGATCGACCTTGTAGACGGAGGCAAGCTTCAAAAGCAGCTGCACCGTCAGCGGCCGCTGGTTGCGCTCGATGAGATTGAGGTAGGACGGCGAAATCGCCAACGCCTCGGCCATGGCCGTCTGCGTCAACCCAAGACCGTTGCGAATGCGGCGCACGCGCGGGCCTGCAAAAATCTTGTTTTCCGACACCGCCTCACCTCCCCGTGCCTGCGACTCATACAAATCTATTACAAATTCGCGGGATGCAGGAATTTTACAAAATTTACAATTTTACATCTCCACCCTGTCATGCACACTACAGGATAACCTCTTTCAAGTCACTGTTTTTATGTTTGTTCTGGCACTCAAATCTCGAAAAATGTAAATGTAGTCACATCAAACGGCGCCACATGATGTTGAAGAGGGCCCGTTACGGAAACCGCATTTATCATGGGAGAGAGAAGTATGACGGATTTTTACAAACTTGTTCCGGGCGCACCGCAGGGACGTTTCGATGGCATCGAGCGCACCTACACCGCCGCCGACGTGGAGCGGTTGCGCGGCTCCGTCGAAATCCGCCATTCGCTGGCCGAGATGGGCGCGAACCGGCTGTGGAAGCTGATCAACGAGGAAAACTTCGTCAACGCGCTTGGCGCGCTTTCCGGTAACCAGGCCATGCAGATGGTTCGCGCCGGGCTGAAGGCGATCTATCTTTCCGGCTGGCAGGTTGCGGCGGATGCCAATACGGCGTCGGCCATGTATCCGGACCAGTCGCTTTATCCGGCCAATGCCGCACCGGAGCTTGCCAAGCGCATCAACCGCACTTTGCAGCGCGCCGACCAGATCGAGACGGCGGAAGGCAAGGGCCTTTCGGTCGACACCTGGTTCGCGCCGATCGTTGCCGATGCGGAGGCCGGTTTCGGCGGGCCGCTCAACGCCTTCGAAATCATGAAGGCCTTTATCGAGGCTGGTGCTGCGGGTGTTCATTATGAAGACCAGCTGGCATCGGAAAAGAAATGCGGCCATCTCGGCGGCAAGGTTCTGATCCCGACAGCGGCGCATATCCGCAATCTGACGGCGGCGCGGCTTGCGGCCGATGTCATGGGTGTACCGACGCTGGTTATCGCCCGCACGGATGCGGAGGCCGCGAAGCTCCTGACCTCCGACATCGACGAGCGCGACCGTCCCTTCGTGGATTACGATGCCGGCCGCACCGTCGAGGGCTTCTATCAGGTCAAGAACGGTCTTGAGCCCTGCATTGCCCGCGCGGTGGCCTATGCGCCCTATTGCGACCTGATCTGGTGCGAGACTTCCAAGCCGGATCTCGAGCAGGCGCGCAGGTTTGCGGAAGGCGTGCACAAGGTGCATCCGGGCAAGAAGCTCGCCTACAATTGCTCGCCGTCGTTCAACTGGAAAAAGAACCTCGACGACGCGACGATTGCCAAGTTCCAGC
Source organism: Agrobacterium sp. LY4 (assembly GCF_001526585.1). NCBI lineage: Bacteria > Pseudomonadati > Pseudomonadota > Alphaproteobacteria > Hyphomicrobiales > Rhizobiaceae > Agrobacterium > Agrobacterium sp. LY4. Next base: position 531,446 of record NZ_ASYA01000001.1, on the reverse strand, counting down.
GCGAGCTGGGCGCGATGGGCTACAAGTTCCAGTTCATCACGCTGGCCGGTTTCCACCAGCTGAATTTCGGCATGTTCGAACTGGCGCGCGGTTACAAGGACCGGCAGATGGCGGCCTATTCCGAGCTTCAGGAAGCGGAATTCGCAGCCGAGGCCAATGGTTACACCGCCACCAAGCACCAGCGCGAAGTCGGCACCGGCTATTTCGACGCCGTGTCTCTGGCAATCTCTGGCGGCACGTCGTCAACGACAGCCATGAAGGAATCCACCGAGCACGACCAGTTCCGCCCGGCGGCCGAATAAAATCGAAAAACTGCCCTTCCCGGTGACGGGAAGGGCTTGCAAACCGGATCAAGAACCCCAACCAATAATGAGAGGAGAAATGCCATGAATGCCCATAACCCCATCAAGACCCACGTCAAGGAACGCGCCGAGGAACAATCCTCCGCCATGACGCAGGATCAGCAGGCCGCCATCCGCATGCTGGCCAACGATCTGCACCGCCTCAACCAGGCCGTCATGAAAGCTGTCGAGGCCGGCGTTTCCGTCGAGCTGGTCCGCTCGGCCCGCCACCATGGCGGCGGCGGCAACTGGGGGGATCTGCTTATCCCCGTCATCGTCGCGCAGGGAAGTGCCGCCGCCTGAAACGGCCTCCTTTCTATGCCGGGCGGCTCTTGCGTCCGGCATAAAGATCGGAGTGGCTCTTGATCAGACGGGTCATCCGATCCGCCACCGTCCTGATATCACGGCGGTGGCGATCGTCATTGTTCATGACGATCCATTGATTGTGGCGAAGGCTCTCCAGCTCTTCGCCTTCCCGAGCGAGCCGCGCATCCGCATCGCCCACGAAACAGGGAAGAACCGCGACCCCCGCCCCGGCCAGCACCAGATCGAGAAGCGCCGTCGGCCGGTTCACCGTTACCACGATCTCGTTGTTACGATTTTCATGCGGCCAGCGCAGATAGGTTGAAATGGCGTTTTCCTCCGCCACCGCCAGCCAGCGGTCGGCGACGGAAACGGCGGCGTTGCGCAGCCTGTAGGGCGCATAGGCCACTTCCCCCGTTCGGATGGCCGCAAGGTTCTTTTCCTGCGGCTCGAAAGCGCGGATGCCGATATCGTTTTCGCGATGGGCCAGAGACGCCCTCTGTTCGGCGATGAAAAGGTCGATGCGGAAATCGTCGCGATCGGTGCATATGGCGGAGAAATTTCCGGTCAGCAGCCAGGCGTTCCAGGTGCCGACGGCGATGCGCACGACAGACGAGGCCGACGACGCCTTCTGCCATCCCTCGATATCCCTTGCCGCATTCTCCATCGCCTGAAGCCGGTCGAACAGCGTACGGCCATCCGCCGTCAGGGCGTATCCCGTCTGGCTGCGCTGGAACAGCGCCTTGCCGATACGCTCCTCCAGCTCGACCATGCGCCGCCCCACCGTCGCGGGGCTCAAGCCCGTCAGCGCCGCAGCACCCGTCAGGCCGCCGCTGCGTGACACATCGAGGAAAAGCTGATAGGAATCCCAGGTGACGTTTTTCATAGGTGAAAAACGTAGCGCATTTTCTTGTGCAGATAAATCAAAAAACGGCGTGCATCATGGCCCTCCGCATTAGAAGGAGAGCGACATGCACGCGATTTTTGCAGCCCGCATTATCATCGAAAACCAGCAGCCGCGCACACGGCACGAAGCCATTCTGCAGGAAGAGAAATTTTATGCCGATATGGCCGAGGCATCGCGGCCGTGGCGGCTTTTCAGCGCGCTTGTGAGCCGAATGAAGGCAAAGAGCCGCGGATCAGTGAAAGAGGGCGATCAGGGCTGCCAGAGCACCGGCGGCGATGAGGCTCAGGCGAAAGGCCAGTTGTCGGCTCTCGCTTTCGACGTGGGCGATGGCAATGGCGCGAGGGCGGCGATGTGCAGATCTGTTCATGCGCGGGTTCCTGACGAAAAACTCAACCGACCCATGCCCTGTTAAGGCCTCCAGCACGACTTCATGTGCAGCGGGATCATTGAGCGATCCGGCTTTGCTGGCATTTGGTCAGGATGACTCCACGCCCATTAACAGATTATTAAAAGAGCGAGGAAGGGCCACAACTTTACCAACTGAAATTGAGTTGGCGAACAGGTCACATCCGCACTCCGTCACCCCGGACTGGTTCCGGGGTCCAGCGCGATCAAGTCCTTGATCGCGAAAGACTCTTCACGGCGCAGACGCGCCGTGGCTGGATGCCGGATCAAGTCCGGCATGACGAAGGAGAGAGGTCCGAACTTTTCCACGGCCAGAGACGATCACGCGAATTCGCCGGCCGCCTGCCCGGACGCCCAGGCCCACTGGAAATTATAACCGCCGAGCCAGCCGGTCACATCAACACATTCGCCGATGAAATAGAGGCCGGGCACGGACTTCGCCGCCATGCTGCGGGAATCGAGGCCGGTCGTGTCCACGCCGCCGAGCGTGACTTCCGCCGTGCGATAACCTTCCGAACCGGCGGGCTTGATCTGCCAGTCCTGCACCTCGCCCGCCAGTTTCGCCAGCATCTTGTCGGACATATCCGCCAGATGGCCGCTGAGACCGGATTGTTCGACGACGTGCTGGGCAAGCCGTTTCGGCAGGATTTCCGACAGAGCCGTCTGGGGCGACTGGCGGCCGTTCTTCTGTTTCGCCTGCTTTAGCAGCGCAGCTATATCGCGATGCGGCTCAAGCTTCAGACGGACCACATCACCCTCGCGCCAGTAGGATGAGATTTGCAGGATGGAAGGACCGCTCAAACCGCGATGGGTGAAGAGCAGCGCTTCTTCAAACGAGGTTTTACCGTGATCGACCTCCGCCGGAACCGCGACACCGGCAAGCGGGCTCAGCTTTTCCAGCGAGGCGGGATCGAGTGTCAGCGGCACGAGGCCCGGACGAGTCTCGATGAGCTTGAGGCCGAATTGTTCGGCGATCTGGTAGGCAAAACCGGTCGCGCCCATTTTCGGGATCGACTTGCCGCCCGTCGCAACGACAAGGCTCTCGGCCTCGATGACGCCGCCGGATGTCGTGACGCGAAAACGGGCGCCATCATGGGTGACGGCCGAAACTGACGTTTCGAGCCGCAGCTTCGCATTCACCGCCTGCATTTCGCCAAGCAGCATGCGAATGATGTCCTTGGCGCTGTCATCGCAAAAGAGTTGGCCGAGCGTCTTTTCATGCCAGCCGATGCGGTGTTTTTCGACAAGGGCAATGAAATCGCGCGGTGTGTAACGGGCGAGCGCGGATTTGGCGAAATGCGGATTGGCAGAGAGATAATTCTTCGGCCCGGCATGGATATTGGTGAAGTTGCAGCGGCCGCCGCCGGAGATGCGGATCTTTTCGCCCGGCGCCTTCGCATGGTCGAGAATGACGACGGAGCGGCCGCGCTGGCCGGCGCGGATGGCGCACATCATGCCGGCGGCGCCCGCCCCCAAAATCAGCACGTCACATTTCTCTGTCATCATTCCATCCGATCCGTTTCCTTTCCTCTTTTCGAAGTGCCGCCGCTTGTCAATGGCGCTTTCCCCCTCGCCAATTGCCAAACTACGGTTATGATGGCGCCAGTCGAAACACAGACCCGGTGATACATGCCCGCCAAGAAAACCATGCTCCGCCCGAAGAAACAGGCAACCATGGCAAAGACACCTCCCCTCGACCTTTCCTCCCCCCGTGGCGTTTCCTCCTGGCGCGAAGCCGCGCAATGGCTGCGGGCGCGCGGGATCGAAGACATAGAATGCATCACGCCCGACCTTGCCGGCGTTCCGCGCGGCAAGATGATGCCGACGGCGAAATTCACGGGCGATACCTCGCTTGCCCTGCCATCCGCGCTCTACCGCCATACGATCTCCGGCGAATATCCTGATGAGACCGCGAATTTCCGTTACGAGCCGCGCGACAGCGACCTGAAGCTGGTGCCCGATCTTTCCACCCTTTCCGTCGTGCCCTGGGAAACGGATCCGACCGCGCAGGTGATCTGCGACGTGGTGGATGCCGAGGGCAATTTCGTGCCCTACACACCGCGCAACGTGCTGAAGAATGTGCTTTCGCTCTATACCGAAAAGGGCTGGAAGCCGGTTGTCGCGCCGGAAATCGAATTCTACCTCGTCGCCATGAATGACGATCCGGATTATCCGTTGCATCCGCCGAAGGGCCGCTCCGGCCGCTCCATCGTCGGCGGGCAGAGCTATTCCATCGCCGGCATCAACGAATTCGACGAACTGATCGACGACATCTATCATTTCTCCGAAAAACAGGGCCTCGAGATCGATACGCTGATCCACGAGGAAGGCCCGGCGCAGCTTGAGATCAACCTGCGCCATGGCGACCCGATCGAGCTTGCCGACCAGGTGTTCCTGTTCAAGCGCACCATCCGTGAGGCGGCGCTGAAGCACGGCATCTACGCCACCTTCATGGCCAAGCCCATGCAGGGCCAGCCGGGTTCGGCCATGCACATCCACCAGTCGGTGGTGGAGATCGACAGCGGCCGCAATATCTTCTCCAATGCCGATGGCAGCCCTTCGAAAGAATTCTTCTCCTTCGTGGGCGGCATGCAGCGTTATGTACCGAACGCGCTCGTCATGCTGGCACCCTATGTGAATTCCTATCGCCGCCTGACGCCCGACATGGCCTGCCCGGTCAACAATGCCTGGGGTTACGACAACCGCACGACCGCCTTCCGAGTGCCGATTTCCGGCCCGCAGGCGCGGCGCGTCGAAAACCGCCTGCCGAGTTCGGACGCCAATCCCTATCTCGCGCTTGCCGCCTCGCTCGGCTGCGGCTGGCTTGGCATCGTCAACAATATCGAGCCGACCGAACCCACCGCCGATACGGCCAATGAAGGCTCCATCGAATTGCCGCGCGGTCTTCTGGAAGCCGTGGCGCTGCTGGAAGGCGAAGAGCAGTTCGACCGGGTGTTCGGCCATGAATTCGTGGGCCTCTATGCCGGTCTGAAACGCGGGGAGTTCGAGACCTTCATGCAGGTCATCAGCCCCTGGGAGCGGGAATTCCTGCTTCTCAACGTGTGAGGAACCCCGAGCATGACATGGCAAAGCCCGATTGCGCCGGGAATTTCCTGGTATCAGGCAACCGTTGGCGAGCGGCCGGACTATCCCGCTCTCGACGGGTCGAAAGAGGTGGACGTGGCCATCATCGGCGGCGGTTATACCGGCCTTCAGGCCGCCTGTAACCTTGCCGAAAACGGCGTCTCCGTCGCCCTCATCGAAGCGCATCGCTTCGGCGATGGCGCTTCCGGCCGCAATGGCGGGCAATTCGGCACCGGCCAGCGTTCCTTCCCCGACGAGATGGAAGAAGAGATCGGCTTCGAGCAATCGAAGCTGCTGTTCGACATTGCCGAGGACGCCAAAAACTACCTGCGCGGCTTCGCCGTCAGCCGCGGCATCGACATGGAATATCTTCCCGGGCAGCTCTATGTGGCGCACAAGGCCGCTTACGAGGACGATTACCGCCGCAGTGTCGATGCGATGAACAACCGTTATGGCTATCCGCATATTTCCTACATGGAACGCGCAGAAGCACGCAAACGTGTCGGCTCCACCCATTATTTCGGCGGCACGCGCGATACCGGCACTGGCCATATCCACCCGCTGAAGCTGCTGGTCGGGCTGGCGAAGGCTGCGAAAGCGGCGGGTGCCGGCATTTATGAAATGACGCCGGCGAAATCCATCCGCCAGGCGGGCGGCAAGACCATCATCGACACGCCTTTCGGTACGATCACCGCGCCGCGGGTACTGATCGCCACCAATGCCTATATCGGCAATCTGGAACCGGTCACCGCCGCCCATATCATGCCGATCCGTTCCTTCATCGGTGCCACCGTGCCGCTGGATGCGTTTCCCGACATCATTCCCGACCGGGAAGCCGTGGCGGATTCGCGGTTCGTGGTGCGCTATTTCCGCAAGACGGCCGACAACCGGCTGCTGTTCGGCGGCCGCGAAGCCTATACGGCCGATACGCCGCGCGATATTTCAAGCCACATTCGCCGGCAGATCGCGGAAATCTATCCTGCGCTGAAAGATATAGAGATTAGCCATTCCTGGGGCGGCTCCGTCGGCATTACCCTGCCACGCAAAGTCTTCGTGCGCGACGTCATGCCCGGCGTCACCTCCATCGGCGGTTATTCCGGCCATGGGGTGATGCTGTCGAACTATTGCGGCAAGCTCTATGCCGATCTCGTTCTCGGCAAAAAGGACATGCTGGCGCCCTTCGCGCAGCTGAAGGTGCCCTCTTTCCCCGGCGGGGCGTCGCTGCGCGCGCCGCTGCTTTTTCTGGCGCTCTCCTGGTACGCGTTGCGAGACAGGTTTTAGGCCAATGTTTACAGACTGTTGCCGGCGGCGGACGAGTTGCCGGAAGCAAAATTCATAATTTCACATAACTGAGTCTGGCATTTTTAAATCGATTAGATTATTGATGCCCCAACCTTTGAAGATCGAGAGAATCGATATGAGCAGTCAGATCATTCCTGTTGAACCTTTTGATTGTGTCGTTTTCGGCGGCACGGGCGATCTTGCCGAGCGCAAGCTTCTGCCGGCCCTTTATCACCGGCAGGTCGAAGGCCAGTTCACGGAGCCGACCCGCATCATCGGTGCGTCGCGCTCGGTCATGACCCACGAGGAATATCGCAAATTCGCGCAGGACGCGCTGAAGGAGCACCTGAAGGCCGGCGAATATGACGATGCGCAGGTCGCCATCTTCCTGAACAGGCTTTTCTACGTGCCAGTCGATGCCAAGGGTAATAATGGCTGGGACGTGCTGAAGAAGCTGCTGGACGAAGGCAAGGAGCGCGTGCGCGCCTTCTATCTGGCTGTTGCGCCCGGCATTTTCGGCGATATTGCCGACAAGATCCGCGAGCACAAGCTCATCACCCGCTCGACCCGTATCGTCGTTGAAAAGCCGATTGGCCGCGATCTGGCTTCCGCGCAGGAACTGAACGACACCATCGGCCACGTCTTCAAGGAAGAGCAGATCTTCCGTATCGACCACTATCTCGGCAAGGAGACGGTGCAGAACCTGATGGCGCTGCGTTTCGCCAATGCGCTTTATGAGCCGCTGTGGAATTCCGCCCATATCGACCATGTGCAGATCACCGTTGCCGAAGCGGTCGGCCTTGAAGGCCGCGCCGGTTATTACGACAAGGCCGGCGCGCTGCGCGACATGGTGCAGAACCATATCCTGCAGCTGCTTTGCCTTGTCGCCATGGAGCCGCCCGCATCCATGAATGCGGAAGCCGTGCGTGATGAAAAGCTCAAGGTTCTGCGCTCGCTGAAGCCGATCGACACCAGCAATGTGAAAAGCAGACGGTTCGCGGCCAGTATCGCGCCGGCGCTTCCGCAGGCGGCCCGGTCAAGGGCTATCTGGAAGAGCTGGAAGGCGGCGTTTCCAACACCGAAACCTTCGTCGCCATCAAGGCTGAAATCGCCAACTGGCGCTGGGCCGGCGTTCCTTTCTACATCCGCACAGGAAAACGCCTCGCGACCCGCGTTTCGGAAATCGTCGTCACCTTCAAGCAGATCCCGCATTCGATCTTCGACGATGCAGCCGGCAAGATCGAAGCCAACAAGCTGGTCATTCGCCTGCAGCCGGATGAAGGCGTCAAGCAGTCCCTGCTTATCAAGGACCCCGGCCCGGGCGGTATGCGCCTGCGTCAGGTCTCGCTGGACATGAGCTTTGCCGAAGCCTTCAACGTGCGCAGCCCCGATGCCTATGAGCGGCTGTTGATGGACACCATTCGCTCCAACCAGACGCTGTTCATGCGCCGCGACGAGGTCGAGGCCGCGTGGGACTGGATCGACCCCATTCTCAAGAGTTGGGAAGATCTGGGACAGGGCGTGCAGGGTTATACCGCCGGCACCTGGGGTCCGAGCGGCTCGATCGCACTGATCGAGCGCGACGGCCGCACCTGGCACGATGCCGATTGAGGGCCTGGCGATGAGCGAAACGATCCACGTCTTCGACACCGCCGCCGAACTGGCAACCGCTCTTTCGGCGGAGGTTGCCAAGCGCCTCGATGCAGCAACGAAGGATCGCGGTGCGGCAAGCATTGCCGTCTCCGGCGGTTCGACGCCCAAGCTGTTCTTTCAGGCGCTTTCCAAACACGATCTGGATTGGCCCAATATCAGCGTGACGCTGGTGGACGAACGTTTCGTGCCGCCGGAAAGCGACCGTTCGAACCACCGCCTCGTCGCCGAGAACCTTTTGCAGGACAAGGCGAAGTCGGCCTATTTCGTGCCGCTGTTCCAGCCGGCGGCCTCACCGGAAGATGCCGCGACGCTTGCGACCGTCAAGACCGAGGCGATCTGCGACCCGTTCGATGTCGTCATTCTCGGCATGGGAACGGATGGCCACACGGCATCGTTCTTCCCCGGTGGAGACAATCTCTACGAAGCGCTGGACCTCGATGAACCGCGCGGCGTTTTGACCATGGCGGCGGAGAATGCGGGAGAGGAGCGGTTAACCTTCAACTTCTCCAGCCTGCACGATGCCGAGTTTCTGGTGCTGCATATCGAAGGTGCTGCCAAGAAGGCGACGCTGGAAAAAGCACAGTCGGGCGAGGATGAGGATGAAATGCCGATCCGCGCCGTGCTGAACCGCGCTGAAACGCCCGTGGATATATACTGGGCGCCATAAGCCAACGCGGTTGCCGCCTCTGCGGCCCGCGAAAAGCGCCCCGAAGACATGAAGACTGAAACACGACAACCGGCCGTTCACCTCCCGGAACGCCGGTTGCCGACCAACGAACAGGATGAACGCCCATGTCCGCCGATTCCCGCATTCAGGCCATCACCGCCCGCATCGTCGAACGTTCCAAGCCCTACCGCGAGACCTATCTCGAGCGGCTGCGGCTGCAGGTCTCAAAAGGCGTTCACCGTTCCGTACTTTCCTGTGGCAATCTCGCGCATGGATTTGCGGTCTGTTCCCCCGCCGACAAGGACATCCTTGCCGGCGACCGGGTTCCCAATCTCGGCATCATCACCGCCTATAACGACATGCTCTCGGCGCACCAGCCCTATGAGACCTTCCCGGCGATCATCCGCGATGCGGCCAAAGAAGCGGGCGGTATAGCCCAGGTGGCAGGCGCGGTTCCCGCCATGTGCGACGGCGTGACCCAGGGCCAGCCCGGCATGGAACTTTCGCTGTTTTCCCGCGACGCCATCGCCATGGCGGCTGGCATCGGCCTCTCCCACAACATGTTCGACGCCGCCGTCTATCTCGGTGTCTGCGACAAGATCGTGCCCGGCCTCGTCATCGCAGCCCTCGCCTTCGGCCATCTGCCCGCCGTCTTCGTTCCCGCCGGCCCGATGACATCCGGCCTGCCGAATGACGAGAAATCCCGCATCCGCCAGCTTTATGCCGAAGGCAAGGTCGGCCGCGCCGAGCTTCTGGAAGCGGAATCGAAATCCTATCACGGCCCCGGCACCTGCACCTTCTACGGCACCGCCAATTCCAACCAGATGCTTATGGAAATCATGGGCTTCCATATGCCCGGTTCCTCCTTCATCAATCCCGGCACGCCGCTGCGCGATGCGCTGACGCGCGAGGCAACGAAGCGGGCGTTGGCGATTACCGCGCAGGGCAACGAATTCACGCCGGCAGGCGAGATGATCGACGAAAGATCCGTCGTCAACGGCGTCGTCGGCCTGCATGCGACGGGCGGCTCCACCAACCACACCATGCATCTGATCGCCATGGCGCGCGCCGCCGGCATCATCCTCACCTGGCAGGATATTTCCGATCTTTCCGACATCGTGCCGCTGCTCGCCCGCGTTTACCCCAACGGTCTTGCCGATGTGAACCACTTCCACGCCGCCGGTGGCATGGGCTTCCTCATCAAGCAGCTTTTGAAACAGGGCTTCGTGCATGACGATGTGCGCACCGTCTTCGGACAGGGGCTCTCAGCTTATACCGTGGATGCGAAGCTCGATGAAAAGGGCGCCGTCACCCGCCAGCCCTCGCCCGAGCAAAGCCACGACCCGAAGGTGCTTTCCAGCATCGAGACCCCGTTCCAGCCGACCGGCGGTCTGAAGATGCTGACCGGCAATCTCGGCAAATCGGTCATCAAGATTTCCGCCGTCAAGCCGGAACGCCACATCATCGAAGCGCCGGCAATCGTGTTCCACGATCAGCAGGAGCTTCAGGACGCGTTCAAGGACGGCAAGCTCAACCGCGACTTCATCGCTGTCGTCCGCTTCCAGGGACCGAAGGCCAATGGCATGCCCGAGCTGCACCGTCTGACACCGCCGCTCGGCGTGCTGCAGGATCGCGGTTTCAAGGTGGCGCTGGTGACCGACGGGCGCATGTCCGGCGCTTCCGGCAAGGTGCCGGCCGCCATCCATGTCACGCCGGAAGCTTCCGATTGCGGCCCGATCTCGCTTATCCGCGATGGCGACATCATCCGTCTCGACGCCATTTCAGGAACGCTGGAAGTGCTCGTTTCGGCCGCTGAACTCGCGAAACGCGAACCGGCGCGCGCCGATCTTTCCGGCAATGAATGGGGCATGGGCCGCGAGCTTTTCGCCCCCTTCCGCCGCAATGCCGGTCCGGCCGATCAGGGCGCCAGCGTTCTGTTCCATTGATTTTTGATGGGCGAAGGCCGGATGCGGCTTTCGCCTTTCAACCCCACTTTGCGGCATCGCCTGAATGCACGCCTCATCGCGGAGAGCTGACGCAGAAACCGCTTTATTTCCCACGTCTTAAACGTCAGACTTGTCATGCGGCTGTGATGATCGCCCTTTAGGGCCTTCTCAGCCGGCCGCGGGACGGCGGTGCAGTTTCGGATGATGGGACCTGATATGACGATTTTCTCGAGCAAACGCCGCGATGTGCTGAAGCTTATGGCGGGCACCGCCCTGCTGCCGCTGATGGTGGCGGCAAAGCCGGCTATGGCGCAGGACGTGGCGCTGCGTGCAATCGTCATCTCCGACCTGCATTCGGCCTATGAGCGTATCGGCCAGCTTCTCGCGGCCATCGAAACGCGCATCGCCGCCGACAAGGCGCCTCATATCATCTTGCTGAACGGCGATCTTTTCGAGATCGGCAATGCGGTGGCCGCCCGTTCGGCCGGCGAAATCGAATGGACCTTCCTGGCGGCGCTCGCAAAGCTCGCCCCCACCGTCATCAATATCGGCAATCATGAGTCCGATATCGACAACGACCTTTCCAATTTCGTCACCCGCGCGCAGGCCCTCGGCATCACCGTGCTTTCCAACATCATCGACAAGCGCAGCGGAAAACCCTATGCGGCGGCCAGCGCCGAAGTAAGCGTCGGCGGACGGAAGATCGTTGTGGCGGGTCTCGCCACCAATGCGATCAACACCTATCCGAAGGCCACGCGCGAGATGCTCGATATTCCGCAGCCGGTCGAATGGGCGAAGGCCAATTTGCCGGGGATCGTCAAAGCGGATGCGATCAACATCGTTCTCAGCCATGCCGGCGTCGTCGCCGACCGCGATATACTGCCGCTGCTGCCGGATGGCACCCTCTTGGTCGGCGGTCATGACCATCTGAACTTCGTACACGAACAGGGCGCCACCCGTTATGTCCATACCGGCTCATGGTGCACCTCCATGACGGTGGCGACGATTGCGGCTCCCGGCAAGGCTTCGGCCATCGAGACCGTTACGATCGATCGCAGCGCTCCCAGCTCATCGGCTCTCAAGACCCTGATCGAACAGACACTCGAAAAGCACCTGACCGCAGAAGAACGGGCAATCGTCGGCAAATCCGCGAAGGCAATGACCGTCGATGAGGCGGGCCGCCGTGTGGCGCAACTCATCGCCGCAAAAACCGGTGCGGATGTCGGCTTCATCGGCCACACTTCGTTTGGTGCCGGCCTGCCCGAGGGCGATATTCGCCGCTACGATTTCAACGCCTCGCTGCGTTTCGACGGCAAGCTGATGGTGGCGGAAGTGGATGGCGAGGCGCTCGCCCAAATCCTCGAGCGCTGCAATCAGGATGGCGACATTCCGCTCGCCGCGCGCACCGGCGACTATCTCTACGCCATGCCGGAAAAGCCGGAAAACAAAGAGCGCTACAAGCTGGTCTGCAACGACTGGTCCGCCACCAACCAGAAATCCTATTTCGGCCGCAGCGACCTTGCGTTCACCGAGGTCCCGGATGTGAAGCTGAAGCAGACGGTTCTGGGTGGGCTTTCTTAAGGTCGCATATGCCGCAGGCGGTGACAGTCCTCCTCACTGTTCCACAGACGACTGATTCATTGCCGCGCGGTTGTGCCACGATTTAAGTGGTACGGCACGAATTAGGACTGCGGGAAGAGAATGGATTCGTAATCCTGGGCACCATTCAGAATGTGCAAAATCTCCACACGCGTTTGGGTGACGCGATAGAAAACAAGATAGTTTTCATAGGGACGACGGCGAATGCCGCTTTGCTCATAACGGGGTATCAGAGGATAGGCTTGCGGCATTTCCGCCAGTCTCAGACAGCGGTCCAGCAGTTCGGCGATGAATGTTTCCGCCCGTCGCGGATTATCGGCCGCGATAAAATCGCCGATACGCTCCAGGTCTGCCTTGGCTTCGTTGGTGAGAACAACGATCACAGTCCGCGTTCTTCCGCCATCTTCCGGTATTTGGCGCTGAGTTGAGAGGCAACATCGTCTACTGGTGTAGTCCGTCCGGCATCTGCATCGGCGATACCGCGCGCAATCGCCAAATCGAGAGCCGCCAGCCTTTTTTCACGCTCTTCAACCAGCCGAACGCCCTCCCGCAGTACTTCACTGCGCGAGTTGTAGCGTCCCGACTTCACAAGATCGGAAACATAGCCTTCAAGGTGACGGCCGAGATTTGCACTGCTTGCCATGCCGATATCCTCTCTGCCTTCACCTATACCATCCGATGATAATAGTTAGCAACGACAGGAGACGGCCACAACAACGCAAACCGTTAAAACAACCGGCCAGACCATTTTTGCCAATGGTCGAGAGGACTTCAGAACGACCGGATATCGAGCTTCCGGTCTCTATGCGCCGGATGCGTGCTGAACACAAAAATGCGGTCCAGTTCCTTCTGCGTCAGCATGCGCAGGAAACGGACGTGGATGGTGTTGTTGGCGTTGACGCGCAACATCACGCAGCCGATCTTGGTGATGCGGGCGTCGGGAATATCGAGATAGAACTGGTTCGGCAGGTTATATTTCGTCAGCAGCGCCAGCACCGCTTCGGTCTGGGAGATGCGGATGACATCGCAGCGGCGCGCCGCCATGTGCATCACGGCCTTTTCGGTATATTCGATGCGCGCGGCGTTCATGGTATCTTCCATGCGAAACCGGCTTTCGCGGTCATACATGAAGGATTCTTCCTTGCTCAGGTAATGGTTCCTGATGACACCCGTACCGCTCTGCACGCCCAGACTCCCATGCTCGATCAATGGATTGAGACTAGGTCATAGTCTTTAACAATTCATATCAGCGCAGGCTTAAACAGACCGGAAGCGGGACATTTCCGACATTTTTCCACAGCGGCAAACGATCAGGAAAAAACCCCGGAACGAGGAGGTTCCGGGGCACGGTTTCGGTATCGACGGCAATTAGTTGCGATAGGTCTTGCCCTCGGCGTCGAAGAGGTGGAGCTTTTCCTGCGGTGCGGCAAAACGCAGGGTTTCGCCCTTGCCGACGGAAACGATGCCCGGCACCTTGACGATGATCGGCTCCTGCCCCTTGGGCGCTTCGAGATAAAGCAGCGTCACTTCACCGAGCGCCTCGACGATCGCGACTTTTCCCTCGAAAAGATAATCGTCCCCGGTGACGATGCTCAAATCTTCCGGCCGCACACCGAAGCTCGCCGCCTTGCCCTTTTCGGTTGCGGGCGTGGGAACATAAACGGCGAGCGTCTTGCCGCCCGCAAGTTCGATGGAGGTCTTTTCGCCGGTTCCGGTGATCTTTGCAGCAATGATGTTCATGGCCGGCGAGCCGATGAAGCGCGCCACGAAGAGATTGGCCGGCCTTTCGTAAAGTTCGAGCGGCGCACCCACCTGTTCCACACGACCGGCATTCAGAACGACGATACGGTCCGCCAGCGTCATCGCCTCCACCTGGTCGTGGGTGACGTAGATCATCGTGGTATCGGCCATCTGCTCGTTGAGCTTGGCGATCTCGATGCGGGTGGCGACACGCAGCGCCGCATCGAGGTTCGACAAGGGCTCATCGAACAGGAAGACTTTCGGGTTGCGGCATATGGCGCGGCCGATGGCGACACGCTGGCGCTGGCCGCCGGAGAGCGCCTTGGGCAGACGCTCCAGATATTGCGTCAGTTGCAGGATTTCGGCGGCGGCGCGAACGCGGCGGTCGATCTCCTGTTTGTTCTCTTTCGCGATCTTCATGCCGAAGGCCATGTTGTCGTAAACCGTCATATGCGGATAAAGCGCATAGGACTGGAACACCATGGCAATACCCCGCCGCGAGGGCGGGATTTCATTGACGAGCTGGCCGTCAATATACATCTCGCCACCGGTGATTTCCTCCAGACCGGCGATCATGCGCAGCAGCGTCGATTTTCCGCAGCCCGAGGGACCGACGAAAACGATGAATTCGCCCTGTTCGATCTGAAGATCGATGCCGTGCAGGACCTTCACCTGCCCGTATGATTTGCGGATATCCTTGAGAACGAGACTTGTCATGGGTGTTCCTCCCTATTCTGTCAGGCGTAACGGGCGAAGAATGCGCCCCATGCCGGAAGTTCTAAGCTTCTGCCTTCAAGACCGCCTGCAAAGCCGTGGCCTTCGAGAACCTCCCAGTTCCCTTCCGGCAGCGTGGCCTTTGCCGGCGTTGCGGACAGATTGAAGAGGCAAAGCACGGTTTCGTTGCCGAGTGTGCGGGTGTAGCTCAGCACTTCACCCTCAACTGGCTGGAATTCGATGCCGCCCTTTGCAAAAGCGGGGTGCTTTTTGCGGAAGGTCAGGAAACGGCGGTAGTGTTCCAGCACCGAAGCCTCGTTGCCCTGCTGGGCGCTGACGGCGCGCTGCTTGTGCTCGGCCGGAATGGGCAGCCACGTCTTTTCCGACGTCGAGAAGCCCGCCTGGGCATGACCGGCATCCCACACCATTGGCGTGCGGCAACCGTCGCGGCCCTTGAATTCCGGCCAGAACTGGATGCCGTAGGGATCCTGCAAATCTTCGAAAGCAATGTCCGCTTCGGTGAGGCCGAGTTCTTCGCCCTCATAGATGCAGACGGAACCGCGCTGTGTCATCAGCAGTGCCGAGAGCACCTTGGCAAAGGCGTCCTTGTCCTCGACATGCTCACCCCAGCGGCTGACATGGCGCACGACATCGTGGTTGGAGAAGGCCCAGCAGGCCCAGCCTTCCGGTGCGGCTTTCGCAAAATCCGCCTGCACATCGGCGACGCGCTGCGGGGTGAGCGCGTCGGGCGCCAGGAATTCGAAGGCGTAGCACATCTGCATCTTGTCATCGCCGGATGTATATTCGCCGACGATTTCGAGGCCGCGCTGGCTGTCACCCACTTCGCCGACGGCGGCGATATCAGGAAACTCGTCCAGCACCGCGCGGAAGCGCTTCAGGAAGGCGATATTTTCCGGGCGGTTCTTGTCGTAGAGATGTTCCTGGAAGTTATAGGGATTGACCGCCGGGGCGGTGGAGGCATTGCGGCGCTCCGGCGCCAGCGCCGGGTTGTCGCGCAGCTCAAGGTCATGGAAATAGAAATTGATGGTGTCGAGGCGGAAACCATCGACGCCGCGCTTCAGCCAGAAGCGGGTGATGTTCAACAGTTCTTCCTGCACTTCCGGATTATGCAGGTTGAGGTCCGGCTGCGAGGTCAGGAAGTTATGCATGTAATATTGCATGCGGGTCGGATCCCACTGCCAGGCGGAACCGCCGAAGATCGACAGCCAGTTATTGGGCGGTGTTCCGTCCGGCTTGCTGTCCGACCAGACATACCAGTTCGATTTCGAATTGCTGCGGCTGGCGCGGCTTTCCACGAACCACGGGTGCTGGTCCGAGGTGTGCGACATCACAAGGTCGATCATGACGCGGATGCCGAGGCGATGGGCCTCGGCGATCAGGCCGTCGAAATCGGCAAGCGTGCCGAACATCGGATCGACATCGACATAGTTCGAGACGTCGTAACCGAAATCCTTCATCGGCGAGGTGAAGAAGGGCGAGATCCAGATCGCGTCGGCACCCAGATTGGCGATATGCGCCAGACGGTCGGTGATGCCCTTGAGGTCGCCAATGCCGTCGCCATTGGAGTCCTGATAGGAGCGCGGATAGATCTGATAGATAACAGCGCCGCGCCACCAGTCCTTGTTGGGCGTCAAAGCGGAAGTCACCGAAGCGGTCATGGAAGTGTCCTGTCTGGTATGGGCGTTCATGGAATAATCAGCCTCCCTTGACGGAGCCTGCGAGCAGGCCACGCACGAGATAACGTTGAAGGGCGAAGAAAACGCAGAGCGGCACAACGATGGTGACGAAGGCCGAGGCGGTGAGGATTTCCCAATTTCCGCCGCGCGAACCGAGCAGCGCGTTCAAGGCGCCGGTCAGCACCAGCTCGTCCTTCTGCGTGCCGAGGAAGACCATGGCGACGAGCAGGTCGTTCCAGGTCCACAGGAACTGGAAGATGGCGAAGGAGGCGAGCGCCGGGAAGGAGAGCGGCAGGATGATCTTGACGAAGATTTCAAAATCGCTCGCACCATCCACACGGGCGCTTTCGATAATCTCCTTCGGCAGGCCGGAAATATAGTTGCGCAGCAGATAGATAGCGAGCGGCAGGCCGAAGGCGGTATGCGCCAGCCAGATGCCGGCATAGGTCTTGGACGGCACGCCGAAGATGGTGCCGATTTCATTATAGAGCCTGAGAAGCGGGATCAGCGACATTTGCAGCGGCACGACGATGAGGCCCACCACCATGGCAATCAGCAGATTGCGGCCGGAGAAGCTCATCCATGACAGCGCATAGGCGGCGAAGGCGGCAATGAGGATCGGGATGACGGTTGCCGGCACGGCTACGGTCAGAGAGTTGACGAAGGACTGGCCGATGCCTTCCGAGGTCAGGACCGTCCGGTAATTGTCGAGCGTGAAGACGGGCGGCGTCGCGACGGAGATATAGACGCGCTTGCCGCGAGAGCCTTCAAAGCTCGAGGCCTTGCTATATTCGTAGCTGCCGTCCGTATTAACGAGCAGTGTTTCGCCGTCACCGATATCGGCCGCCTCGCCGGCTTTGAACGCCGTGGGTTCCTGTACGCGAACGCCGAAGGCTGCAACCTTGCCGCCCTGTCCGCTTTCGAAAACATTGCCCGATATCACGTAGCGGTTGCCGTCCTGCTTCTGCACCGAAGCATCGGCGAGGCGCACTGCCGAGGTCTGTTCGGAGCTGGAGAAGGCCGTCCACCAGCCGGAGACCGTGATCTGGTCCTTGTCGCGCAGCGAGCTGACGAGAATGCCGAGCGTTGGCAGGAGCCAGAGCAGCACGACGACCAGAACGCTGGCATGGACGATGAGGCGCGGCAGGCCGACGCGGCGAAGGCGTTTGAAAATATTCATCTCAGCGGCCCTCCATCTCGCGGTTCGCCTGGCGGATGTTCCAGACCATGATCGGGGTGACGGCCGCCATGATGATGAGCGCGATGACCGCACTTCGGCCGCTGTCGCCGCCGCCGCGGAACATCCAGTCGAACATGAGATTGGCGAGAACCATGGTGTTCCATTGGCCGTTGGTCATGGTCAGCACGATATCGAAGACCTTGAGCACGAGAATGGTGATCGTCGTCCAGACGACGGCGATGGTGCCCCAGATCTGCGGAACCATGATCTTCCAGAAGATCTGCCAGCCATTGGCCCCGTCGATGACGGCCGCCTCGATGGTTTCTTCCGGGATGCCGCGCAGCGCTGCCGACAGGATGACCATGGCAAAACCGGTCTGGATCCAGATGAGGATGATCATCAGGAAGAAATTGTTCCAGAAGGGCATGGAAATCCAGACTTCGGGATTGCCGCCGAAAAACTCGACGATGGCGTTCAAGAGGCCGATCTGCACCTGACCTTCGGCGCGGTATTCATAGATGAATTTCCAGATGACGGAGGCGCCGACGAAGGAGATCGCCATCGGCATGAAGACAATGGATTTGGCGATGTTGCCCCACCAGATGCGATCGGTCATGACGGCGATGACGAGACCGAAGAAGGTGCAGGCGGCCGGCACGACGGCCAGCCAGAGAATATTGTTGAAGATCGACTGGCGGAAACCGGCATCGAAAAACGCCCAGCGATAATTGGCGAGACCGACGAATTCGCTACCGGTCCGGTCATAGAAAGACAGGATCAGCGTGGCGATGACGGGGTAGACCAGATAGACCAGCAGGAGGATCAAAGCCGGGCCGATGAACAGCCAGGGCCGGACCGCCGCGCGGCGATTGAGGTTGCGGGATGCCTGCAGCACGTCTCCCGAGCGGACCGGAAAGATCGCCTGAAGCACCTTGTCGGATAGCCAGTAATAGGCAGCGCAGGCAAAGACCCCCGCCACCATCACGCCGATGGCCGAAACGAGTTGTTGAGCCATGTTCCCTCCCTTGATCCTCTCCGCGCCGCGCTGATTTATGTAGTCGTCGGGGCAGCGCCGTTGGTAAGGGCCCGGCAGCAAACCGCCGGGCCTGATCCGATATCTTTACTTCAGGCCGTCCCAAGCCTTCTGGATATCGCTCGCGACCTGATCGGCGGACTTGCCGCCGACGAAATCGATCATGCCGGTCCAGAATGCGCCGGCGCCGATCTTGCCGGGCATGAGGTCGGAACCGTCGAAACCGAAGCTTGTCGCGGTCGTCAGGATTTCGCCCTGTCGCTTCATCTGCTCATTGGCATAGGCATCGACATTCACACCCTTATAGGGGGTCAGGAAGCTGGACTGCGCCATCCAGACTTCATGGGCGATCGGGGTCTGCAGGAATTCGACGAAAGCCTTGGCGGCAGGCGCTTCCTTGGTGATGGTGACCAGCGTGCCAGCGCCGAGAACCGGCTTGCCGAGATCAGGCTTGGACGCGTAAGTCGGCATGTAGAAGAAATCCGCATCCGTCCCCACTTTGGTGCCTTCCGGGAAGAAGGACGGAATGAACGACGCCTGATGGTGCAGGTAGCACTTCGGCGGAATGTCGAAGAGGCCCTTGGGGCTGTCGCGGAAGTCGGTGGAGGCCACGGCCGCGACGCCGCCGCTCACATATTTTTCGTTCTTGGCGAATTTGCCGAATTCGTTGATCGCTTCGACCACGGCCGGATCAGTGAATTTGACCTCGTTGGTTGTCCATTTCTGGTAGACGTCGAGCGGCTGCGTGCGCAGCATCAGGTCTTCCACCCAGTCCGTTGCCGGCCAGCCGGTTGCACCACCGGAGCCGAGGCCGATGCACCAGGGCGTGCCGCCATCGGCAACGATCTGGTCCGTCAGCTTGAACAGATCTTCCATGCTCTCGGGCACCTTGTAGCCCGCTTCCTCGAAATTCTCAGGCACGTACCAGACGAGCGACTTCACGTCCGCCTTGAAAGGGAAGGCGAAATAGGCCTTGTTGCCGTCCTTGCCCTTGTAGCTGCCGAGATCGACCCAGGACTGGCCCGCGCCGTAATTCTCCTTGACCCAGTCGGCGGTCTTGTCGCCGAGCGGCACGAGGAAGCCCTTGGCGGCCAGATCGGCCAGAAGGCCGGGCTGCGGCAGGATGGCGATATTGGGCGGCGAACCCGCCTGCGTGTCGATGACGATCTGCTGCTCGTAATTTTCCGACGAGGAATAACGGACATTCACGCCGGTCGCATCGGCGAAATAGGCGAGCACCGACTGGAACAGGGCCTCGTCTTCACCGCGCCAGGGGCCGAAAATCGTCAGCGTCTGGCCTTTCAGATCGGCATGAGCCGCCTTGAAGTCCTCGTAGCTTTTCCAGTTGAACTTGGCGTCGCCGCCGGGTGCAAACTTCAGGTCGGCGGCAAAGGCCGCACCGGACAGCAAAGCCATGACGGCAGCCGTCGCCAAAAGAGTCTTCTGCATGTGATTTACCTCCCATCACATAAAAGGCTCAAAGCGTCCTCTCCAATCAAAGCGCTTTGGCTGCCTATTCATCTCATTGTCATCAAGACGGAGTCAAGAGGCTCTTTCTGCGGAAACGTTGCAGCGCCTTATGAATAGTCATATTTAATTCGGAAGGCGGCTATCCTTTTCGATTGAGAAATGCGGTGGAGGCTGGTAAAAATCTAAAGCGCTTTGGGAATTGAGGAGAGGCTTTGCCGTATTCTCGGGCGCGCGCATGGAGGAAATGAGAGACATGAACCTGAAACAGTTGTCGCAACTGCTGGGCATTTCGCAGACGACCATCAGCAGGGCGCTCAACGGCTATCCGGAAGTCAGCGCCGAAACGCGCCGCCGCGTCATGGAGGCTGCCGAAAAGACCGGCTATCGCCCGAATGCGGCAGCGCAACGGCTGGCGACGGGCAAGGTCGGCTCCATCGGGCTTGTCATGCCGATTGGCGAACACCATCGTTCCGACGTGCATTTCGGCGAATTCCTGAGCGGTCTCGGTGAGGAAGCATCGCGCAGCGGCTTTCATCTCGTCATCATGCCGACCGAGCCGGAAAAGGAACGCGAAGCCCTGCGGGGGCTTGCCGCAAGCGGCAGCGTCGATGGCATCTATCTCGCCTATATGAAGAAGAACGACCCGCGCATCGCCATGATGCAATCGCTCTCCCTGCCCTTCCTCGTGCATGGCCGCTCTGTCGGCGTGGAGGAGGATTATCCCTATCTCGACGTGGACAACGAGGGCGCCTTCCGCGATGCGACCCAGCTTCTCCTCCAGCTTGGCCACACGCGGATCGGACTTCTGAACGGTCCGGAGGGTTATGATTTCACCTATCGGCGCTGTCTCGGGGTGGAAAAGGCGCTTTCGGCAAATGGCCTGACATTGCATGCGAACAACAAGCGGCACAGCAGCATGACCGACGAGGAAGGTTATCTCGGCATGGAAGCGCTGCTGTCACGCCCGGAAAAACCGACCGCCATTCTCTGCGCCAGTACCGCGCTTGCGCTCGGCGCGATCCGCTCGCTCAACCAGCGCGGCCTGAAACCCGGTAAGGATATTTCGCTGATCGCCCATGACGACGTGCTGCCGCTTTTGAAGCCGGATAATTTCTCCGTGCCGCTCACCACCACCCGCTCGTCACTCCGGGCGGCGGGCGTGCGCGTGGGCCAACGCCTGATCAACCGGATCAAGCTTAACCAGACGGAACCGCATCAGGAACTCTGGAAGGCGGAACTTGTGGTGCGCGCCTCGACGGGGCCGGCTCCGAAAACTTAAAGGCTGGCCTCCATCCCCCGGCCGTCATACCGGCCTTGAGCCGGTATCCAGCCAGCCCAAGTCCTTGGGCTGAAAAGAGTCGTCTCGCCGCGCAGACGCGCGTCGGCTGGATTCCGGCTCAAGGCCGGAATGACGGAAGTGAGGGGGCAGCGCACAAAAATTCCTGTGCCGTGTAGTTCGATTGAACGCGACAGGCTTAAAACTTCGGCGCGGCCTGTCCCTGCGCGCGATGGGCGGCGATGACGGTGTTGGCCATCAGCATGGCGATCGTCATCGGGCCGACACCACCCGGAACGGGCGTAATGGCGGCGGCAACGGCGCTCGCCTCGTCATAGGCGACATCGCCGACCAGCTTCGACTTGCCTTCGCCCTTTTCCGGAGCGGGGATGCGGTTGATGCCGACATCGATGACGGTCGCGCCGGATTTCACCCAGTCGCCTTTCACCATTGCGGCGCGACCGACCGCCGCGACCAGAATATCCGCCGTCTTGCAGATACCGGCCAGATCCTTGGTGCGGGAATGCGCCATGGTCACCGTGGCATTTGCATTCAGCAGAAGCTGGCCCATCGGCTTGCCGAACAGGTTGGAGCGGCCGATGACCACGGCGTTGAGGCCGGAAAGGTCTTCGCCATGAATGCCGCGTACCAGAAGCATGGCGCCGGCAGGCGTGCAGGAGATGAGACCGGTTGCGAGATCGCCGGTCGCGAGCTTGCCGGCATTGAGTACGCTCAAGCCATCCACATCCTTTTCGGGCAGGATCGACTGGATGATCTCATCGGAATTGAAGTGCTTCGGCAGCGGCAGCTGCACCAGAATGCCGTGAATGGAAGCGTCGGCGTTCAGTTCGCCGACCAGCTTGAGGAGTGCGGCCTGCGTGGTTTCCTCCGGCAGCGTGTGCTGGATGGAGTTGAAACCGCATTGCTTGGCCATCTTGCTCTTGGAGTTCACGTAAGCGTGGCTGGCCGGATCGTTGCCGACGATGACAACCGCGAGACCGGGCTTTACGCCCTTTTCCGCCTCAAGCGCTTCTGCCGATTTGCGGACCGCCTCCGTTACCGAAGCCGCCTTCGCCTTCCCGTCAATCACAACTGCCATGCGTCCTGCTCCTGCTGGGTTACGTAGGCTCCGTATGGTGCCCCCTTCGCAGGAATGCAAGCGAAAATGCGGCGTTTTCAGGCTGTTTTGCGGTAGTCTTCGCGGCGATCGGCGTAATCGGCAAGACGCTCTCTCAGGAACGCCAGTTCGCGTCGCAATTCCATCAGTTCCTCAGCTTCGGCCTGGGCATGGTCGAAGTTCCCGGCGAGGGCTTCGGCCAGAAGCGGTGGAAGTCCGGAAGAGGCCGGATCAGCACTCCTGACCGTGCGGTTGCCCATCAGGACCTGCCGCACGCGCTCGTCCAGCGGCATGTCGTCGTCGTCATTGACGGCCTCGCCGTAATAATCGGCAAAGCCGTCTTCTTCCGGCTCGATGTTGTCCTCTGCGGCAAGATCCTGCAGATCGTCGAACACAGCCGGCTCGATCGGTTCGAATTCGGAAATCTGCAGAGACTCGAACGACGGCTCGACGGAGGACGGAAGTTGCACGTCCTCTTCGATGAGCAATGCGCCCTCCTCTTCCTCGTCATGGCGACGGTAGCTCAGGAGATAAAGACTGCCCAGCAGGCCGATCAATGCACCGCCGCCGGCCAGCATGGCGGCCTGCGTCAGATCGCGGGTCAACTCGCCGGGTGCGGCCTTCTTGGTCAAACGGGTTTCGACTGCGGGCGTGGCGGAGGCGGACAGGTCGCGGCGTTCGCTTGCCTCGAGATAGACATTTCGCGCCGTTTCCAGTTCGCCCTGCAATCTGGAAAACTCGCCGGGGGCGACACCGAGTTGGCTCAGGCGGTCGAGGTATTTCTTTTGCTCGCCATTGGCGGTCACGATCTCCTGAGAGATGCGCTTTTCATCCGCCCGCAGGCCTTCCAGCAATTGCCGCAATGCGGGGGCGGCAAGCGCCTGTGCGGCATCCACCGCATTCTGGGCGGCGATGCGGCGGGGGTGTTTCGGACCGTAATCGACCGAAACCGCAGCAAGCGCCATGCTGGCGGTCGAGTGTTTCTGCCTGATATCCTCAAGCGCCGAAAAACCCACGCCGGCCGGCAGAGGCTTCGCAAAGACATCATTCGGCTTCAGCGCCGAAGCCGCCGTCAGATCGGCCTGAATGGACAATTGCTGGCGGGTGGTTCGCGCCAGACTGTCGTTTACGTCGCGAAGCTGCTGTTCGAGTTGCTGCGCCTCGGCCATCACGGCGTCACCGTGGCGCATCTGGAAACCGTTCAGCGCCGCTTCCGCCTCATCGAGCCTTGTCCGCGCCCTCTCCGTCTCACGCATGGCGGGCGTCATGGTGCCGGCCTTGCCATCGGCGATCACGCGCATCGAAAGATAATCGGTCAGCCGCATGGCGGTTTCCGGCGTTGCGGCCTTGCCGGTCACGGTCAGCGTATTTTCATCCGGGGTCAGTTCCAGCCGGATCGCTTCGCCCACCGCACCGTTCAGCGCCTCCCGCTCGGACAGCGGACGCGCATCCGCACCGGTCAGAAGGTCGAAAAGCAGGCCAAGCTCGCCCTGATTGCGAACGCCGACCATATCGGCGGACTTCAGCTTGAGATCGGCGGTTATCCGGTCGAGCCCGGAGGGTGAAAGCAGCGTACGACGCGCCATCGCGAGAAAACGGGCGGCGTCGGGGGCGTCATAAGCGGTCTGGGAGACCTCGATCCGGGCCTGCGAAACATAACCGCGAAAGCCCGAATCGACGAGCAGAAGCGGAAGGGCTGCCCCGGCAACGGTGGCGGCGACGATGCAGCCGGACGTCAGGAGCCGCCGACAATGTCTGCGCCATTGCGATACGGGCGCAGCGACATCATCCTCGTCAAGGCGGATCGCCATCATGTCCGGATTGTCATCAACCATCTGAAGCCGTCTGCCGCCCTCGGTGCCGCCCGCAACGGGCGACTGTCAAAACCTTACGAGAGGTTAAAGGATCGTGGCAAACAAATGGTTAACGCAACGCCTGCGGGAACGGCCTCAGCTCTTGCCGAGCGCGATGTGCCAGGGTTCGGCGCAGAGGCTGTAGAGCCAGCTCATATGAAGCTTGCGGAAAATTTCCGGCATGCCGGCCACTTCCGACGACAGAACCTTGAACAGGGGACCAACCGCGATGGTGACCCGTGCATTCTCGCGGCTGACGGTGCGGTGCAGCCATGTCTCCTGGTTTTCCTTCAACATTCCCGCCAGCAGAACATCCACCTTAACGCCCGATGCATCGCGGTTCAGCATGACGAAATCGTGCCAGGGCGCGTGCGCCCGCAACCTGGCGAGAACCTCGCCGATCTGCGCGGCATCATCTCCAGCCACACCGATACGCTTCGGCACGGCCATATAGGTCAGAAGCGCCATCACAAAGGCGACGCCATCGATGGGCGCAGGCAGAGGCTCACCATTCTCGTTGCGCGCGGCGGCCCTCATTGCTTTGCCCTGCGGCAGAAGCAGGCAGCTTTCCAGAATCTGCCGGTAGGCGTTGTCCTTGAGCGAAAGCTTCGCCTTCTCGATGGTGAGAAAGGACAGCATCGTGTGTCCTTCACAGGCAGACGCCTTGCCGCTGACCAATTCCAGCGCCCCATTCCAGTCGAGATCACAGACGCGCAGTCCGTGGATATTCCGTTGCGATTCCGGCCGCGCGAAACCTGACGCGAAACTCATTACCAACCCCCAAATGCCAAACCCATCGCCACCGATCCAACGCATGGCCTGCGGGATGGTGGTTCATGGGTTTGTTATACAGGTGCAGGTTGAATTTAGCTTGAAAGCAATCTCTAGAATGCTTGGGGATGCGGCAAGGGACAATTAACCAGAAGGATGCTCCGCATCCCCTGTCCTGCAGAGCCCCTCGCCTGCTGGTCGTCAGTGGCTTGGCGCCGCTTCTTTCCCGGCTTCGGCCTTCTCGCCCTCGACGAGCTTGACCGAACGGGGCGTGCCATTGCCGTTCTGCTCGCGGATGTCGGCTTTCGACAGATAATCGAGCTGTTCGATCAGCACATCCTCGACCACCTCGTCATCGAGCCTCTTGTTCAGCCCCTCGCGGATGCGCTGCTTGAAGGCTTCGGGATCGAAGGTGGAAATATTGGCGATATTGACCATGGAAGAACCCGCAAGCAGCGTGAACAGTTCGTCGGTCATCAGCTGCGTTGCCGGCAGCTCGATCTTCGCCATCTTGGTCTTGTCGACGCGCAGCGAAATACGGCTGAGGAAATAGCCGTTCACCCCGCCATCATTGATGACCGGGATAGTGATGCTTTCGCCCTTGACCAGTTGCAGATTGGCCTTTTTTGCCCCCGCCTCATCCGGCGCGGGCGCCGTCGCCAACTGGACGGAAAAATACACCGCGCCGAGCGTGACGGCGCAAACCCAGACGCCAGTGAGAAGAAGTTTCAACATCAGGAGGCTGCGCCGTACATGAACTGTTCCTGCGAATAGGTGCCGTCCGTATCGGCTTCCTGGATCGCGTTCTTCAAGAGGTCCGCGACAGCGCGAACCGCATTCAGATGCGCCTCGACACGGCTGGCATTGGTGGCGAGCTTGGACTTGATGCCCTTGACCTGCTCCATGTAACCGGCGGCGATTTCCTCGCGCGGCGTATCGCGGAACAGCATCGTCAGCTCATAGAGGCAACGGCTCTTGTGGGCGTTGGAGACCTTGAAGTCGAACTGGGGGTCCTTACCGATATTGTCGTTCTCGTTGTCGATGATCATCTCAAGGCGGCCGAGAACGGATTGGATACGGTGGTCGTTCGACATAAGGTCCATGCTTGTCTCCTCGTTAAGGTTTTTCATTCTCAAGCCTCGTCCGTTTTCTCATTGGAAACGCCGAGGACCTGCCGCTCGAACTCCGCCACCATCCGAATTGCAGCATTATTGTCTTTTTCATTCATCGATACGTCGGTAATGCCTTTGCTTTCAGCCTTCCGAAGCGCATCCTTGTAGGCCTGTTCCGCGATGCCGACGCCGCCATTTCTGGAAATCGTGTCGGCAAACTGTTCGGCCATCATGCTCTTCCAGATCTCGCCGGCATTGCCCTTGCCGTAAACTTCCTCGCTGTCTTTCGGCAGCATGTTGGCCACGAAGGTCTGGAGAACCGAGGCTTCATATTTGCGGTATGTTTCCGGGATTTCGGTGCGGGCGGCACGAATATTGGTGTCGCCGAGACCAGCCTTCGAGGAGGCGCCATCCAGCATCTCGACCGCGGCGCCAAAACCCTTGCCGGCATCGGCAAGGCTGGTTGCGGCAAAAGCCGCCTTGTTCGCCTTGAGTTTTTCCTGGGCGACCTGAACTTCCTGGGGGTCCGCAGCGCGAACCACATCCATCACCAGATCACTTATCACCGATATCGCCACGTCCAGATCTCCCGAGCTGACGAATGGGCGGCACAGAAAGCCGGCGCATCCGCTCAATCAAGAAACATCGCCGGAGACGTCCTCAAAAACGCCCGCGATGCAACAATGGGACAGACTATGGATCGCCAACCTTGCTGGAGGCTGGTGTGTGGGAAACATTCGTAATTTCTAACAAATCATAGATTGCATTATCGTCGGCCTCGCGGTCCTCAAGATCGCGCGCAAGGTGCATCCTGTCCTCGAGCCGGTCAGCCTTGGTCTTTTCCTTCAGCACCTTGTTTTCCTGAAATTGCTGAACGCCCTCAAGCTGGCGGTCCTGGACGACGAGACGGCCGTAGCGGTCCGAATAGTGCCGGGAAAATGTTTGATGCACCGGTTCCATGGAACTCATGGCCTCCAGCACGTTCTCCATGGATTGCGCAACTTCCGCCCGTGTGCGGGTGGTATCGGCCAGTTCCACCTCGGCCATTTTTTCCATGTGCCGCTGGACGGTTACCAGACGCTTGAGTTTGGCAGAGCGCTTGTCCGAAGCCATCGCATTTCCCCCGATCAAAAGCCGATGAAGACCGGGCCGAAACCATCCACGAATTGGCGGATGAGGGCCGCGACCGACAGGTAAAGCATGAAAAGACCACCCGCGAGAACGAAGGGAGTCGAGATAAAGAAGACCGGAATCTGCGGCGCGAGCTTGTTGATGAGGCCGACCGCGACGTTGAACATCAAGCCGTAAATCACGAAGGGGCTGGCAAGCCGTAGCATGATCGAAAAGGAGGCCCTGAGCGTGTCGGTCAGCGTAATCAGCATCTTCTGGCCGCTAATCAGCGCGCCGACCGGCGTGGCGGTGTAGGAATCCACCAGCGCCTTGAGGACGATGTGGTGGAAATCGAATATGAACAGCACCAGCAGGCCGCCGAAGGTGATGAAGTTGGATATCTGGTTTTCCTGCACGTCTTCGATGACATCGGCACCGCCCGGCGCACTGAGACCGATGGAAGCGCCGATGAGCGCACCGGTGAACTGGAAACCGAGAGTGTAGAACCGGGCGATCAGGCCATACATCGAACCGATGACGACCTCGGTAAAGATGAGACCGACGACCGTGCCCTGGCTTGCACCGGAAACTTTCGGATAGATCGTGTCCCACAGCACGGGCAGAAGCGCCATGGACACCGCGACGCACAGAAGCATGCGAATCTGCGGCGAAATGCGCGAGCTTGAAAAGCCCGGCATGGTCATGAAGCATGCGCCGATACGGCAGATGGCAAGGAACAATGCAATGATTGTCCCCTGCGGGTCGGTTATCATGAAATGGCGCCCAGAATCTTGATCTCGAGACCCTTGGCCAGTTCCACATGCGAAAGAACCGGCAGGGTCGCAAAGAGTCGCTCGATAATCATGCGCACATAGGACCGCGTTTCCGGCGAGGTTACAAGGACAAAGGGCAGGCCGCGATCCATGAATTCACGGATAACTTTGGATGCCTGCTCGGAAAACTCCTCGAGATGGCGGGGATCGATGTCGAATTCGACGATTTCGCCCTTCTGGTCGCGCTTCAGCGCCTGATGGAAGACCATGTCCCACTTGTTGCCGAGGCGCAGGACGCGCAACACGCCATTGTCGGCAAGATCGCCGCAGAGCTGCTGCGACATGCGCACCCGCACATGTTCGACGATCTGTTCCGTCTTGCGCACATGCGGCGCAAGTTCGGCGACCGCTTCGAGAATGAGATGCAGGTTGCGGATCGATACGCGTTCGGCAAGCAGCAGTTTCAGCACCGCCTGCAGGCCTGAATAGGACATATGCGACGAGCAAATCTCGTCGGCCAGCTTCTTGTATTCCGGATCGAGCCTGTCGATGAGGATTTTCACATCCTTGTAGGACAGGAGCTGCGGCAGGTTGTTGCGGATGACTTCGCTCAGATGCGTCAGCACCACGGAGACGTTGTCGATCGGATGGAAGCCTTCGCGCTTCAGATCCTCGGTGAAGGTTTCGAGAATCGAGACGGCGGGCATGCCGAAAGCGGGTTCGCGGATTTCGTCGCCGGGAATGCTCGGCTTGCGCCCTGCCCCGGTCACGACAAGAACGTCGCCGACGCGCAGGTTGCTGGACGCGATGGTCGTGCCGTGAACGCGGATCTGATAGGCCTTTTCCGGGATCATGATGTCGTCGGAGACCTTGATCTCGGGTACGACGAAACCGTATTGGGTCGCGAATTTCTTGCGCATCTTGCCGACACGGAAGGCCAGTTCCTGATGCGCCCCAAGAAGGCGGGTGGAGACCTGCTTGCCGAGCGCCAGTTCGATCTCGGCCGTCTTCAGCACCTGCTTGACCGAATCCTTTTCCGCCTCGGTGGTCTGGAGAACCTTGTTCTCCTCTTCCTGACGCCGCAGCGCGCTTTCGGCCTCCGCCTGGCGCGGAATATACCAGCTGCCGAAGGCCATGATGCCGCCAAGGAAGATGAAGGGCAGGAAGGGAAGGCCCGGAATGATCGCGAGCAGTCCCATCAGCATGGCCGAGACCATCAGCGCGCGCGGATAACCGCTGAGCTGATTGACGACGGCCTGGTCCGTCGAGCCGGCGGTGCCGCCGCGCGAGACCAGAAGGCCGGCGGCCAGCGATACGATCAGAGCCGGGATCTGCGAAACGATACCGTCACCGACCGAAAGCTTGACGAAAACGTCGGCCGCTTCGCCAATGGGCATGCCGTGGCGGAAATAACCGATGATGATGCCGCCGAAAATATTGATCGCGGTGATGATGAGGCCGGCGATGGCGTCGCCGCGCACGAATTTCGAGGCGCCGTCCATCGAGCCGAAGAAGGAGCTTTCCTCTTCCAGCTCGCGGCGGCGGCGCTGCGCTTCCTTTTCGTCGATGATGCCGGCGGACAAATCCGCATCGATCGACATCTGCTTGCCGGGAATGGCGTCCAGGGTGAAACGCGCGCCGACTTCGGCGATACGCGTCGCACCTTTGGTGATGACGATGAAGTTGACGGTGATCAGGATCAGGAAGACGATCAGACCGATCACGAAATCGCCGGACATGACGAGGCTGGAGAAGCCCGCAATCACGCCGCCCGCCGCCGTCGGCCCTTCATTGCCGTGGGAGAGAATAACGCGCGTCGTCGCGATGTTCAGCGACAGGCGGATCATCGTCGCGATCAGCAGCACGGTCGGGAAGGACGAGAAATCCAGCGGTCGCTGAATCCAGAGCGCCACCATGAGGATGAGGACCGAAAGCGCAATCGAAAAGGCCAGACCGATATCCACCAGCATGACCGGAATGGGCAGGAAGAGAACGCAGAGGATCGCCACGATGCCCAGTGCGAAACCGATGTCACGCGTGCTCGGACTGACCTTGGGCAAGGAGATGACTGGTGGTTGCGCCATAAATTCGTCCTGTCTCTTCATGAGAAGGGCGACGGAGAAGCCGCCGCACGGTTCCGTAGCAACGGTTTTCGAAAAGCGCACGCAATTCGGCCCGATGCTTTCCGCCTATCCCTAGCGGCTGAAGCTTGCGCGAAGGTGGCATCCGCAGCGGAAGGCGTCAGAAGCCGGACTGGATGCGGGAAAAGACGAGATTGGAAAAGAGCGATATCTGCGCGCCCACGAAGGGGGCGGCGACGCCGAGAACGAGCATGATCGTGACGATCTTGGGAACGAAGGTCAGCGTCATTTCCTGAACCTGGGTCAGGGCCTGAATGAAGGCGATGACGACACCGACGATCATGGCGGCGAGAACCGCGGGACCGGCCGCGACGAGAACCGTCCAGACAGCCGCCTGCATGATGTCAAGCGCATCGGCCTCGTTCATCGTCGCATCCTCAATCCGGAAAGGCGGCGTCATGCCGCCTTTTCAATGTCAGGAACCAGTCGCGCTATCCGAATCGGTTCCGCTATCAGATGTACTCGTAATCGGGCCGTTGGAGAAGGTCACGCCGGCCTGCAGCAGCACCTTGTCACCAGCTTCGGTGATGGCGACAACGCCGTCCGAATAGACCTCGACTTCCTTCACCACGCCGGTGACGGTATCGTCGGCGCTCTTGACCGTCTTGCCGACCAGATCGGAGGCGCGCGTCAGGGCTTCCGCCTGCAGCATGCTCTTCAGATGGGTGTTGGTCTTGATGGTCTGCTCGACCTGCGAGAAGCTTGCGAGCTGCGACATCTGCTCGCCGGCATCCATCGGGCTGGTCGGATCCTGGTTCTTCATCTGCGCGATGAGGAGCTTCAGGAAGCTGTCGTAGTTCAGCGACGCCGCGCTGCTGTCGGAGCTGCTCGCCCCGGCATTGGCCCAGGGATTTGACGCTGCCGAAGTGACTGCATCTACCGCCATGGTGCGATCTCCTTGCGAATCTGTTCGATCGTTGCGGGGGTCATTTCCTGATTGTTGAGGATTTTTTCCTCGATCGGGTAGAGACCGCGAATGGCCTTCAGCGCTTCGAAAGCCTTGCCCGAGGCAACCAGCCCGTCGATCCGCTTGAGTTCCGCCAGAACCTCGTCATGCTGGAAGCAGTTCAGCAGCATGCTGACCGACTTGCGGAACATGTTGGTGGACTGTTCGCGCCCTTCCGGGTTGATGAGGATCATCTGCGCGATGAAATAAAGCTGTCTGAGCGGCGTCGTCGCCTGATCGGGCTGCAGAACGTGGTTTTCAAGCAGGAACGTGACATCGTTCAGGAATTCGAGCGCCACCTTGCGATCCACACGCAGAACCGCGCCGTTGATAAAAATCTTTTCGCCCGATTTCAGCGAAATCCGAAGTGTACTTTTCATTTCAGTCCATCCCTGATGATGGTTGTCACGTCAATTATGCCCTGGAAATTCGTCGACTGACGTTTCCGGATCAGTTCGCACTCTTTCAATATCCAGATCGCGATGGAAATCAGATTGGCCCTGAGCTCCATGGCAAGCTGGTTGTCGGGTTGCTTGAGATCTTCAATGAAGCGGATCCAGACCCGTCGAGTGTAAAAAAGCGCTTCGATCGTGTGGCGCTGCGAAGAGGAATCCCTTGCCTCCACCAGAAGGTCGATCGATTTTGTCAACGCCTGCCGCTCGCGATCCTTCGCGTTGGCGACACCATCCTCCATGATTTCGGCGTAGGAAAACTGGTACATTCATGTATCCTTTATCTGCCGCCACCCCTGTTCATCAGAGGTAGTTCACCAGACTCATTTTTTGCAGACGCGACGTGAGGCTGTATGCGATTTCAATCTGCTGCTGCAGCAGATCGAGGCGGGTCTTCGCCTCGTAGGTATCGATCCCCTCAATATCCAGCAGATGCGTTTCGATGATCTTCTTCTGGGCTGCCAGCGAATCATTGGCCTTCGAAACGCGGCTTTCGGAAAGGCCGAGCTGGCTTTGCTGCTGGTTCAGGCCACTGATGGCGGTGCCGATATTGGTCACCGACTTGGTCGCCACCATTTCGCGAACGCCGCTATCCACCTTTTCGTCGAGGAAGGTCATCGCCGTCATCGCCGTCAGTGCAAAATAACGCATGCCCTGTGAATTGCTGTTGCTGGAGGTTTCCACGACCTCATTCTGGCTGATGCGGCTCGTCATGTTGGTGTCGCTCGCCTTGGAGCCGAAAGTCGTCCAGAAATCGTAGTTCTGGCCGGCCGTCAGGCTGCTATGGGGCGGGTTCGTTACCGTCGTGGTGCCGTTGAAGACACCTTCGATATGGGTCATGAAGGCTTCGGCCTGGGTCTTGGACAGGCCGGTGATGTCACCAACCGCCGGCGTCTGCGCCGCCATGAATGCGTTCAGCTCGGTCTCATAGGCTTCCTTCAGGGTAGACCCTTCAGCGAAATAGTCATCGACGGGCTTCACATCCGTATTGATGCCGGAGAACAGAAACTCGCCATTGACCGCCGTATTGGCGAAGCTGGTGAAATTGTTGAAGGCATTCGAGATGGTTTTGGCCACCGTCGTCAGCGTCGGCGCTTCGCTGCTGGTATTGGGGACAAGAACCTTCTGAATTTCCTGTGCGGCCTGCGCCATGCCGTCCAGCGCCGTCTGCGAGGATTTGAGACGTTGCGTTGCAATCGAATTGACGCTGACCAACGAGGTAATGCGGTCGATATCGCGATTGAGATCGAGGCTGCGGGCGGTGTTGGCGCCCAGCGTCACGCCGAGATCGGCATGCTTGCCCGTCGTCAGCTCGGTATTGAGATTGGTCATCTCGAGCTGAGCCTTGAGGATGGTGCTGCGCATGCTGTTCTGCATCGCCAGCGATGAAATGAATGACGTTTTCATCGTTTACCTCACCATGTCCATCAGGGACTTGAGCATTTCGTCAACGGTCGTCACCAGTTTGGTCGCGGCCTTGTAGGATTGCTCGATATCCATGAGCAGCGACAGTTCCTCGTCCAGGCTGACCGCCGTATTGTTCGAATAGGACGTGGCGGAGCGCTCATAAAGCGCGCTTTTCGCTTCGTTCGCAGAAGTCGCGCCGGAACGTTCCTGTTCGAGCCACCCCATCGAGTTGGTGCCGTATTTCAGGATGCTGGTATTCGTATCGATACGTGTCGACGCGGCAAAATTCATGGGCGCGTCAAAAGCAGTAACATAGCTGCGGATCAGCTCGGAGAAACCGGTTCCCCCCGACGCTGCGGTATTGATCACGTAATCGGTACCGTTGATACCGCCGTCACGCAACAATTCCGGATTGCCACCTTTGGAGATAATTAACGCCGGGTTGACGGTAATGCTGGCAGCGAGCCCGGGAGAGACAATCCCGTCTGCCGGAATGGTCGTCGCCGCCGGCGAGCCGTAGGTGAAGAGACCCGGCATATCCGGCAGGCCGCTGGTCGCGTCGGCCGGCTTTTCCGCAAACATGGTGATGAGGCCGCGGGCGATTTCGTCGAGCTGGCTCTGCATCGTCGGCGCCAGATCGTCACGAACCTGCATCAGGCCCTGAAGCGACCCCTCAGACGTCGTGTTGCTGCCGCTTCCTGCCTTCAGCGCTACGCCATCGACATAGATTGCGTTGCCCGTGGTCGTCGCATCAAAGCCCGGCTGCGTCTTGAAGGTGACGCTGCGCGGCACGACTTCGAACAGCGTCGCGCCATCCGTCGTATAAAGCGCCACATCGTTGTTGGGACGATTGACGACATTGATGCCGATGATGGAGGAAATATCCTTCAGAAGCGTCTCGCGCTGATCGAGAGCGTCGCTTGGATCGCCGCCGATCGCCGTCTGCGCCTTGACCTCGTTATTGGCTTCCTCGAACTTCGCAAGCAGCCCGTTCAGCTTGTCGACCTGAAGGGCGATTTCCTTGTCGGCGCGCAGACGCATCGCCTGCAATTCACTCGAGGCCTTGTTCAGGGAACTGGCGACATCGGTAGCCGAGGTGACGGCCGTTGCGGCCAGAGCGGCATCGCTCGGCTTGGCGGCGTAAGCGTCCAGGCTCTTCAGCAGTTCCTTCATATAGGTGGCCGGCGAACTCTCATAATCGTTGCCGCCGAAAATGCTCTTCATTTCCTCAAGACCGGTCAGAACCGTGCTCTGGCCGGAAGCAAGGGAAGAGCTGGAAATCGTCTGCCTGAGAAGACTTTCATTCTGGGCACGGCCGTTGGAGACGATACTCGCTCCAGCCATGGTCGTGCCGAGAATGGCGGTTCGCTTGACGTAGTTAGCATTGCCGACATTGGCAATGTTCTTGGAGGTAACGTCCGTCTGCTTACCTGTATTATTGAAAATCGACTGCGCAGTATTCATTGCTGACGTGAGCGACATTCATCTGTCCTCGTGAGAAGTATTATCTCTTCAGATTGATCAGGACGTCCATCAAATCCGATCCAGTCTGGAAGACTTTCGAATTCGCTGTGTAGATACGCTGGGATTCAATCATGTCGGTGAGTTCGCTGGCGATATCGACGTTCGAGCCTTCCAGCGCACCCTTCTGGATGTAACCGAAGCTGCCGGTCTGCGCGAAGCCGATGGTGACGACACC
Source organism: Agrobacterium sp. LY4 (assembly GCF_001526585.1). Lineage (NCBI taxonomy): Bacteria > Pseudomonadati > Pseudomonadota > Alphaproteobacteria > Hyphomicrobiales > Rhizobiaceae > Agrobacterium > Agrobacterium sp. LY4. The sequence goes on along the minus strand of NZ_ASYA01000001.1, from coordinate 496,769 downwards.
CGACTCGTTGCTCGGCAGATAGACGTTACCGTTCTGCGGGCTGAGATTGTCGACGCTCGGCACCGTGGCCAACGCCAGCTGGTAAATATTGCGGCGACCGCCATCCTGATAGACCGCCGTCACCAGGCCATCCTTGCCGATTTCGACATCCTTGATCTGGCTTGGGCCGTTACCGTTCAGAACAGCGGTGCCAGGCGTGAACTTCGAGGAGAACTGCGTCATCTGCGACAGGTCGATCTCGATCGCCTGCGCCACGCCGCTGTTGCTGTCGTTAATCGTGATCGAGCTATCCGATCCGCTGGTGAGCTTGTTGGTGGCGGGATCGAAGGTCAGGGTGACCGTTTCCTTGACGAGCGTAGCCGGCGCGGTTGCCGTATAGGGGAAGCCGCCATCCGTCGACTGATCCTGACGATAAACCGACACTTCCCACTGCGGATTGCCGGACGCATCGTTGTCAATGCGCGTGTAATAGAAGTCGTAAAGAACCTTGGCACCGCCGCTGTCGAACGCCGTGAGCGACGTCTTGCTGCCAACCGTCGACGTTGCGAGGTTGTCACTCGGGCGCGATCCCGCAGCAACGATTGCCTCATCACGGTTGAGGTTGGCCGGGAAGCTGCCCTGCGTGGAGGGAGACGCCGTCAGACCGAAGTCATTGATATTGATGGCCTCGAGGCCGGTAAAGCCGTTGACGACCGCAGCCGGCGGGTTGGCGCCGTAAGGGTAACCCATCAGCATGAAGCCTGCCGCATTCTCCAGATAACCTTCCGAATTCTTCTGGAAGGAGCCGGCGCGGGTGAGGTAGGGCGTGCCTGCGCCGTCCTGAACCACGAAGAAGCCGTTGCCCTGAATGGCAAGGTCGGTGCTCGAGGTGGTGTAGGAGAGGTTGCCCTGCTCCGAAATGCTGTAGCGAACGTTGGACTGTACGCCGCCGGACGCATAGCTGCCCGACGAGGAGGGCAGAACGAGCGAGGAGAACGACGTCGATGCGCGCTTGTAGCCGGTGGTGCTTGCGTTGGCGATGTTGTCGCCCACGGTCCCCAGCTTGTTCGCCTGTGCATTCATGCCGGACACACCGGTTCGCATAGTGCCGAAAATACTCATTCAAAAACCCTCGTGGTCATCTTTCAGGGAGAAGGTAAAGCGTTTGGCTTGCGTGAAGCTGTCGGAAATACCGCGTTTGAAAAAGACCACGCGGGTCAATGAAAATCATTGCCAATCAATGCTGTAGCCGAGGAAACGTTTGGAATCGACCGGATCGTAGCCAAGCTTCTTGCGCAGCTTCTTGCGCAGCTTGCTGATATGGCTTTCAACGACGTTTTCTTCGACGTCGTCATCGAAGATGCCGTAGATGGCATTGAAAATCTGCGCCTTGGAAACGCGGCGTCCGCGATTGGCGATCAAATATTCGAGGATGCGGCGCTCACGGCGCGGCAGGGGGAACACTTCACCACCCACTTCCGGGTCGCGGCCATCGGAGAAAACCCGGATCGGTCCAGCATCGGTGAAGTTCGAGATAACCTGCAATCGGCGACGGATCGCCGCCGCACGTGCAAGGATTTCACGGGGGTGTACCGGCTTGCGCACGACGTCGTCGACGCCGCTGTCAAAAAGCGCCAGCGTCGATTCCAGCGAGGGCTGGTCGCTGACCGCGATCACCGGGGCCGTCGTGCGATCCCTGATCGCCTTCGGCAAAGAAAAGCTCCGGTCGCCCTGGCCGATCAGGAAGGCTTCCACAGCCGCAAGATCGCTTTCCGCCGCCGTCGAGACCCACTCACCGAATTCGACCGGATCGAACCCGGTCGAGGGAATGCCCTCACGCCCAAATAGAGATGTATAGCCGTCTTTAACGAGCTCGCGCTCATCAACCACTACGATCATTCGTCCGCCTCCGAATCAGTGTGGTGTTTTCCAATGTGGCATTGGTACGAATCGGGCGATTCAGGGACAACTGTAGGAAATCATCGATAGATATTAATAATTGATTAACCATTTTGTGCCGATTTGATCTATATATAGTGGGTATTAACCATATATGGCACAAAATTTTTGTGTAGAAATTTCAAAATTCCGAAAAAACCGCTTGAAATGCCTTTTTTCGATCAATCTATCGCCACATTTCAAAATACGAGTCCTGCGGCGCCTGAAAGCAATTTCAGGTTGTCAACCGTCGCAGAAATTTTTCGCGTTGGCGGTCCATTTCCCGTAGCCCGTCGCCACCAGATTGGCGATGACACGGCAGACATATTTCTTCTGCGCCGGGTCATTGTTGGGGCCGGCATGATAGCGGGCGACCGCCATGGTCCAAGTTTCATGCCTGTTGTGAAGGTTGCGCAGAAACATGGCGGCATATTCCACATTGCGGCGCGGATCGAACATTTCCCGCGCGGATGCGAAGTTTTCGCCATGGAAATAATGATTTATCTGCATGCATCCGAGGTCGATCAGCTTGGCGCCGTTGCGCTTCGCCGCGTCAAAAGTGGTCAAAGCCTCCTCCGTGGAGGAGGCAAATACCGGTTTTCCCTCGATATTCATGGCGTTGGGGTCGAGACGCCCCTTGCGGCCCGTTTCGGTCAGCCCCACCGAATAGAGAATTCCCTCCGGCACGCCATATTTGCGTGCCGCCGACTGGATCTCTCTTTCACAGACACCTGACGTTGCCGAAGCGGACGCATTCTCAGAGGTAGACGCCATTGTCAGCAGAAGAGCGGGCAGAGCCAGAAACGCCATCCATGCCTTCATTATGCACCCCCAAATTATCGCCATTGCCTTGCCGGCCGCCCCGTGCTCCGGACTCGTCACGGTTGCGCCCGGCGGCGGCCTGCTGACCCTGCTGCTGCGCCTGCTGATTTTGCTGATTGTTGCCTTGTGTGCCCGTTTGGTCACTCTTGTCGGAAGAAGCGATGCTGATGGTGATGTTATCGACCGTCAGACCCTGCGCCTTGAGACCATCGAGGATGCTCTTGCTGTCTTCCTGGAGCTTTTTATAGGCCGCAACACTCTCCACCGTCATGTGAACGGCAAGCTCGTCACCGGCAAGACGCAGCGACATTGTCACCGATCCAAGCTCAATCGGCGTCATGTGCAGCTTCAGCGTATGGACGACCTTGCCGGTGCTGCTCTGGGCCGCCGCATTGGAGAGCGACGAACCGGGCTGCATGGCGCTCACCCATTCCGGATCGTTGACGATCAGGCCGGTCAGGGCCGAAGCGTTGGTCGAGGGCGCCAGGCCGATGAACCGCCGCGAATCGAGAACCGTTATGGTGTCGGCCGCCTTGCCGGTGCTTTCGCGTGCATCGAACTCGACACGGCCTTCACGCTGAACGGTGCTCATATCCAGAGCCCGCGCCGCGCCTGAGCGCGGAGACGAAAAACGGAATGCCGAGGCATCCCCCTCGTTTTCCGAAGCCGAGCCCGCCTCATTACCGGCTGGTGCGATCCCTGTCGGCATGTCCTTGTCCGAATGCTCGACCTTGCCCCGGACAGGTTCAGGACGGTCTGATTTCACCGGGTCGGCCTTGCCGGCAATCGCCTGTGCAATTTCCTCAAGCGGTGTCTTGGCCGTCGCCATATCGGCGGCATTGGCCGTCACCAGCTGCAGTTCCGCCAGCTTCGGATCGATCGTATCGTCCGTCACCTCGGCGTCCTTGTCGGCGTCGTCCTTGAGCTTTTTGCCGGTCTTGCCGTTTTCCGGCGTGGTGCGGGCCGTTTTCACGGCGCTCTGAAACTCGGCCACCGTCTCCTGGGCACGACCTTCGCCGGCATGCTCGTTGACGATCACATTGAGAAATGTTGCGGGCCGCTTGACCGGGACATCCATCTTTTCCGCCTCGCCATCGGGCTGCGCCTGCTGTTCTTCAGCCGGGTTCTCGTCCTGCTGATGCCGCGAATGCAGCGCCTGCGGCGGGCGCTCGTCCCGAACCGTGGAAAGGGCATCGCCGAAACTGCCGCCCTTGGCGTCGTCCCTGGCATTGGCGCTGCCGGCGCGCGGATCGGATGGCGGCGCATTCACTATCGCGTTGATGGTTGCGTCGATCATGGTGCCCCCTCGCCTTTCTTCAACAGGCTGTCGATTTCATCGAGCTTGCTGCGACCGCTCGTCACGAGTTGCCGCACGTTGTCGCCCTCATCGTCAGCCTTCTGGGTTTCGACCCGCCATATGCTCCTTGCATCGGCAGCGTTCGCTTCGTGTTCGGGCGCATTCCGCCCGGTGTCCTTCGTGGCCGCAGTGTCGGCCTCGACACCGGACTGCGGGGAAGGAGGACGAACCACCTGCTCGGCAATCGCCCTTGCCGCCTCCCGCAAGGCCCTGTCCCGATCCGAAAGCTGCGCTTCGGGAATCTGCCCTATTGTTTCGATCGCGCTCACCACATCGGGCGTGCCGATGTTGGAAAGGCTTTCATAGAGATTTGCCTGTACTTCCGGCTCACCCGGCAGCGCAGGAGACAGCGCCTTCGCCTTCAAAGCCGCCATGCGCGCCAGCGAATCCTTGCCGCTGATCGCCGCGAGGCGGGAAAGCCGCAGATAGGCTTCCTTCTGCCTCTCGGTATCCATCATGGCGAAGGTTTCCTGTATCGCCTCCTCCCCGATGGAATCGGCGCGCTTGACCACCAGCGAGACCAGAAGGTCCGCAAACTGGCTGGCATAGGGCGAATGCAGGAACCGCCGCGCATAACGCTGCGCATAATCGACGCCGCGTGCCGCATCGCCATCCTCGACCGCGATGGCGAGCGAACGGCGCAATGCCGCCTCCTCGACGATGGTGCCCGGCGCTTCGAGCCGGGCGATATCGTAAAAACCAAGCGCCGCCAGCGGATCGCGCGGGATCGTCACATTGCCGCCGATCAGCGCAAGATATGCGCCAATCCGCTTGCCGCGATATTCCGGCACCATGGCCGCAATGCTCTGCGCGACCAGCGTTCCCTTGCCGGAGAGGTATTTGCGCAGGATATCGGCAACGCGGCTGTCGAAATTGCCATCCACATCGCGCGCGACCAGCAATTCCAGCGTGGCCGGATTGCCGCCGCTCATCGCATAGATAAGCGCCGCATCGACATTGCGCGGATCCTTGAAGATCGCCGAAGGCGCGCTCTTCAGCCTCTCGTCGATGGTCTGGAGTAGAAATCGCTGCATTTCCGAGGCGGAATGGTCGCCCATGGCGACCGAATCCTGCACGAATTGCAGGGAGCGCAGCATGGCATAGGGCATGAGATTGTCTTGCGACTGCGAAAATGCCCTGCCCGGCTCGGAGCCGAGACCGCAAAGCGTCGCCACAAGAAGAAGCCAGCGTTTCGAGGTCTTCGTCACACTCACCCCCGATCGGCCTCAAGCAGAATTTCGATGCGGCGGTTGGCGTCCGCCAGAGGGTCCGCCGGCACCTGCAATCTCGGTCCGCAAAACCCGAGACCTGCTTTACCCGCTCTTCCGACAGGCCGCCGCGCACCAGCATGTAATAGGCGCTGTGAGCGCGATCCATGGAAAGCCGCCAGTTGTCATTGGCCTCGCCCTTGAACTGCCGTCCGTCGGTATGGCCGCGTATCACCACGCTACCACCGCGCTCCTGAAGCAGTTTGCCGATTTTTTCCATGGCCAGAACCATTTCACGCCGGGGAACGGCCGATCCGATGTTGAACATCGGCGTTTCCGTCTGGTCGGAAATGGTGAGCAGCAATCCGCCTTCGGCCGGCGTCACCACCAGACCTTCGGAAAGCTTGCCGGTAATGCCCGATATCTGCTTCTCGATCTCCTCGCGCAGCGTGTCGGCCTTTTCCCAATCGGCGTCGCTGGCCTTTTGCTGCGCATCGCTCGCCTGGCGCGGCTCGTCCGGCTTTGGCTGTGCGAGCGCTGCCTGCTCAGCGGCATCCGGACGCTGCTGCGGCACAACGGCGGCGACTTCCATCGGTTTGCCGTCTTCCGCCTTGTCGGCCGGTGTCTCGGACGACTTGAGCGCGACCGCCTGAGCGTTTTCGGCCGCATCCTCCTGCTTGCTCTCGGCGACTTGCTGCTGTTCAACCGGTTTCTGCGGCTGATCGGCGCGGGTGATTTTCACCTGCTGGGTCCAGAAATCGGGATCGAACGGATCGCGATAGGCTTCACCGCCGCTTGCGCCCGTCGCCGGGCCGGAATCGGCGGCGCCGCCCTCGCCCTTGGCGCTGACATTGGCCTGCTGGCCCACCTGCTGGGCGATTTCCGCCAGCACGGAATAGGGATTTTCGAAAAAGTCCGCTTCGGAGAAGTTCGACTGTTCACCGGTCTGCGAGGTCAGGTCTTCGCCTGTCGCCGCGGCCGAGCCTTTGGTGACCTTTTCCGCCTGGATGTTGGACTGGTCCTTCTTCTGGACGCCCTCTTCCTTGTCCACCGGCTTTTCCAGCCCCTTGGACGAGGGTTTCTCATCGGACAGCTTGATCGGGTTGAAATAGCTGGCGACCGAGGCCTTGGTTTCCTCATTGGCGGCATTGACCAGCCACATGACGAGGAAGAACGCCATCATCGCCGTCATGAAGTCGGCATAGGCGATTTTCCACGCACCGCCATGGGCGCCGTCATGACCGCCCTTGTGGCGCTTGACGATGATGATCTCGTTTTTACCGTGGTGGTGATTTTCGCCTTCACTCATTTCATCACCTTGCGAAGACTGGACGCCCAGGCGGACATGCGCGTCACGAACACGCTTTCACCCAACTCGACGGAAAGATCGATATCGGTGGTCTCGGTAAATTTCATCGTTTCTTCTTCAAAGCCCGGCTGCGTCTTCAGCCGCTCGAACAAATCTTTCGGGCCTTTCACGACAAGCGTGACCCCTTCGCCATCCGGCATGGCGCTACGCACCACATCCGCCAGCGCCGAGACCGCCTTGAGCGACAGCTTTTCCGTCAGGAGCGGAGCAAGGATATTGGCGGTCTGTTCGCTGAGATTGGCCGCAATCGCGTCGATACCCTCGCGCAGACCATGGGACAGGGAAGCCGCGATTTCTTCGAGGTGCCCCGAACGCAGGGTCTCCAGCTCGGCCGCATGGGCAGCGATCAGCTCTTCCCGCTCCGCCTGCATCTTCTCGGTGATCTCGCGGGTAGCATCTTCGCGGCCGCGGTCATAGGCCGCCTGTTTCTCGCTCTCCACATCGACGGGAGCAAATTCGTCGAAACCGGAAGCGCCATCGGCAAAACCGGACAGGAAATCTGTATCGGCCAACGGGTCGCCGAAGGCCTGCGCCGCCGGTTGCGGTTGCGCTTCACCGAAGTCCTTGAGAAACCGTGCAATGGACGCGCTCATGCCTGCCCCCGGCAAAACAGGAGAAAGGGGCCAGACATGTTTCGTTGCCCGCGCGAATCGCAAAAGCCTCGCCGCATTTCCGGACGGAAAACCGGGGTCCACTTTTCCTGGAAATGCTCTAAGCCGTTTGGCGGCACCACCGTCATCCTTGCTACCCTGCCCGTCTCTTCCACGTTTCCCGGCCGGATCACGCCATGCGATCCGCCCCATATTGACCCGACGTTAGGTGTTCAAACTTGTGCGAGGATGAAGGCGGGCTCGATCAGGAAGCCTGCGCCCATTCATCCCCGCGCGCCCACGCCGGCCAGACCCGTTACTTGAAGAGCTGGAGGATATTTTCCGCATTGGCGTTGGCGATGGAGAGCGCCTGGATGCCGAGCTGCTGCTGCGTTTGCAGCGCCTTCAGCCTGGTCGATTCCTCGTTCATGTCGGCATCGACGAGACGGCCGATGCCCTTGTCGATCACATCCATCAGGCTGGAAACGAAGTTGTCCTGCATGCTGATGCGGCTCTGCAGCGAACCCAGGCTGGAAGCCGTGCTGGTCATCGCCTCAAGCTGCCCGTCGACGAAGGACATCATCATGTCGATGGCGTCTGCGTCGGTATAGGTCGTGCCGCCGCCGGCAAAACCGCCCATGGCCGCGGCAACGATATCGAGATTGCCGAGATCGAGGGTGGAGACGGAAAAGCCGAGGGAACGATCGGCGGAAGCCGCTCCGCTGCTGGTATCGTAAAACCAGTCATTGCTGCTGGTGTCGCGATAGGCGGGAGAAACGGTGGTGCCGCCGCTCGACGGATCCGTCCCCGTCACCTTGACCCACACATTTTCGGCAAGGCGGAGATAATTGGCGGTGCCGTCGCTATAGACATTCGGATCCGTATTCGTATCCGTCGTCGCGGCATTCAGCGCGCCGATTTCTGCGTCGGTGAGCTTCGGTACGACAAAACCCGCCTCCGTCGCCGTGCCGGCGGTCGTCGACGTCTGGGTGACTTCATATTCCGTCTTGCTGACGAAAACGGCGTTCTTGTCGAGAATACCGAGCTTTCCGCCACTGAGGTCGAAAAGCACAGTGCTGCTGTCGAGCGTGTAGTCAACGGTGGTGACCCCGACATTGCCCGAGCCAGTGCGGGTGAAGGATGCAACGACCTTTTTGGTGATCGATTCTTCAACCGGCGGCGTGCCACCGTTGCTGATACTGGCCTGCAACCAGTTTTCACCCGAGAAGGAGGCCGATTCGGAGATGCTCTTCAGCTGTTCCTGAAGCTGCTTGATTTCATCCTGAATCTTGCTGCGGTCGGCGCCCACGCCATAGGCGGCGACGAGCTTGGCCTTGATCTGCTTGACGACCTCGATCGTGCTTTCAAGCGCGTCATAGGCGGTATCGACCTTGGCCGCACCCAAACCCAAAGCATCCTGCACGGCCGAAAGCGCATTATTGTCGGAGCGCATCGTCGTTGCAATGGACCAGTAGGCCGCGTTGTCCGCCGCAGTCTCGACACGATAGCCGGAGGACACGCGCGCCTGCGTCGTTTCCAGATTCTTGTCGATCATCCGCAGGGTTTGCAGCGCGGCCATTGCCGCCGCATTGGTCAAAATGCTGGTCATGGGGTCCACCCAACTCAAAATTTAAGAAAAAATCCGGCGCTGTGCCGACAACGAGCAGGGGCATCATGCGCATCGGCAATGGCCTGAACCGACCACCGCGACCTGCCGTTCGTTAACAAATCGTTAATGCGATAGGTAACAAACAACGAGACTGATTTGCAAGGCGTTCCTCGCTTTCGCAGCCGGGTTTCGCATAAACCGGCAGGCTTCAGGCAAGCTCGGGTTAAAACGCACCGGAACGAGGCCGTTGCGCCCGCGATTTCGGCGCGCGCAACGGACATGACGGAAATGGGGAGCGGGTGATCCGGTTAAGCCGCTTCGCCCTGACGGGTGGGCACGAATCGGGCAGCCGTCAGGCTTTGACGAAGAAACTCGGTGTTCTCGTCCGGATTTTCGGAAGGGTTCTGAAACGAGACGTGATTGATCTCGATCGCCGCATGTTCGTTGGCGAGCGTCAATCGCGCATAGACCGTGGCGCCCTTCGGCTTCAGTTCGAGATCGAGGACGATCTCCGGCGCGCCTTCCCATTCGAGCTTATATTCGCCGCCGGCGCCGAAATTGATCGTTCCGGGATGATAATAAAGCTCCGCAGCCGACGAAACGAGGTCAGCGATACTGCCGTAGCACTCGAATCGGAGCAGCGAAATCAGGTCGGCCGGGTCTAACAATCGAAGTTCGGTGGCGATCGGGTTGATCGCCTCTGCGACGATCATTTCCCGCTGTTCGGAATAGGCGGATTTTTTCATTGGTTTTATTGAACCCGTATTTTCGATGACTTCATGGCGTAAACCCGGTGAACGAGCTCAGCCACAGCCTTGTAAAAGACTGGTGGAATCACACTATCTACCGAGACTTGCGCAAACATGGAGCGTGCAAGCGGCGGGTCTTCAAAAACGGGGATATTGTTTTCTTCCGCAATTTCGCGGATTTTCAATGCGATAAGGTCCTGACCCTTGGCGACGACAACAGGTGCGTCGCCTTCTTCGCGAACATAACGCAGCGCCACCGCAAAGTGTGTCGGGTTGGCGATGACAAGTGTGGCGCGCGGCACATTGTTGATCATGCGGCGGCGGGCACGGTCGCGGGCGATGGAGCGCTGGCGGGATTTGACCACGGGGTCGCCCTGCGACTGCTTGTATTCTTCCTTCACCTCATGCTTCGTCATTTTCAGCTGGCTGAACCAGTGATGGCGCGTCCACAAAACGTCGACGGCGGCAAGCAGCGCGGTCGAAAGCAGAATCACGACCATCATCTTTTTGACGATCTCGACCACCCGGACGAAAATCACCTGCGGATCGGAAAACATCAGATCGATGAGGCTGTAAAAATCGCCACGCAGGGCAAGGAACATGATGACCGAGACGATCATGATCTTGAATACGGATTTGCCGAATTCAACGAAACCCTGCTTGCTGTAGATGCGCGTGAAGCCCTTCGCCGGCGAGACGCGCGACCATTGCGGACGCACCCGCTCAAGCACCGGCGACGGCAGGTTCTGGAAAAACGACGAGGCAAGCCCGAAGACGATGAACATGATCATCGCCGGCATGAGCAGATAGGCCATCGAGGTGCCGAGAAAATACAATAGCGACAGGGCATCCGGCCGGGTGCTGAGGTCCCACTGTTCCGGCTGGCCGAACAGGTCCTTCAATGTGACGCCAAGACGACCGGCGCCATCGGGCAGGAAGAAAACCAGGTAACAATAAAAGGCAAGCGACGAGGCAAAGATCGGCACTTCGCGGGAAAAGGGAAGATTGCCCTTTTCCGCCGCATCGCGGAGTTTTTTCTCCGTCGGGGCTTCTGTTTTACTGTCCTTGTCCTGATCGTCTGCCAAGGCACGTCCCCGGGATCAAAAAAAGGCCCGCCGATCCCGGCAGGCCGTCATTCCCGAAACTAGCGTCCGTGACCGGCCATCGCAATGGCCGCTTCCGCCGTAAGGGCGGGTTATCAACCGGCTTCCGCTCAAGCGGCGGCCGGTTGTTCCTCCGCGGAGGCTTCCTTCAGCTGGATCTGGCCGGAATTGGCGAGCCGGATCGCTTCCTGCGCGACGGCGCGGCGTGCGATCGCCACTTCGCGGGTGTTGATCGAGGCCTGCGGCACCGCAAGGTCCGATTCGATCATGCGGCGCTGGCGCGGGCTGATGCTGGAGAGCACGCATTCCTTGATTTCCATCGTGGCGCCGCGCAGCGCCATCGTCAGAACATCGGCCGAAACATCGTTGAGCAGCAGGACGCGGCTGCGCTGCGGCATGAACATGAGGTCGTCGAAGAGGAAGATCTTCGGCTTGACCTTGTTTGCGGCTTCCTTGCTGAGCGTCTCGAGCGAGCTGAGCAGCGTATCGACCTGCGGCTTGTCCAGTTCGTTCATCAGATCGGCAACCTTCGTGGAACCGCCGGCATTGCGCTCGGCTTCGATTTCGTTGATGAGGTTGACCACACGCTTCTCGATGATCTGGGCAGCCGTGGGGCTGACTTCCTTCATGTTGACGGTGCGGTTCATGATATCGGCGCGCTGCTCTTCCGGAATGGTCAGGAGAACCTTCGCACCGAAGGACGAGGGCAGCATGGAGAGAATATAAGCGATGGTCTGCGGATGTTCGCGCAGCAGGAACTTGCCGACGAATTCCGGCTCGGCTTCCTGCAGGCGGTCCCAGATCGATGCTTCATAGGCCTGGAAGGCGGCGCGGCGGCCGAGAAGGCTGTCCACCTCTTCAGGGGTGAGGCCCTCTTCGAGAATGCTCTCGATTGCCTTGGCATTGTCCATCAGACCCGTTCCTTCGGTGAACAGGTCCTCGAACTCGGCTACGATCTGGGCAAGCTCATCGGGAGGAATGACGCGCAGGGTCTGGGCCGAGGAAATGATCATCTGCAATTCGTGCTGCGTGAAAAATTTGAGCAGCTTGCCGGCGACGCCCTTGCCCATGGCAAGAAGCACCGCGGCCGCCTTGTCGGCCTGAGACAACGGTTTCCCTGCCAGGGGGTTACCGAAATCCTCGAAGTCCATCATGGTCTTTCCTCTCCGTCCCCACAGGGATCAGGCTTTTCGCGTACTCAGTACTTCAATCAATTTTACGCCGAAGCGCGTATCGTCGTCTTCCAGAACCGTTATTTCACCGCGCGCAATACGGCGGCCATTCACCATGATTTCGACCGGCTCGCCGATCTTGCGGTCGAGTGCGATCGTCGCTCCTTCTTCAAGGCTCATCAGCCCCGAAACGAGCATTCTGCTGGTGCCGAGAACGATCTGGACATCGATCGGGATGTCCATGATCATTTCCATGTTTTCGGACAATCCGCTGCCAAGCGGCGCCTTCACGCCCGCAACCTGCGGGGCGGCGGCAAAATCATCCATCCCGAAATCGGCCGTTCCGCCACCGAAAGCGGAAAGGTCGGTATCCGTCGAAACCTCGTCCGTGCTTCCGAAATCGCCGAAGTCGCCGAAATCGGAGAGCGAACCTTCCGCATCCGTCTTGAGGACGCCACGCAGATCGCCGATAGCCTGGTCGAGGTCGCCGCCGTCTTCAAACGACGGCAGCGCCGCATCATCGGTCACAGGTGTTTTCTTCGTAGCCATGCGCTGATTATTCCCTTTGAAACTTGCGTCAGCCTGCCCAAATCCCCGAAGGCCGGGCAGGATTTTAACCCATCAAATGTCGTAAGATCTCGTCGTCCGTGCTGACATTGTTCTTCACCCGAACCATGTAGCGGTCGCCGGACTTGCCGAATTCGCAATTATAGAGCTTGGAACCGTTGGCGCTGACCTCGACGCCGATATCGTCCTGCTTCAGAGACTGGAACGGAATGACATCGCCGGCCACCAGCTTCGAGATCGTCCGCAGCGTCAGCGTTTCGAGCTTGATGCGCGCCTCGAGCGTTACCTGCGACCGCTTCACCTGCTCCGAAATCATCTCCATCCATTCCTCCTGCTTCTTCAGCGCCTGGGCCGAAGCCTTGGGGGCAACAATGGAGGTCTTGAGCAGGGGTCGCTGCGGCACGATCAGCGAGAATTCCGACGATACCTTGCCGATATCGATCTTCAGGCGGATGGTCACGCCGTAAAGGCCGGCGATCATCTCGTCGAAGGCGCTTTTACCGTTGGAATTGAAGGGCGGATCGATGGCCGCCTCAAAACCGCCCGGTGCGTTGACACCGGAGCGCAGGACACCCGCGATGCGGCCAAGAACCATGGCCGCGAGGTCGAGCTCGATATGGGACAGGCTGCGCTCGTCCGGTTCGCCGATCATGTCCGGCGACGCGCCCAGCATGCGCTCCATGAGCGCGATGACGAAGCCGTTGCCGACCGTCATCATGAAATTGGGGCACCAGTTGCGCAGGGAACAATCGGCAACCGCGACATTGCGCCCGACATTGGCGATCAGGTCGGTCATCAGTCCCGATTCGGAGCCGACATATTCCACGTCGATCGCGATGCCGGTTTCGCTGTGGAAGATATCAGGCAGGAATTCGCTGTAGAGATGGCCGATATCGGAACCGATCTTGGCAATCGTCTTGCGGTCGGACAACCCACCCGTCAATTTTGCGAGAAGGGCGGTGTCGATGGCGGGTGCTTGTTGCGCTGCAGCTTTTGCCATCGTCATGCCGCCTTGTTTTCGCCGCCGGGGTTCATCATCTCCTGTTCGACGGCGTCAATCGACGGCCGCTCGTAGTTGGAGATGGTCTTGCGGCCGTATTCGAGTGCGACCTGCGGCACCGAGCCGTTCATGTAGGCGATCAGCGTCTGCTTGACGATGATGTAGAGGCGGTGCTGCTTGGTGCGGACGATCTTGACCTGCGACGCCAGCGGGTTGCAGATCGAATAGGACAGGATGATGCCGAGCATGGTGCCGACGAGTGCGGCGCCGATCAGGCCGCCCAGCACTTCAGGCGATTCGTTGATCTTGCCCATGGCCTTGATGACGCCGAGAACCGCCGCGACGATACCGATGGCGGGGAACGAATCGCCCATGGTGGTGATCGCGTGGTAAGGTTTCAGCTTGTCGTTCAGGATGGTCTCGATTTCCTCGTCCATCAGCGCCTCGATTTCGTGGCTGCGGGCGTTGCCGATGATGATGAGGCGGACGTAGTCACAGATGAACGAGGTCAGTTCCTTGTTTTTCAGAACCGAGGGCGCGCTCTGGAAGATCGAGGATTCTTCCGGATTGTCGATATGGGCCTCGATCTCGTTGCGCGATTTCGTGCGCAGATCGCGCATCAGCGAATAAAGCACGCCGAGCACGTCGAGATAGTTTCGCTCCTTCGGGACCGAATGCTTGAAGGCCTCGCCGAGCGCCTTGCCCGAGTCCTTCACGACCTTCATGGGGTTCGCCATGATGAAGCCGCCGAGACCGGCGCCGCCGATGATCATCAATTCGAACGGCTGAATCAGCACGTCCAGATGACCGCCCATCGCCATATAGCCGCCGATGATGCAGCCGAAGGTGATTATAAGTCCAATTACAATATTCATTGATCGACCACGCCCGAACAGTGTTCCATGCCGCCATGTCTAAAAAATGTGGCTTGCGTGAACCTGTCCGCAAAGCCTCTCCCGCGCTGCCGCCTCCAGCCAGTTTCGCACAAGCAAGCCACGGCACTATGCCGGCAAAGGCGGACGTGCGCCTTGAGATCGGGATCAAACGAGAGCGGCGGTTCAGTGACTTCCACCTACACCAGCTACAGACTGATCAGTCAGGATATCGGCAAATCGCTTGAGCGGGTGTCGGAGCAGCCCGACGTGGCGCGCGAGACCGAATATTACCGCGCAAAGATCGGCGATGTGAAATCCATCGACGACTTCATGGCCGATACGCGCCTTTACAATTACGCGCTGAAAGCCCACGGGCTCGAGGACATGGCCTATGCGAAGGCCTTCATCCGCAAGGTGCTGACGGAAGGCACCTCGGACAAGGACGCCTTCGCCAACAAGCTTTCCGACAGCCGTTATGCGGATTTTGCGAAGTCGCTGGATTTTGCCGGCCTGGGGGCCGCGGCAACCTCCACCGAGGCCGCCAAATCGGGCGTCATCGGCAAATACACCCGCCAGACGCTGGAACAGGAAGCGGGCGACGACAATAACGGCGTCCGGCTCGCCCTTTATTTCGAACGCAAAGCGTCAACCATCACATCCGGCCTCGACTTTCTGGCGGACGACGCGCTCGCCCAGGTGTTTCGCACGGCCTACAACCTTCCCGACGAGTTTGCCGCCGCCGATGTCGACAAACAGGCGGCGCTCATCGAAAAAACCATCGATATCAAGGATCTGCAGGATCCCGAAAAGGTCGGCAAGCTGCTCGAG
The DNA here is from genome assembly GCF_001526585.1 of Agrobacterium sp. LY4. Lineage (NCBI taxonomy): Bacteria > Pseudomonadati > Pseudomonadota > Alphaproteobacteria > Hyphomicrobiales > Rhizobiaceae > Agrobacterium > Agrobacterium sp. LY4. Next base: position 481,603 of record NZ_ASYA01000001.1, on the reverse strand, counting down.
CGTTTCACCATCATGTGGGAAATGCAAAACCCCTCGACGACCTATGACCCTCTCGCCGTTTTCGGCTCCTCCAGCGGCTACGGCATTTCCCCGGACCTGCTGATCTCCATCAACTCCCTGAAACTCGGAGGCAAATGATATGCAATCCGGACTATACGTCGCCCTGTCCTCGCAGATCGCGCTGGAGCGCCGTCTCACCACCATTTCCGACAATATGGCGAATGTGAACACGGTCGGCTTCCGCGGCTCCGAAGTGAAATTCGACGAAATGGTCGCCAAGAACCACAATGACATGAATGCCCGGGTGGCCTTCGTTTCGCAGGGCAACGACTATCTTTCCACCCGTCAGGGCGCTTTCGAGCAAACCGGCAATTCCTTCGATTTCGCCATCAAGGGCGACGCCTGGTTTTCGCTGGACACGCCCGACGGCCAGATTCTGACCCGCGACGGCCGTTTCACCATGCGTCCGGACGGCGCGCTCATCTCCTCGAACGGTTATCCCGTTCTCGATGCCGGCGGCGGTCCGATCCAGCTCAATCCGAATGGCGGCCCGATCACCGTCGGTCTCGACGGCGCCATCCGGCAGAACGAAAACATCGTCGCTACCCTCGGCATCTTCCAGGCGGATTTCTCGCAAGGGTTCCTGCGTCATCCCAATAGCGGCGTGAAGCCGGTGGCCCAGCCGGTTCCGGTGGTCAACAATCATGAAGTCGGCGTCGTTCAGGGTTATCTCGAACAGTCGAACGTCAACGGCATTTCCCAGATGACCCAGCTCATCCAGGTCAACCGCGCCTTTGAAAGCATCTCCTCGCTGATGCGCGATACCGAATCGACCTTCGGCGAAGGCATCAAGACGCTTGGCGGCGCGCGTTGAGGAACTGAGTAATGACAATGCCGGAATCCATGCTCTCGGCTGACGCCATTTCACCGAAGCTCGCACAGCTGGCCAGCCTCGCCGGGCATTATGCCGATCCGGAGTTTTCGGTGGCGCATGGCGGGCATGTCCGCACCATCGCCGCCGGGCACTATACGGTTTCCGGGCTGTCACGGCATGTGCGGCTCGGAGAGTTCGTCGCCCATCGCAGCGCGACCGGCATTCATCTCGGCGAAGTGGTGCGTGTGGAACCGGACATTTGCTATGTCTGCCCCATTGAGCCCGGTGAGCCGATCGGCATTCACGACACCGTCATCCGCAAGGGCGCCTTCCGCGTCTCGCCCGACGACAGCTGGTGCGGACGCACCATCAATGCGCTCGGCGAACCCATCGACGGCCAGGGGCCGCTGGCTTCCGGCATCGAGCGCCGTTCGATTTCCAACAATGCGCCGCCCTCGATGACGCGCAAGCGGGTGGAGACGCCCTTTAAAACCGGTGTGCGGGCAATCGATATCTTCTCGCCGCTTTGCCTCGGCCAGCGCCTCGGCATTTTCGCCGGTTCCGGTGTGGGCAAATCCACGCTGCTGTCGATGCTCGCCAAGGCAGACGCCTTCGACAAGGTGGTGATTGCGCTTGTCGGCGAACGCGGCCGTGAAGTGCGCGAATTCATCGAAGACACGATGGGCGAGAATATGAGCAAGTCCATCGCCGTCGTCGCGACAAGCGATGAAAGCCCGATGCTGCGCAAGATGGCCCCGCTTTCCGCCGTCACCATTGCCGAGCATTTTCGCGATCAGGGCGACAATGTTCTTCTCATCATCGACAGTGTGACGCGCTTTGCCCATGCGATCCGCGAAGTGGCGGTCGCTTCGGGCGAACCGCCGGTGGCGCGCGGCTACCCGGCCTCGGTCTTCACCGAACTGCCGCGCCTTCTGGAGCGGGCGGGACCGGGCGCGGAAGGCACCGGCACCATCACCGCCATCGTCTCCATTCTGGTGGATGGCGACAATCACAACGACCCGATTGCCGATTCGACGCGCGGTATTCTCGATGGCCATATCGTGCTCGACCGCAGCCTTGCCGAAGAAGGTCGTTACCCGCCGATCAACCCGCTCGCCTCGATCTCGCGTCTCGCCAAGAAGGCCTGGACACCGGATCAGGAAAAGCTGGTGTCGCGCCTCAAGGCGCTGGTGCATCGCTTCGAGGAAACGCGCGATCTTCGCCTCATCGGCGGTTATCGGCCCGGCACCGATCCTGATCTCGACATGGCGGTGAAGCAGGTTCCGATCATCTATGAAACGCTGAAACAGCTGCCGAGCGAACCGGCGGCGCAGGATGCCTATGCCGATCTGGCGACCGCATTGCGCGGGGGAGCACAGAATGGCCAGCCCCAGGTAAACCCGAGAATGAGAGGCTGACCCGTGAACAAGAAGCGGAACGACACTAGCCACGATGAAGACGTGCTGCCCAGGCCCGTTTTCTTTACGCCCGACCGTATTCTCGCATGGACGGGCATCGGGCTTGCCGCTGCAGCGGCCTTTTTCCCCTGGTACGTGTTTTTCAACGAAGAAAAATTCGGCATGAAGGTGGCGGGCGGCGACCGCACCCGCGATCTGCCCCATACCGGCCCGCGGGAAGTCTTCAGCGTTTCGCCAATGGCCATGACCAACCGCAACAAGGAAGACACCCCGCCGCCGGCGGAGCTGCCCGACATGCTGACGACGGCGACCGTGAACGCAGGCGGCAAGGAAAAACAGAACAATCTGGCAGCCGGGATCGAGGATCAGCCTTTCCCCGGTCAGACTTCCTTCCGTCTGCTGCATGTTTCCAACGGGCGCGCCCTGATCGAGGACGGTTCGGGCATGTATATGGTGAGGGTCGGCTCTACCCTGCCGGACAATGCGTTGCTGACGAAGATCGAGCAGCGCAACGGCGAATGGCTGATAGAGACGTCTTCCGGGAAAACCTATCGCCCTGAAAAATAGAAGATTTTTCTCTGGTTCGAAAGGCGCGCCGCATCTGCCGGCGCGCCTTTTTTTGTTTGGGCAGGCCGCATCCATATCCGCGTCTTGCGCCGTTCCGCGCCTTCTCCCCTCCCCGCAAGTCTGACGCAAGATTAGCCCCGTAGGTTCGGGCCATACGAGATGGAGAAGTCTATGCAACCGATTCAACTGTTCGATCTGGCATCCCGCCAAGCGGAATGGCTGAGCGTGCGGCAGGAAGTCGTGGCGACCAACATCGCCAACGCCAACACACCCAAGTTCCGCGCCAAGGATGTCAGCCCTTTCGAAGCGGTCATGCAGGCCACCAGCCAGCAGGTCGGCATGGCGAGGACCAACCCTGCCCACTTCGGCGAGAGCACCCTCAGCGACAATATCGCGGTGCGCGACAACCCGGTCAATAACGAGATCGGCATGCAGGAATCGGGCAATTCGGTCGCGCTTGCGGAAGAAATGACCAAGACCGGCGAGATCAAGCGGCAGTACGAGCTGAACGCCAATCTCGTCAAATCCTTCCATCGCATGATGCTGATGACGGTTAAGAGGTAAGCCATGGATCCCTTGAGTGCGGCGAGCAAGATTGCCGGCAGCGGCCTGGAAGTGCAGTCCACACGACTGCGCATCGTCTCCGAAAACATCGCCAACGCCAGATCGACCGGCGACACCCCCGGCGCCGACCCCTATCGCCGCAAGACCATCACTTTCGGTTCCGAGCTCGACCGCGTCAGCGGCGTGGAGCGCGTGACGGTGAAGAAGCTCGGCGTCGACCGTGGCGATTTCATTAACGAATACGATCCCGGCAATCCGGCCGCCGACAGCAACGGCATGGTGAAGATGCCGAACGTCAATATCCTGATCGAAATGGCGGACATGCGCGAAGCCAACCGCAGCTACGACGCCAATCTTCAGGTCATCCGCCAGACACGCGACCTCGTCGCCTCCACAATCGACCTTCTGAAGGCATCGCAATGATCGACGGTATCAAGCAAGTCAGTTCCCTTTCGCTCACCCGCGGCGCAAGCGGCATTTCCTCACTGACGGAAAGCGTTTTCGGCAGCGAGCAGACGACGCCCGCCCAGCAGACGGGCGCCAGCTTCGCCAGCGTTCTCGGCAATATCTCGGTGGATGCGATGAACAATCTGAAGAAGGCGGAAGTCGCTTCCTTCGAAGGCATTCAGGGCAAGGCGAATACGCGTGAAGTGGTCGATGCCATGCTTTCGGCCGAACAGTCGCTGCAGACCGCCATCGCACTCCGAGACAAGATCGTGTCGGCCTATCTCGACATTACCAAGATGCAGATCTAGCCCAGCAGGAATATTGACATGAGAGCTCTTGCCATCGCTGCCACCGGTATGGACGCCCAGCAGACCAATCTGGAAGTCATCGCCAACAACATCGCCAATATCAACACCACCGGTTACAAGCGCGCGCGTGCGGAGTTCACCGATCTTCTTTACCAGACCGAGCGCATGCAGGGCGTGCCGAACCGCGCTAACCAGGCGATCGTGCCCGAAGGCGCCAATATCGGCCTCGGCGTGCAGACCTCGGCCGTGCGCAACATCCACACCCAGGGCAACCTGATCGAGACCGGCAACAAGCTGGACGTCGCGATCATCGGCCAGGGCTGGTTCCAGATCGAGGCGGCGGACGGTTCGACGCTCTACAGCCGCGCCGGCGCCTTCAACAAGAATGCCGACGGCAATCTGGTGACGATCGATGGCTATAACGTCATTCCGAACATCAATATCCCGACCGATGCACAGGACATCACCGTTACCCGCACGGGACAGGTGACCGCCCGTATCGGCAATGCCACGGAATTCACCGAACTCGGCCAGCTCACCATCGCCAACTTCGCGAACGAAGCTGGCCTGAAGCCGCTCGGCGACAACCTCTTCGCCCAGACGCCGGCCTCCGGCGACGCGGTGATCGGCGTGCCTGACGATCCGAGCTACGGCTACATCAAGCAGTCCTATCTCGAAGGCTCGAACGTCGACGCCGTCAAGGAAATCACCGACCTGATCACGGCGCAGCGCGCCTACGAGATGAATTCCAAGGTCATCACCACCGCTGACGAAATGGCTTCGATTGTCAGCAAGAACCTGAAGTAAGAACGGAAAGGCAGGCGAACATGAGGTTTGGCCGGAAACATAGCAGCAGCAGAACGGCACTCGTCCGTATATGCCTTGCGTCTGCCTTTTCACTGGGCGTCCTGACGCCCGCTCTTGCCCAGGCGCCGATGGCGCTGGTTCCCACCCGCACGATCTATCCGGGCGAGACGATCACGCCCGAACAGGTAAAGCCGGTGGAAGTGACCAATCCCAATATTTCCTCGGGTTATGCGAGCGACATCAGCGAAGTGGAAGGCATGATCTCCAAGCAGACCCTGCTTCCCGGACGCACGATCCCCGTTGCCGCCCTTCGCGAACCCTCGCTTGTGGTGCGCGGCACCAGCGTCAAACTCGTCTTCACCATCGGCAACATGACGCTGATGGCTTCGGGAACGCCGATGACCGACGGCTCGCTCGGCGAAATCGTGCGGGTGCGCAACATCGATTCCGGCGTCATCGTCAACGGCACGGTCATGAAGGACGGAACCATTCAGGTGATGGCGAAATGAGAGTGCTTCGTATCCTGGCCGCGGCCATTCTGTTTTCGGCCCAGCCCTTCCTTCCCGTTCCGGCAGCCCACGCGGATACATCCCGCATCAAGGATATCGCATCGCTGCAGGCGGGGCGTGACAACCAGCTGATCGGTTACGGTCTCGTGGTCGGCCTGCAGGGCACGGGCGACAGCCTGCGCTCCTCGCCGTTTACCGAGCAATCCATGCGCGCGATGCTGCAAAATCTCGGCATCACCACGCAGGGCGGCCAGTCGAACGCCAAGAACATCGCCGCCGTGATGGTGACGACCAATCTGCCGCCCTTCGCCAGCCCCGGCAGCCGTGTCGACGTGACGGTCAGCTCGCTGGGCGACGCCTCGTCGCTGCGCGGCGGCACGCTCATCATGACCTCGCTTTCCGGCGCGGACGGGCAGATCTACGCGGTCGCCCAAGGTGCGCTGATCGTCAACGGCTTTTCCGCACAGGGGGATGCCGCGACGCTGACGCAAGGCGTCACCACCTCCGCCCGCGTGCCGAACGGCGCGATCATCGAGCGGGAGCTGCCGTCCAAGTTCAAGGATTCGGTCAATCTGGTCCTTCAGCTGCGCAATCCGGATTTTTCGACGGCGGTGCGCGTCGCCGATGTCGTCAACGCCTTTGCCCGCGCCCGTTATGGCGATCCCATTGCCGAACCGCGCGATTCGCAGGAAATCGCGGTGCAGAAGCCCCGTGTCGCGGATCTCACCCGGCTGATGGCGGAAATCGAAAACCTGACCGTGGAAACGGATACGCCGGCCAAGGTCGTCATCAACGAGCGCACCGGCACGATCGTCATCGGCGCGGATGTGCGCATTTCCCGCGTCGCCGTCAGCTACGGAACGCTGACCGTGCAGGTGACGGAATCGCCGCAGGTCATCCAGCCGGCGCCCTTCTCGCGCGGCCAGACGGCCGTGCAGCCGCAGACGGATATCATGGCATTGCAGGAAGGCAGCAAGGTCGCCATCGTCGAAGGGCCTGACCTTCGCACGCTGGTTGCCGGTCTCAACAGCATCGGGCTCAAGGCGGACGGTATCATCGCCATTCTGCAAGGCATCAAATCCGCCGGCGCCCTTCAGGCGGAGCTTGTGCTGCAATGATGGAAACTCGGAAGAACAACGCTTTCCCGAATGGCCTTGTCCGCTTCGCGGCCGTCGCCTCGCTGCTTTTCCTGCTTCCCGCCGCTGGCGCCGAAAGCCAGCAGAACGTGGTTTCGGAACTCAGCACGCAGGATGAAATCCAGAAATTCTGCACCAACATCGCCGATGCGGCCCGCGACCAGCGCTATCTGCTGCAAAAGCAGGAGCTGGAAAAGCTGCAGTCCGACGTCAACGAGCGCATTGCCGTGCTGGAAGACCGCAAGGCGGAATATGAGGACTGGCTGGCCCGCCGCGAACACTTCCTCAATCAGGCGAAAAGCAATCTCGTCGATATCTACAAGACGATGAAGGCCGATGCCGCCGCACCCCAGCTCGAAAAGATGCATGTGGAAATAGCGGCCGCCATCATCATGCAGCTGCCGCCGCGCCAATCGGGCCTCATCCTCAGCGAGATGGATGCGCAGAAGGCCGCTGTCGTCGCCGGCATCATGTCGCAGGCAACCGATAAAAACACTTCGAAGGATCCTTCATGAGCACGCGTCGTCTTCCGGCCCTCCTCCTGCCGCTCGCTTTGCTTGCCGGCTGCCAGAACAACCAGACCCTGAAGGAAATCGGCAACGCACCCGCGATGAGCCCGATCGGCAGCGGCCTGCAATTCAGCCAGACGCCGCAAATGGGCATGTATCCGAAGCAGCCGAAGCACATGGCGAGCGGCTATTCGCTGTGGAGCGACAGCCAGGGCGCCCTGTTCAAAGATCTGCGCGCGCTCAACATCGGCGACATCCTGACCGTCAACATCCAGATCAACGACAAGGCCGATTTCGACAACGAGACCGAGCGCAATCGCACCAATTCCAGCGGTTTGAATTGGAAGGCGGATGCGCAGGTGTTCGGCTGGAACCCGAAGGCCGATTCCAGCATCAATTACGGTTCCGACACCGACACCCAGGCAAAGGGCAAGACCAAGCGTTCTGAAAAGCTGACGCTGTTGGTGGCCGCCGTGGTGACCGGCATTCTGGAAAACGGCAACCTCATCATCAGCGGTTCGCAGGAAGTGCGCGTGAACCACGAAATCCGCATCCTCAATGTCGGCGGTATCGTCAGGCCGCAGGATGTGGATGCGCAGAACATGATCTCCTACGAGCGCATCGCCGAAGCGCGCATCTCCTATGGCGGTCGCGGACGTCTGACGGAAGTGCAGCAGCCCCCGGTCGGGCAACAGGTCGTCGACCTGTTCTCGCCGCTCTGACCTCGGCACACGGGAACGGGACTGACCCATGGAAAACGAACAGGCTGAGGGCAAGAAAAAATCCTCCCCTCTGGTCATGACCATCGCAGGCGTTGCGATCCTCACGCTGCTCGGCGCGGGCGGCGGCTGGCTGGTGGGCGGCATGATCGCGCCGAAGATCGCCGGCGCGGAGGCGCATGCCCCGGCTGCCGCCGGCGGACACGGCGAAAAAAAGGAAGAGGGTATCGAGAAAATCTCGGCCGAGGCGAACGGCATCGTCCAGCTCGATCCCATCACCACCAACCTCGCCTATCCCTCGACGAACTGGGTGCGGCTGGAAGTGGCGCTGATGTTCAAGGGGCCGGTCGAGGTGGGTCTGGCGGAAGATATCCACCAGGACATCATGGCCTATGTCCGCACCGTTTCCCTTCAGCAGCTGGAAGGGCCGCGCGGCTTTCAATATCTTAAGGATGACATTCAGGAACGAGTTGACCTGCGCTCTCAAGGGCGCGTATCCAAGGTCATGTTCCGGACCTTTGTCATCGAATGATTCGATTTCTTGTAACCATCGCCGTCCTCCTTGCCTTGCCGGGTCTTGCCAGTGCCCAGCAATTTCCGTCCGATCTGTTCAACACGCAGATAGACGGCTCCGTCGCGGCATGGATCATCCGCACCTTCGGCCTGCTGACGGTTCTCTCGGTCGCGCCGGGCATCCTGATCATGGTCACGAGCTTTCCGCGCTTCGTGATCGCCTTTTCGATCCTGCGCTCCGGCATGGGACTGGCTTCGACCCCGTCCAACATGATCCTGCTGTCGATGGCGATGTTTATGACCTTCTACGTCATGTCGCCGACCTTCGACAAAGCCTGGACCGACGGCGTGCAGCCGCTTCTGCAGAACCAGATCAACGAACAGCAGGCCGTGCAGCGCATCGCCGAGCCCTTCCGCACCTTCATGAACGCCAATACGCGTGACAGGGATCTGAAGCTTTTCGTGGATATCGCCCGCGAGCGCGGCCAGGAAGTGATGACCGACAATGTCGTCGATTACCGCGTGCTCGTTCCGGCCTTCATGCTGTCGGAAATCCGGCGCGGTTTCGAGATCGGTTTTCTCATCATCCTGCCGTTTCTGGTCATCGATCTGATCGTCGCCACCATCACCATGGCGATGGGCATGATGATGCTGCCGCCCACCTCGATTTCGCTGCCGTTCAAGATCCTGTTCTTCGTGCTGATCGACGGCTGGAACCTGCTGGTCGGCAGTCTCGTCAGATCGTTCAACTGACGGCCTCTGTGCCTGATTGACACCCGTTAACCCTGTTTTTTAACCCCGCGTGCCCAGGTGCGCGGGTTTTGCGCGTTTTTACGCTTTGGTTACCAGTTTTTCTGGCGACTTGGTAACTATCTTTTTAAATAAAAAAATTACCATTTAACTAAATCAAAAAGTAACCATAAGTATTTTCCAATATTTCTTGGCCTCCAAATTAATAATTGGGCAATTTTTCGCTGCGAATTTCTTTCTACACGCAGCGGGTTTGGTTTCTGAAACTAAGCATTTCCGAACCGAGTGGCATGAAGCCGAAACGTTGCGACCGGTAATACCAAACCCGGTATGTCCCCACTCCAGTATCTCGTAAAAACAAGGGACACATTTATTATGGCAAGCATTCTCACCAACACCAACGCAATGGCCGCTCTCTCGACCCTGCGTTCCATCGCTTCCGACCTGTCGACCACGCAGGACCGCATTTCTTCCGGCCTGAAGGTTGGTTCGGCTTCGGACAACGCTGCTTACTGGTCGATCGCGACCACCATGCGTTCCGACAACAAGGCTCTCGGCGCAGTATCTGACGCACTGGGCATGGGCGCTGCCAAGGTTGACACCGCATCTGCCGGTATGGAAGCCGCTATCGATGTTGTTACCCAGATCAAGGCCAAGGTCGTTGCCGCAAAGGAAGAAGGCGTCGACAAGACCAAGATTCAGGAAGAAGTTACCCAGCTTCTCGATCAGCTGAAGTCGATCGGCACGGGCGCTTCGTTCAACGGTGAAAACTGGCTCGTTTCCACCGCCAACGCCACCAAGACGGTCGTATCCGGCTTCGTCCGTGACGACAACGGCAATGTCAGCGTCAAGACGACGGACTACGCGCTGGATGCATCGTCCATGCTCTACACCGAAGCGACGCCGGGCACGATCGATGCAAACTCCGGTATCCTGAACGCTACCGGTGCAACCACCACCGTCGGCGCCAAGACCTACACCCAGATTTCCGTTCTCGACCTCAACGTCGGCACCGATGACCTGGACAACGCTCTTTACTCCGTTGAAACGGCCCTGACGAAGATGACCAGCGCCGGCGCCAAGCTCGGCTCGCTGTCTGCACGTATCGACCTGCAGACCGACTTCGCCGACAAGCTGTCCGACTCCATCGAAAAGGGTGTTGGCCGCCTCGTCGACGCCGACATGAACGAAGAGTCCACCAAGCTGAAGGCTCTGCAGACGCAGCAGCAGCTGGCAATCCAGGCTCTGTCGATCGCCAACAGCGACTCGCAGAACATCCTGTCGCTCTTCCGCTAAGAGCTGAACTTCTCATAGCCCTTCGGGGCTGGGGGACCCATTTTCTTCCCACATGCATTCGGGGGCTGACCAAATGCATATCCGGGCAGAAAGCATAAAGGTTCGATAGGCTGAATCGAACCGAATGCACCAGACAGGCCGCATCCCGAATAAGGATGCGGCCTTATCTTTTTTTTAAATATTTCGGGATACGCGCGCGCACGCGCGAGAGTTGTAATTTTGAATTTTCATAATGCTGATTTTCTTTTCCCGCTTATCAATTCATTAACCAAACTGGCGTTACCTAAGCTCATCGAAACGGCGAGCTAACGTTAAAAATCAGCCAGTTAGCAGGCATGATGCTGTGCGCCGTTCCCGGTGAAACCGGAATGTCCCTTCTTTAATCAGCCATTCAAGGGGCACACTACTATGACGAGCATTATTACCAATGTCGCAGCAATGTCTGCGCTCCAGACTCTGCGCACCATCGGCCAGAACATGGAATCCACCCAGGCACGCGTTTCTTCCGGCCTCCGCGTTGGCGAAGCTGCTGACAATGCTGCCTACTGGTCGATCGCGACCACCATGCGCTCCGACAACATGGCGCTTTCCTCGGTTTCCGACGCTCTCGGCCTCGGCGCTGCCAAGGTAGACACCGCTTCTGCCGGTATGGAATCGGCAATCGAAGTCGTTAAGGAAATCAAGGCAAAGCTGGTCACGGCAACTGAAGAAGGCGTCGACCGCACCAAGGTTCAGGAAGAAATCGATCAGCTGCAGAACCAGCTCGTATCGATCGCACAGGGCGCATCCTTCTACGGCGAAAACTGGCTCGTAGGCGCTTCGACCCTCGGCGCTACCACGCCCGGCACGGACCCGGACAAGTCGGTCGTTGCTGGCTTCGTTCGCTCCACCGGCGGTGCGGTTAACGTCACGACCACGAAATACGCCCTCGACAGCACCGCTACCGGCAACACTCTTTTCGGTTCGGTCGACTCCGCAGGCGTTCCCGATACGACCGGCATTCTCGGCACGACCGGAACGTTCACGACCGTCGCCGCCCAGTCCGTCTACACACTGGACATCACCCAGTATGCAGCCGCAGACCGCGCCACCAACATGGCCGAAGCACTGACGCTGGTTGAAAACTCCCTGAAGGCAATGACGAGCGCCGCAGCCAAGCTCGGCTCGCTCTCCATGCGTATCGGCCTGCAGGAAGACTTCGCTTCCAAGCTGTCCGACTCCATCGACAAGGGCATCGGCCGCCTCGTGGACGCCGACATGAACGAAGAGTCCACCCGCCTCAAGGCCCTGCAGACCCAGCAGCAGCTCGGCGTTCAGGCTCTCTCGATCGCCAACAGCAACTCCGAAAGCATCCTGTCGCTCTTCCGTTAATCGAAGACCGAAAGCGAAAAAATCAACCGCGCCGAAAGGCGCGGTTTTTGTTTGTGCAATTGACTGCAAAATTCATGAATTTCTTGATTAAGACTTCATTAACCAAATCACCGCTAAATCAAGCCATCGAAACGACTCGTTAACCAAGACGAAAAAGAGGTTAACAGGCATCACGCCGCGTTGTCGTTTCCGGCGATCCCGGAATGTCCCTTCCCATTTAGCCAGCTCAGAGGGGCAATTATGACAAGTATTCTGACAAACACCGCCGCCATGTCGGCGCTTCAGACCCTGCGTGCGATCAGCGGCCAGCTCGAAGACACCCAATCCAGAGTTTCTTCCGGGCTGCGCGTTAAAACGGCTTCCGACAACGCCGCTTACTGGTCGATCGCGACCACCATGCGTTCGGACAATATGGCCCTTTCCGCGGTTCAGGATGCACTGGGACTCGGCGCGGCGAAGATCGATGTCGCTTATTCTGCAATGGAAAGCGCCGTCGAAGTCGTGAAAGAAATCAAATCGAAAATCGTTGCGGCAACCGAAGAGGGCGTCGACAAGACGAAGATCCAGGAAGAAATCGACCAGCTGAAAAAGCAGCTGGAATCGATTGCGCAGGGCGCGTCTTTCAGCGGTGAAAACTGGTTGCTGGGTACCGGCGCAAAGACCGTCGTTTCCGGCTTTGTCCGTGACGGCAGCGGTTCCGTCAACGTTACGAAAACCGACTATACGCTTATCGATACGACGACCGCGACAGAAACACCCAATGTGATTTTTGGACTGACCGGCACGCCGGCAACGGTCGACACCACGAAAGGCATCATCGGAGAGGCCGGCGTAGCCTCGGGCATTTCCGTATGGGACATCGATCTCAAACTTTTCGATAGTGCAACGCCGCCGACCTACACGATCGGCAATCTTCTCACCGACGTTGAAACCGCGTTTCAGTCGCTCAGCAGCGCCTCCTCCGCCCTCGGCTCCATCAAGATGCGCATCGGCCTGCAGGAAGATTTCATCTCCAAGCTCACCGACTCCATCGACAGCGGCATCGGTCGCCTTGTGGATGCGGATATGAACGAAGAATCGACCCGCCTCAAGGCATTGCAGACACAGCAGCAGCTGGGCATCCAGTCGCTCTCCATCGCCAATACCAGCTCCGAAAATATCCTGTCGCTATTCCGTCAGTAAGCGGCGCCCGATGGCTACGGGCGGTTTCGTCCCGCTCTGGCAGCAACAGAATATTCGGATATGGAAACCGCGCTTCGCAAGGGGCGCGGTTTTCCATTTGCCGCTACGCCGATGTGACGCGGTGCCATGGCGCTCGCCATTTTTTCAGCGGATGCTGCGCTCGTGGCGGGCCGCATATCACCCGGCGCAATGCCACCGCGAGCCTGCTTAAACTGCACCACGATGATTTTCTCAGCGTCAGACATGTCTCTTTGCTCTCTTTTGTTCTGTGAATGTTCTTATTTTAGGAGAGAGTCAAGCGTTGAACGTTTCGGTGAAAACTGAACATTTGCATGGTGTCAAACTAGTTCACGCACCGCTAATTTTTCCCAAAATAAACGGCAGCTTAACCGGGCGATGGCAGGTTTTCGTAGTGCTTTTCCCAAAACCCTTCAATGAAGTTGTAGCGGATTTCCGGTCGCTCAGGCGGCGGCTTTTGGGACATTCCCCATACCATGTACAAGAACTTTGATGCTTCCTCACGCAGATCGGTGAGGGAAATTGTATAGCCTAAATGGCGTATCGTGTTAGTTCTCGCGACATAGGTCCGGCAATATTCTATGAGGGTTCCGGGTCTCTTTTCTATTACAAATTGGTCTTCGCTTAATATGGCCATGTCAATTGCCCAAGCGGTATTTGGCCGCTGAAGCTCTTGAGCCAAATGATCCTCCATATGCGTCAAGATATTTCGGAGCTTCCTGTTTTGCAAAGTAGGAAACTGGACGCCGCCTAGCCGGGACTGAATGTACTGATGTCGCCTGATCCTCGCATCATAGATCGTTTTGGTTTCCTTGTTGCCTCGCGGCGTAGTGTTTAGAAGGATGGATGCAGCCAGCCCATGGTGATGGGTAATGACGTGGAGCATGTCTGCGATTTGGGGATCAACGTACATATTGCTGAGCAACCTGTCCCCAGCTAGTATCGAATACAAGCGATCAATCGCCTCAACCAGCGCCACCAGAGACCATCTTCCTTGATCGAGTATGATATTGTCGCTCAAAGAGATCGAATTGTCGAAAATCACTCGATTGAGACCGTATACAGCTATCGGTTCTGGCATAGTACGTACTCAAAATATCGATCTCAAAACAATATTGAGTCAATGCGAAGTGAACAAGGGAGTCAACGCGCCGCCCTTCATGAGGAAGAACAAAAACACCAAATGTTCTAAGAAATAAGGCGCCCCAAGTGCTTGATGTTGTAGGCGTGTTTCTCGGGGTGAATAAATTTTACTGCCACATAAAGCAGGACGAAGTGCGCGGCTCGCGGTGCCACCCACGAGCCGGTCTCTTATAATTTTATCTTTTTGACGGTGACCTTAGCGGGCAAAAGCGCCGCTTCATCCTCGATAGCTTTATCCAGAGCGTCAATCTGCTTCTGAACTTCCGCGATATGCAGTGCGGCATTCTCGGGATCGTTTTTCACTCCGTACTCGGCACGGGCTCGTCGCAGTTCGACTAGTTGTTCGCGCAAGCTGTTGAGATTGTCGATGTGCTTATTCGTAGACACGGGCTGCTCCATTTTTGTGAACTGGAGCTATCAGCGCCGAAGGCCCGCGCATGGTCAATTTGAATTTTAGGCGGCTTATGTACATTCGCGTTAACGCTTGCGACTTATCCACCGAATAGATGCGTGGCGTAACTGCATCGGAAGTGGGAGACCATTAAAATGGTGTTGGACACTTTTTGAAAAACCATAATAAGCACATGGAAAAGCGGCGTGTCCAACAGCGCAACAAGCCGCTGATTTCGTTCAAAATCAGCGGCCCGGCTTGGGGCACAACCAGCCATAGTCCTCTATCCATCACGAGCCTAGTCTGACTGACCCGCGCGTCCCGTCCCTACGTGGTCCGAGGCATCGACCCTGCTATCCTGCCAAGCTAACGACATCAATATCCCACCTAGAGCAGAACGGGACAGGAACATACTGCACGGATTTCGACGAGTATTCACGACTTGTTCTGTCGCGTCGCGGCGTTTCGGGTCGGCAGAAAAAGAACGCCAATTTTGGCTAACGAATTGATATATTTTGGGAAAAAATGGTGCTGCTAGAGAGATTTGAACTCTCGGCCTCTCCCTTACCAAGGGAGTGCTCTACCCCTGAGCTATAGCAGCATCCGGTGCCGAAGCGTTTGCTTCAGCATCAAGCGTGGCGGCCTATTGCCATAGGTTTTTGACGAGCGCAAGTCGCAAAACGATATTCTTCATCAAGCGGGGCAAAAAAGCGTGCCCCCTGTTGAAAAATACATTTTTCAGATATTGCTGAATCTATGAACGAACATCATGACAAACAGGCAAAGGCAGCGGTTTCCGCCGGCGCTTCCGCGGAAGCATCCGCCCCGGTGGCCGATGGCAAGCCGCAGGCGGGCCCCGGCGAAAAGGCGCGGCAGCGCGAGGCGGAGCGCAAAGCGCGGGCGGCCAAAAAGCTTCGTGAAAATCTTTTAAAGCGCAAACAGCAGGTTCGCGCGCGCCGTGCCGGCGAAGAGGACGAGACGATTGGCCTGCCTGCCGCAAAAACGGACGAATCATCCTCATAGAGAATTCACCAAGCATAAATTGAAACGCCGCGGAAATTCGTCTAAGGACGCGCCTTTCCGCAAGGCACGATAAAGAAAGGCGGGCACAGGCCCGTAGGGACGCATGGATCGCATCAGAATTACGGGTGGCAACAAGCTAAACGGCATCATTCCCATCTCCGGCGCGAAAAACGCCGCCTTGCCGTTGATGATCGCATCGCTTCTGACCAGCGACACGCTGACGCTCGAAAACGTGCCGCATCTGGCGGACGTGGAGCAGCTCATCCGCATTCTCGGCAATCACGGCGTCGATATTTCCGTCAATGGCCGCCGCGAAAGCCAGGGCGAAGCCTATTCCCGCACCGTGCACTTCACCTGCCGCACCATTGTCGATACCACCGCACCTTACGAGCTGGTTTCCAAGATGCGCGCAAGCTTCTGGGTCATCGGCCCGCTTCTGGCGCGTGAGGGCCGCGCCCGCGTTTCCCTGCCCGGCGGCTGCGCCATCGGCACGCGCCCGGTCGACCTGTTCATCGAGGGCCTCGAGGCGCTCGGCGCAACGATGGAGATCGATGGCGGCTACATCAACGCCACAGCGCCCAAGGGCGGCCTGATCGGCGCGGTTTACACCTTCCCGAAAGTTTCCGTCGGCGCGACGCATGTGATGCTGATGGCCGCAAGCCTTGCCCGCGGCACCACCGTCATCCACAATGCCGCCCGCGAACCGGAAGTGGTGGATCTGGCGCAATGCCTGATCGCCATGGGCGCGAAGATCGAAGGCGCCGGCACCTCCACCATCACCATCGAAGGCGTCACCTCGCTTTCCGGCGCGCGCCACCGCGTTCTGCCGGATCGTATCGAGACCGGCACCTATGCCATGGCGGTGGCAATGACCGGCGGTGATGTGGTGCTGGAAGGCACGCGCGCAGCGCTGCTTGACAACGCGCTCGACACGCTGAGGCTTGCAGGCGCCACGATCAGCGAGACGGAGACAGGCCTTCGCGTCGTGCGCAACGGCAACGGCATCCAGCCGGTCGATATCGTCACCGAGCCCTTCCCCGGCTTCCCCACCGACCTGCAGGCGCAGTTCATGGCGCTGATGACCCGTTCGCAGGGTGTTTCGCATATCACCGAAACCATCTTTGAAAACCGCTTCATGCATGTGCAGGAACTCGCCCGTCTCGGCGCGAAGATTTCGCTTTCCGGCCAGATGGCCCGCATCGAGGGCGTCTCCCGCCTGAAGGGTGCGCCTGTCATGGCCACCGATCTGCGCGCTTCCGTGTCGCTGGTCATTGCCGGCCTCGTGGCGGAAGGCGAGACCATGGTGTCGCGCGTCTACCACCTCGATCGCGGCTTCGAACGCCTCGAGGAAAAGCTCACCCGCTGCGGTGCGCTGGTCGAACGCGTCAGCGATTGATCCTGTCTTTGCCGCTCATCCGTTTTCTACCCGTTGCAGAGTGGGCCCGGACTGCCTATTTCCAATGTAAGTCATGGAAATAGCGGTCCGCACCGCAGAAGAAGGAAGAAAAAGATGAGCGGCCTGAAATTGCTCGCGCTGGATACTGAAGATCTCTCCGTCATCTCGACGCATATGCAGGACAGTGTCTTCAAGCTGAAGGATGTTGCCTTCGAGCCGAAGCACGGCCAATTCACGCTTTCCGCCAACCGTTTCGTCTGGGAAAGCACTGACAAAAAGAACCTGCCGCCGGAACGCTGCCGCAGCGTCGTTTTCCTGAAACGTGTCTCGGCCGTCCGCTCGCACGGCATCAACCGCGCCGACAGGGAACAGGTGCTGTCGCTTCTTGCCATCCGCTTTGTGCAGAACGGCGAAGGACCTGATGGAGCCGTGGAATTGACGCTTTCGGGCGGCGGCGCCATCGCGCTCGATGTCGAATGCATCGAGGCGCAATTGACCGATGTGAGCGGCGCCTGGGAAACCGCTGCCAAACCGCACCATCCAGACAGCGAATAGGCACACCGCGCCATTGCAACGGTTGCCTTTCGTCACCGTTTCGATTTATGCCACATACCAGAGCCGCAATTTTTCTGCGGTAAGTTCGTGCACCTCGCGGGATCGCCCGCGGGGACAATGAAAGGGTAATGGCGTGGCAATCTGGCTGGAGCAGGCGTCGGCGGATTTCGAACAGAAATTCGCGGCCTTCCTGACAACCAAGAGAGAAGTTTCCGAAGACGTCAACGCAACCGTTCGCGACATCATCAACGATGTCCGCCATCGCGGCGATGCGGCCCTTGCCCATTATTCCCAGAAATTCGACGGTATCGATTTCACCAAGGTCTCGATGCGTGTCACGGCGGACGAGATCGATGCGGCCTTTGCCGCCGTCGACAAGAGCGTCATCGAGGCGCTTGAACTTGCTGCCCGGCGTATCGAAAAACACCATGCGCGGCAGATGCCGAAGGATGATATTTACGAGGACGATATCGGCGTGGGCCTCGGCTCGCGCTGGACCGCCATCGAAGCTGTGGGCCTTTATGTGCCCGGCGGCACGGCGAGCTATCCAAGCTCGGTGCTGATGAACGCCGTGCCTGCCAGGGTCGCCGGTGTGGAGCGCATCGTCATGGTCGTGCCGGCCAATGGCGGCGCGGTCAATCCGGCGGTGCTGGCTGCGGCGCGTATTGCGGGCGTCGAAGAAATCTATCGCATCGGCGGCGCACAGGCCGTCGCCGCACTTGCCTATGGCACGGAAACCATCGCACCGGTCGCCAAGATCGTCGGTCCCGGCAATGCCTATGTGGCGGCCGCAAAACGCCAGGTCTTCGGCACCGTCGGCATCGACATGATCGCCGGTCCCTCCGAAGTGCTTGTCATTGCCGACAGGGACAATGATCCCGACTGGCTTGCCGCCGATCTTCTGGCGCAGGCGGAGCATGATCGCGGCGCGCAATCCATCCTCATCACCGACAATGCCGAACTCGGCAAGGCCGTTGAAGCCGCTGTCGAGCGACAGTTGAAGCGCCTGTCACGCTCCGAGACGGCGGCGGCAAGCTGGGCCGATTTCGGCGCGGTCATTCTGGTCGAAAAGCTCACCGACGCCATTCCGCTCGCCAACCGCATCGCCGCCGAGCATCTGGAACTTGCCGTCGATGACCCGGATGCCCTGATGGCGCATATCCGCAATGCGGGCGCGATCTTCGTCGGACGCCATACGCCGGAAGTGATCGGCGATTATGTCGGCGGCTCCAACCACGTGCTTCCGACGGCCCGGTCGGCGCGCTTCTCCTCTGGCCTCTCGGTGCTGGATTTCGTCAAGCGCACCTCGATCCTGCGGCTTGGGCCGGAGCAGTTGCGACAGCTTGCACCCGCGGCCATCACCCTTGCCCGGTCCGAGGGACTGGACGCGCATGCGCGTTCCGTCTCCATTCGCCTCAATCCGGAAAGTTAAGCGATGGCTTCAGGCGATTTCCGGCTTTGCGACGTGGTACTGGACGACAGCATCGGCCGGTCCACGCCCGACGTTGAGCATGAACGCGCCGTCGCCATTTTCGACCTGATCGAAGAAAACAGCTTCGAACCTTTCGGCCATGATGGCGGCCCCTATCGGCTGCATATATCGCTGGTCGATGCCAAGCTGGTTTTTTCGATCCGCACCGAAGACGAGAAGGATGTCGCGACCCACATTCTGTCGCTGACGCCGTTCCGCCGCATCATCAAGGATTATTTCCTGATCTGCGAAAGCTATTACGAAGCGATCCGCTCCTCTACGCCGAGCCAGATCGAGGCGATCGACATGGGCCGGCGCGGCATTCACAATGATGGCTCGCAGACGCTGATGGACCGGCTTTCGGGCAAGATCAGGATAGATTTCGACACGGCGCGCCGCCTCTTCACCCTTGTCTGCGTGCTTTATTGGCGGGGTTAGAGATGATCGATCCTGCCGCAGCGCCAAACGAGGGACGAGCGCCCAAATCGGTCCTCTTCATGTGCGGCATGAACTCCATCCGTTCCCCCATGGCGGAGGTCATCGCCAAACGGCTGGTGGCGCCCGGCATCTACATCCAGTCCGCCGGGGTGCGGGCCGGCGAGCGCGATCCATTCGTGGATGCGGTGCTGGAGGAACAGGGTTTTTCGCTCGGCAAGCACAAACCGCGCACTCTGGACGAGATCGAGGATGATTTTTTCGATCTGATCATTACATTGACGCCGGAAGCCCACCACGCAGCCTTGGAGCTGACCCGCTCGAATTCGCTCGACGTGGTCTATTGGCCGACCATGGACCCGACGGTGATCACAGGCACGCGCGAGCAGATTCTCGACGCCTATCGCGAGGTGCGGGACCATCTGGCAAAGCTGATCTCTGAACGACTGCCGAGGCGGCAGCAGCCGGTGGCGGATACGCTTTCAAAAGACTGAAAACTGCCTCGGCCTGTTAAAATCAATCGCGATTTTCAAGCCGATGCTTTAGAGGTTCACAAATGTGCCGGGATTGTGTAGTTTCCGCGCAATTTTCCCGGACTCGATATGTCCGGCACTATCAACAGGAAGAAAACCCTTACATGACAAAAGAAGAAGTCCTTGAATTCCCGGGCATCGTAACCGAATTGCTGCCGAACGCAACATTCCGCGTGAAGCTTGAGAACGACCACGAAATCATCGCCCACACGGCGGGCCGCATGCGCAAGAACCGTATCCGCGTTCTGGCCGGCGACAAGGTGCTGGTCGAAATGACGCCTTACGACCTCACCAAGGGCCGCATCACCTATCGCTTCAAGTAATCCACCTTCCGCATCGGACGCCCGGGCAGCGCAATGACCAATTCAAAACAAAAGCTCGTTCTGGCATCCGGCTCGCCGCGGCGTCTGGAGCTGCTGCATCAGATCGGTATCGAACCGGCACGTCTGATGCCGATGGATATCGACGAGACGCCGGCCAAGCTCGAACATCCGCGCACGCTCTGCCGTCGTCTGTCACTGCAGAAGGCGGAAGCCGCGCAGGTGGCGCTGAAAAGCGAACAGACGTGGAAAGACGCCTATGTTCTGGGGTCCGATACGGTGGTCGCCGTCGGTCGCCGCATCGTCGGCAAGGCCGAATATACGGAAGAGGCCTCGGCGGCGCTGCATCTTCTCTCGGGACGCAGCCATTGGGTCTATACCGGCATCTGCCTTGTGACCCCCGGCGGCAAGATCCGCCAGAAGGTGGCGGAGACCAAGGTGCGCTTCAAGCGCCTCTCCACGCGGGAGATCGAGGCTTATATCGCGTCGGGCCAGTGGCGCGGCAAGGCGGGAGCCTATGGCATCCAGGGCATTGCCGGCGCCTTCGTGCAGAAACTGACCGGCTCCTATACCAATGTCGTCGGCCTGCCGCTTTATGAAACCATGTCGCTTCTTTCCGGAGAAGGATTTGAGGTGACTTCGGGCTGGCTCGAAGGATAGGCCATGGCAAAGTCCCCCACCGAAGGCGCTGGAAACGTCACCCCGCTTCGCAAATCCCAGCCATGCCCGGAATGCGGGCGGCCCTCGACGCGCGAAGACTATCCTTTCTGTTCGGATCGCTGCCGCTCGCTCGATCTCGCCCGCTGGCTGAACGGCTCCTACGCCATTCCGGTTGCGGACGATGAGAGCAGCGCCGGCGGACAGGACGGCGCTAAAAATAACGCCGAATGAGACCGTGCACCGCCGGAAACCTCGGCGGTGAATTGCATAAGATTTTCAGAGCCACCGCTCACACCACATATTCACCGGGTTGCCGACAGCCCGAAAAACCATATCAGAACCGGCTGACGCCTTTTTCCGCCAGCCCCTTAAGGTCTTGCGATGGACGCAGGCTTGCAAAAGAGAGTGAGCCATGGCGCGCTGCTGTTTGCGGTGCTGGCCGTTTGCCTTGCCATAGGCGCGACGGTGCTGCTGGCCAATGACAAGAAGCACCTCAAAAGCCTGCTGGCCTATCTCAATCTGGCGCCCGCCATACAATCCGCCACGCCACCGAAGATGAAGCCCGTCAAGCGGCAGAAACTCGCCGTCCAAAAAGTCTCTCTGCCGCCGCATCTGCTGAAGTTCGAGCAAGTGGGCGACAGAGCATCTTTCGCCCGCGATTTCGTTGTTTCCGGCAAGGAGCTCTGCGACCGCTTTACCGCCGCAGGTTTCTCCAACCCGCGAGGCTGGCACGCGAGCCCGGTCAACATCCGCAATTTCGAATGCATGGCCGATCTTGCGGCAGGAAACGCATCGGACCCGGCCGAGCGGGCATCGCTCTTTCTTGAAATCAGGGGGGAAGCCTCGGGAGAAATTCGCTCCATCCGGATGAAGGCCGTTGCGCCCAAGACACCGGACGGCGCGGCCGTTCTGACGAAGCTCGATGAAGCGCTCGCCATGATTATCGGACAGACACGCTGGGCCGATCTGGCGGACATGCTTGAGCCGGCACGCCGGATGCAGCCCTATCAGGCACAACATTTCGGTATTTCGGTTTCCATAAAACCGGAACCGACGGCGCCGCATCGCCTGAACGTGATTTTGCTCGCAAACGAACAATCGCCGGGGTTGAAGCTGACACGCAGTTTCTTCGACCGGGATCGCTGGCTTAGCCCAGCCGCTCCACCGGATCGGCCGGCGCTCTATGCGTCCGTCAAGAAAGACCGTGTCCGGTGAGGCGTAGGCCGCTCAGCCTATTGCAGCCAGCTTGCGCCGCACCGGCGGAATCCTGTCGCTTTGCTGGGCCTGACGTTTGGCCTCCCACTGAAGCGCGGTGCGAACGATTGTCGCCAGATCGTTGAAGCGGGGACGCCAGCCCAGTTCCGACTGGATACGCGATGAATCCGCCACCATGGTCGCAATATCGCCAGGGCGGCGCGGACAATGGATGATCGGGAAATCGCGTTCCGATTCCCGCTGCACGGCCTGCAGGACGTCCAGAACCGAATAACCGACGCCATAACCGCAATTGAGCGTGCGGGTGCCGCCGCCGGCGCGCAGATGCGCCATGGCCAGCATATGGGCGTCGATCAGGTCGCTGACATGAATATAGTCGCGGACGCCGGTGCCATCGGCGGTCGGGTAGTCCGTTCCGTAAACTTCCACCCGGTCGCGGCGACCGGTTGCGGCTTCGCAGGCGACTTTGATGAGGTTTGCCACGCCCGTGGGCGAAGGCCCGGCGCGGCCCTGCGGGTCGGCTCCGGCGACGTTGAAATAACGCAGCGCCACATAGTTGAAATCATGCGCCTGCACGACATCGCGCAGCATGATTTCAGAGGCGAGTTTCGACAGGCCGTAGGGGTTTTCCGGGCTGAGGATCGCGGTTTCAGGAACCGGGCCATCAAAGGGCTGGTTTCCATAGACGGCGGCCGTCGAGGAGAAGATGAAATTGCGGATGCCATGGGCGACCGCCGCAGCGACGAGGGCGCGGGTCGTGCCCGTATTGTTTTCGTAATATTCGAGCGGCTGGCTGATCGATTCAGGAACGCTGACAGAGCCTGCGAAATGGAAAATGGTCTCGATCGGTTTTCTTCGAAAATCTGGTCCAGCAGGGCGCGGTCCGCCGCATCGCCCAGATAAAAACGCGCCGCCGGCGCGACTGCCCAGCGCGACCCCGTCGAAAGCCGGTCGACAACAACGACCTCTTCCCCGGCATCGAGCAAAGCCCACACCATGTGGCTTCCTATATAACCGGCCCCACCCGTGACCAGAACAGCCATGACACTACTTCCCTGTTTGCTTTTCTTGAGCTCATCAAAGCCAATAATTCTTCATCATTGATTACTTGCACAGCGATTACGCGGCCAATCCACCGCCCCATTAAAAAGGTGGCTTACGATTGGTTAGCGCAATGAAGTGCTTTTTATCTATTAGTGAAAATGTTCTCATAAATGGAACAAGGAGCGCATATCACAGAAAATGCCCCACGTCGATGGTTGCGCCGTGGGGTTGCAGTTTTAGGTCTTCGCTGTGATTTTGTTGTCGATTTCCCTACCGCAGCGCGATCCCGGCACGGCAGGGGAAACCACTAAACGGAAAGCCGACGCTTACCTGCCGAGGATATAGGATGCCAGCCGCTCGGCCGCGTCTTCTATCTGCCTGGGGTTGCGCAGGAAACAGGCGCGGAGAAACAATTCCCCTCCCGGGCCAAAGGCCGTGCCGGGCGCAAGACCAACCCCGGTCTTGTCGACGATATCGAGCGCCGTCGCCCGGCTGTCCGTCACGCCATCAATCTTGAGAAAGGCGTAAAGGGCGCCGTCGGGCTTCAGGGTTTCCACACGGTTCGTCGCGATGAGCGCATCGCAGAGAATGTCGCGGGAGGTTAGAGCGCGTTCGTAATTTTCGCGGACGAAACCATCGCCGTGATCGAGGGCGGCGACAGCGCCGCGCTGCATGAATTGCGCCACGCCTGAGGTGGAATATTGAATGAGATTCTCGATCACCTGACCGATGGCCGGCGGGGCGACAAGCCAGCCGACGCGCCAGCCGGTCATGGACCAGTTCTTCGAGAAGGAATTGGCGAAGACGATCTTGTCGTCCGGCTCCATGACGTCAAGGAAGGACGGCGCACGGCTGCCGGAATAGTGATAAAGCGCATAAATCTCGTCGGCGACGATCCACAGATCGTGTTTGCGGGCGAGAGCCAGAACGTCGCGGAGATTGTCGAGCGTCGCCGTCCAGCCGGTCGGGTTGGAGGGCGTATTGATGAAAAGCGCCTTCGTCTTGCCGGTGATCGCGCTTTCCAGCCTGTTGATATCGAGATCCCAACGGCCGTCGCGGAAATCGATACCGACCGGAACCGCCTTCGCACCCGCCACGCCGATGGCAGCCACGATATTCGGCCATGTCGGAGACAGATAGACCATTTCGTCGCCCGGCGAGGTCAGCGCCTGCACGGCAAGCACGATGGCCTGCATGCCGGAACCGGTCGCGTAAAAATGTTCCGGCGGCAGCGATGCTGCGAAATGACGTTGATAATAACGGCTCAGCGCCTGGCGCAATTCGGGAATGCCGCGCTGCCAGGTATAGAAGGTTTCGCCGTTGTTCAGCCCATCGATGGCGGCCTGATTGATGAAGTCCGGGCTAGGCAGATCGCCTTCGCCGACCCACAGCGGCAGGAGATTGTCCCGCCCCCGGGCATAATTCACGACTTCAACAATGCCGCTCTCGGGAGCCGCCAGAGAGCGCGCACTCAGACTGTTCAAAATGGACATTAAAGACACTCCGTTTGGTGCCTTCTTATCGCATCGAACCAGCCATGTGCATGATATTCCGTGAGGCGATCATGGATTTTCTTTATGGGTCATCCCCGGCAGGAGATCGCCGGCCTCATGGGCCGGCACATCAGGCCGGGGACGATGGCGGCAATCAACGCGTCTTCAGCAGATCGCGGATTTCGGTGAGGAGCTTGACGTCTTCCGGCGGCGGTGCTGCTTCCGGCTTTTCCTCGACCTTCTTGCGCTCAACGGAATCACGAAGCTTGTTGACGCCCTTGACCATCAGGAAAATGATCCAGGCCAGGATAAGGAAGTTGATGAGAACCGTCAGAAAATTGCCGTAGGCGAAGACGGCGCCCTGATCGCGTGCGGCGGCGAGCGACGTGGCGTTGACGCTGGAGCTCAGCGGCAGGAAGTAGTTCGAAAAATCGAACCCGCCGAAGATGGCGCCGACAATCGGCATGATGAGATCGTTGACGACGGAGTCGACGATCTTGCTGAAAGCCGCACCGATAATAACACCCACGGCCAGATCCATGACATTGCCGCGGGCAATGAAGGTTTTAAATTCGTTAAGCATTCAGATTGTCCCTCTCTCCTGCTTCGCGAGCTGAAGCTATGTGACTGTCCCTACGGGTCGAACCATATAGGGTCCGGGCTTCATTTGGAATCCGCGGGATTGCATTTATTAGCTTTTTTGCACGCTCACCTTGAACTTTATGCTCAGACCGCGCTCATTCTCAACGGCGTGGAATTCGCCTATGCTTGATATCAGGGAATTCTTGCATGGGGAGGATGCGTGCTTCCTGGGTGGATCATATTCGGTTCGGCCTTCGCTTATGTCCTGCTGCTGTTTGCGGTTGCAAGCTATGGGGACAGGAAGAGCCGCAAAAGAAACGCTCCGAACAAGGGGCGTCCGTTCGTCTATGCGCTCAGCCTGGCGATCTATTGTACCTCCTGGACCTATTTCGGCGGTGTGGGGCTTGCGGCAGACAGGGGGCTGGAATTTCTCGGCATCTATACCGGTCCGATCCTTGCCTTCACCATCGGCATGCCGATCATCCGCCGTATCGTCGAACTGGCGAAAACGGAAAAGCTGACGTCCGTTGCGGATTTCATTGCCGCCCGTTACGGCAAGAACTCAACCGTGGCGATGATCGTCGCCATCATCGCTCTCGTCGGCGCCATTCCCTATATCGCTCTGCAGCTGAAAGCCGTTTCCAGCTCGGTGGCGACGATGGTCGATCCTGGCGATTACGGCATTGGCAGCGGTAATCTTTATTTCCTCGATCTGCCGCTGGTCGTCACCATCGTCATGGCGGGGTTTGCCGTCATGTTCGGCACCCGCCACACCGATGCCACCGAACATCAGGACGGGCTCATTCTGGCGATCTCGATGGAATCGCTGGTCAAGCTCGTCGCCATGTGCACCGTCGGCTTTTATGTGCTCTTCGTGCTCTTCGACGGTCCCGTGCACCTATGGCAGCTCGCCTCCGATAACGAACAGGCCATGCGGGCCATATCCTATCACACGCCCGTCAGCCGCTGGATCGTGATGACGCTGCTTTCCGGCTTCGCCATCATCCTGCTGCCGCGCCAGTTCCACGTCACCGTGGTTGAAAACCGCACGCCGCAGGAGCTGCGCATGGCGGGGTTCCTGCTGCCGCTTTATCTCATCGCGATCAACATCTTCGTGCTGCCGATTGCGCTGGCCGGCATTCTGACGCTCGGCGCCAATGGCGATGCCGACCTCTACGTGCTGCAATTGCCGCTCAATCACCAAATGCCGGTCGTGTCGCTGATCACCTTCATCGGCGGATTTTCGGCGGCGACCGCGATGGTGATCGTCGCCTCGGTGGCGCTATCGATCATGATTTCCAACGACATCGTCATGCCGATCTTCCTGCGGCAGAAGCTGCTGAACCGTTCTCCGCATCGGGACGACTTCGCCAAGACGCTGCTCAACATCCGCAGAACGGCAATCTTTGCGGTGCTGCTTCTGGGCTATGGCTATTATCGTGCCGCCGACAGCGCCACGGGCCTCGCCTCCATCGGCCTTCTCGCATTCGCCGCCATTGCCCAGATGGCCCCTGCCTTGTTCGGCGGGCTTTTCTGGCGGCGCGCCAATGCGCGCGGCGCAATAGCCGGGCTGAGTTCCGGCTTTTTCGTCTGGGCCTATCTGCTGTTCCTGCCAAGCTTCGGTGGGCCGGATAATTCCGAGGTCGCGGCGAATATTCTCGGCTTCCTGTTTTCCGGCAGCACGGTGTTCAACGGGCCTGAAGCCGATCCGTTCGTGAATGCGGTCATTCTCAGCCTGCTCGTCAACAGCCTTGCTTTCGTGCTCGGCTCGCTTTCGCGCAATCCGAGGCCGGTGGAGCGCATCCAGTCCGGCATCTTCGTCAAGCGCCACTCGAAATCGCAATTTGCGACACGCGGCTGGAAAACCCGTGTCAGCGTCGGCGACCTCAAAAGCGCGGTCGCCCGTTATCTCGGCGAGGAGCGCATGCTGCGGTCACTCGCGACCTATGAAAAGACGGCGGGCAGGAAGCTCAATGACGACCAGCCGGCGGACATGGCGTTGATCCATTTCTCCGAACAGTTGCTGGGCAGCGCCATCGGCTCCTCCTCCGCCCGCCTGGTGCTTTCGATTATTCTTCAGAAGGCGGAAGATACCAGCGCGGACACGGCATGGCTGCTCGATCAGGCAAGCGAGGCCCTGCAATATAATCAGGACATGCTGCAGACCGCGCTCGCCCAGATGGATCAGGGCATTGCGGTTTTCGACAGTTCGCAGCAGCTGACCATCTGGAACCGGCGCTTCCGCACGCTGCTAGATTTGCCCGAGCAATTCGGGCAGGTCGGCGTACCGCTGACGGATATCGTTTCGATGCTGCAGGAACGCGGCGACATGCCTGACGGCGACACGAACGAGCTGATTACCAGCTTCCTGACCATGGACCTGCCCTTCTCGCTGGTGCTGGCGGGCGGCGAGCGCATCATCGAAGTGCGCTCCAACACCATGCCGGACAAGGGCATCGTCGCCACCTTCACCGATATTACCCAGCGTGTGGCGAGCGATCAGGCGCTGAAACAGGCAAACGAGACGCTGGAGCAGCGCGTGGCGGAGCGAACCGTGGAGCTTACCCGCGTCAACCGCGAACTGGCGGAAGCGAGGGCATCCGCCGACGAGGCGAATATCGGCAAGACACGGTTTTTCGCCGCCGCTGGCCACGATATTCTCCAGCCGCTGAATGCCGCCCGCCTCTATTCTTCCTCGCTGGTCGAACGGCTTGGCGCATCGGGAGAAAGCGATCTCGTCCACAATATCGATTCGGCGCTGGAATCGGTCGAAACCATTCTCGGCGCGGTTCTCGATATTTCCCGTCTCGACACCGGCTCGATGAAGGCGCGCATGACATCCGTGCCGCTGAATGAGCTGCTGAAACGCATCGAAACCGATTTCGCGCCGATGGCGCAGGAAAAGAACCTCGACCTTGTGGTCATGCCAACCTCGCTCACGGTCCGCTCCGACCCCAATCTCCTGCGGCGTCTGATACAGAATCTGGTGTCCAACGCCATCAAATACACGCTGAAGGGCAAGGTGGTCGTCGGTGCGCGCCGCCGGGGCGGCGAAGTGGTCATTCAGGTGACGGATTCCGGTATCGGCATTCCCTCATCCAAGTTTCGCACTGTCTTCAAGGAGTTCGCCCGATTGGACGAGGGTGCAAGAACGGCATCCGGCCTCGGGCTCGGCCTTTCCATCGTCGACCGGCTGTCGCGCATGCTGCACCATCCGGTACAGCTGATTTCCACCCCGGGAAAAGGCACGACCTTCCGCATCCACCTGCCGCGCGAGGCAGATCGCCTCGTACCGGCCAAAGTCGATGGCGGGACAATCAGTCCCGCAGCCAGCGACCGCCTTCAGGGCGTCCGGGTGCTCTGCATCGACAACGAGCCGAAAATCCTCGAGGGCATGACGCTGCTCTTGACGGGATGGGGTTGTGAGGTTTTACCCGCAGGTTCCGTGGCGACGCTGGAGGAACCCTTCCTCACTTTGACCGCAGCCCCCGACGTCATCGTCGCCGATTACCATCTGGACGATGGCGACGGCATCAGCGCCATCCGTCTCATCAGGGCATTTTACGGCAAGACGATCCCTGCCCTGCTGGTGACGGCGGACCGCAGCCCGGAAGTGCGCAGCGATGCCGAAAAATACGGGATTTCGGTTCAGCACAAACCGGTCAAACCGGCGGCGCTGCGGGCCTATATCAACCAGATATCCAGTACGGTGCGGGCAGCGGCCGAATAAAAACTCCCGGACCTTGCGATCCGGGAGCGGTTTTGACCTTCAAAAAACAGACGTATCAGGCCGCCTGATTGTAGCGATCCCTGCCGGTCGCCGAACCCTGCTCCATCTGGAACCGCTGCACCAGATCGAGCAGCGCTTCCACCTCGCCTGACAGTACCCGGCTGGCCGCGCTCGACTGTTCGGCAAGCGCCGCATTCTGCTGCGTCATCTGGTCCATCTGGTTGACGGAGCTGTTGACGTTATGAAGCGCGGAGGACTGGTCCTGCGTCGCCGTCGCGATGGTTTCGACATGTTGGCTGACGGTAACGATCTGCTGGCTGATGGCGGAAAGAACCGTGCCCGCCTCCTGCACCAGCTTCGAACCGGAGCTGACCTCATGCGTCGACTGGTTGATGAGCTGCTTGATCTCGCGGGCCGCGTCGGCGGAGCGCTGGGCAAGCTCGCGCACTTCCTGCGCCACAACGGCAAAACCCTTGCCCGCCTCACCCGCGCGCGCCGCCTCGATGCCCGCATTCAGGGCGAGGAGGTTGGTCTGGAAGGCAATATCATCGATGACCTCGATGATCTGCTCGATCTTGCGCGAGGCGTCTTCGATGCGGCCCATGGCGTCGACGGCGTTGCTGACGACCGAACCGGAGCTGTCGGCGCTCTGCTTGGTGATGCGCACGGCCTCATTGGCCTCCCGCGCCCGCTCGGCCGACGATCTGACGGTAACCGTGATTTCATCTACGGCGGCGGCGGTTTCTTCCAGCGAGGCGGCCTGATTTTCGGTGCGCTTCGACAGATCGACCGACGATTGCTCGATTTCAAAGCCGCTATGCTGGATGATGAGCGTGCGCTCGCGGATCTGCCCCAGCGCATCGCGCAGATTGAGAAGGGATTCGTTGAAATCCGTGCGCAGACGATCAAGACGACCAGCGAAAGGCGTCTCAATCGTGCGGCTCAGATCGCCGCGCGAGAGCCTGCCGAGGCCTGAAGCAATCTCGCCGACCGCAAATTCGATCTGTCCGTCGAGCTCCTGTTTCTCGGCGTCGTTGCGGTGACGTTCGGACTCGGCTGCGGAGCGTTCCTCGGCGCTTTTGCCCTCAATCACCAGTTTCTCGATCGCATTCTCGCGGAAAATCACCAGCGCGCGGGCGATATTGCCGAATTCATTGGTGTTGGTGGCGTAGGGGATCGGCGTGTCGAGATTGCCGTCCGAAAGGGACTTCACCGCATCGGTCAGCTTGCCAAGCGGCTGAAGCGTGCGCTTGATGACGAAATAGGCGAGCAATCCGACGCCAAGCATGGCGAGCGCGCCGCAGATCAGCATCATGTCGCGCAGGCTGTATATCTGCGCATCGTAGACATCCATGGGAACGCCCACGAACAGGATGCCGACGGTTGCACCGGTCTTGTTCGTAACCGGCATATAACCGGTCATGTAGCTGGTGCCGAACAGCGTGGCGGTGCCAAAATAGGCCTCTCCCTTGGAGACTTTCGGGAAAGCGGGATGATCGGTAGCAAGCTTGGTGCCTGCCGCTCTCTCACCCTTTTCGTTCTTCAGATTGGTGGTCAGGCGAATGAACTCGCCGGCCTTGGCTTCAAAAACAGTAGAGATACCGCCGTTACCGGCTGCCGTGCGATCGACGAGGTCATTGTCACGCATCGTTCCGATGCTGGCGCGACCGACGCTCTTCAACTCGCCATCCACCATTTCGAGAGCAACGCCGCCGACCTTCATCTCATAGAGGATGGCCATGCCGCGCATTGCGCTGTGCGTATCACGCAGCGCGGTGGTGATGATGTTGTCCTTCAAGCGAATGTAGGTCGAAAAACCAACTGCCGCCACGCTGAGCGTGATCAGGCCGATCGTCAAGGCGACGACCTTGCCGGCAACGGACTTAAAGAGCCGGTTGTGCATGAAACAGTTCCCCAAAGCCAAACTTATAAAAGTTCTAGTAGGCAACTGTTAAAAAAACGCGAAGTGTCGATAGCGCCTTTTAGCGGGGCACAAGCCGGGCCGGTGCCTGCCGGCTTATGAAGGACGGGAAAACCCGTCCGCCATCAGTGGATATAGCCGAGCCGGATGGCCTTGGCGATCGCCTGGATGCGGTTGACGGAATCGAGCTTGATCGTCGCCGAACCGAGATAGGCGTTGACGGTGTGCACGGAAAGCCCGAGCTTGACCGCGATTTCTTCGCTGATACGGCCGTCCCCCGCCAGTTGCAGGCAGGCGATTTCCCTCTCGCTCAGCGCCTCTGAAGGCGCCGCCTTGCGCTCGTCCAGCGCCAGCATGTCCACCATGATCTCGCAGCACTTGATGTGCTGTTCGATCACGACCTCATTGTCGAGAACGAGGTTGGTGCCGCAGAAGACGATATAACCGTTGCCGATGGTGCCGAGCCGCACCGGAAGCGCCAGCCCCGCATAGGGCAATGTGTCGTTCTCGATGCGGCGCAGAAGTGCGGGCACATCGGGAAGATCGGCAAAGCCACCGGCATTCTTGTTGCGCCAGATGACCGGCAGGAGCGATGTCTCGATATGATCGAGAAGAATGTCGCCGACGGCGCGGATGAACTGCGCGCTCTGCTCCGCGGCATTCATGCCCCAGTTTTCCAGCTCGCAGGTCAGCTTCTTCTTGTTGGGGAAACCGGAAGCGGCAGCCTTCGTCACCACGAAATTGCGCGCGCCGACCAGCTTCTGCATGGCGACGAGCTTCGGAAAAAGATCCGACCGGCTCGTCACGACAGGGCTGCGGTAAAACATGCCCGTCTGACCTGAACCCTCATTGTCTTTCGTCTGTACCATCCGTCCGACCATTATACGAGGTTGTTGCGCACGGCATAGGCAATTGCCTCCGAGCGGGTTTTCGTCGCGGTTTTACGCATCACGCTTGTAATGTAATTATTGATCGTATTGCGTGAAATGCCAAGGATCATCGCAATTTCATCGCTCGTCTTGCCTTCCGCGATCCAGAACAGGCATTCGAGCTCGCGCTCCGTAAGATCGATATCGCGCACGGTCTTTGCTTCGCTGGCAATGCCGAAGCTGACGCAATAGCCCGTCAGCAGGGCGATTTCGCGCAGCCTTTCCGGCGAAGGCACGGCTTCTTCGGGAAACAGCAGCAGCAGCGAAAGCCGGATGCGTCCCACACAGAAAGACAGCGCCGAATATTGCCGATCTATGCCGTAGGGAACCGAAACATCGTCGGGAAGGAAGAGCAGCCGCGGCTGCAGAAGCGAAAGGCATTTCTCCATTTCGCTCGATCTGTTCTGGCTGTTGGCCAGTTCGATACCAAGCCTGCGGACCAGATCGAAAGGCCAGTCGGAGGTGACGATGAATTTCAGTCCGGTTTCTTCGAGAAGATCATCCCGCGCCAGCAGATAATGCGAGGCGCCAGCGTAGGTTACGAGCAGATCCAGTGCGCCTGCAACGTTACCGGCAGCAGCCGTGGCTGCGACGTTTTTAGCAAGCTGATCGCGCGGCAAGGGCTTACCCATGCCCTCCATAGGCTTGGCAGACAGCCTGCGGATATCAACATCGACTTTCAATCGCCTACGCCCTCTTGCTCCCAGTGGGAGATTATACCTCGGGATGGAATCATTCCATTCGAGAAGCTTACCAAAATGGGACGGCAAACCCCCGGAGACCGAATCACTTCATTTTATGGAACGGACTGGGATTTGCCATTACCTGACACCAGCCTTTCCACGTATTTCCCTGCTCGTCTATTACTAAAAAAACATACTGAAAAGCTGTTCAATCCATAAACGGCATTCTCAGCCAATTCCCAGCAAACTGTATCGTTGCTGAATTTTTTGTAAACACTGTCCTGAAACGAGATTGCCACGGCTCGCCCGCCAAGCATAGCAAAAAGCCCAAAAACGGAAAAAAGGCCGGGTAAAACCGGCCTTTTCGATATTATGCTGCTTTTTCCACCGCCCATTTGCGCAGGATCTTGGCGGCTCTTTCCTCGCTGATTTCCACCATGCGGGAGAGCCTGCGTTCCGGTCCTTCGCGAACCCGGCGGTTGAATGTGCCCTCGCCATCGCCACCCGCCAGAAGGTCGTCGGTGCTGTCGAAGCCGAAATCCGCCCCGAAACCTTCCATGAGACCGCCTGCGCCCGCATCCATGCCGGGAGAGAAATCCGGCAGTTCGAGACCGGCGGCCTCCTGGCTGAGCTGACCTGCGGCGGCACCGTTGCCGGTCACCGTGCGGACCAGAGGGCGTACACCGAGCCAGACGACAAGGAAGGCGACCGCGACAAAGGCGAGCGAGTTGATGATGCCGGCGGAATTGCGGCTCAGCACTTCCATGATGCCCGGTCCGGTTGCGGCTTCATCCAGCAATTGCGTTTCGAGGAAGTCCATCGCCGTCAGCGAGACGATGTCGCCACGGTCGGAGGAAATGCCCGCCGCCGAAGTGACGATCTTCTGCATTTCGGCAAGATAGGCGTCGATCTTCGCCTGATCGGCGGGCTCGCCGACCATCTTGGCGATCCGGCCCTTGTTGACGACGACCGCGACCGAAATCTTCTCGACGGTGTAGCCGTTCTTGACCGTGGCTACCGTCTTGGAATTGATCTCGTAGTTGGTCTGCTCTTCCTTCTTGGCCGACTGGTCGGAGGACTGCGGACCGCCGCCGCCGCCCTGGGGTGCGGCCTGCGGTACGTTCTGTTCCACGGTCGCGGCCGTATCCGGCTGCGTTTCCTGCGATTTCTGGTCTTCCTTCACCGTGCGCACGGAGCGCTCGACGCGCGATTCCGGATCGTAGACGGTTTCCTGAATCTGGCGGCTGTCGGTATTGAGCTGCGCCGTGACGCTGGAGCGGAAATTGTCCATGCCGAGGAAAGGCGCCAGCGCCTTGTCGATATTGGTTTCGATTTCCTGCTGCACATTCTGCGCCAGCGTCAGCGAGCGGTTCATGGCGGCATTGGTGACATCGTCGCCGGAAGCGAGAAGCTGGCCGGTCGAATCAAGCAGGGTCACATCATCGACTTCAAGGCCGGGAACGGCCGAGGCGACGAGGTGACGGATGGAGGCGGACGCCTTGCGGCCGGCCGAAGCACTGGCGCGAATCATGACCGATGCGGTGGGCTTCTGTTCGCCACGACGGAAATTGCCGACGTCAGGCATGACGATATGGACGCGTGCGGCCGCAATGCCGTCGATCTGCTGGATGGAGCGGCCGATCTCGCCCTCAAGGGCGCGAACGCGCGTCACTTCCTGCATGAAGGAGGTCAGGCCGAGAGAGCCGACATTGTCGAAAAGCTCATAACCGGCATTGGCGCTGTCGGGCAGGCCGCGCTCAGCCAGAAGCAATCTTGCCTTGCTGGTGAGGCCGACGGGAACCTGAAGGCTGGAACCATCGGTCCCCACCTGAAAGTCCAGACCCGATTCGGCGAGCGCAATGCTGATCTTGTTAAGGTCGCTTTTTTCAAGCCCCACATAGAGGGTCTCGTAAGCGGGACGGTTCACGTAAAGAGCTGCGGCAAGGATGATGGCCATGGACACAACGCCCACGCCGCCCAGCATCAGCAGCCGTGTCTGCCCCAGCGCCGCGACATTCTTCAAGACCTGAGGGATTTGATTTAACAGATTCATTCTGTTCCGCACCGTCATTCATAGAGTCCGAGACCTTTTGGCCCCGTCGTGACAATAGGGTGCGAAGCTTGCGCGAGCGTTGCCTTTCTCCGCATTCCGCGAAGGACGGCAACGCTGGCCGAAATAGTTCTAGAAGAGGTCGAAGTCGCCCGAGGCCTTGTCGAGCGGCTGGGAATGGCCATGGCGGAAGGCCGCGCCGAGCGCCTTCTGCATCTCGGCCAGCTTGACGAGGCTGAGGGCGGTGGAAACATCCACGATCCAGTCTCCGGGGATGGAACCGGTGATGGTATCGATGAATTCCGCAAGGCCGCGGGTTTTCTGGACGGCAAGATCGATGCCCTGCAGCAGCTTGACGCCTTCACTGGACAATTGACCGCTGGTCACCTCAAGCAACTGCGGCTCGATGCGCTCGATGAGATAGGCGACGTCGTGCAGTTCCGATACCACGCGCATCAGAACGTCCGGCAGGGCTTCTTCGAACGGAGTGGCGGCGGTGTGCTCTGCAAGCTGCATTGGAAACTCCGTGACTAGAAAAATTCGATGTCGTTGGCGACCGGCTTGGGGGCCGGCACCGGACGCGTTTCCATGGCAACCGTCTTCTGGGTTTCCGCGCCGCTGAGCGGATGCTGACGCGCGCGCCCGGAGACCGGCCAGAATTCGATCTTTCGGCCGTGGTCCCCGCCCGTGGAGGAGCTTAAGACCGGAATACCTTCATCCTTGAGAAACTGCATGGCGAAGATGGCATTCTGCTCGCCGACGTTGGAGAAGCTGGCAATCGTCTTTGCGCCGCCGAAAACCTTGGCTTCCAGCCGGTCGCGCCGCGCCCCCTGCTTCAGGAGGCCGTTGATCAAGAGCTCCATGAGATGCACGCCGTAACGCGTGGCATCTCCGCCGGTCACATTTCCCGTTCCCGGCAACAGGAAGTGGTTCATGCCTCCCAGGCCGGCAACGGGGTCTCTCAGACAGGCAGCCACGCACGAACCGAGTATCGTCGTCAGCACCACATCGGGATCGCTGACGACCTTATACTCGCCCTGAATGATATGTACGCGCTTGGCCGCAGCTTCAATCATTTCAGCGATCCGAAAACCGCCTCGATGGCAGCGCGCATCTTGTCGATCGTGAAGGGCTTGGCCAGCACGTTGTTGGCGCCGAGCTGGGCTGCCTTCTGCACCAGCGCGCGGTCGCCCTGCGCGGTGAGGATGATGAAGGCGGCCTTCTTGGTGGTCGGGTTGGCCCTGACGGCGTGCAGGAAACCGAGACCGTCCATCTTCGGCATGTTGAAATCGGAAATGACGAGATGATGGGGCTGCTGCTCCATGATCTTCATTCCCTGCTCGCCGTCACCGGCGGCGGTGATCTGCTTGAAGCCGAGCTGTGTCAGCGCATCGCTGAGGAGCAGCCGGCTGGTCACCTGATCGTCGACGATCAGAACTTTGATCTTTTCTGCGAGAGACATTAGTCAGCACCTTCTTTGCGGGCAGTGGTTAGTTTCAGGATTTCTTCGCCGATGGAGGCCAGCGCGAGTTGCTGTTCCACGGCGCCAAGTTCATAGGCCACGCGGGGCATGCCGTAGACGACACATGTTTTTTCGTTCTGGCCGACGGTGCGCGCACCGGCATGACGCATTTTCAACAGCCCGGCTGCGCCATCGCGGCCCATGCCGGTGAGAATGACGCCGACGGCGTTACGGCCGGCAAGTTCAGCCACCGAATCGAACAGCACATCGACGGAGGGGCGATGGCCGTTGACGGGATCGCGTTCGACGAGCCGGCAGCAGGGTGCGGACCGGTTGGCGATCTGCAAATGGCGCTCGCCGCCCGGCGCAAGATAGATCTTGCCGGTCTGCAGACGTGCACCGTCCGTCGCCTCTTCCACCACGGGGGCGCAGATGCGGTTCAGCCGTTCGGCGAAACTCTTCGTGAAGGTCGGTGGCATGTGCTGGGTGATGACGGTCGGCGGGCAATTGGCCGGAAATTTCTGCAGCACGGCGATCAACGCTTCGACACCGCCCGTGGAGGAACCGATGGCCACGACCTTGCGCCCCGCCCGATATTCACTGACCGGGACCGGCTGCGGCGCGGCTGCGGCTTCCGGGCGCGCCGCACGGTAGGCGGCGTGTTGCGAGCGGGCGGCGGCCTTCACCTTGTCGGCCAGATCGCCGAAGGGGCGCGCATCGCCCGGCGCCGGCTTGCCGACACAGTCGAAGGCGCCGATTTCAAGCGCAGCCAGCGAAGCATCCGCACCGCGATGGGTCAGCGACGAGACCATGATGACCGGCATGGGCCGCAGGCGCATGATCTTTTCGAGAAATTCCAGCCCGTTCATTTCCGGCATCTCGATGTCGAGCGTCACGACATCGGGATTGAGCTGCTTGATCGCCGCGCGTGCTTCCATGGCGTTGCCGGCCTGCCCGACCACCTCGACTTCCGGATCGGCCTTGAGGACAGCCGAAATCAGGCCGCGCATGGTGGGCGAATCATCGACGACGAGTACCCGTGCGAGTGCGCTCATGCCTTCCTCCCCGAAGCGTGGCCAGTGAAGCGGTAGGTGGTGATGCCGGTATTGTCGAACAGGTTCTTGGCGTCACCGGAGACGCGTTCGGAATGCCCGATATAAAGATGACCGCCTTCAGGCAGCAGCCCGGCAAAACGCGACCAGATGCGCATCTGCGTCGGCTCGTCGAAATAGATGACGACGTTGCGGCAGAAGATCACGTCGAAATTGCCCTTGAAGGGCCATTGCGTCATCAGGTTCAATTCGTTGAAGGTGATGAGACGCTTGACCTTGTCGTCGATGCGGAACTTGCGGCGACCGCCGGCATCGACTTCCGTGAACCATTGCTTGCGCATGGCGGGAGACACGGTTTCGAGCGCATTGTCGTCATAGACCCCTGCCCGGGCCTGCGCCAAAATCTTCGGGTCGATATCCGTCGCGAGAATCTTGAAATCGTAATCCGCCGCATTCGGAAACATGGCGAGCACGGTGAGCGCGATGGAATAGGGCTCCTGCCCGTCCGAACAGGCGGCCGACCAGATGCGGACACGACCGCCGCTCTTCGCCCGTGCGATAAGACCCGGCAGGACCTCGTCACGCAGATGTTCGAAATGATGGTTCTCGCGGAAGAAGCGGGTGAAATTCGTCGTCAGATGCGACAGCATTTCGCGCCGCGCCTGCGCGCCATCCGGCGAGGACACCAATGCGCAATATTCGCGAAAACCCGACAGGCCGAGATTGCGGATATGCTTCGACAGGCGGGAATAAACCAGCGACGCCTTGGTGTCGTTGAGATAGATGCCCGCATCGGCATAGATCATCGCCGCGATTTCCGACAGGTCGCGTCTCGTCAGCGGGTATTCGCCGCTGGCAAGAACCTCGTCGGGAGACTGGCGCTGATCGCTGAAATTAAGTGCTGCCATGAACGATCCGCTTTCAACCTGTCGCCGCAAGCGACATTTCCTGCTTCAGGGGCTGTCCGCGCGAGGCGCTGACGATGGCATCGACATCCAGGATGAGCGCAACGCGGCCGTCACCGAGGATGGTGGCGGCGGCAATGCCCGGAACATGGGTATAGTTGGCTTCCAACGACTTGATGACAACCTGACGCTGGCCCTGGATCGCATCCACCATCAGGGCACGCTGGCCGCCGCCTTCCGATTCCACCAGAAGGGCGACACCTTCGACCGGATCGGCCTGGGTCGGGCGGAAGTTCAGCACGCGGCCGACATCGACCAGCGGGCAGAAGGAGTTGCGGATCGAGATCAGCCGCTGGTTCGCGCCGAAGGAGTGAATGTTCTTCGCCTCCGGCTGCAGGGTTTCGACGATTGCCGTCAGCGGTACCACCAGCGTCTGGCCGGCAACGGTCACCACCATGCCGTCAAGAACGGCGAGCGTCAGCGGCAGGCTCATGGTGAAGGTCGAACCATGGCCGGGGCGCGAGGAGATGCTGATGCGACCGCCAAGCGCCTGAATGGAGCGCTTGACCACATCCATGCCGACGCCGCGGCCGGAAATGTCGGAAATCTTGTCGGCGGTGGAGAAGCCCGGCGCGAAGATCAGATTGTCGATCTCCTCATCGGTCAGGTTCGCATCGGCGGCAATGAGATCGTTGTCGATTGCCTTCTGGCGAACGCGCTCGCGGTTGATGCCGGCGCCATCGTCCTGAAGCTCGATCAGGATACGGCCAGAACGATGCTTGGCCGAAAGCTTGATGGTGCCTTCCGGGTTCTTGCCCGCAGCCTCGCGCTTTTCCGGCGTTTCGATGCCGTGGTCGACGGCATTGCGGATCATGTGCGTCAGAGGTTCCGCCAGCTTGTCGATGACCGTCTTGTCGACTTCTGTGTTTTCACCTTCGGTGATGAGGCGGATCTGCTTGCCGATCATATCGGCGACTTCGCGGACGATACGCGACATGCGCTGGAACACCGGCTTTACCGGCTGCGCGCGGATCGCCATGACGCTGTCCTGGATTTCGCGCGTCAGCTGCTGCAGCTCGTCGAGGCCCATATTGACGGCCGACGTGCCACTTGCGTCGTTTTCGATGACACTCTGCGACAGCATCGCCTGATTGATGACGAGCTCGCCGACAAGGTTGATCAGGCGGTCGACGCGATCGAGATCGACACGGATGGTCTGGCCGGCGCTGGCATTGGCCGCTGCGTTGGCGTTCGCCTGCGCTGCGGCAGGCGCGGCCGCAGCCTCGCGCTTTTCGATGGCGGCATTGACGCTCTGGGCGATCTGCGTCGTCGCGACGGCCGTTTCGACGGCTGCTGCAGCATAAGACGCTTCCGCCGTAGCGATTTCAACGATGGGCTGCTCTTCCGATCCGCTATCGAGAGCCGAAAGGTCGAACGGCACCGGGATCATCGGAAGCTCTTCATCGCCGCCTGCGACGGCCGAAACATCAGGCACGATTTCCAGATCGCAATCCCATTCGGCAAATTCGAAGACGCTGCGGATACCCTCTTCGCCCTTGTCGGTCGCGATCGAAACCGTCCAGGAGAGATAGGATGCTTCAGGATCGAGCTTGTCGAGCGAAGGCAGCTCCGACATGTCGCAATTGATGCTCATCTCGCCGATGCGCGAGAGATCGCGCAGCAGAAGTGCCGCCTCGTTGCCCTTCGAATAAAGCGACGCATGCGGCTTGAAGGTGATCTGGAAGGACGGCACTTCCATCAGCGGCGTGGTTTCGTCGGCAAAGTCCGTAAAAGAGAACGGGATCGGCTCAAAGCCGCTCTCATCCGTCGGCTTGGCCTTCACGGGTTCCGGTGCCTTTACGGCGACGGGAGCCGGCGCGGATGCCGGAACGGCTTCGCCGTTTGCCAGCGCTTCCAGTTCCTTCACGAGGCCACGGGTGCGGCTTTCATCGACGCTGCCGCCGTCTCTTGCCGCATTGGTCAGGTCCGCCAGCACGTCGGCGGAGCGCAGCATGACTTTCAGAACATCCTGGGTCGGCTCCAGCTTGTTGGAGCGGACGCAGTCGAGGGTCGTTTCAAAAACGTGGGCGAAAGCCACGAGATCATCGAGACCGAAGGCACCCGCCCCGCCCTTGATGGAATGAACGGCACGGAAAACGGCGTTGACGGTTTCCGGATCACGGTCGCCGTCATTCAATTTAAGAAGCCCCGATTCCAGTTCGGCGAGCTGCTCCTCGCATTCCTGGAAAAAGATTTCCTTGATTTCGTTCATATCCATCGTGAAATGTCCCGTATCAGGCGGTTACGCGTTCAATGGCATCGATGAGTTTTGCAGGGTCGAACGGCTTGACGATCCAGCCGGTCGCACCGGCCTGACGGGCGCGGTTCTTCTTTTCTGCATCGCTTTCGGTCGTCAGAACGAGGATCGGGATCGCCCGGTACTTTTCGTTGCGACGCACACCCTCGATGAAGCCGAAACCATCGAGACGGGGCATGTTGATATCAGTCACGATGACATCGGGGTTGCTCTGCTCGAGCACTTCGAGGCCCTCGATGCCGTCTTCGGCCTGAATGGTTTCGAAACCGGCATTGTTAAGCGTGACCAGGAGCATGTTCCTGATCGTCCGGGAATCATCCACGGTAAGAACTTTTTTCTTCACTTTTGCATCTCCTTGGGGAGCAAATGGTCAATATCGACGCCTATCAGTTTCATGGTCTTGTCGAATGCATCGGACACCCTGGCAAAACCGAAGGGCTTGCCATCCTCCTCCCAGGACTTCGCGCCGGCCATGAGGACCTGGGCGCAAAGTGCACCGATACGCTCCACCTCGGACGCGTCGACCGACAACGGTGCTCCTCTCAGCGTCATCAGCTTGCCGTGCAGGGCCGATGCTTCGTTGAGATCCAGCACCGGTGACAGTTTCAGCGTCGCCTCAGCTGCTTTTCTGGCTGCCATTACATGACTCCTTGGCGTCTGAATTGTTGGTAATCCTGGCCGTAATCCGTGCGGTTATCCGCACGGGCCATAAATGAAGTGTCCTGCCGGTCCGCACCGGACGCCGCCTTCGCCTGCCCCTGACGGGCAATGCGGAATTCGCGGATGGTGCGGCCGAGTTCCAGAATGACGGTTTGAAGCGCTTCGGCCTCGGAGGCGCTCGCACTGATATCGACGGCATTCCGGTCCGCCTGCCGTTGCTGCCCGCCAATATCGGCGGCAACCGATTGCAGTTCGCCGGCCTGCTCGGCCGTATGCCGGGAGACTTCCGCGATCATGTCGTTGATGCCTGAAACCTGCCGGACGACGCCGCCGATTGCGTCCTGGGTGCGGTTGACCATGCGCACGCCGCCCTCAACCTGCGTCTTCGTGGTGCCGACGAGGCTCTTGATCTCCCTTGCAGCGTCGGCGGAACGCTGGGCGAGCGCCCGGACCTCCTGCGCGACGACAGCGAAACCACGTCCGCTTTCACCCGCGCGCGCCGCCTCGATGCCGGCATTGAGGGCGAGAAGGTTGGTCTGAAAAGCAATCTCGTCAATCGTGCCGATGATCCTGCCGATCTGTTCGGCGGATTGTTCGATGTCAGACATGGCGTCGATCGCCTCGCCGATAGCCTTGCCGCTTTCGACCGCCGCCTCACGGGCGCGGGAAACAGCCGTTTCCGTGGCCGATATGCGGGCGCCGTTTTCAGCAACGTTCCCGATCATCGTCTGGATGGCGCGGGAGGTTTCGGCAAGCGCTTCGGCCTGCTGGCGGGAGCGCTCGGCCATGGAGCGGCCCATATCGGCAAACCGCGCACCGAGCGCCTCGGCCTCGCCGATGCTGTTTTGCGCCGCGATCAGCGATGCGCCGATCGTTTCCAAAGCCGTGTTGAAGGAAGCCGCAACATCTCGATAGGCTTCCGGCACTTCGCCGCCGATGCGGGCCTGCAGATCGCCTGCGGCAAAGGCCGTCAATGCCGTGCCCAGCAACTTCGCCGCTTCGGAGCGGTCATTGTCGCGCTGTTCCGCCAGTTCGCGGCCATGGCGCAGACGCAATTCGTTGAAGCGCAACGAGACGGCGATTTCGGTATCAACCATCACCAGACGGACGACATTCTTGACGGCTTCCGCCAGTTCACGGGTTTTCTTGCGGTTGCCGGGCAGGATGGAGCGTGGCGCATGTTCGGCCACCAGCCCGCCGACGAGATGTTCCAGAACCACCGCGTGGCTGGCGATCTGCCAGCGCGGATCGAGCCCCATGCGGCTGGCATTGTCGGAAAGAACCTTCACCCGCTCGGCATAAAGCGCATCGAAACGCGCATCGGTCAGAACGCTCCAGTGCGAGGATTGCAGATCGTGCAGGCGGTCGAGCTGGTTTTCGCTTTCGAAAGACGGAGAACAGTCCGGCATGGACTGGAAACGGGTCATCACGTCCCGCAGGCCGGCCTTGACGTAAGGCTCCAGCATGCTGCGATAGCTGCGCAGGAAATCGGATTGCGTCTCGTCGAGGCCGGCAAAACGCAACCGTCCCGCCAGACTTCCGCCTGCCGATCTACGCGCTTGATCTGATGGCAAATCCTGCCCCAACCGACGTCCCCAACAACATGACGGCCGGTAAAACCCGGCCAAATTGGCCAAGGTTCAGAACGCCAGCACCCTGAGGGGATTTTTGAACGAACATACCCATCGCGGACGATGCGGCATCGACGCCTGCCAGACCTTCTTGAACCAAGAAACGAAAATACCGGATCGGCACCGGTACGGCAGTGCGGCGTCATGCCTGGAAGGGGAGAGAACCCCATTCCGCCGTGGAAATACCATCAATCTTTATGGTTAATTCCTTGCTTGAAAGTTAAGAAACACAGGCGTCGGCGTCAAACGGTAAAATTTGTAAAAGCTTTTAGCCAATGCCGCCCTCACTTTGCCGCAAACGGGCAAAAACGAAAAGGAATCGGACGCCGCGGGCGGTTTTTCCCGCATGCGCGCTGGACAAGCATGTCCGGCTTC
The DNA here is from genome assembly GCF_001526585.1 of Agrobacterium sp. LY4. Taxonomy (NCBI): domain Bacteria; kingdom Pseudomonadati; phylum Pseudomonadota; class Alphaproteobacteria; order Hyphomicrobiales; family Rhizobiaceae; genus Agrobacterium; species Agrobacterium sp. LY4. The sequence continues at coordinate 438,639 of NZ_ASYA01000001.1, read as the reverse complement.
CCCTAAAACAAATCAACAGGATATTCGCTCAACGGTGATGCTTTAAAGAGACCTTTACGATCAAGGAGATGCCAACTTGCCATGGATGGAGAAAGGCCGCAGTTCAAGGCGCCATCCGCAAGTGCTGATCGGTCTCGTGGTCGCGAGCCTGCTGGTCATGATCGGCTTTCAGGCACCGGCCGGCGTCAAGCCCCTTTCCAAAACCAGCCGCCTCGAACGATTGCAGAGCGTCGATCCCGGCCGTTCCCTTTCTCTTCGCGAAAAGGATTGCAATAGCGGCAATGATTTCGGCTGCAGGGCCGGCGATGCCGGCTCAGGCTTTCGCCTGGACGCGTCTGCCTCACCCGCCCCGAGCCTCAGGGATAATGCCGACGTCTCGCTCGTTGCTGTTGCCATCGTGCCACAAGCTTTCCGAGACTTTGCCAGCGTGGTTCCACGCGCGCCTCCGCATATTATGTATTAGTCATTCCGGCGGTCCTCATCATTCGGTTCATTGCGAACCTTGAGGGATCGGAGTCGTCGGAAACCCGCCGTAGGCTCCCATTCCAGAGAGAAAACCGCCGCCGCATATGACACTTGCAATCATTCTTCCATTCATTGTCGCATTGCCCTTCGTTGGCGCGCTTCTGACGGCCTTCATGCCGCGCGAGGGTGCGGCCGCCGGTCCCGCCTCCGTTGCGGGCGCAGTCGCCCTTTTCGGCCTTGTCAGCAGCATTTTTCTTTATACGAGCGTCAGCGGCGGCGCGGTTCTCAAGTATGATGTGGAATGGCTGCCCCAGCTCGGCCTGAACTTTACCCTGCGGCTGGACGGATTTGCCTGGATTTTCACGATGCTCATTACCGGCATCGGTCTGCTGGTGGTGCTCTACGCGCGTTATTATATGTCGGCCGAAGACCCGATTCCCCGTTTCTTCGCCTTCCTGCTCGCCTTCATGGGCTCGATGCTTGGCGTGGTGCTCTCCGGCAACGTCATCCTGCTGTCGATCTTCTGGGAAATGACCAGCATCTTTTCGTTCCTGCTGATCGGCTACTGGCATCAGAACGCCGGTGCGCGCGACGGCGCCCGCATGGCGCTGACCGTGACCGGCATCGGCGGCTTCAGCCTGCTGGCTGGCCTGCTGATCCTCGGCCATATGGCGGGAAGCTATGACCTCGACAGGATCATCGAGGCCGGTGCGGCCATCCGCGCCCATTCCCTCTATGTACCGGCGCTCATCCTCATTCTCGGCGGTGCGCTGACCAAGAGCGCACAGTTTCCGTTCCATTTCTGGCTGCCCAACGCCATGGCGGCGCCCACACCCGTTTCCGCCTATCTGCATTCGGCCACCATGGTGAAGGCCGGGGTTTTCCTGCTGGCGCGGTTCTGGCCGGTGCTGGCGGGCACGCCGGAATGGTTCTGGCTGGTGGGCGCGGCCGGCATCATAACCCTGCTGCTCGGCGCCTATTTCGCCATGTTCCAGCAGGATCTGAAGGGGCTGCTGGCCTATTCCACCATCAGCCATCTTGGCCTCATCACCACGCTGCTCAGCCTCGGCAGCCCGCTTGCGGCAGTGGCGGCCATTTTCCACATGGTCAACCACGCCACCTTCAAGGCGTCGCTGTTCATGGCGGCCGGTATCATCGACCATGAAACCGGTACGCGCGACATGCGGCGCTTAAGCGGGCTTTACACCTATATGCCGGCGACCGCGACACTCGCCATGGCGGCGAGTGCGGCCATGGCCGGGGTGCCGCTGTTCAACGGCTTCCTTTCCAAGGAAATGTTCTTTGCAGAGGCCGTCGAAACCCATGCCGACTCGCTGCTGGACCGGGCGCTGCCCTATGTCGCGACGCTGTCGGGTGCATTTGCCGTCGCCTATTCGCTGCGCTTCATCCACACGGTCTTCTTCGGCCCCAAGCCCGTCGATCTGCCGAACCCGCATCCGCACGAGCCGCCGCGCTGGATGCGTTTCCCCATCGAATTCCTCGTCTTCGCCTGCCTGATCGTCGGCATCGTGCCGAGCCTCTCCATCGGCCCGTTCCTGCATTCGGCCGTGCTTTCCGTGCTTGGTGCGCAAACGCCGGTCTACAGCCTGTCGATCTGGCACGGTTTCAACCTGCCGCTGATCATGAGTATCGCGGCGCTGATCGGCGGGGTTACGATCTATGCCCTGCTCGGCGGTTATTTCTCGCGCTGCGACGATGGCCCGCCGGTCTTCCGGCATTTGCGGGGACAGCGCATCTTCGAGCGCATTCTCGTCACCGTGTCCTGGAAATGGGCGCGGTGGCTGGAAAGCACGCTCGGCACGCGGCGTCTGCAGCCGCAGCTGAGGCTTCTTATCCTCGTGGCGCTTCTTGCCGGTTTCTCGCCTCTCTTCCTTTCGGAATTCTCCCTGTCGCTGCCGCGCGTCACGACCTTCGATCCGATCTTCGCCATTCTCTGGCTGATCGGCATGATCGCGGCCATGGGTGCGGCCTGGCAGGCGAAATATCATCGCCTCGCCGCCCTCGTCATGCTCGGCGTCTCGGGCCTCGTCACCTGCCTCACCTTCGTCTGGCTTTCCGCGCCGGATCTAGCGATCACCCAGCTTCTGGTGGAAATCGTCACCACGGTTCTCATCCTGCTCGGCCTCAGATGGCTACCGAAACGTGTCGAGAAGGTCGACAGCAGCGATGAGCTGCCGGCGCAGCTTCGCCGCGCCCGCGACTTCCTGCTCGCCGCAGGCAGCGGTATCGGCATGTCCGTCATTGCCTATGCCGTGATGACGCTGCCGGTGCCGAACGCGATTGCGACCTATTTTCTCGAACGCGCCTATACCGAAGGCGGCGGCACCAATGTCGTCAATGTCATTCTGGTCGATTTCCGCGGCTTCGACACCTTCGGCGAAATCGCGGTGCTCGCCATCGTCGCGCTCACCGTCTTTGCGCTGCTTCGCCGTTTCCGCCCCGCCCATGAAAGCATCGGGGTGCCGGAACAGCAGCAGATGCAGAACGCCTTCGATGCCGAACGGCCGGACCGTAGCAAGGGCGATACGGTTCGCGACTATCTCTATGTGCCGTCGATCGTGATGCAGTGGATGTTCCCGGTCATCATCACCTTCTCGATCTTCCTGTTCATGCGCGGCCACGACCTGCCGGGCGGCGGCTTTGCGGCCGGCATCACCATGGCCATCGGCTTCCTGCTGCAATATCTCGCCGGCGGCGCACGCTGGGCGGAGGACCGCATCCGCATCCTGCCGCTGCGCTGGATGGGTTTCGGCCTTTTGATGGCGGCGGCGACGGGTATCGGCTCCTGGTATTTCGGCTACCCGTTCCTGACCTCCTATTTTCAATATACGGAGATACCCTATATCGGCAAAATGCCGACGGCATCCGCCCTGCTGTTCGACCTCGGCGTCTTCTCGCTGGTCGTCGGCTCCGTCGTTCTTATCCTGATAGCACTGGCACACCAATCGTTGCGTAACTACCGCGTTCGCACGCCTGAAGCCGCAAAAGCGGAGGACGTGTAATGGAACTCATTCTCGCCATCGGTATCGGCATCATGACCGGCTCCGGCGTTTGGCTGGTGCTGCGCCCGCGCACCTATCAGGTCATTGTCGGGCTTTCGTTGCTGTCTTATGCCGTCAACCTCTTCATCTTCGGCGTCGGCGGCATCAAGACCAATGCGCCGCCGGTGCTGGTGAACGGCGTCGACAGTTCGACGCTCGCCGACCCCGTGCCGCAGGCGCTGGTGCTGACGGCTATCGTCATCGGTTTTGCCACCACCGCATTGTTCCTTGTCGTGCTGCTTGCCGCCCGCGGCCTTACCGGCACCGACCATGTGGACGGGAGGGAGACGAAATGATGTCTTTCCCCTTCCACATCGTCATCGCGCCCATTCTTCTGCCGTTGATTACCGCGGCCCTTCTGCTGTTCTTCGACGAGCGCCAGCGCGTGGCGAAAGCCGCCATCAGCCTCACCTCGACCGTGCTGTTGCTGGTGGTCGCCATATTGCTGTTCCGCGAGGTGAATTCGACGGTCAATACCGAGATCGCCGCCGTGGTTTCGAGCGGCGTCTATCTGCTCGGCAACTGGCCGGCGCCCTTCGGCATCGTGCTCGTCGCCGACCGTCTTTCGGGCCTGATGGTGCTGTTGACGGCGCTGCTTGCCATTCCGTCCTTGATCTATTCGATGGCGAAGTGGCACAGGTCGGGCGCGCATTTCCATTCGCTGTTCCAGATGATGCTGATGGGCGTCAACGGTGCATTCCTGACCGGCGACCTCTTCAATCTCTTCGTCTTCTTCGAAGTGATGCTGGCCGCTTCTTACGGCCTGCTGCTGCATGGTTCCGGTCAGCAGCGCGTCAAGGCCGGGCTGCATTATATCGCCATCAACCTCGTCGCCGCCCTGTTCTTCCTGATCGGCGTCAGCCTCATCTATGGCGTTACCGGCACACTGAACATGGGCGATCTCGCCCATCGCATCGAGGGGCTCAACCCCGATCAGCGCATGCTCTTGGAAACCGGCTCGGCCATCCTCGGCATCGCCTTTCTGGTCAAGGCCGGCATGTGGCCGCTGAATTTCTGGCTGCCTTCCGCCTATGGCGCGGCATCGGCCCCGGTGGGCGGGCTCTTCGCCATCATGAGCAAGGTCGGCATTTATGTCATCGCCCGCCTGTCCTTCCTGCTTTTCGGGCAGACGGCCGGGGAATCGGCCGGTTTCGGCCATGATGCCCTGCTGGTCGGCGGCATCGCCACCATCATCTTCGGGGCCATCGGCGTTCTGGCGTCGCAGGCGCTGGGGCGGCTTGCCGGCTTTTCGGTTCTCGTCTCGTCGGGAACGCTGCTTGCCGCCATGGGCACCGGCAATCCCACGGTTGCGGCCGGCGCGCTTTATTACATGGTCAGCTCCACCCTCACCATCAGCGCCTTCTTCATGTTGATCGAACTCGTCGAGCGCGGACAGGATGCCGGCGCGAACGTTCTTGCCGTGACCATGGAGGCCTATGGCGAAGGCGACGAGGAAGAGGAGGAGGAGGAAGTCGGCGTGACCATGCCCGCCACCATGGCGGTGCTCGGGGCCTGTTTTGCCGCCTGCGGCATTCTTCTGGCCGGCCTGCCGCCGCTTTCGGGCTTCATCGCCAAATTCTCGATGCTGACCGCCATTCTCAATCCTTCCGGGCTTGGCGCCAATGACAGCGTTTCCACACTGTCCTGGTGGCTGGTTTTCCTGATCGTCTTTGCCGGTTTCGCCTCGCTGATCTCGATGACGCGCGCTGGCATCCGCACCTTCTGGGCTTCCATCGAAGGCACCGTGCCACGCGTGCTCGTCATCGAAATCGCCCCCGTGATGCTGCTGCTCGGCCTGACGCTTGCCATGACCGTGCAGGCGGGACCGGTGATGCGTTACATGCAGGAGACGGCGCGTATTCTCGACCTGCCGGCAAGCTATATTCAGGGTGTCATTTCCGCACCCCGAGCGGGAAGCAACCCGGAGGTAGAGCCATGATAAGCCGTGTCCTGCCCTACCCGCTGCTGACGATCTCGCTGATCTTTTTCTGGATGACGATCAACAGCTTTTCGCCCGGGCATCTGCTGCTCGGCACCGGGGTTGCGCTTGTCGCCTCCTGGGCGATGGCGTCGCTCAGGCCCGCCAAGCCGCGCATCCGCAACTGGCACAGGCTCGCGCAGCTCATCCTGATCGTGCTTTACGATATCGTCAGGTCCAATCTCTCGGTCGTGAAGATCATCCTGTTCAAGCGCGAGAGGGACCGCAAATCCGGCTTCCTGGCCGTGCCGCTCGATATTCGCGACCCGATGGCGCTTGCGGTGCTGGCGACGATCCTCACCTCGACGCCGGGAAGCGCATGGCTCGAATATAATTCCAGCCAGGGCACGCTGCTGCTTCACGTTCTCGACGATGTGGATGAGGCGGCCTGGATAAGCCTCATCAAGAACCGTTATGAAAAACTGCTGATGGAGATATTCGAATGAGTTCGATTATCCTTTTCTGGTCCTTTTCGCTGGCGCAGTTCATGCTCGCCATCGCCATGGCGATCTCGGTCTATCGCATCGCCATCGGCCCGCGCGCGCAGGACCGTGTGCTGGGTGTGGATACGCTCTATGTCAACGCCATGCTGCTTCTTTTGACCTTCGGCCTGCGCACCGGCAATGACATCTATTTCGAAGCGTCGCTGCTGATCGCCATCCTCGGCTTCGTCTCCACCGTCGCCCTTTCCAAATTCCTGATGCGCGGCGAGGTGATCGAATGAGCGAGGCGCACGAATTTCCCCTCTGGGCCGCCATTGCCGTGGCCTTTTTCGTGCTGCTGGGCGCCTCGTTGACGCTGATCGGCACCATCGGCTTTGCCAGGCTCAACAGCTTCTATGAGCGCCTGCATGCGCCCACACTCGGCACCAGCTGGGGCACCGGCGGCATCGTCATGGCCTCGATCATCTATTTCTCCGTCTCCGGCGACCGCTTCGCCTTCCACGAAATCTTCATCGGCATCTTCATGACGGTGACGACCCCGGTTTCCCTGATGCTGCTGGGACGCGCCGCGCTCTATCGGGACCGGGCGGAGCAGAATACGGATAATCGGGAGCATCTGTAGGCTAAGGCTCTTTACGGCGGCGAAGCTCCGCGCGCACCCGCCGCCATTTGCCCTGTTCGAAATTCCGGGAATATCGCCAGGCGCGATCTTCCTCGATGACTGCGAATTCCTCGGCAGCATTTCCATATGTCTTGCTTAAGATATCGGCGATGCGCGTTATCTCGGCGCGCGGGACAAGCATGGGTCGCACAGCTTGCTGCCAAACGACATACATAAAAGCGGATAGTCCAAACGCCCCAATCACCACGATTGAGCACCAACTCCATGCGGATAGTTCCATGACTGCACTCCATGGCTATTCCGCAAGACTTTATCCCATAATGGGATAATTCTAAATCAGGATTAATCCGTGAGCTCCTAAAATTTCGGGGTTCTGGAGCTCGTGACGAAGTCTACACATACACCCGAGTACCAGCTTCTTGTTGAGATACTGACCGACACGCGGCGAAAAGCGGGCCTGACACAACAGCAGGTCGCAGATCGGTTGGGCAAGCCACAGTCCTATGTCGCGAAGGCCGAAGGCTCTGAAAGACGAATAGACGTCGTTGAATTTGCAAAATTGTCGGCCGCAATGGATCAAGACCCAACCGCGCTTCTTCAACTGTTGCTCACAAGAATGGAGGAACAGGGCGTTCCTCTCTGATCAATACTGTTTCGAAGCAATGACCTTGCGAAAAGTGAGGGAAATTCGTCTGCCTCGGGCTGTCTTAACTCCATTCACGATATCCGATTTTCGCGCCGGAATTTCATGGGTCCAGCCGTAGCGGCCCGCGTCTCTCAGCAAGACGCCGGAGCGAGGTTGAAGCAAGACGCCGCATATGGCTGGTCCACGCAATTCGCGGAAAACCATCTCGCATGTGGATAAAAGGCTTATCGACACGATCGTATCGTCAAAACAGGGCACACAATCGACATGCGCACTGATGCCCTGCCCCGGAAGATATTCGTTCGCGATAACCTGATCGGGCAAATCCCGACAATAACCTGCGGTAACCAACCGCTTAGCGAACACGCCAAGCCACGGCGGCAACGGCCCGAGATACGCTTCCGCGGTAACAGCGCGCGCCTTATAGTCGTACCGATAACCGAAATGCTGCACGCGGCGCTTCAGCTCCGTGCTCCACGCATCCGCATCCACATCCACATCCACATCCGCATCCAGTCTGTGGGCGACGGCGGCCTCCTCCTCTGGAGAGAGAAAGCCGTCAAAATAGACAATGCCGGGCGGCAGAAGAGGTAGGCTTGTGACACGATCCATTTGCGGGCTGCTCTCCAACTGCCTGCAATAAGCAGGGTTGGCCCATGGCTACACCGGGCCTGTCAAAAGCATATGATGGCTGTAGCTACTCATCAAAATTTGCCTGCAAATGGACAAGTCGCCAAGCACGCGATTCGTCAACAATGCTATTGAGATAAATGGTGCCCGGAGGCGGATTTGAACCACCGACACGCGGATTTTCAATCCGCTGCTCTACCAACTGAGCTATCCGGGCACTTCAGGTCCTTGAAGAACCTCCGCTTTTGGCGGGCGGGGCTGTTTGGCGCCCCGAAAGTGAGCGGGGTTATAACATCTTGTTCGGACATGGCAAGCGCCATCGCGAAGTTTTTTGACAGTTTTTTCACGGCGCCTGTGGATGGCTGGAAAGTCTGCCCGGCGAAGGCCGGATTGCGGCGGAAAACCCACTCTTGGGCATCCGCCGGGCCAGCGGGCGGTGGCGCGGCAGGTGGCGGCTTATGCCCCCTCATTGCGCCGTGCGGCAAGACCAAGCGCGATGGGCACAACGGCCACCAGCGCCGCCATGACGGGCGAGGAGGCGAAGATCCGGCTTGCCAGCGAGGTAACGGCAACGGAGCGCACCACCGTCATCAGGCGCGAATTCTCGCGGTCGCGCTCATGCCGGGCATCGGGGGATTTGCGGTGCGACGGGTTGGAGGCGGCTTCCAGCCGTTTGACGTCGCGGCGAATTTTTTCGAGCTGTTTGCGCAGATCATCCAGTTCCGCGCGCAAGGATGATTCCGGTGAGGCGGAGGCCCGCACCCTTCGGGCAGCAGCGGGTTTTGCAGCCTTCTTCTCCACGGCCTCTTCGTCCAGTTCGGCCAGATGGTCGTCAAGGTCCGAGGGCTTGTCGAAACCGTGGGATCGCAGTGGTGCTTTCATCGCTGTCTCCTGGGGCGTGCTGAATTGCGGCGGCGGGCGCTTTTGCCCGGCCAGCCTTTTCAACGCCTCAGCCCGGCAAAGGATGCACGGAAAGCGGGGAGACAGGCATAATAAAACAGGCCCCGAAGGGCCTGTTCAATGTCTCACTTGAAGCCTCAGGCCGCCTTGGCGGCGCTGGCATAGGGATCGAAGCGACCGTAGAAGGTCTCGCCCTTGGCGGCCATGTCCTTCAGCAGCGGCGTCGGCTTGAAGCGTGGGCCATAGGTCTCGCTGAGCTTTTCGGCGAGTGCCACGAAGTTCTTCACGCCCATGCCGTCAATGTAGGACAGCGCGCCGCCAGTATAGGGCGCGAAACCGAAACCGAGGATGGAGCCGACATCCGCCTCACGCGGATCGGTGACGATGCCTTCTTCCACCGTGCGGGCGGCTTCCAGCGCCACGGTGACGAGGAAGCGCTGTTTCAGCACCTCCATGTCAACCGCTTCAGGCTTCTGCTGCGGATAAAGGTCCTTCAGGCCGGGCCAGAGGGACTTCTTGGCGGGCTTTGGCGGATAGTCGTAAAAGCCCTTGGCGTTCTTGCGGCCGAAGCGGCCCTCGCCTTCCACCAGCGTCTTCACCAGCTCCATATGGCGCGGATCGACGGCCTTTTCGCCGAGATCGGCGACGGTGGCTTTCAGGATCTTGTAGGAAAGATCAATCGCCACCTCATCATTCAGCGCCAGCGGGCCGACCGGCATGCCGGCGAATTTCGCGGCATTTTCGATCATGGCGGCGGGTACGCCTTCGATCAGCATATCGTAGCTTTCCGCCATGTAGCGCAGCACGCAGCGATTGACGAAGAAGCCGCGGGTATCGTTGACCACAATCGGGGTCTTCTTGATCTTCGCCACGTAATCCAGCGCGACGGCGAGCGCCCTGTCGCCGGTTTCCTTGCCGAGGATCACTTCCGTCAGCATCATCTTCTCGACCGGCGAGAAGAAGTGGATGCCGATGAAATCCGCCGGGCGCTTCGAGTTTTTCGCAAGGCCGGTGATCGGCAAAGTGGAGGTGTTGGAGGCGAAGATCGCGCCCTGCGGCAAGACGGCTTCCACGGCCTCGATGACGGCCTTCTTCACGTCGCGGTCTTCGAAGACGGCCTCGATGACGAGATCGGCATCGGAGAGCGCCTTGTAATCCGCTGTCGGGGTGACGAGGTCGAGCAGTGCCTTGGCCTCATCCTGGGTCAGCCTGCCCTTGCCGATGGCGGCCTTGACGCTTTCCTCGCAATGGCCCTTGCCCTTGTCGGCAGCCTCCTGATCGCGGTCCACCAGCACAACGGGGATGCCGGCGGCAGCGGTGACATAAGCGACGGCAGCGCCCATGAAGCCCGCGCCGACAACGCCGACCTTCTTGAACTCGGTCTTCGGCTGGCCGGCCGGGCGGCGCGCGCCCTTGCCCAGTTCCTGCATGGAAATGAACAGCGAGCGGATCATGCCGAAGGCTTCCTTCGAGCGAAGGATTTCGGTGAAATAACGCTGCTCCACCTTCAGCGCCGTATCGAAGGGCAATTGCAGGCCTTCATAGACGCATTTGAGGATGGCGAGTGCGGCCGGATAGTTGCCGGCGCTTTCGCGGCGCAGGATGGCCGGCGCGGCAGGCCAGAGTTGGGCTGCGGCAGGCGTCCAGATGCCGCCGCCGGGGGCCTTGAAGCCCTTTTCATCCCAGGGGGCGACCGGTTTCAGGCCGTCCTTGATCATCTGCTTTGCAGTGGAGACCAGCTGATCCGGCTCCACCACCTGATGCACCAGCCCCATGGCCTTGGCGCGCGCGCCGGTCAGCGACTGGCCGGTGGTCATCATCTGCAATGCCGATTGCGCATCCGTCAGGCGCGGCACGCGCTGGGTGCCGCCGGCGCCGGGGAAGATGCCGACCTTGACTTCCGGAAGGGCGATCTTGAGGTTCTTGGCGCTGGAGGCGACCCGGCCGTGGCAGGCAAGCGACAGCTCAAACGCGCCGCCCATGCAGGTGCCGTTGATGGCGGAAACCCAGGGCTTGCCGTTGGTCTCGATCTTGCGGAACAGGCCCGTCATGCGGCCAACCAGTTCGAACAGCCTTGCAGCGGCCTGATCCGGGTTCTTCGTCTTCTCATCATTGTAGAAGGAGAACATCGACTTGATCATGGAAAGATCGGCGCCGCCGGAAAAGGTGCTCTTGCCTGACGTGAAGACAACGCCCTTGACGGCGCTATCGGCGACAGTCGCGTCAACAATGGCGTTCAGCTCGTCCATCACCTCTGACGTGAAGACGTTCATGGATTTTTCCGGCATGTCCCAGGTGACGAGGGCGATGCCGTCTGCGTCCGTCTCGATGGTGAAATTGGTGTAAGTGCTCATTTGGGATTCCTCTTCCCTCAAATTTCCCTGCGGTTACGACAGTCCGATTGCGAGGCCGATACAACCGACCACAAGAACGAGAAACACGATCAAACCCCAGCGCTCTGCCCGGAGCCGCCGGATGTGGACAGGGGAAACGGGGCGGATGGACGCCCTGTGATCCTGTGCCATATCCTTTCCCAGATTGTGCCGAGCCAGCTGCTGTTCGATCTCATTCTTGGGCCACTCGTAAACCTCGCGCCTCATGACCAGCCTTAAACCCGCTCGATAACCGTCGCCGTGCCCATGCCAGCGCCGATGCAGAGCGTGACGAGCGCGGTGTTCAGATCGCGCCGCTCCAGCTCATCCAGCACCGTGCCGAGGATCATCGCGCCGGTTGCACCGAGCGGATGGCCCATGGCGATGGCGCCGCCATTGACGTTCATCCGGTCGTGGTCGATGTCGAAGGCCTGCATGTAACGCAGGACCACGGCGGCGAAGGCTTCGTTGAGTTCGAAAAGATCGATATCGGCAAGCGACATGCCGGTCTTTTTCAGGAGCTTTTCGGTCACATCCACCGGGCCGGTCAGCATCAGCGCCGGATCGGAGCCGATATTGGCGAAAGCCTTGATGCGGGCGCGGGGCTTAATGCCCATCGCCTCGCCGCCCGCCTTAGAGCCAACCAGCACGGCGGCCGCGCCATCAACGATGCCGGACGAATTGCCGGCGTGATGGACGTAATTGATCCGCTCCACTTCCGGGTGCGCCATGATGCCGACGGCTTCGAAGCCGCCCATTTCACCCGGCATCTGGAAGGAAGGGTTGAGCGAGGCCAGCGCCTGCATGTCCGTGCCGGGACGCATATGCTCGTCACGGTCGAGGATCGTCAGGCCGTTTGAGTCCTTCACCGGAATAACCGACTTGTTGAAATAGCCCTTATCCCAGGCATGCGCCGCGCGCTTCTGGCTTTCGACGGCATAGGCGTCGACATCGTCACGAGAGAAACCATACTTTGTGGCGATGAGATCGGCCGACACGCCCTGCGGCATGAAGAAGGCCGGGAAGTTGACCGAGGGGTCCATGTACCAGGCGCCGCCCGACATGCCCATGCCGACGCGCGACATGCTTTCGACGCCGCCGGCGATGACGATGTCGTCAGACCCCGCCTTGACCTTGCCGGCTGCGAAGTTGATGGCATCGAGACCCGAGGCGCAGAAGCGCGAGATCTGCATGCCCGGCGCCCTGTTGGAATAACCGGCCTCGAAAGCGGCGGCCTTCGGGATCACCGCACCGGCATCCATGACGGGATCGACACAGCCCATGATGATGTCATCGACGGCAGAAGTGTCCAGCCCGTTGCGGTCGCGGATGGCTTCCAGCGTCTTGGCGGCAAGGCGAACGGAGGGCACCTCATGCAGGCTGCCATCCTTCTTGCCGCGTCCGCGCGGGGTGCGGACATGGTCGTAGATAAATACGTCAGTCATAACTCTCTCCCTGTGGCGCTCGTAAACGCCAGATTTCTCAGAATGCTTCCGCAGCCAGTTCCATCATGGTGTCCGCGCCGGTTTCGATGCGGGCCTTGCGCAGCGCCGTTTCCGGCATGATGCGCTCCATATAAAACTTCGCCGTGACAAGCTTGGTCTTGAGGTAATCCTCGTCTGAAGCGCTGCCTGCTGCAAGCGCTTCGCTGGCGCTTTCGCCATGCGCGCCTGCATGTAGCCCAGCACCACGATGCCGAAGAGATGCATATAGTCGGTCGAGCCGGCACCGGCATTGTCGGGTTTCGCCATGGCGTTCTGCATGAACCACATGGTTGCGGCCTGCAGGTCGTTCAAGCCCTTCTTCAGGCCCTTGGTGTAGAGGCTCAACTTTTCATCGGCACGGTTTTCCTCGCAGAAATCGCCGATTTCCTTGAACAGCGCCATGACGGCGCGGCCGCCATTCATGCCGAGCTTGCGGCCCACCAGATCGAGTGCCTGAATGCCGTTGGCGCCCTCATAGATCATGGTGATACGCGCATCGCGGACATATTGGCTCATGCCATGTTCCTCGATGTAGCCGTGACCGCCGAAGACCTGCTGCGCCATCACCGCATGGTCGAAGCCCTTGTCGGTCAGCACACCTTTCAGGATTGGGGTGACGAGGCCGAGCAGGTCGTCCGCCGCCTGGCGCTGCTTTTCGTCAGTGGCGCGGTGGGCGATGTCGGATTGCAGCGCGGTCCAAAGCAGGAAGGCGCGGCCGGCCTCGTTATAGGCCTTGATGGTCATCAGCGTGCGGCGGATATCGGGATGCACGATGATCGGATCGGCCTTCCTGTCGGGGAATTTCGCGCCGGAAAGCGAGCGGCCCTGAATGCGCTCACGGGCATATTCAACCGCATTCTGGTAGGCGATCTCGCCAACGGAAAGACCCTGAAGGCCGACGCCGAGGCGGGCTTCGTTCATCATCACGAACATGGCCGAAAGGCCCTTGTTCTCAGCGCCCAGAAGATAACCGGTCGCATCATCGTAGTTCATGACGCAGGTGGCGTTGCCGTGAATGCCCATCTTGTGTTCGATGGCGCCACAGGTGACGCCGTTGCGCTCGCCCGGCGTGCCGTCTTCCTTCACCAGGAACTTCGGCACGATGAAGAGCGAAATGCCCTTGGTGCCTTCCGGCGCGCCTTCGATGCGGGCAATTACCAGATGAACGATATTGTTCGTCATGGAATGTTCGCCGGCGGAGATGAAGATTTTCTGACCGGAAATTTTGTAGCTGCCATCAGCCTGCGGCACGGCCTTGGTGCGCAGCATGCCGAGATCGGTGCCGCAATGGGGTTCGGTGAGGTTCATGGTGCCGGACCATGTGCCTTCCACCATCTTCGGCAGGTAGGTGTCCTTCTGCTCCTGCGTGCCATGCACCAGAATGGCGGCAATCGCACCCTGCGTCAGGCCGGGATACATCATCAGCGACAGGTTGGCCGACGACATATATTCGCCGATGGCGGCGTGCAGCGTATAGGGCAGCCCCTGCCCGCCGAATTCCGGCGGAACGGCAAGGCCGATCCAGCCGCCTTCGCAATAGGCGTCATAGGCATCCTTGAAACCATCCGGCACGGAGACCGAACCGTCATCGGCGCGCTTGCAACCCTGTTGGTCGCCGGAAAGGTTGAGCGGGAAAAGCCGCTCTTCGGCAAGCTTGGCGGCTTCACCGGTAATGGCCTCGATCATGTCGGGGGTTGCATCCTCGAAGCCGGGCAGGTTGTTATACCGCTCCAGGCCGAGAACGTCGTTCAGGATAAAAAGCGTGTCTTTAACTGGGGCCTTGTAAACAGGCATTACCGATGTTCCTCCGCATCGTGGGCGCCGGCGATAATCCGGCCGATATGGGATGACAATATTTGACGTGCGCGTAAACGTCAAATAAATTTCAGCGGAATATCCCTTCTCCTTTTTCGCGGAATGGACATCCGGCCCGGCGCAGGGCTGCCGCGTGCCGTAAAAGTTAAAAAATTCCGACCATAGTTAACCACTTCTTTACCACGTTTCGTGAATTCTCCCGACAGAGGTAACTGCTTCGTACTCCGGCGCATTTTCCTCAACGGGGGCAAATACCGGCTCTAGGATTGCTGCATGTTGCGGCGACGGCGTGTCCAGGCAGGCAACGTCGCGACAGATAACCGGGCACGGCGGGCGGAAGCGAAGCGAGCGAAAAGATGAACGGATTGCGATCGAAAACCCAACAGCCAAGCGACAGATCGTCTCTTGATGCGCTCAATCGCACCATTGAAGGCCTTGAAGCCCGTATCGAAGGGCTGATGAGCCAGAAGTTCCCGCGCGACCCCCGGGCCGCGAGCGCTCAGCCCGAAGCGAAAAGCGAGGCTTATGCCGTGCGCGCCGCCGTCACGCCGCCGCAGCTCGATCCCGTCAACGAAATCCGCCAGCGCCAACGCCTCCTCGAGGCGAGCTTCCAGCGCCCGCAGGAACCCGCCGCCCGGCCGGAACGGACGATTACCAGACCGCTTGCACCGGAATACCGGCCGAGGGACGCACAGCAGGCAGCAGCCGCTCCCGCACCGCGCGCGCGTTCCATCCCGCCCTATCAGGAACCGCAGCGCAATGACGCGGCCCTGCAGGAAATCGCCCAGGCGCTCGTCAATCTGCGGCATGAGCTGAAGCACGACATTGCCGAGGGCGTTGCCCGCGAAGCGCAAGGCCTGCGCACCGAGATCCGCAATATTCGCGCGGTGGCGGAAGACCAGCAGTTCATCGGCGATCTGCGCGACGATATCGCACGGCTGGCCGGCAGCATCGACCAGCTCGGCAATCTGGCATCTCCCGATGCCTACGGGCTGCGCAACGAATTCGAGGATCTGCGTCTGACGATCGATCAGCTTGCGCGCGAAGACAGCGTGCACCGGATCGAAAGCCGCTGGAACAATGTGGAAGACACGCTGCGCGGTTTCGACGCCGGCGCGTTGCAGGATGAGATCGTTTCGCTCGCCTATCGTCTCGATGACATCAAGACCCAGCTCGGCGGCATGAGCAACAATCCGGCCGTGCGCGTGCTCGAAGACAAGCTGATCGCGATTGCCAGCGCCGTGGAGCAGCTCGGCAAGCACATGCAGCCGAACGAAGCGGCCTTTACCGAACAGTTTTCCGGTCTCGACCAGCGGCTGGACGAAATCAGCCGCGCCATTGCCGCAACCGGCACGCGCGCCAATGCGCAGGCAACGGACAATGCGCTGGCGCAGCGTCTGGAAACCCGGCTGAACGGCCTTGCCGAACAGCTCGGCGACATCAACCGCCTTGCCGCCGCAAAACCTGAACCGGCGCTGGACCTGACCGCCCGCCTTGAAGCGCTGGCAGGCAAGATCGACGAACTCAGCACCGCCCGCGACGCCGCCCAGTTGCATGAGCGGCTGGACCAGCTTTCCCTGCTTCTGGAGCGTTCGCAGCGCCCCTCGCAACAGGCGGAGCTGACGTCTTTCCTCAGCGACATTTCCCGCAAGATCGACGCGCTGGATCACGGCGCCGTCAATGACGGTCTGGCAGAGCGGCTCGACCTGCTCTCGCGCCGGATCGAGGACCTCGATTATCGTTACAGCCAGCCGCAGCCGGCATCGGGTCTCAGCGAAAGCGCCTTCTCGCGTCTGGAAGAGCGGCTCGGCAATATTGCCGCCCGTCTCGACGAGACCGCCCATGCCGCGCCCGCCGACAGCCACGCGCTGGCAAGCCTCGAAAACCAGATCGCCCATCTCTCGACGCTGATCAGCCAGCCGGTGCAGATGCAGGCCGCTGGCATGCCGCCTGAACTCGATGCCCGCATGGCGGCCATCGAAGACTACATGGCGTCCAACGACGAATATATCATCGAAGCAGCCCGGCAGGCGGCCGAGGCCGTTCTGGACGCCTATACCCGTAACAATCTCTCGGCCGGCGCAAACCTTGCCGACATGACGATGCTGACCGATCTTGCGACCGATCTGCGCAATCTCGAAGCCTTGAGCCGCAACACCGAAGAGCGCACGCACCGCACATTCGAAGCGCTGCATGAGACGCTGGTGCAGATCGCCGGCCGGCTTGATAACCTCGACAATGCCCCCGTCTACCGCGAAGAGGCCGCGCCCCGCAACGTCGCGAAGCCTGTGGCGGCCCCCGCGCACGAAGATGTGTCCATGCCGGCCGCCATCTTCCCGGAAGAGGGTTATATCGCCGAAGAACAGGCCATTCTCGACGCCGACGGGAAAGATGGGGATGCCATCGTGCCTCCCGCTGCGGCAAAGCCCGCGAAGGCGGAAAAAAAGAGCCTGCTTGCCGGCCTGACGAAGCGTTTCAAGACGGGTACGGCAAAGACCGTCAAAACCGCAGAAGAACCCGTATCGGCCTCCTCCGCCCGCACGCAGGTCGAGCCCGCCCCGTCGCTCGATCCGATCGACGTTCTGCCGGCGGGTCAGGAGAACGAACTTCTGGAGCCGGGTTCGGGTGCGCCCGATATCAAGAAAATCCTCGAGCGCGTGCGCGCCAGCCAGGTGGCCGCCAGCGGCAAGGCCGCAGACGCCGAAGGACGGACGGATTTCATTGCCGCCGCCCGTCGTGCGGCGCAGGCCGCCGCCATGGAAACATCGCCGGAGAAGCTTGATACCGGCAAGAAGGGCCGCAAGGCCGAGGCATCGGGGCTTTCGCGCTATCGCCGCCCGCTGCTGCTCGGCATCGGCGCCATTCTTCTGGCGATGATGGCCATGCCGCTCGTCAAGACGCTGATCGGCGGCGCGGAAGCTCCGGCTCCGGTCATCGAGCAGAAGCAGGACAATGGCCCGGTCTCCGCGCTTCCCGAAGCCGGCGACAAGGCCGTGACCATTCCGTCCGATCTCGCCATCGATCCGGAACAGGCCGCATCCGCCGACAGCATCGAAAACACCGCACCGGCGGAAAACATCATCGATCCCCGCACCGTTGGCGGCGCACCGCTGCCTGACGAGCCGCCGGTTGCCGACGTTCCCGCCGTGGATGCGGCAAATTCCGGCACCGTCGCGCAGAACGAACCTTCGGCTCCGGCACAGGTCGCCGCCACGGCTGCTCCCGCCCAGGACGCCATCGCCGTTCCCGCCGGCATCGAGCCGGCATCGCTTGCCGAAGCGGCCGCCAAGGGCGACACGCAGGCGCTGTTCGAGATCGCAGCCCGCTACACCGATGGCCGCGGCGTTGCCGCCGACCGCACCGAGGCGGCAAAATGGTACAAGCTCGCCGCTGATCGCGGCCTTGCACCCGCGCAATATCGTCTCGCCAATCTCTACGAGAAGGCGAACGGCGTCGAACGCAACCTTCCCGAAGCCAAGCGCTATTACACGCTGGCCGCGGAACAGGGCAATGCCGGCGCCATGCACAATCTCGCCGTCCTGCTTGCTTCCGATGCGGCCGGTCAGCCGGATTTCGCCGCCGCCGCACAATGGTTCATCAAGGCTTCCGACCTCGGCGTTCGTGACAGCCAGTTCAACCTCGCCATTCTCTATGCGCGCGGCAGCGGCGTGAAGCAGGATATCGAGGAATCCTACAAGTGGTTCGCCATCGCAGCCAGGGATGGCGACGCCGACGCCGCCCAGAAGCGCGACGAAGTGGCAGGAGCCTTGAACCCGCAGCAACTTCAGAGCGCCAAGGCCAAGGTGGACGCCTGGAAGGTCAAGCCGCTTTCGGAAGATGCCAACAGCGTCAACCCGCCCGAGGAATGGGCCGGCAAGGAAGGCGTGAAAACTGCTTCCGTGGACATGGAAAAGGCGATCCGCAACATTCAGGCGATCCTGAACAAGAACGGTTTCGATGCCGGTCAGCCTGACGGCAAGCTCGGCAAGAACACCGTGACGGCGATAAAGGACTTCCAGAAGTCCGTGGGCCAGACGCCGGACGGCCGCATTACCAACGAGCTGGTGACCGCGCTTCTCGCCCGCAACAAATAAACATTCGAGAACCGGCGAAGCGGCCCCTAGGCCGCTTTCGCTCAGCCCGGCGCAGGAATGTGGCCGGCTGCCGACACACGGCCGCTATCTTTCCAAATTATCAACGTATTTACCGTTGAATGTTGACAGGTCAGGCCCTCGCGGGCATGACGAATGAAGGCCGGGCATGCCCGGTCTTTTCAGACAGAAAGTGTAAATCGCGGCGCGGCCCCCTCACCCGGACAAGCCCTGCCGCCCGGAACCATTTGCCCGAGGTCCGAGCCGTGACTGTCTATCTGCCGATCGCAGAACTGTCGGTGAATATTTTCATCATTCTCGGCATGGGCGCGGCCGTCGGTTTTCTTTCCGGCATGTTCGGCGTGGGCGGCGGCTTTCTGATTACACCGCTTCTGATTTTCTACAATATTCCGCCTGTGGTGGCCGTGGCGACGGGTGCAAACCAGGTGGTCGCCTCCTCCGTATCAGGCTCGATCACGCATTTCCGGCGCGGCACGCTCGACGTCAAGCTCGGCAGCGTGCTGCTTGTGGGCGGCCTGGTGGGGGCGACGGTCGGCGTATGGATATTCTCCTTCCTGCGCAGCATCGGCCAGCTCGATCTCATCGTGTCGCTGCTCTACGTCATCCTGCTCGGCACCGTCGGCGGGCTGATGCTGAAGGAAAGCATTTCGGCGCTTCGCCGCGCGGCCCGCAACGAAACCGTGACGCTGCGCCGGCCGGGCCATCACAACTGGGTGCACCGCCTGCCGCTGAAAATGCGGTTCAAGAAATCGAAGATCTATCTCAGCATCATTCCCATCGTCACGCTGGGTTTCGGCATCGGCATCCTCACCTCGATCATGGGTGTGGGCGGCGGCTTCATCATGGTGCCGGCGATGATCTATCTCTTACGCATACCCACCAGCGTGGTTGTCGGCACCTCGCTTTTCCAGATCATTTTCGTAACCGCCTATACGACCGTGGTTCAGGCGGCGACCAACTATTCCGTCGATGTGGTGCTGGCCTTCATCCTGATGGTGGCGGGCGTCATCGGCGCGCAATACGGCGTGCGCGTCGGCCAGAAACTGCGCGGCGAACAGCTGCGCGCCCTGCTTGCGCTTCTCGTTCTCGCTGTTGCGCTTCGCCTTGCCGTATCGCTGGTGGTGCGACCCGAAGACCTGTTTTCGGTTGCCGTCGGGGGGTTAGGTTATTGACCCGCCATTTGCTGCTTGCCGCCCTTGCACTGGCCTCATGTCTCACTTTCGGGCAGACCGCTTCGGCCCAGACGCCGCCGCTTGCCCTGCCGCCCGGCCCGCAGCAGCGATCCCTGCTGGAAAATATCGAAATCGGCGCATCGACGACCGAAATTCCAATTGCTTCCGATTTTCGCGGCGCGGATTTCACGCTTTTCGGCGCGCTGAACAATACCGACCAGTTGCTGCTCGCCATCGGGCAATACGACATTGTCGTGACGCTCGAGGGTCCGAGCGACTATATGACCGTGCGCAAGAAGGAACGCGTGGCGGGCATTTGGATCAATACCAGCGCCATCACCTTCACGCCGCTGCCGGAATCCTATTCCATGGCCAGCACGCGCAATATCAGCGATGTCGCCTCGCCCGGAACGCTCCGCGCCATGGGGCTTGGCGTCGACCATCTGTCACTGAAAAGCGCGGTCTTTTCCGGCGTGCCCGACAACGTCTTCGATTTTCAGGAAGCCTATCGGCGTCTGAAGCTTTCCAGCGGCATCTATCGCAACGACACGACCGGGGTGCGGCTGGAACGCACCGGCCTGTTCTGGGCGACTTTGCGCCTGCCGGCCAACGTGCCGAACGGCGTGCACACCGCCCGCGCCTATCTCTTCAAGAGCGGCAAATTCATCGCCCAGCGCGAACTGAAACTACGCGTCGTCAAGACCGGCATGGAACAGGCGATCACCGACGCCGCGCATCAGACGCCGCTTGCCTATGGTGCGCTCTGCGTTCTGCTCGCCGTCGTGACCGGCTGGGGCGCCAGCATCATCTTCCGCAAGGACTGATTGGTTTTCATCCCGCAAAAGAGAGCGTCTGCCGCCCCTGTCGGCAAAGATAGCATTCGCTTCCGTCATCGGTTTGCAGTAAAATTCAAGGCCTTACAATCATACGTGCAGCTCCAGGCGAGCATGTGTGGTTGTGACCGGGATGAAAAGGAGAAATGTCATGTTCAAGCACATTCTCATTCCCACCGATGGCTCGCCGCTGGCGCAGATCGCAATCGACCAAGGGTTCGCTCTCGCCAAGGAGGCAGGCGCAAAGGTGACCGTCGTGACGGTATCGGAACCCTTTCACGTGATTGCCAGCGATGTCGAGGACATTGCCGCAATTGCCGAAGAAGAATTCCACCGCTGCGAGGAAGCGGAACATCTGCTGAGGGATACGCAGGCGCAGGCCACTTCCATGGGGCTGAATTGCGAAGCGCTGCTGGCGCGAGCGGGAAGGCCCGACGAGGCGATCATCGAAGCCGCCAACAGGAGCGGCTGCGATCTCATCGCCATGGCCTCGCACCGACGCAGGAGCTTCGTGGAGATGCTGCTCGGCAGTGTCACGGCCAAGGTGCTGAAGAATTCGAAGATACCGGTGCTGGTCTACCGGCAATAGGGCATTTCCAGTAAAGCTGCGTTGCGGTTTTACGTCCGGAAGAGACGCTCAGCCGAGAAGATTTGAAAACCGCACCGAATAGATGCGGTCCCTCCCCATCAGATGCGCGACGAGAGCGGCATGATCGAACAGGCCGCGCATGGCCTTGTGCCGCAAATCCAGCCCGCCGCTCATGACACCGAAAGCCGGCATCAACAGACGTGAACCGTCGGTGGCGAAACAGGGCCGCCGCACCGTCTTTTCGCGGCGGCGGACCGTGGCGGAGGGATGCAGATGCCCGGCGATTTCGCCGGCGGCATCGCCCGGCTTCGGCTCGTGGCGGAAGACGAGAGTGCTGTAAAACATCTCGTCTACCGAAGAGCCCGGCAGATCGACCGTTCCGTCGGGATCGTGATTGCCGTTGATCCATATCCATTCGCGGCCACGGGCCATGTCGCGGATGAGCTCGCGCAACGGCAGCGGCAGATGCTCGGAACCGACGCGGTCGTGGAAATTGTCGCCAAGGCTGACGACGATCTTCGGATCGTAACGGCTGACGAGGGAGGAGAGGATTTTAAGCGTGGCGATGGTGTCGTAAGGCGGCAGCATGCGTCCGCGCCTTGCAAAAGCCGCGCCCTTTTCCAGATGCAGATCGGAAACGACGAGCAGCGACAGGTCCGGGAGGTAAAGCCCGCCCAAAGGATCGCACCAGGCGGCGACGCCGTTCACGACGGTTTCGCTGCCGAGGCATTCGAAGCCATTGGAAAACCTGTCGCTCAATGTCAGCCGGCTCAGCACTTTTGCCTTTGTTCCTTCATTCCGCCCAGATGTTTCAGGACATGGCCTCGGCGATCAGCTCGTCGGCGGCCTCGGCCAGCACATCGTCCATCGCCTCACCCGCCACCGTCTCGCGACCAATTTCCAACATGACCGGAACGGCGAGCGGCGAGACATGTTCCAACGCGCAATGGGTGGTGTGACCCTTGATTCGCCTCAGCATATCGCCAAGACGGCCAATGTCCAAAAGTCCCGCCGCGGCATCGCGCCGCGTCGCTTCCATCAGGATATGATCCGGCTCATGGCTGCGAAGAACGTCATAAATAAGATCGGCGGAGACCGTGACCTGACGACCAGTCTTTTCCTTGCCGGGATGGCGGCGTTCGATCAGCCCGGAAATGACGGCGCAATTGCGGAAGGTGCGCTTCAGCATGAAGGATTCGTCCAGCCACGCCTCCAGATCGTCGCCGAGCATGTCCTCGTCCAGCAGGTCTGCAAGCGACAGGCGGCGGGATTTCAGCCGTCTGCCGATATCTTCCATGGCCCAGATGGCAAGCGAATAATCGGTGGCGACAAAGCCCATGGGCTTTGCGCCCACCCGCTCCAGCCGGCGCGTCAAAAGCATGCCGAGCGTCTGGTGCGCCAAGCGCCCCTCGAAGGGATACATGACCATGAAGAAGCGCTTGCGGAAGGGGAAGGTCTCCACCAGCAGTTCGTCGCGCTTGGGAATGATCGACTTTTCCTTCTGGATCGCCAGCCAGTCGCGCACCTGATCCGGCAGGGCATGCCAGCGCGTCGGGTCTGCCAGCATGGAGCGCACCTGATCCGCTAGGTAGGTGGAGAGCGGGAACTTGCCGCCAGCATAGGAGGGAATTTTCGGGTCCATGGAGAAGGCCTGCGAGACCAGGCATTCATTCTCGCGTATACCTTCGAAACGCAGCACCTTGCCGGCGAAGAGGAAGGTATCGCCCTGCACCAGCTGCTCGAGGAAATATTCCTCGACCTTGCCGAGCGACATGCCGCCGCGCCCGACCGTGCCTTTGGCATTGCGCTTGACCATGCGGACATTGAGTTCCGCCGCCTCGACGATGGTGCCGAGGTTCAGGCGATATTGTTGCGCGACCGCCGGATTGGAGACGCGCCAGCGGCCGTCCTTCATCTGGCGGATGCGGGCGTAACGCTCATAGGTGCGCAGCGCGTAACCGCCGGTGGCGGTGAAATCCACCACCCGGTCGAAGGTGGCGCGCGGCAGGTCGGCATAGGGCGAGGCGCTGGTTACTTCGCGATAGAGATCATCCGCATCGAAGGGCTCGGCGCAGGCCATGCCAAGTATGTGCTGGGCGAGAACATCGAGCGCGCCCTCGGCAATCGGCGGCGTGTCCTGCGCGCCGATGTAGTTGGCATCCAGTGCGGCGCGGCACTCCATCACCTCGAAGCGGTTGGCGGGAACGAGGATCGCCTTTGACGGCTCGTCCATACGATGATTGGCGCGGCCGATGCGCTGGGCCAGGCGGCTTGCGCCCTTCGGCGCGCCGACATGCACGACGAGGTCGACATCGCCCCAGTCTATGCCGAGATCGAGCGTGGAGGTGGCGACGACGGCGCGCAATTTGTTTTCCGCCATGGCCGCTTCCACCCTGCGGCGCTGGCCGGCATCCAGCGAACCGTGATGCAGCGCAATCGGCAGATTGTCGTCATTGATGGTCCAGAGTTCCTGGAAGATCAGCTCCGCCTGCGAGCGGGTGTTGACGAAGATCAGCGTCGTCTGATGGTCCTTCAGCGCGGCATATAGATCCTTCATGGCGTAACGCGCCGAATGGCCGGACCATGGGATGCGCTCTTCCGTACTCAGGATGGAGATATCCGGCTTTGCCCCACCCTCGACGGTGATGAGACCGGCGGGCGGCTCATCCTGCCCCTGCGGCGCGAGATAACGGCGCAAATCCGTCGGCTCCGCCACCGTGGCCGAAAGGCCGATGAAGCGCACATCGGGCGCATGCCGGCGCACACGGGCGAGCGCCAGTGCCAGCAGATGGCCGCGTTTGGAGGTGACGAGCGAATGCAGCTCGTCGAGCACCACATATTTCAGGTCACGGAAAAAGCGCTCGGCCTCCTTGTTGGCGAGCAGAAGAGAGACCTGCTCCGGCGTCGTCAGTAGAATATCCGGCGGCTTGACCTTCTGGCGCTGACGTTTGCCCTGCGGCGTATCGCCGGTGCGCGTCTCGATGGAAATCGGCAGGCCCATTTCGGAGACGGGTCTGGTGAGGTTGCGTTCGATATCCACCGCCAGCGCCTTGAGCGGCGAGATATAGAGCGTGTGCACGCCGACGAAGCCCGAGCCTGCCGGCACCTTGCCGCGTTCCGCCAGATCGGTGAGCGAGGCCATGAAGCCGCCCAGCGTCTTGCCGGCGCCCGTCGGCGCGATCAGCAGCATGTTTTCACCGCCGCGTGCGCGCGCCATCAACTCCAATTGATGCGCGCGCGGCGACCACCCCTTTTCGGCAAACCATTTCTGGAATGGAAGGGGCAAAGCGCCGACATGCGTGCCGGAAATGGGAGACTCGGTGTGTTTCACAACTTCAAAGTAGTGAAAAAGCTGCAAAAAAGAAGGGCGGAACGGGACCGCTTGACAGAAAGCATAATCACGGATAAATTTTATCCACGATACTGAAACAAACCGCACAGGGACAAGTCGGATGAAACTCGGCGACGGCGTGGAACAGGCCATTCACAGCGTGGGCATGCTGGCGGGGCTTTCCGAAGGCGGCGTGCTGTCTGCAGCGGCGCTGGCCGAATTTCACGGCGTTTCCACCAGCTATCTGCTGAAGCATCTCCAGTCGCTGTCCAATGCCGGGATTGTCGCCACCGTGCCGGGGCCGAAGGGAGGTTACCGTCTGGCCCGGGCGACCGACAGGATCACCCTGCTCGATATCGTGCTGGCTGTCGAAGGGCCGCAACCTGCCTTCCGCTGCGCGGAAATCCGCCAGCGCGGGCCAAACCCCTTGCCGGGGCGTTATTTCACCAAGCCCTGCGGCATCAATGCCGCGATGCTGAAAGCGGAGAAGGCCTATCGGGCCGAACTCGCCAAAACCACCATCGCCGACATTCTGGGCGACCTTGCCGCCAATGACGATGGCGGGATTGCCGCGCGTGGCTGCGCCTTTCTGGAGCTGAACGAGCGCAAAACAGCAACGCGCTGAGACCCGAAAAGACAGGATCACCGAAATACCGGAAGCCTCACGGCTTTCCGGATCGATAACGCATGTCCTCAAACAGACCCCAACCAATGGAGAGACCTATGAAAACCCGTATCAACTATGCCAAAGCATCCCCCGAAGCCTTCAAGGCCGTCATGGCTCTGGAGAATTACGTTCAGGGCAGCGGGCTGGAGCGCCGTTTCGTTCACCTCATCAAGCTGCGTGCCTCGATCATCAACGGCTGCGCTTTCTGTGTGGACATGCATGTGAAGGAGAGCCGCCATGACGGGCTTTCCGAACAATGGATCAACCTGATGAGCGTGTGGCGGGAATCCCCCGTTTATACCCAGCAGGAACGGGCGCTGCTCGGCTGGGTGGACGCGGTGACGAAGATTGCCAAAACCGGCGCCCCGGATGACGCCTTCGAGGCGCTGAAGGCGCATTTTTCCGATGAGGATATCGTGAAGATCACCGTCGCCATCGGCGCGATCAACACCTGGAACCGCATCGCCGTCGGCTTCCGCTCGCAGCATCCGGTCGATGCGGCTGCGAAGGCGGCGTGACCTCTTAAACCCAAAATGGGCGGCCGCTACATGGCGATGTAGCGGTCGTTCCTGTGATTGATGGCAAGCGTGAGGTTCATGACCAGCGCGCCGAGGACGGAGCAGACGATGACGAAAGGTGTGGCCACGAAGAACGAGCAGACCAGCACCATGCCATCAAAGGCGAGTTGCACGAGGCCTGCACGCCAGCCGAAACGATCCTGAAGATAAAGCGCGAGGATACCAAAACCGCCGAGACTGGTGCGATGACGGAACAGCGCCAGCATGCCGGCCGCGACGGTTAATCCGCCAAAGAGAGCCGCAGCAACCGGATTGATGCTCTGAAAGGCGAAGAAACCAGGCATATATTCCGACAGCAGCGCCGTCATGGCGATGGCGCAGAAGGTCTTGACCGTGAAGGCAAGGCCGAGGCGACGGAAGGCGAGATAATAAAACGGCAGATTGACGAGGAAGAACACCGCGCCGAAGCTGAAGCCGGTGGAATAATGCGCCAGAAAGGCAAGGCCGACGGTGCCACCGGTGAGCAGGCCCGCGGCAGAAAGCAGTGTCACACCGAGCGAGACGAGCATGCTGCCGGCCAGAACGCCCTGAGCATCCTCCAGCAGCGAATGACGATCGGGCGCGGAAGCCCAGATATTCAAGCGCTTGCGTGCAGTCGTATCGACCATGCCTGTTCCCCTGATTTTCCGGCCTCTGTCGAGCTATTGCGCAAAAGCGCGACGGATTTCAACCGCTGTCGCTCAGCGCACGACGATATATCTGTCCGAGCGGTGATTGATGGCCAGAAACATGTTGAGGACAAAGGCGCCGACAATCGAATAAACGACGGTCGCCGGATCGATAACGAGGAAGGCGCAGAGCATCACGAAGGCATCGAAGGCGAGCTGGATGAGACCGGCGCGGATGCCGAAGCGATCCTGAATATAAATGGCGAGAATGCCGATGCCGCCAAGGCTGGCGCGGTGGCGATAAAGAGCCAGCAAGCCGTAACCCAGAAGCAGACCGCCAAGCAGCGCCGCCCAGAGCGGGTTGATGCTGTCGATCACCATCCAGCGCGCTTCCACTTCCGTCAGCACCGAAACAAGGCCGATGGCGATGAAGGTCTTGAAGGAAAAGGCAAGACCGAGGCGGCGGAAGGACAGGTAATAAAACGGCAGATTGACGAGGAAGAACAGGAGGCCGAAGCTGATGCCGAAAGCATAATGCAGGAGAAAGGCGACGCCGGCGGTGCCGCCGGTCAGAAGGCCGACCTTGTTCAGAAGATAAAAGCCGAGCGCCGAGACGATGGCACCGGTGACGATGCCCTGCACGTCTTCGACCGGCGCATGTTTGGCCGGATCGGAACTCCACATGCCGTAAACGCTTCTCGTTCTGCTCACGCTTTTTTCCTCAGCTTCAGGCATATTTTGCACTGCAAAAAACATCTGAGCAAGATGGATACGTAAGGAAGCCTGACCTATCGCGAAAATGGCAAGAAACGGAATGTTCAGGCTTTGGCACGGGCAAGAAAAAGAATGCCGGAAAGGGGTTTTCCGGCATCCTTGCGAATGGTGGTTTTGCTAATTTCGATGAGAGAAAAGCCCGTCCGCTCAAGAAGCTCGGTCACATAGCTCTTCGAATGGGCGTAACGAAGGGATTCCCGAAGCACGAAACCGTCTTCATCCCCCGCATCCTCCACCGAAAAGGCGAAAAAGCCTGAAGGCGAAAGCAGGGCGGAAACGAGCGGCATGACGGTTTCGAGACTGCCGAGATACATCATCACATCGGCGGCGGCCACAAGGCCGGCGCGGTGCTGCGCAAGCGTGGAGGTGAAGAGCCCCGAGGCTTCCGGCTCCAGCGAAAGATCGGCCTGGTCGAGATGATCGTAAAGCCCCTTTTCCTCCGCCTTGGCCAGCATGTTCTGGGAAATATCGAAACCTTCCAGCCGGTTTGCGAAGGTGCGGATTTCAACGCCAAGGAGACCGGTGCCGCAGCCAATATCGACAATGGTGTCGAACACGCCGCTTCCCGCCGCCTTGCCGATCAGTTCCGCCAGCTTTTGCGGCACGCTGTAATCCAGCTTTTCCAAAAGCGAGGTTTCGAAACGGTCGGCATAATCGTCGAAGAGCCCTTCCACATAGCGGCTCGGCGGTTGCTCGGGCGTTTCGGCGGCGCCGAGAACCGCGAGTTTCAGCTCGGCTGCAAACAGTCCTTCGGTGTCCAGTTCGGCGACTTTCCCGTAGGCCGCCACGGCTTTTTCCGTTTCGCCCGCTTTTTCGTGATATTCCCCGAAGCGAAACCAGCCCGCCGTCCACCGCGGCGCAAGCTCCAGCGCCTGTTCCATGAGTTCGGCGGCAGCGGGAAAGTCACCGCTCTCCGCCAGCATGCGGGCATAGTCCGCCCGGCGGTCGGCAATGACGTCACCGGAAGAAAACTGGTTTGGGGCCATTCAAGATTCCTGAGAAGATGTCGGCTGTCATTTATCAAGCCATAAAAAAACTCAAGTCCTATTTCATGGCGGCCTCGTGGAATTGGCGAATTTGACGCGATATAGTGCGGCGAAACTTGCATCGAAGCGTCGTGCTTCATATGTCAGGACAAAACAGGAGACGTGCTGATGGCCGGTGAGGTCAACAAAATGCTGGGTGACACGGTGGCCCGTACCGTGGTGAAGCTGCTGGTGGTTTCATTGCTCGTCGGCTTTCTGATGGCGATCTTCGGATTGACGCCATGGAACATCATCTACGGCGCGCGCGATTTCGTGGTCGACCTGTGGCGCAGCGGTTTCCATGCGCTGGGCGCAATCGGCGACTATCTAATCCTCGGGGCAACGATCGTCATTCCGGTTTTCATCATCCTGCGCCTCCTGAGCTACCGCCGCTGACATGACCCACTCCACGTTTCAAACGCTTTCACGGCGCGGCTTCGTGCTGCTTTCCGCCGGCTCCGTTCTTTCCGCCTGCGTTTCCATGCCCACCAACAAGGGCATGCCCTCCGGCACCCGCGACGAGACGGCGGCGGCGCTTCCCATGGTCAACGATCTGCGCCGCTCCAAGGGGCTTTCGCCGCTTGCCATCAAT
Source organism: Agrobacterium sp. LY4 (assembly GCF_001526585.1). NCBI lineage: Bacteria > Pseudomonadati > Pseudomonadota > Alphaproteobacteria > Hyphomicrobiales > Rhizobiaceae > Agrobacterium > Agrobacterium sp. LY4. The sequence continues at coordinate 409,941 of NZ_ASYA01000001.1, read as the reverse complement.
GGCGCGGCAAGCGGTGCTGCCGCCTATCAGGCCGGCCGCATGGTCAAGGCGCAGAAGATGGCGCATCTGATCGGCCTGACCGACAGTTTCCTGATCCGCATGAAAGACGGCAATGTGCCGCTTCCGGCAGCGGAAAACGTGGCCGCCGGGCAGGACAGCGTCGAGCGGGTGGTGAAGGCCTGGATCGGCTCACAACATCACCTCGAAAACATGCTCGGGCCCTATAACGGCCTCGGCGTCGCGGTCGCTTATGACGCGGCCAGCCGCAACCGGCCCTATTGGGCGATGGTGCTCTGCGCCTGAGATAGTGGTGGGGTTTTGGGCGGAAAACACTCATATTTTTCGCCATTCCGCCGGCTCCCTCCACACTCGACGTCATCCTCGGCCCTGTGCCGAGGATCTAATCACGTCCAATAAAATCAATCGGTTGCAGATCCTCGGGACAAGCCCGAGGATGACGGAGGAGAGGTTTGAGCCCCCCTTTTTAACAGCCGCCAGCGCTTGGATTATATAGACACGCCTCTTCAGCCAGCGGACAGCCCGTCGCCAGCCCTTAGTCTCCGATTGATCGCCTTGCGGACAAGCCGCCATTTCCCCTGTTCAAAACTCTGGCTGCGGTGCCAGGCCGCATATTCTTCCATCAGCGCCCATTCTTCTGGGTCATTGGGGTGATCCCGCATCACCTGCTCGGCAATCCCTTCGATTTCTGCACGGGGAGTGAATCGCGGCAGGAACACGGCCGCCCACAGGGTCCAGCAGATGGCAACGAGGATTGGCGATGCCGCCGCAGCGATTGCCAGCCATTTCCAAATGAGCAGAAGGAAATCCGACATAATTCGTAACCAACGGCGTATAAATCCATAATTCGTACTTATATTACGAATTATTTGACAATCGCAACATCGTTTCCTTCTTTTGGCGCGCTTCACCTCCGAATGTCATAGCGGAGGTACAGCTTGTCGCTTGCAATCATATTCGGAACAAATCTGCGTAATCTGCGTAAGGCGAAACACCTGACGCAGGCGGAGCTTGCCGAAAAGGCTTCACTATCGACCGAGATGATCAGCAGGATCGAGCGCGGCAACACCTCGCCATCTTTCATGACGATCGAAAAGTTGTCCGAAATATTGGATGTGCCGGAGGTCGTTTTTTTCGGCGTCGGGCTGGTTGTGACGACGGATAGCGAGAGGACCCGCATTCTTTCAAAGATTCAGACCAAGCTCTCGCGCCTGAACGAGGACCAGTTGGTCCGTGCCGACAGGATGCTGAGCGTGCTCACCGACTGAAAGCGGCCTCATACCTGCCAGACACGCCTGCGTCGTCCGATGAATAGCAAACGTCGACATACATCCCGACGTCATTCTCGGGCCTGTCCCGAGAATCTGCAACCGATTGATTTTATTCGACGTGACTAGATCCTCGGCACGGGGCCGAGGATGACGGATGAGAGGTTTGAGCGCCTTTTCGGTAAATCGTGCGCTCAGCCGAGCTTGCGATCCGCCCAGCGGTCCACCGCGCTGTCGCGCAGGTCGCGAATGGACTGTACGCCCTCGCGGGCGACCAGCTTCGACAGGCCCTTGACGATGGCCGAGGGCAGGCCGGGGCCTTCATAGACCATGCAGGAATAGAGCTGCACGAGATCGGCCCCTGCCCTCACCTTTTCCAAAGCTGTCTCTGCGGATGACACACCGCCGACGCCGATGATGGGCAGATTGCCGCCGACGCGGCGGCGCATCTTGGCGAGAACCGTGGTGGAAAGCTCGAAGAGCGGCTTGCCCGAGAGACCGCCTGCCTCGCCCTTGTGCGGGCCTGGCCTCAGACCTTCGCGGGAAAGCGTGGTGTTCGAAACGATCAGGCCATCGAGATCATGGGCGAGCGCCTCTTCGGCAACGTCGTCCAGCCCCTCTTCGGTCAGATCGGGCGCGATCTTGAGGAAGATCGGGATGCGTTTGCCGAAGCGTTCGGCTTCCACTTTCCGGCGCTCCAGCACGGCGGCGAGAAGCGCGGCAAGGCTTTCGCGCGCCTGAAGATCGCGCAGGCCGGGCGTGTTGGGCGAGGAAATATTGACGGTGAAATAGGATGCGACCGAATAAAATGCCTCGATGCCTTGCACATAGTCGGCGATGCGGTCTTCGCTATCCTTGTTGGCGCCGATATTGACGCCGACGATGCCGCGCAGCTTTGTCTGCTTCAGACGTTCCAGCGCAGCCGCATGGCCTTCATTGTTGAAGCCGAGGCGATTGATGACACCCTCATCCTCGACCAAACGGAAGATACGCGGCCTGGGATTGCCGGATTGCGCCTTGGGCGTGACGGTGCCGATTTCGGTAAAGCCGAAACCGAGCCTCAGAAGCGGCCCTGGCACTTCCGCATTCTTGTCGTAACCCGCCGCCATGCCGAGCGGATTGGGGAAGACGAGGCCAGCCACCGTCTGTTGCAGATGCGGATCGTGCGGCACCATGCAGGTGGGCAGGAAACCGCTTTTCAGCGCCGCAATGGACAGGCCATGCGCCTTTTCCGGATCGACCAGAAACAGGCCCTTGCGGCCGATAGAGGAAAATAATCCGCTCATCACAAAATCTCCGGGAACTGGTGCTGGCCGTCGTGACCGAGCGAAAGCGGCGTTTCCCAAAGCACGGCGGTCAGGGGAAGAGGCGCATAAAGATGCGGGAAAAGATCGCCGCCTCTGGAGGGTTCATAAACCAGCTTGTCGCCGAGGGCCGCGCCGTCGACCGCGATCAGAAGCAGATCGACCTGGCCGGAAAAATGCCGCGCGGCGGTCTCTGCCGCCTGTTTTGCCGTTGAAAAATGAATGAAGCCGTCGGTCAGGTCGATGGCCGCACCTTCGAAGACGCCCTTCGCCTTTGCCGCGCTCCATAACGTCTCCGGCACGATTTTATAGATGACCGCGGGCGTTTCCTGCATAGGGCTCTCCAAGGCTTTCCACTCAGCGGGATTTGCCGCAAAGCTCGAAGATTGTCCACAGTTTCCACGGCATTTTTATTGCGGAGAGCCTGAAAGACCGCCTGTCCACAAGCTTTTCCTTGTAATGCGGGACCGATTGGCGCAACCTTTGGCGGAGGAGCCGGACGTGTTTCGACCACCGGCAAATGGGAGTGAGCCAGTATCAGAAAAAGAACCGCATAACGCCCTTGGGAGGGGGCCAGAATGTCGGAACTTGTCATTATCATAGCAGATGACCACCCGCTTTTTCGCGGCGCCCTGAAACAGGCCGTATCCGGCCTCGACGGGCAACAGAGCATTATTGAAGCCGGGGATTTCGAGGCCGCCCGAAGTGCAGCCGCAGCGCGCAACGACGCCGATCTCATGCTTCTCGACCTCGCCATGCCGGGGGTGAGCGGATTTTCAGGCCTGATGGCGCTCCGGGCGGAATTCTCCAGCCTGCCGATCGTCATCGTTTCGGCAACGGACGATGCGACCACCGTGCGCCGCTCCATCGAACTCGGTGCTTCCGGTTTCATTTCCAAATCCTCCGGTATCGACGATATCAGGGACGGCATCCGTGCGGTTCTGGAAGGCGATGTCTGGATACCCGCAGGCCACCAGGGCGACAAGGAACAGGATCCTGACGTGGCCGATCTCATCGGCAGGCTCAGAACGCTGACGCCGCAGCAAAGCCGGGTTCTGGGCATGCTGGCCGAAGGGCTGCTGAACAAGCAGATCGCCTATGAGCTCAATGTTTCCGAAGCCACCATCAAGGCGCATGTCTCCGCGATCCTGCTGAAGCTCAAGGTCGACAGCCGCACCCAGGCGGTGATCCAGCTCGCCAAGATAAATACATCGGCCATGGTGGCCTAGAAAAGGATTTTATTCCTTTCCTTGCTTTACTCCTGACCGGATATGGTCTAGATTCCGGTCAGTAAACGACAGGAGCTTTTCCGCTATCGGCTCCACTTGCGGGCTTTCTATCATGCTGTCACACGAGACGATCTGGAGCGCCATCGATACGCTTGCCGAACGCCACCAGCTAACGCCTTCGGCATTGGCGAAGCGCGCCGGCCTCGATCCCACCTCGTTCAATAAATCGAAACGTTTCGGCCCGGATGGCCGCAAACGCTGGCCTTCGACGGAATCCGTCTCCAAGGTGCTGGAGGCGACGGGGGCAAGCGTCGACCAGTTTTTCGGTTATGCTTTCGGCAGGGCGCAGACCATGCAGCCTTCCGGCGCCGACAACGCCATTCCCCTGCTCGGTTTCGCGCAGGCGGGCTCCGGCGGTTTTTTCGACGATGGCGGCTTTCCGGCGGGTCAGGGCTGGGATGTGGTGGAATTCCCCTCCTCTCCCGAGCGCAGGCAGGGCGTCTATGCGCTGGAGGTGCAGGGCGAGAGCATGATGCCGCTCTACCGTGACGGCGACATCCTCATCGTTGAGCCCGGCGCACAGGTGCGGCGCGGCGACCGCGTGGTGCTGAAAAGCCGCGACGGCGAAGTGATGGCCAAGGTGCTGGCGCGGCAAAGCCCGAAAAACATCGAGCTTCTTTCGCTCAACCCGGAACATCCGAACCGCAGCTTCGACATGGCCGATGTGGAATGGATCGCCCGCATCATCTGGGCCAGCCAATAACCCGCAACTGCGTTTTCCGCGGTATCGACCGGGCACATGCGCTGAGAATATTCCTTTAAAGACCGAGTGTCCTTGCGGCGGCATCGACCGTCATGATCTTCGCACCGCCCGACACCGCCCTGCGGACGAGACCCTGAAATCTGCCTTCCGGACAACCGTAAAAGCTCGGCGTCTGCGAAACATCATGGGTGAAGATGATGAGCCAGCCGCCTTTTTGCAGAACATCCTCCAGCCAGCCATCGGCGGCGTCGAGATAGTTTTGATCCGAACGCAACTCGACCGCGGCAAGATTATGCGGGTCGACACTGCCCCGGTTGATCCCTGGCATGATGCCGCGCGCCGTCCTGAACCGGCGTCGCAGCAGCGGCTGCATGACCGGTGAAGCCATGCCGAAGGGAACGGAGAAATTGCGCCCATGGCGGCTTGCATCGAATGAGCCGAGCACGCGGTCATTGCGATCGAGATCCTCCTCCAGCCCCCGTCGGGAAAAGCTCGAGAGTTTGCGATGGGAAAAGGTATGGCAGGCAAGCTCATGGCCGGCTGCCGCCAGTTCCGAGCAGCCTTTCGCGGAAATCATCTGCTGCTGTTCATCGTATTGGTCGATAAACACGCCGGCGATGTAAAACGTGCCGCAAACGCCCTCGCTTTCCAGAATGCGCGCACCCGCCGTCCAGGCGCTTGCCGGCACATCGTCGAATGTGAAGGACACGATCGGTTCGGACGTTTCGATCCGCACCGCCGGTCCCGGGAAATAGCGCACCAGCCGGTTATTGATCCGGTCTGTAAAAGTCCCGATTTTTTGCGTCATACAAAGCCCCCCGGCCTGTCTGCAAATTACTGTCCCTCTTCGAGTATGTCGTAAGCCTGATGCCTCAAACAATAGATTGCGATTAGAAGAGAAGACCAGATAGGCCCGGTTCCGGTAAAGAAATTACTCTCTAAACACGAAGAAAGTAACGCATACACCCAGATTCTCGCAAAAAGTCGGGTCAGGCCCGGATCCGTGCCCTTATCCACCGCCGTGCGGAAATCGTTCGCGGGTATGATGACCAGCCAGATGACAGTGAGAATGAAGGCCGGCAGGCCGCCATTCAGCAGGCTTTCGATATAGCCATTATGGGCATGGAAGGCTGTGACCGCCCAGGTGCCGGCAATATCGGCCTGCGACAGAAGCCGGTCGCTCGTCCAGAATGCCTGGAACCCCTGCCCGAAGATCGGCGATTGCGCGAAAGTGTCGAAGGATAGCCGCCATATGTCCGTCCGCCCGGTGAAGGTGGAATCGATGCCCAGGCCTTCGACAAAATTCTGTATGCTTGGAAAATAAGTGGAGCCGACCGCGGATATGTTGATGAAGGCCAGAAGGCCGCCGATCATCAACAAAGTACGGTTGGCATGCCTTTCCATGATCCAGATCAGCGCCACGGTGACGGGCAACAGCATGGCCGCAGTTTTTCCGTTGGTCTTCCACAGGAAGAACCCTGCCAGCAGCGTGATGGCGAGGCCGCCCAGCGTCGACCAGGCATTGCGCAGGTAAAGCCCGATCATGAAGAGAATGATCATCGCCGGCGCGGCGGCATTCTTGTGATTGAAGATACCGCGCCAGTCACCCGCCAGCGCTTTTTCATCGAGATCATAGGGCTGATGAATCGAGCGCGAGCTGAGGAATATCACCCCCAGATAACACAGCGCCAAGAGAATGATGGCGAAGATGGCCATCATCCGGTCGAACTGTCGCCGGTCGCGCGGCATGACGACAAGGACGCTGGTGATGAAGCACAGGAGCGCCGTGAAGATCAAACGTTGCAGCGACGTGCCGGGCTGGGTTCCAACCACCGAGCATATCGCCAGCCAGAAGAACAGCAGCAGAATGGGCAGCCGCGGCCGCAGCAGAAGCCCCGTCAGCCGGTGGCGCAGCGCAAAAACGCCGAGGATCAATGCGATCACGAGGCCGGTCAGCTGGTTTGCGGCGGCGTGCGGCACGGGCGGTGCTGCGAGATTTTCGAAAGGCGCGACGGAAATCCAGATATAGAGCATGGTGGCGACGAAAAAAAACGCGTCGCGCCGGCTGCCGGCAAGGGAAATGGCGCTGCCTTGCGCAGAGACGGGCTGCGTATCAGCCAAACGCGGCATGGTCGCCTGCATCGAAAATGGATAGTCGGATCATTGGCCTGCCTTGTGACGAACAACGAAACCCTTCTGAAACAGGGCCATGTCCAAATAACCATAAACAGTCATTATCATCATTATTATGCAATTGCTTTAACCCTCTCTTACCTCAAGAGGGATAAGACAGAATAAACTGCCATTCATTCGGGTCGCGGACTTTCACTTTATTGGCCGGTTGCGGCTTTTTCAGTTCGCCAGATTTTAAAAAGCAGCGCAGTCATTTTTGAATTCGCCCGGCAATGCCGGAAAACATGGAGAATGAGGTGTCGTTCAATACGCCGCGGCTCGGCCATCTAGTGAGACTGGGATTGACCTACATGGCATCCGGCGGAGCGCTCCTCATGTCCAGCGCCGCCCAGCTTCTGACCTTCGCGCTGCTTGCCCGCCATCTCGGTGTCGAACAATTCGCGCTTTACGCCTCCATCACGGCTGTCACCAATCTTGGCGTCCAGATCTGCGGCATCGGTTCGCAGGAATCGCTGATCCGCCGTGTCGCGCAGGATCGCAGCATGTTTCCCGTCATGCTCGGCCACAGCTATCTCTTGAGCGCCGCGACAGGCGTGGTGCTGACCATCATCGGCATGGTGACGATCCCGGTATTTTTCCCGACCTCGGAAACATTGCTGCACACGCTGATCACCACCTTCCTGATCCTGTTCACGAACCTCGTCCTCCTGAAAGTCATCTCGCTTTCCACGCAGAGCTTTATCGCCCATTCCGACTTCGCCTCCGCCAACAAACTGGAAGTGATGTTTGCCGTCGCCCGCACTATTGCCGCGGTGGTCGCCTGCCTCATCTTCAAGGTGGAAACGGTGGAGGCCTGGGCGCTGTGGAACCTTGCCGCCCACACCATTGCGGCCATGATCTCGGTCAAGGCGATAGCGAGACTCGGCAGCCCGGTGTTCCGCATCGTGCGTGAGGAAATCCGCATCGGCGTCCTGTTTTCCACCCAGTTCCTGTTCAAGGCCGTGCGCGGCAATGCCGATATTCTCGTTCTCGGCGCCATTGCCAGCGCCGAGGTGCTGGGCAGCTATTCCATCGCCCGGCGCATTCTCGACAGTTCCTATCTCTCCGTCGAGGCCCTCAACCGGCTGATCTATCCCGGCTCGGCTTCCGCCGCCCTGCAGGGCATCAGCAAGACCATAGAACGCGCCTATAACGTGCTGAAGGCCGCACTTTTCATCGCGACCGGCAGTGCGCTCGTCATTTTCATCATCGCGCCCTTCCTGCCGCTTTTGTTCGGCGATGAATATGTTTCACTGCCCATCATCACCCGCGTGCTTTGCTGGGCGGTTCTCCCCATGGCCGTTGCCGCCACCGCGCTCGAGGCGCTCGGCGCATCCGGGCGGCAGGATATTCGCGCGAAGATCTGGAACAGCGGCAACCTCATCGGCTCCGTCGTCGTTGCCTTCTTCACCTGGTCATTCAGTATTTCGGGAACGATCGGCAGCTATTTCATGGTGGAAACCGCCATCGCCGCCGCCGTATGGATCGCGCTGCTGCGCCTGCGCCGCAATGAAGAGGTTTTCGCGCCAGCAAAATAGAAGCTGGCATAAGAACCGATCTGGTGGCCGGCTCTCCCTAATAGAGCCCATAAGGGAAATAACGCCGGTAGATTTCTTCCAGCCGGCCGTTGCGGGAAAGGGCCGCCAGCGCCTGATCGAAAGCCGGAACAAGCACGTTGTCGGGATCGACGGTCATGATGGATAGGCCTTCACCGAGAAACCTGTCGGACATATAGGGACCGCCGAAGAGTGCGCAGCAGCCTTCGGAAGCGCTTCCCGAAACCCAGAAAGGCAGGCGCAGACCATCGGCGAAGATGGCATCCACCTTGCCTTTCTTCAGCGCGTCATACATCGGCTCGTAGCCATCGAAGCCCTCGGCCGCGGCCTTTGGGAAGAACGCCTTCAGCATCTGTTCGTGCCGCGAGCCGGCAACCACACCCACCTTCTTTCCCGAAAGCGCATCGGCACCGGAGCCGGTGAATTTCGCCGCCTTGTTCACCGCAAGACGGGCGGGCATCAAGAGATAGGGCCGCGAGAAGGTAAAACTCTTGCGCAGGTCGGCGGTGGTGGCGAGGCCGGAAATCACCGCTTCGCCCTCACCCATTTCCAAAGCCGCCTCCAGCTCGTCAAACGGCAGCGCCTGCACCTGGCATTTGCTTTCGACCTTTAGCTGGGCGCAGATTTCACGCACCAGATCGACATGGAAACCCGCAAGCCGGCCTTCCTGATCGGTAAAATTGAAGGGCGGGAAATCGACCGACATCAGAAATCTGATGCGAGGAACGGAAGAAAGATCGCCGCCCGGAAACCGCTCCTGCGCATCGAACAACACCGGCATCCGGTTCCCGTCCGACAGGCCTTCCGCACGTACATCGCTAAAAAAACCAGTAAATTGTAAAGCGAAAGCTAAAGTAAATCCGAGACTTATATTCCGCGTTACATTCGTCATTCTCATCTATACTATCCGTGACAGGAAGTGGGGCGTTACCATGACGGCGGCGGCGATGCATGGATTATTTTAGGCAATATACACGAGATTCGTTTCGCACGACGCCGGCGACACGAAAAATTGCATTTTCCCATGTCAGTGAAAATCCGCTTTCAACCGTTCCCGAACAGGACCAGGCCGGACAGGCCCGCTTTCTCTCTTCGCTGGGATTTGGCAGGCCCTATATCGAGGCATTCGAACAACGGGCTCTGGAAAATGGCTCGACTTTGGAGGACGAATTGCTGGCAAGCGGCCTCGTCACGACGGATGCCTATTTCGGCGCTTTCGCCCGATTCCTGCGATTGCCGTTTCTCCCCGAAATCGGCCCGGACCGTGTGACGGATTTGAATAAGCTGGACACTCAGCTCTCCGAACCGAGGTTTCTGCGGCTGACACCGCTGAGCGGCACGCCAACGCTGCTGATCGTACCGGAACTGGCGCGAATGGCGTCGCTGAAAAACATGCTGGATCAACGTCCGCGTCTTCTCGACGAATTTGCCGTAACAACCCCGCAGGCCATGCGCAGCGCAATCTGGAAAGCGGGCGAGGCCCGCCGCTCGGCGGAAACCCAGCAGCGGCTTTTCAACACGGCGCCGCACCATTCCGCCAGGATCACGCTACAGGGCCAGCAGGGTTTTTACAGCGGTGTTCTCCTTACACTGCTCTTTCTGTCGATGCTGTTTTACACGGAAGCGGCGTTTACGTATCTGCACGTCACCCTGACGATGCTTTACCTTTTGACCCTGCTTTTCAGGCTGTTTGCGCTCTTCCATCTCCCCATGGAAAAGGACGCCATCTTGCCTCTTCGGCAAGAAAACGAATTGCCTGTCTATACCGTTCTGGTGGCGCTTTACCGGGAAGAGGCGGTCGTCGGGCAGCTCATCGCCGCATTGGAACGTCTGGACTGGCCCAAATCCCGGCTGGACATCAAGCTTGTCTGCGAGGCGGACGACGGCGCGACGATCGAGGCGATCCAGCGGATGAATCCCGGCCCGCATATGGAGGTCGTCAGGGTGCCGCCCTCCCTGCCGCGCACCAAACCCAAAGCCCTCACTTACGCGCTTTCCGGCGCGCGTGGCGCATTCGTTGTGGTCTATGATGCCGAGGATCGGCCCCATCCGCAGCAATTGCGCGAAGCCCATGCCGCCTTCCGCAACAAGCCGGATGAGGTGGCCTGCCTGCAGGCGCCGCTTATCATCAGCAATGCCTCTTCCTCCTGGCTCAGCGCCTGTTTCGCACTGGAATATTCCGGTCTCTTCCGCTGCATGTTACCTGCCCTTGCCGCACACGGCTTACCGCTGCCGCTTGGCGGCACCTCCAATCATTTCCGGACCGCCGTGCTGCGGAAGGCCGGCGCCTGGGACCCCTATAATGTAACTGAGGATGCCGATCTTGGCCTCCGGCTGCATCGGCTGGGTTATCGTTGCGGCGTTATCCGGCGACAGACGCTGGAGGATGCGCCGACCTTGCTATCCGTGTGGCTGAACCAGCGAACACGCTGGTACAAGGGCTGGCTGCAAAGCTGGCTGGTGATGACCCGTGCGCCCTTTGCGACCGCGCGCGACATGGGATGGTTTGCCTATGTGGTCTTTCAACTGCTGATCGGCGGCATGCTTCTGTCGTCGCTGGCGCACCCCCTGCTCTTCGTTTCGCTGGCATTCATGACCATCGCCCTCCGGGAAAATGGCGCTGACCTGCTGCTCACCTGGCAGGGTCTTCTGTTTTTTATCGATGTGCTGAATATCGTCGGAAGCTACACGATCTTCGTGCTGATGGGCCGCAGCAGAATGATCGCCTATGAAAGAAGGCATGTCGGAAGGCGGTGGCTGGCGATGCCCGCATATTGGCTGATGCTGTCCATCGCGGCCTGGCGGGCCGTGGTGGAACTCAAAACCAAACCCTTCGCATGGAACAAGACGCCACACGCGCCGGTCGCCAAAAATACCTCATGATCCGGCATCTTCGGCAGAGCCAAAACAGTCCTGATACTTCTTTCGACCAGCCGCGGCAGCGGCTCATGGCTTCAGTCGCATTGCTGCTGCCAGCAAAGCCACTTCACACTTTCCACTACCGCCGTCATCGATAACGGGAGCCAGCGCCTTGCCGAACGAAGCTCCTCCTTCGGCAAGGTCCGTCATTTCATCCTGAAGGCGACCGAACCGCTCTACTTGGTAACGAGCTTGTTCTTGATCAGGCCGACGATGATCTGCACGATCAGACCGCCGACACCGCCGCCAACGAGCTGGCCGGCGAGAGCGCCGATATCCACGCCGCCGGCTGCCGCATCTCCCGCCGCGCCGAGCAGCGAACCGAGCACGGTTCCGCCGCCGAGACCGCCGATGGCGCCGGCAATCAGATTACCGAGCGAACCAAGATCGGAGTCCTTCACTATCTTTCCGCCTGCCGTGCCGCCTACCGCACCGCCGACGATCTGGGCCAATATCGAAGCAAGATCCATGTCATCCTCCTCAGTCGTTTCCCCGACCATTCGAGGAAACAAAGCCTCTTATTCATGTCTGCGCCGGTTGAACCGACCCGGCATGGCCGGCCTTCTCTTCCTCGCCGAAGATTTTCCAGATCACGGCCCCGATGGCGCCGCCGAGGATCGGAGCGAGCCAGAACAGCCAGAGCTGCTGCAGCGCCCATCCGCCAACGAACAATGCCTGTCCCGTGGAGCGGGCCGGATTGACGGATGTGTTGGTGACCGGAATGGAAATCAGATGAATAAGGGTAAGGGCAAGACCGATAGCGATCGGCGCGAAACCGGCAGGAACCCTGCCATGCGTTGAGCCCAGAATGACGATCAGAAAAAACGCCGTCAGGATGACTTCGATCAGCAGCGCCGATACGAGAGAATATCCGCCCGGCGAATGTTCACCATAACCATTGGCGGCAAAACCGCCAATGTCGGCTCCCGCCTTGCCGGTGAAGATGACATAAAGCGCCGCAGCCGCGACGATCGCCCCCAGAACCTGCGCCACAATGTAGGGCACGAGGTTCGCCGCCGGGAATTTACCGGCAACGGTGAGGCCGACTGAAACGGCCGGATTGAAATGACCGCCCGAAATGCCGCCAACCGCATAGGCCATGGTCAGAACCGTCAGACCAAAAGCGAAAGCGACACCAAGGAAGCCGATACCGAGTTCAGGAAAGCCGGCGGCAAAAACCGCACTGCCGCATCCTCCGAACACGAGCCAAAAGGTTCCCAGAAATTCCGAAAGAAGTTTGCGACTCATAACACTTCCCCTATGTTACGACTGCATCAACTATTACGTGCAATTTAATCGTAGTCAAGCTAAATTGTGTACTATTCTTTTATGGTAACGCTCTTTCTTCCGAAGCGTGATGCCATCCACAACCCGAACGACATCGGATGTCCGTCGAACCGAGATTTTTGCAGATATTACACTTCAAATAGCCCAACGCGGCGTTCTGCCGCGTCGCTCCTTCAAAGGTCGCATATCACGCCATCAAACCGATAACTCTAAGTAAAAATTCAGACTTAAATTCTAATTTAAGAATATTTTAAGTATAATTGCGTAAACTATCGCAATCATCTGCAAAGACAAAAATAGAATCGCAGTTGGCATGCAAAATATTACTCTTGATTTGTTTGAAATCTGCTTATCTGAATCCCCTTCATACGACTTCCATTTCGGGTGACTATCAAGTTCAAAGTTCCAGTTGTTGTTTTTATAAAACATAATATCTCGAACTTCTGATATTGTCATAGACACCAAAAAATACGCCGTCACAGATATATAAAATATTCCTAAAACAATATTCTCGACCATAATATCGATCCATACACTAGAAAAAATCTAATATTAAACTCATTACTATGAACAATACTTCGTTATTTCGAATATTTTTTGAACATCAATATTTTGAGGATAGAAATTCTCTTTATAATAAATTATCTAAATTATTACCATTTTTGCGTCAGTTGACTCTCAGATGATGAATTGCCCATCCGCGGAAATGGCGAAGCGCTTCTTGTCGCTGGTCTCAACAACTTCAAGCAGAAGTTCGGGTATCAGGGGAATATGGGCCTTGCTAGCAGGTCCTCGATATTTACCCACCCTTCAGCGTCAAGCTCAATGCCGATCACATTCGGCTTGTGACGCAATATCCGGCACGTGGATCGCGGCATCGTTGGAGCGGGTGAAGGGAATCAAATTGCTCATACAAACTATTGAAATAGCGCCATAACTTTCTTTTGTTGTATAATTTTACCGCGTTATGTACCGTAAATATATTGGATGTTGTTGGACGATACCTCGCCCGTTGAATCTTAATAGTACCCGTCAAACTAGTTGCGCGCCAAGCTGCATAACTTCCATGAATCAGATACCCTGATCTCGTTCATCAAGGTAGGCGAGATAGCATGGTCGACATCAAAGATGTGATTGAATCAAAGGAAATGCAGGATCTCGTCGCGGCTCTCAACGCGCTGAAACAGCGTTGGGCTCCAGAACACCAAGCGACCAATCACGTTCGCCCAACTGTCCTCGCGCTTGTTGGCAAATACAAAGCCAAGGAAATCTTGCAGGTGCTACTCGACAACCATGAGTATTATCCTGGCTACAAGGACGTTTTGGCCGCAAGTTTCGGCGGCTGGCTGATTATGCCCCGAGAACGTCGTGTACGAGAAATTCTCATGGTGCACGCAGCTCTTGACCACATGCAGGATGCTGAATGGAAACTGGGCGAAGCCGAATTGAGCTTGGAGAGAGACATAACCGCTCGTTACATCCTCACAAGCCTAGACTTTTTGATCGAGATTTATGACTGCTTGGGTGGCTATCAAGCTTTCGCACAAAATCCGTCTTTGGAGCTACTCTGGACAACATTCGAGCGGGATGAAAAATCGATAAATACGTGCGTGCTCGCCATGCGTTTTCTGCATCATGCTATTGATCGATCGAGTGCAAGAGGCCGCCCATTTCTTCCGAGCCTCAACAAAGCGGTCCTCATGTTGGATGTGCTGAAAGATAAAAACCCTTCCTTCCCTTACAAAGAAAAATACGTCTCGCGGTCGTTGCTTCATCAACGATGGAGCCAGAACAAGCAAACATTGGCGCTGCTGTATGCGGCCTCAACAATCCGCATAAACCGAAAAACGTTGCTGCAACTCATTCTAGATGGCCTCTTCTCATATCAAAACCACCAGCCTTACCTCGACACTTGGATGCGCCGCACTCGCTATATTGCAGCTCACATCTTTGGACGGATGACCGACACCGACCTCGAACGGAAGACCGTGCGCCTAGTTGGCGACGGGCCAGCCACCGCTTTTGCGCCTGCCAAGCTTAACGATATAGAGGCTGCATCTTTCAACGAAATTTTTCAAAAGATAATCAAAGAGTAAACACAAACAGATTGTCCATTTTTGGCTGCCCTGTCCATGGATATGTACAGAATTTTAAATCGATAAATTTCGCGTCATTCTTTCTCCGTCTTCAAGATCGAAAGGACGAAAGACATGAAGCACATAGGTTTTCAAAACGACAAACTGCACGAGCGCAGTGTACCGCCGATCTTCCCTCAAACGGGATTTGTACGCCTCAACCAGATTGTGGGTCCCAGCGGGCCGCTGCCAATCAGCAAGTCAGGTTTCTGGGCAGGCGTCAAAAACGGCAAGTTTCCGAAACCGCTCAAAATCTCTCCAAGGGTCACCGTATGGAAAGCCGAGGATATCCATGACCTCCTGCGTGAAATCGAACAGGGGGGCAAATAATATGGCTTCCGCATCAACTTCGAAAAAACCGGACGCAGAGCACGCTAGCTCAGCAGAGAAAAAATCGGATGATCCGAAAAAGTCTTTGACGCTCACTGAACAGATCATGAAGCTCCATAAAAGCTTCAAGAAGCGTCGAAAAGCGCACCGGAAAGCCGTCAGGAGTGACATCGTGAAGGCCGTCAAGATCGGCCTAAAGCTGGGAAAAAACAAAAAAGATTGGAAAGACTTCTGCCAGAATGCGTGGGGAAAGACGGCACCTCCAAAGGAGGATCAAATCGATCAAGCCGTACGCTTTGCGATCAAGTTCATGGTAGGCCCCGGGAAGAGCGCTCAAAAGAAAGCGAGCTTCTACTACAACGCCGTCGCCCTCCCCATTGAAGAAGGCTTGAGGGGTAAGGCGCTGAAAGACCGCCTTAAGAAGGACGGTCTCAAGAATCTTGCCACGGCATATGCGGAATACAAAAAGGAAACTAAGGACGGCGGCGGCGTAAGTCACCGTCCTGAGGAAAACGATACCGAAAAGGCACCTAAAGCGTCTCGTGCGGTTAAGGCCGAACCTGATAAGAAGACTGAACAGGCGCCTGATCCCGATCGGCCTGATCGCGTGGCCAGCAATACCGCGTTCACCTGGAAGGCTATAATGAAATGCAAAAGTCCAAAAGCTTCTCCCACCCGCTATAAGGTGGGTGAGAAAATCAAAATCACGGCGACCATTGAAAAAGTCGACGTTCCCCTGATGTTGTTGGTGCACAAGGTGAAACCCGTTGTGCCATCGAACAAAGGCTGATCTACCTCATCACCTGTATTACTTAAGCTCGCTCCTCGACCTCGGAAGAATAATCACGTCTTCCGGGGTCGTTCTTTTTCTGTCCACTGACTTCAGGGTGTATGCCGCCGCACGTGCCAACGTCTTTTCAATGGGCATGACATGAATGCGGGAGAGTGGCGCTGTCTTTCCAATCAAGAAGCTTGTCGGTGCATTCGCAATAACGTCCGTAAGACGACGGCCCTCACGTCCGTTGGGCGGTATCATCGCGAGAATGTGCATATGCATTCCGTCATTGATCATGCTGTCAGCCGTAGTCCAGCCAGACAGCTTCCGCACTGGCCAGTCATAACTGGCGAGCCAGAATGGCATCTCTACTATCGGAGTGTTGTGAGGACGCCTGACGAAGCGGGTCAACAGGAGGGCATACAAGTTCTCCGTAATCCGACGCATCTGCTGCCTTTTGGCGTTCTCATTGCCTGCCAACGGGTTGAACATCAACGTGACCATGTAAGTTTCCCAACCCCCTACTGTTCTCTCTTCCACCATCTGGGTGTAGGCATCGAGTAGCTGCTGGGTATGGGTATGGGTATGGGTATGGGTATGGGTATGGGTATGCATAAGCATATCTCCCTTGGTTAGGTTTGGTTGTGTGTGGGGGTGTGTCTGTAGGGTAATTTGGGTACAGCTGGCCCATATGCTTTGCCCTTGCGAACGCAGCATCTGTGTCTCCAGATGAAGCAGGCAAAGTCCCGCGTGGCGCTTCCACGCACGACCTTGCGGCCTGCAAATGTAATTGGCGTTATGCCGACCGTTATTTACGGCGGCGTCTCTAGGGGATTTTTGCAGCTGACGGCGGACTTTCAGGCGCGGATAAGCGCTGACCTGCGGTTCATCTGGAAAAGCGGAAACGGAAATTTAGATAAAATTTACGCTAAATTTTATCGGTTTGAACCGATCCCGGCATGCTACGTTTCAGACAAGTCGAAACGGGAGCCCGGCTGCGATGATCTGGAACTTGGAGAAGCTTGAACAAGAACGCCTCGACCTCATCGAGGTCATAGACAATCTCAAGAGGTGGGACGTTTTTCGATAGATGATCGGCACATCATCTCATTGCAGATCACTGCACATATGATGCGGCTCAGCGAAATGGATGAGGACTTGGCAAAGCTGCGGGGTGAAGAACATTCCGATGCGGACTGTCTGGCTGCTATCTGACCTGCCATCAGCGATGGTGGAAGCATTCACAGGTAGTGAAAGTTAGAGGATTCCTCAACGAGAGTAATGCAGGTGGTCATGCCTTTTTTGAATTCAGTTTCACGAAAAGTACCACCTCTTTCAGCAACCCTATAAGCTCTGGCATTATCAGCCGATAATAGACGACAAGGCCGTGACGTCGCGTTTCAACAACACCCGCCTCGCGCATTTTCGCGAGATGTTGCGAAAGCGCGGACTGTGATAAATCGACTTGATGAGCCAACTGCTTCACGCTCTGCTCATTCTTGGACAGCGCCAGTACGACCTCGACGCGCTTTGCGTTCGACAGGATGTTGAGCACCTCGCCGCACCGTTGGAAATATTCGGTGTTCTTGTCTTGAACTGCTCTATGCATGCTAGCTCGCCCCCGCAGATTTCCATGGGTTTCGTCATAACATTTGCGTAGATTTCCGTCTTTTCGAAAGTGCAGAATTGTGCCTGTAGGCCGATCCGGCACAGATCGACAATCGGCTTTGTCTCGTTTTTGGCTCATTCAAAATCTCTTTGAGACTACCGGTTTCAATATGAATTTAAAAAAATATAGAAGCTTGATTGGCTAATCGGATGCAGGCTTCTTTAACTCGTCAATTTCCCACTGCCGCAGATATTCGCCTCCTCGCCTGCCTCTCTGAAGACCTTGAAACAAAAGTTCTTCGTTAGCAATCACTCGGCTACGGTGCTCCACGACCACTTCCGCTTAAGTTGCCATAAAACCATAAATGCCGTCGCGCTGAGAACTCCAAGCACCGCAAAGACCGCATGCGCCCCCATCCACGCCATGAGCGCAGCCAATACCGGTGGTGCCAGTGCGTTGATCAGATTCATTGGCAGGGCAATAGTTGCCATTGCTGCGGCATAGTCGGCCTTCTCAAAGAAAACGAGGGGCATCGTGGCTCGGGCGACAGCGAAAGCCCCACTTCCCACGCCAAAGATCACGAGAAACCCAGCCACCGACAGGAAGCCCTGACCGCCTATCCACATTGCGGCAAGACCAACGGGGATCATTGCGCCGGACACGATCCCGGTGGACAGCCCGTCCCATCGTTGCCCACCCAGCAAGTCAATCACGCGCCCGCCCACTTTGAACACCCCCAGAAGCGAGGCAATCGCGACAGCTTTGGCAAGATCCATTCCAATCGCCTGTAAGAGTTGAATACCTACTGCCTCAATGCCAAAGGTAACGAAGCTGTTCAGAGCAATGGCGGTCACAAGAAGGGCAAAAACAGGACCCTTGCGAGCACTTTTTTTGTTGATGGATGACGCGGTCGTGGCACCGGTCGCTGGCAGGCCGATTAAAACAAGTGGGCAAATGACCAATGCCATGACGCCAGCGTAGATAAGAACTGTCGCACGCCATCCAACCACACCGTCGAGAAAGGCAGTGATGGGCCAGAAGACACTACCCGCCAGACCCGTTACCAGCATCAGCGTACCGATAAGGCTCCGCGCCCGATCCCCTGCGTAGTCCGCGATATAGGCGTAGGCTGATGTCGTCAGGAACATCGAGCCTGCAATCCCGATCACTGCCCAAGCTGCCCAGAATGCCAAAAGGCCCGGAGACAGAGCGAGCAGGCAAAGCCCGACCGCGATCATCCCGGCTCCCGCAACCATGACGGAATGCGGCCCAAACCTACGAAAGGCACGCCCTGTCCAAGGGGCAGCGAGCCCCATCGCGACGAACAACACAGAGGTTCCGACAAAAATCATGGACAGCGAGGTTCGGAATTCTACCGCCACCGTCGTCGCGATCACGGGCAAAACGCTCACAACGCCCCAGCCGGTGATTTGGGTTAGCGCAAGAAGGAACAACACAGAGAGTTGACGTTGCATTGTTCACTGGTAGAGGCGAAGTGTGACGGTCAGATAACAACCGCGGCACCGCCGCACTGCTTGCGGTAGCAATGATACCCATCGTCACTTCCGATTATGGACCGGCACGAAAACGAGTTTCAATGGAGCCGATTATCAACCACAAGAACATTCATGGCTGATATGTTGATCGTGACCGAGGTATCGTTGGCCCCGGTCACGATAAGGCGACGCCTTCCGCGCAATTCGCGAACGTCAGAACTCTTCCCAGTTCTCAGCTGCCGCCGCCGCACCGCTGCTGAGGCCAACGGCTCCGGCTACTTTCGCAAGCATGCGGCGGGCGGGAGAGGCGACAGGCTTGTGTTCGGCTCTTGCCGGCGTCGGTCTGGCGGGTTCAACTCTTGCTTCGGCGCCGACGCGGAAATCAGAGATGATCTCGCGCAGGCGCTCCACCTCGTTGGCGAGAGAAGCACTGGCGGCCGTTGATTCTTCGACCATGGCTGCGTTTTGCTGCGTCACCTGATCCATCTGGTTGACGGCCGTATTGACCTCAGCGAGACCGATCGACTGCTCCTTGGCCGACGTCGAGATGGCGTCGAGCTGCGTGTTGATCGAAACAACCTGCTCCTCGATCACCTTGAGCGCCTGACCGGTTTCCTCGACCAGCTTTACGCCCGTACTGACCTCATCCACTGAGTTACGGATGAGCTCCTTGATCTCCTTGGCTGCCTGTGCCGACCGCTGGGCCAGCTCGCGCACCTCCTGAGCGACCACCGCGAAGCCCTTACCTGCTTCCCCGGCCCGAGCAGCCTCCACACCGGCATTTAGAGCCAGCAGGTTGGTTTGAAAGGCAATCTCATCGATGACACCGATGATGCTGGAAATCTGGTTAGACGACTGTTCGATACGCTGCATGGCGTTTACGGCATTCGAAACAACTTCACCCGAGCGGCGCGCCGACTTGTTGGCCTCGATTGCCACATGCCGCGCTTCTTCAGTCCGCTTGGAGGAGTTTGCAACATTCGTGGTAATCTGGTCGAGCGCGGCTGCCGTTTCCTCAAGCGACGCGGCCTGCTGCTCAGTCCGTTTTGAGAGATCTTCGGCACTCTGGCTGATTTCGCGCGCGCCGCTATCGATCGATCCCGTGGCGTTCGCCACCGACCGCAGGCTGTCCGCCAGTTGACCAACGGCTGCGTTGAAGTCGGACCGCAATGCTTCGAAGTCACTGGCAAAGGGTTCGTTCAGTCGGAATGTCAGATCCCCGCTCGACAGCTGCTTCAGGCCTTCCGCGAGGCCCGACGTCGCCTGTGCCATCTGCTGGGCGCGCTCACGCTCAAGTTCCGCGATCCGCTGTTGTTCTGCCTCGGTGGCAGAGCGCGTCGCAACGGCTTCCTGTTCAAGTTCTCTTGCCCGCAAACCATTTTCCTTGAACACCTGAACCGCTCTCGCCATGCCCCCCACTTCATCGCGGCGATCCGTCCCATCGACATTGGCGCTGAGATCGCCACCGGCGAGCACGTTCATGGTGAGGGACATCCGCTGGATCGGACGCACCAGCCAGGAACGGACAGCAAGGAAGCCGACGCCGAGAACGATGACCAAGCCAAGGATGACAGCGGCAAGTGTCTTGGTAACTGTGCTGCTGGCGTGCGCGGACAGCTCCTCCCCCGTCTTCGCAGCACCGTCAACGATTTCATTCGTCGCAGCTGTAAATTTCGGAGTGAGCGCGCTGAAAGCAGGCTGACACTGGCTTAGGAACAGTTGCTGTGACGCGGCAATGTCTTGCTCCGTCGTCGCGTTTCGCGCCGCCAAAATCGTCGGTCCGCATGCCTCTTTCATGACTTTGAGGCCTTCGGCCTTCAGGAGTGCAATCTCGGCCCGCTGCGGAACAGCAGCCGCAACTTTGTCCATGTATTTCACGAAGCTCGCTTCTGCGTCCTTGATATCCTTCTCCGCCCTTTCACGCAACTCTGCCGAGCGCGACATCAAAAGTTCCCCGATGGACGCTCGTGCTGCCTGGAGGTTGCGGTTGGAGCGAGCCAAATACAGGGCGGCGGTTGATTCGCCTTCCATCAGGCCGCCGTAGTCTTCGTCAACACTGGCAATCTGGATCCCGGAATAAAGGGCGACCCCGAGAGAGAACAAGCCGAAGCATGCCATAATAATAAGAAATTTCCCGACGATAGAAATGTGTTTCATGTGCCGCTCTCGCAATAATTGACGTTTATCAGGAGGAACAACGAGCAACTCATTCGCCGGGTGCACCAAGATGGCATACGCTGGAAGAAACTTTTCAAATATCTAAAATTTATCCCAAGACATAATACCTGCTGAAGGCGATCAAGATTGCCGTTTCATTTTCAGCACTGATAAATCTAATGTGATAATATTTTATATTCGTTAAGGATGACATTCTCAGAAAATACATTCAGTGCCATTATCGGTTTTTTTGCGGCTATGGCCCGATGCTCAGGCTCAGCGGCGGTCGCGTTCGAAATGTTGTCTGCCAGACCAACATCGCCCCGCGATTGCAGTTGCAAGCATGCAATTTGACAATCTTTAGTTGTAATGCTATACCATGACACGCCGGTGGCGATGCCGGTGTGAGGGGCCGTTTGGCCCCTCTTCTTGTTTTGGAGAGCTACAGTCATGAACGTTTCAACCGCCACATCCACTACACCCACCACCACCGCACCCGCCATCACGCTGCCCTGCCCCGTCATCATCCTCGGCCGTGACGACAACGGCAGGCCCCACGCCTCATTCTTCCCTGCCACCGATACGCGCGCAGCTGAGAAGGCTGCCGAACTGATGGGCATGGTGGCGCTCAAAGTGGAAGGCGACGAACTCAGGGCGTTTCTCGGCCGGTTGCCGCAGGGCAAGCTGTTCGATAGTGGCAAGGCCTTCGTGCCGTTTGTGAAGCAGGAGCTCTATCAGGCGATTGCCGCTCACCTATCCGATGAGGAACGCGAACGGCTGGAGCAACCGCGTGTTGTACCGGACAAACCCGCCCCCGAAACCAGCTACCCTGTTCCGCCCAAGAATATGCCCGAAAGCTGGGACCAGTTGACGGTGGGTAGCCTCGTGCTGGCGACTGAAGGTCCGCTGGAGGGGTGGTATGAAGCCACCGTCATCAAGATCGATGGTGATACCGGGCTTCGACTTAAGTGGCGCGACTATCTCGACATGCCGCCTTTCACCCGCCGCACCGATCAGGTGGCCCTCATTCACCCCGCTTACGTCGAGAAGTGATCGTCATGGGCTGCGCCATGGAACAAAACATCAGCCAGGATGCGGCCGCTCGGGCCGCAGCCATCCGCGATAAAAACGACGCTTTTCGAAAAAGCTTCTCCGACGGACGAGTGCTGCTGACACCGGGCGTCACAAACCTTAGCGACGAACAACGGCGAGCGGTCATAGTGGCGGTGCAGACGTTCGATGATTTCTCGCCAGACAACGACCCTTACGGCGAGCACGATTTTGGCGCGGTCACACTCGAAGACGCCGTGTTCTTTTGGAAGATCGACTACTACGATCTCGACCTGCAATTCGGATCATCCGATCCGGCAGATGACGATGTAACCTGCCGAGTGCTCACAGTCATGCGGGCAGATGAGTACTGACCAGTGCGCTCCATCTTTTCATCGTCAAGCACCTTTTCAGCTTGACCGGCGATCAGCGCCCCCGCTTGCGACCCGCCTTCAGCGGTTCAGGCGGGGTAGCCTCAGCAGGTACTTCAAAGAACAAGGAGATATCGATGGCGAGCGCGTCGGCAAGCCGCGCGAGCAAATCGACCGAGGCATTAAAATCGCCTCTCTCGATGCCGCTGATGGTGGTTCGGTCTACCCCTGCGTCAACAGCAAGATTCTCTTGCGTAACGCGCTTAGCGGTCCTGACCTTCCTGAGATTCCATCCAATGCGTTCGCGATGTTCCATCCCGGCATGGCGAGCATCTTGCCGGGCATTAATCCATCGAATATATACGACATATTTCCTGTTAACGACTTACGGTTGCCTACTCGGCGTCAAATTGGGGGTACTATGAAAATCGCAGTTGGAATTATTGGACTCTTCCTCGGCATATTGGTGCTGCTGCAATCCTGCGCGGTGACGGCGGGAAGCGGGTTGCTGAACGATCAAGCCACAGGCAGCGCTGGCGCGGTGGGAATGCTGACGGGCGTGCTACTCGTGATCGGTGGCGCGTTCTCTTTCGGCCTGCCGCTGGTGGGTGCCATCATCTTTTTCGTGTCGGCCTTGATGGCCTTCATCGCGTCATCGCAAGGTACATTCGGCGATATGTCGGTATGGGGCGTGATTGCTCTCGTGCTTGCTGTCATGGGATTTTTCACGTGGCGCTCAGCAAAGCGAAAGAAGGTTGCGCCATGAGCCACATTAAAACACTTACGACGCTGACCGCTGTCGGACTGCTCGGCGCTGGGTTGCTAAACCCGGTCGCGGCTGCGGAGGAAACCTATTACTTTCAGGGCACTCCTTGGGAGTTGCTGCTCACTCAGCCTGAGGGGGCTGATGCAAAACCGGCGTGCGTACTGCGCACGACAGCGTGGCCTAGCCGGTCTTTGTCGATTGAAACGCGCCTGATTGGCGTTGATAAGATCGCTCGCGGCCTTCGCATTCGAAAAACCGGCTGGAACCTGCCGGTCGGTAAAACCACACAGGTAAAGGTTGGCGTAAACTTTCTTAGCCCGGCGCCACATGAACTGGATGTGATTTCCCCAGAGGAGTTATATGTTAGCTATCCTGAGGATGAAGACGGCGCCATTGGCATTGCTCTGGCAACAAGCTTCGCGTTCTCTCCTAAACTGCCCTCAGCAATGGCACTTAAGTTCGAAGGCAACGAGCAGCCTTGGATTATTCCAGCCATCAATAAGCGGGACTATTACGCGCTGAACGAGGGACTGAATGACTGCGACGTCGCATTGAAGCAGCTGGGGCCTAAACTGTTCTCATCGGAAGACGAAGCGACGTCACCTTTCGCGGCCCCACCCAAAACCGACGCTTCAGCGTCTTCGACACCCACAGCGTGGGAGTTCAGCAGGCGCGAGGAGGATTGGGGCGAAACCTGCTACGCGGAGAAAAAGAACGGCGGCGATGTCACGATTGGGTTTATGAAGGCACGTGGACATGATCTCGAAGGCTTTATCGAGAACGGTAGCTTTAGCGGTATTGTTAAAAGCTCGTGGAAGGTTGACAATGAACCGCCCGTCAGTTCCGAAGGTGAGCCTAACGACTATTTCGGTTGGCACAGTTTTTCCGGTTTCAAAACGGCTTTTGTGGACCAGATGATATCGGGTCAAAAAACGCTTACTATCACCGATGACAAGGGCACAGTCATTACCACCGATCTAGACGGAGCGTTAGGCGCGTTTTGGCAGCTGAATGCCTGCTTGGAAGATACGGATAGATAAGGTCATCAGGTATTTCCACGCCACCGTGCATGTCTACCTGAGAAAGATGCGACGAATGCAGACGCTCCGAAGCCGTGCTGTCGTCCGCCACTTGAGCAGGTGCGCTAAAATCTCAACATGTATTGAATAAGGCTGGGAGCGGACTGTCCGGTGGTGGACGCATTTATCGGATAGCTGTCTTTCAGTTACCAGACCTCCAAACAGACGTTTGATGCCGCTCGTTTGCGCATGCAGAGGTGCCGCCATTGTAACATGGCGGCAATTTAGCCATGCTCAGAGGTTTTCCGTGTAGAAAGGGATCAGTTTCGCCAACGCTTTTTCGACCGGCTCCGGTTTGTCATAGAGGTCATAGTGCGATCCACAGCATCGTTCTTCTCGCGCTTTACGAATGGACACACATACTGTGGTGTTATCAGCCGTACTTCATGGCCGAGTTTCGTCAGTTCGTGTGACCAGTAACGAGCCATCCCGCAAGCCTCCATTACGACTATCGAAACGCCCTGCCCGGCTACAAACTAGGAAATGCTGCCGGGATAGCTTCCGCCGAAACTTGACCTCTTCGGAAAGCGAAGCTCCATGAATCTTGGAAAACGTTCTTCGCGAAATCGATCCCCCTCATAGTATTTGATGTCATGCCGCCGTCCTTTCACCCGTTGTGTTTAATCCGGCCATCCTCTGACAAGAACGCGCGGGGTGGGTGGACCATCAACCACACCATCTATGCAACGGGACCACGTTAATGGAGGGTTGACGCCGGTCCAGGCGAGCCAAAAAGAACGTCGGCTATCTTGCGGAGATGCTTCCTATCACCACCAAAAGAGTAGCCTTCCGAGTTCACATCGATGAAAGATGCGAAAACGAACGGCGTCGCCATTGATTCCAGTAGCATGGCTAAGCGTAACATCATTTCTACGTCAACTTTGACGTCAATAATTGCCCCGTCGACATCGCCGGCTTCCAACAGGTTCAAGACTTGCTCGACAGAAGAAACAGGGCCTGCAACGGTGGCTCCGGCGACAGTAAGTTGCGCATGGCACGCCGCCGTCAACGACGGACGCCGCTCTACCACTATCAGCTTCTTGCCTCTGAAGGCGCGTAACACAGGAATATCCTTACTCGTTCTGCGCTCGCCCGTGCTACGCCAGAGATAGATTTCTGCTGGAGAAAACTAAGCAGCGCAATTGGCGTTGTATTACCGCTTGCCCATAACTGACCAGCGCAATCGCCGGCCAACTTGTGAAACGTTGATCACTGGTCTGACTCACCGCATTGCGATTCGATATCCTTTTGCAGCGCCACTTCTATTTCCTCCGCGGACACCTGCAAAAACTGGCGCTTCACTAATTGTGCGGAGATAGCAGGTATCTCAAGGTGTGTTGCGACGGGTTGATACGAAGGAAAACTGAGACCTTCAATGAGCTGTTCATCAACGACCAGACGATATGTTCCAGCTTCCAAAGGTACTACTAATCCATCCAATACGAACGGATTCGCGAAGGTGATTTCTTTGTATGTCGTTCTTTCTTTCATACCCTTAAACTCTTTCCTGACACGTCATTCACACCGCGCCGCAACGTTTATCCTTGACCGTCATCGCTCTCCACTAAGTGGATTTCGACCCCCTGAGAAGGATTAACAAAGAGATTGCCTATAGCGCGCCGGCTTCGCTCTTCCAGGGCTATTCATTAGCCCCAATTGATCGACCACTGGCCTTCCTGAAAAAGCTGAGGACGTATATCGTGTTGCGCGGGACACTTCTGATGGTCTCAAGGACAGGCCGTGATTGGTAGGATTGATTGAGTGAGTCCGCATTCCCAAGACGGCGTTTCAATTGTGCTGCGAGAGCATCGGCAGATGTTTCTCCCGCAAGAAACAGTCTCATTACAAGAAACGCGGCCGTGTTGAATTGTCGCTGGTCATTGCCCAGCAATGTGGCGTTATAGCCCGCACTCTTCAAAACTGACTGGATCATCTCCATCTCTTTGGGGGAGATGGCTGCAAAACTGGGGTGGGAAGACATAATGTCCTCCTCTCGTTGGGGCTAGGGTAACCGACCCTCAACCAGTAGTGCCCGTGACATCGCTACCGACGCCTTACAGTGCGCCTGAATAGCTTAAGACGCAAGCGAATACGGTTTTGGAAAGCTCCAGCGAAGTTCACCAGCCATTCGCTGGTCATTATTGAGCGGCGGCTGCGTTCTAGCACATTGGAATTCCCTTGCTAATGAACCTCAAAACGCGCAGGCTCGTTCCTTCGGTAGCTTTTTTAAAGGGCGTTACCGCTTCAAGGTGAAATCCCTTGGCCCCAACGAAAGGAGGACACGATGTCTTCCACACAAGAATACGGCCCGATTTCGTCTCACGATCTGAATATGTTGCTGTCCCTGTTGTCAGATGCCGGCTTTGAAATCGACACGCGCTCGGCTGACGACCGGTCATTCAACAAGGCCACCCGCAAGATAATCGATCTTTTTCAGGGTGGAATGACCGACCCTTCCAAACTCAAAGGAGAAATGCTGTTCCTGTTCGGGGTACAGAAACGGGAACGTGTGCCATCTCGCAGACCACTCCCGAGATATGCAATCCAAGGTCTTCCGGGGTTCGGCAGATAGCGGGGAAACACCTGTGCGCGCGTATGTTCTTGGAAGTATGGTGCTTTGGTCCGCTTTCTTTCTGATCTGGTATTTGTTGACGCTTTATACCGGCAGCAAAGACCTTGAAGAAATGCGATCCAGTCCGGCCGGAGGAGTAGTTATGTCTGCGTCTCGATGCGGTGTGGAACTGGCGACTCTTCTCGCGATGAGCGACAAGCTCTTGAAAGCCGGCGGACCAGAAGTGCCGGCAGATTTACGCGCAAATATTGAACATTGCATCTCCTCTGATACAGCGAGTCGAGATACGCTTACGAAGACACAGCTCATAAGATTTTTCCCCGACGAAAAATAGCCTGCAGACTCCGCCCTTGATTTCATCAACCCCATCACAAAACTTGATGCTCTCTGTTTTCACTCTGTGCTATGGATCATGGGTGCGGACAGGTGTCCTTTGAGGCGACGGTGGCCAGAGATTTTTTGATATGGCGCGGCATCCGGCTACGCAGCCTTGGGAATTATCGGAGATTGATGATGATCGATATCGCAGGAGCTCCCCCGAAGTACGCCCCCTGATGGCTCACTGCCGGAAGTCCCGATGAAGCGGGATAATCGATATAACCCGCAGCGCCGCCGCCATACAGCATGACCGGATCTCAGCCGGGGTCGCTTTGCAGTCGTTCGACGAGATTCGGATTGGCGACGAACGGGCGTCCGAAGGCGATCAGATCTGCCTTGCCATGGGCCCGATGCGGCGTCGCAAGGTCGAGGTCATAGCGATTATTGGCGATATATGTCCTGCTGAAGCGGCGGCGGAGCGATCCGTATTCGAAGGGTGCGACGTCGCGCGGGCGGCCCGTCGCGCCTTCAACGACGTGAATGCAGGTGATGCCGAGAACATCAAGTCGATTGATGATATACTCGTATTGCGTCTGGGGACCGCTACAGGAAATACTATTTGTAGGCGAAACTGGCGAAATCCGGCACACCCGTGCGCTCGCCGCCGATTTCCTGCACCACCGTGGCCGTGACCTCGAGTATCAGACGCGCGCGGTTTTCCATCTTGCCGCCATAGGCGTCCGTTCGGACGTTAGGGCCGTGAGCCTCCCATATAATTCCTGAAAGCAGACGCTCGCCAGCGACTTGCCGCGCGCAAAGGCGAACTTATCAACATGCTCATACGAAACAGCAGCGATGCGGCTCACGGCCCGATCTTCCACTAGATTCGATCATATGTGAACGATGTCAGCAGCGTGGTTACAAAGTTACTCGCATTATCCTTGACAAGCGCTTCCGTCCATTCATTCGTCCCGCGTAGCCGCAGGTCTGCATAAATGCTGTCGACGGCGGCCTCTTCGATCCGCTTGATGTTCGCCAGAAAGGCTTCCTCTCCGGCCGCATGATACATGTCTCGGATCACCATCCGCAGGATTTCCTGGATTGCGATCTGCCATGCCGTGTTGAGTGCCTGAAGTTCGCCGATACTGTCTGCCATAGGTATCCCTTTCGGTTGCGGAGTGCAACGGTTTGAAAGAAACTGCGGACAGAGCCTGATTGATGATCTCACGTGACCAAGCCATTTGCTATAACCGCCTTGCCTTGCGATTGGCGTACCGCCGATTGCGGGCGGCCTCGTCGTGTTTTATCCCGTCCGCGCCCCACTCTTCCTGGGCAGATCAGACCGTCTTGGCCCGTCGTTTCGTGAGAAGAGAGGCTGTCGTCGCCTCACGGTCCTTCAATTCTTTCGCAAGTCGCGCTTCACGAAGCCGCCTCGTCTTTTCCTCGCGGGCCAGAACGAGGGAATCGAGTTCCTCGACGGCGCTGTTACGCGCGAAGAATTGCGATTGAGTATTGGCGAAGGCAATCTCCGCCTTCTGCCGGGATTTGCTGTGTGTCTGTGACATGGCTTTTCCAGATTGAACGCCGCCGTGGCAACAAAAAAAGGTCAGGCAATCTGCCTGACCTTGCTGGTATCATGCTCTCGCCAGTGCCAGTACATCCGTGGTCAACGGAGAGCGGATACCGGGATGATTAAGCGGCCTGGAGGTTGCAAGCCGACATCTTGCCCGACTTGTTATCGCGCTCAAGGTCGTAGCCGATCTTCTGGCCTTCAATGAGTTCGCGCATTCCGGCGCGCTCGACGGCCGAGATATGCACGAACGCGTCGGTGCCGCCATTGTCAGGCTGGATGAAGCCAAAGCCCTTCGTGGAATTGAACCATTTAACTGTGCCAGTGGTCATGATGAACCCTTTCATAGCAATAAGAGGACCACAACGCCTGCGGCGCTGCAGATGCGATAGCGATTTTTGAGAGAAAAGGCTCGTTCAGGGCACGGTGCCAGACGCGCGATAACCAAAGCTAAGCAAGCAAATATCGACAATCAACATATAGGTCGCTCATATGCGATTGTCAACTTTTAGTTTTTTCTCACCAATATTCTCAGCATTTAGTTGTATTTTCCTAAGCCGTTTCACAGCCTCGACTGCGGAAACGGAGCTGGGAGCGTAACCAGACACGAGGTTCACCTATGGAATCACGGTCGTCCGAAAGCAGAAATGGACTCCGGTCCCAACGGAAAACCATCGTCTCGCTGGCGAATGACTCCGGACATGAACCGGAGCAACACAGTGCGCGATTGACTTGAAAGCGCTCCTGACAGCGGTTTCATCCTCGCCGTTACATATCCGGCCTTATGAAGCATCTGGTTGAGAATACGATTGCTGCCGGGATCGAAATCGACGGCGTGAACGCTGGAAGACATGGTGTCCTCCTTTCAGATTGCGGGCGCGGGCATTAAAGCCCCCGGCGGCAGCGCCCGTTGCAATTGCTGCCGAGGTCACGATGATGAGGCCCGCTCGCCTGTTTAGCAATCCTTCAATTAAGGTCATTTGGGGGCGGGATAGCTTCGAAGCCAACCCGTACAGATATTTGCGTTCTGTAAAACCGTTAATATCAAAGAACGAGGGCTAATTTGACCCTCCATCGATACACGCGATGTTCACTCCTGAGGAGCGGCAGGAATGAAGGAGTGGCGATGTAAGTGCACTGCCGCCCAAAGCTCGCTGGCCCGGTGGGATGCAGCTTTCCCGCCGCCGTCGCCCGAAACCTGCCAGTCAATTTCCCATCCCTTAACGATCGTTGAAGGCCTGATAAGCGAAAAGACTGCTTTAGGGAGCGTGTAATTGCTATGCTAACGTCCGGAATGGGGCGCAATCCGTCGCTTGATAAGAGAACCTGACTGTCCACAAATACGACGACGACGGGTCGCATCAGGGTATACCCTCATGTGACCGGTCGGTGGTTACAGCCACCCATGTAACATCTGGGTTGACGGCGACTATTTGTGACAGGGTAGCCTCGGGCCTAAAACTTGAGGTTACACATATGGCGCGCATTGGTTACGCCCGGGTCAGTACGCTTGATCAGGATTTGCAGGTTCAGTTCGACCGCCTTCGACACGAAGGTTGTGAAATAATTCGTTCCGAAAAAATTTCGGGCAGTAGCCGTGAAGGTCGCTCCGAACTGGCAACAGTCATCGAGTTCTTAAGAGAAGGCGACGAGCTTGTGGTCACGCGCCTAGATCGCCTTGGTCGAGACACCAGAGACGTACTCAATATCGTACATGACTGTCAGCAGCGAGGGGCTTTCGTCACAGTCCTTGATCCCCGTGTGTCGACCCAAGGTGAAATGGGGCGCATCATTTTGACTGTGTTAGGGATGGTTGCGCAGATGGAACGGCGCTTTATAAAAGAGCGTCAACGAGAAGGCATCGCTTCAGCCAAACTTAACGGTGTATACAAGGGAGGGAAAGCACGTATCGATAAACAAGCTGTGCTTTCCCTTTACGGCCAAAATCAAAATATCACATCAATAGCGCGACATCTCGGATGCTCAAGGATGCAAATATATAGAATTCTTCGCGAGACTCTTGATGATATACGCTAATCTTTATCCGCGCCTGCCCCGCTCACCATCCTTTTCAGACGTCCCTTATCGAAGCCATTACTCAAAGGCTTCAAAGCCTCTTCTGCGGCGTCCAACAATGCTAGACGGTTCGCTGGCTCCCAATGGTTCCAAAAAACGCGTGTCATAAAATAAGTCGACAGAGAATGCCTCAAAAATGGCACCGGAGGAAGAGCATTAATCGCAGCTAGCAAGGAAGACCGCTCGCTCACAGCATCGATTTCGGCCGCCCATATACGAGCAACAAGTTGCTCCATCATATTATCACTTTGCACGTTTGCCACGCTTGCGCGTAACACAGACTGACCGGCGAAATTGCCAAGCTGCTCAAAGACAGCGCGCATTGGAAACCCAAGAAGTGAAAACTCATAGGCATCAACGAGTGCGCCAAGTAATTCTCTTTTCTCTTCATCAATTGCTTCGTCTTCACCGATTCCAAAACTGCTTCGGACATTTTCGTCGGCTTTGAGTTCGGCCTTAAGAGCTTCGAAGCGGGCGCTAGGGAAAACCCGCAGCGAAGCATCAAGAATGACCGAACCGGCTCTAACCACCAACTCTGCAAGCTCACGTTTTGCGGAGCGACCCAGTTGCTCGGAACCAGAGCCAAGCGATACGATCGCTATCGTCCAAATTCTGACTAATCGACGAATGTCTTGGTAATTGTCACCTGAATCGACCTCTTGTTCGGCCTCCTTTTGCGCCTCACGCGCACTCGTCTCCACACGTGAGGCGATATCAATAATTCGCTGTTTCTCTACGCTGTTCGGTCGATCGTCAATTACATCTCGGACTGCGTTACGAATTTGTTCTTCGAGCGAAGCAAATCGACGAGGATGATCGACAAGAACCGGACGAATATCGTTGGTAAGCAATATATGCTGATTAGGTCGTCCATCATTATAAATATCGATGACCTCAGAGAGCCGTTTCGATATTTTCGCGCTTAACTCTCCACCGGTCGATAATTCACAGTAAATGTCAAAAGTCGGGAAATCGAAATAATCCGAGTCCAAATTAAAGTACATCAACGCATCTTGCGGATTATCCTTTAACTCCGCAGCTAACAAGTATGACGATATGAATGGTAAAGAAATCTGAACTTTAGAATTTTCGAAATGGATGATACCCTTATCTTGGAACGCTTTAATAAATAAGATGCTATCGATTTCAAAATCTCGCTCTTCAGCGAATTTCTCAACAAAATCGATCAACTGTGGGCGAGTAAATTCTTCTCCTGAAACTTCTATCCGAAAGGCTAGCTTTCTAAGAAACTGCTCTC
The DNA here is from genome assembly GCF_001526585.1 of Agrobacterium sp. LY4. NCBI lineage: Bacteria > Pseudomonadati > Pseudomonadota > Alphaproteobacteria > Hyphomicrobiales > Rhizobiaceae > Agrobacterium > Agrobacterium sp. LY4. The sequence goes on along the minus strand of NZ_ASYA01000001.1, from coordinate 377,863 downwards.
GCGTCGTTCTACTCAGCACTATACGGTCTTCATCGCCCGCAACAACGAAACTCAAAAAACCTCCTACAGCAAGTTGAAGTAGCTCTGCGCGTCTATTTGCTTTGAGAAGCGACGCAAGAACTTCAAAACTCAGTCCTGCAAAATAGGTGGGATGCGCATTTAGTTCGAACTTCTCAAACATATCTTGCATTCGAAGGGCGATAACGCTTGCCTGCTGATCTGCCAACTTAAACGTTCTTTGAAAAAAGAACGAGAGTTCAGCGAAGGAAATCTCACAAAGATCGAAACGCTCCGCCCCTACCGCCAAATGTAACGACGTTCGATCGGTCGTTGCAGCTTTATTTTTGCTAATAAATACAAAATGCGCTTCCTCATAGCGGTCTTGCTCAGCCTGCAATTGGTCGTTACGACTTTTCGAACCTTCTGGATAATCATATATTACAAACACCGGCCTTGCGTCCGTCCGCCCGTTCAACGCCGACAAATCCACGACGGTTTGGGATTGGAATGTGCCGCTCGGAGGCTTTATCAGATCGCCGTTGATAACGACTGGTACCGCTTGTCTTCCATTTATTTCAATGAGGCTTAGTTCGCCCGCTACAATCCAAGGCAGGCCATTATCGGGATAATTTTTAGGTACTGAAATCAATGCCGACCTATGCCTTGCTGAAGCTTCGAGAATATCGAATGGATCAAATGCTTGCGTCGACGGGCTAATAGTGGCGTTTGTCGCTGAGGGCCTCACCCGAGGCAAAGGCAGCCTATACCCAGCTGGTTTCCCTTGATACTCAGGTGACAACTTCGACAACTGAGAATGAACTTCATCCTTAAGTAAATTGAGGGCGTTGGGTACGAGGTCGAGTTCCGCCTGCTTCCGCGCTGCTAATATCGCCCTGCCATCGATGGCATCTCGTCTTTGCTGGATAAATTTCTTGAATTGCGGGTTACGCAGTTGCAACGCCATGAAACTCATAGCGTTGTCCGCTGCGATCGTACGAGTAGCTCCCCCGGTCGCCTCTTCGAGCTTATTTTTATTGCCGTCTGCATAGTCACAGATTCCACGAACCGTGATTACAGGGACCCCAAACGAATCTGCAACAGAGAACACGCCACCAGTTTCGGTCTCGACCGCCAATAATTTCCGGTCTATCCCCACGACATTGCTTTTATACAAGTCACTTTTCGAGACAGACCCACAAACTATACTTCCATCATGTATGCGTGGAATCCCTATCAACTCATTTTTATTTTTTCTGCCTATGAATTCTCCCGGAACGAGCTCCTTAGATGCGTAGAAACGTTCCAGCTGCCAATGTTCGAATTCGTCTTTAATGTCACTGCCGAATGACGAGTACTTGAATGAAAAGCTCAAATGTGGATCTGTTTTATAGGGTATAAGATTAAACTCTATCTTTATCACGCCTTTCTTTGTCTCACTTATCTTGGAGTTCTCCAGTACGTCAAGCAGAGGGCCAGTAAAGCACACGTCACCGATACCGACGTCGTTGCTAAGCCCACCAGCAATTCCTATGACTGAGATAACTCCAATATCGTACTTCGCTAGCAATGTTGATGCGGCTCGGCTCGCCGCCGCCTTCCCCATATCATCTTGCAGCGCAACCACCGCAGTAAGGTCACCAGCGCCAAGAACAAGATCAGCGATATAAATAGTCCCCTCAACCATGTCATTTTGAGTGGGAAACTTAGCTGTTAACCGCTCAAACTCTTCTTTAAGGGGAGTAATGAAAGCGATATCGATATAGGGCTTGCTCACGTGTAAACATCCGGTGGTTGATTCTCTAAACTTAGAATAGCGAAAAGCAACCCCTAATTAAATAGTATCTTCTCATCGTTCCACTTCTTTGGAAATCGCAATCAGCCTCTTATTACCCCCTTCGCTCAAGATCGAGCGTGTCTGCCCACCAGTTCATCATGCGAACTCTCTCTTCCCAGTAAGTGGCGCGATTATACACTCTTCTAATCTTTGAACCCTCTATGTGCGCCAGCTGAGCTTCGATAGCATCAGCACTGAACTCACCAGATTCGTTCAAAATGCTACTCGCGGAAGAGCGAAAGCCATGAGCGGTGTGTTGGGTTTCAGTTACCCCCATCCGCCGTAAAGCCGAGTTCATAGAGTTCTCTGACAAAACTTTCTTTCCGGACATCATCGACGGGAACACATATGGCTTATCGCCGAACAATACCTTCATCTCCGCTAGAACCTCAACCGCTTGCTTGGAAAGCGGCACGTGGTGCTCCCGGCGCATTTTGGTTTTCTCTGCGGGTATGGTCCAAACTGACTTATCAAAATCGAGTTCAGTCCACTCCATCGAACGCGTTTCACCGGGTCTGGCAAAACATAACGCTTGGATTTTCAACGCCCCGACCAACGACGGCCACCCCTCGTAGCCGTAAATTGCCCGCATCAAGCCTCCCATCTCAGCCTTCGTGGTTAAGGCCGCATGGTTGACCGGCACATGGCGTTGGAGAGCCCCCCGTAATGCCGACGTCGGATCATTCTCCGCCCTTGCCGTGGCGATGGCATATCTAAACACACGTCCAATGGCAGCGCGCGTAGCTAGAGCGCTCTCCACACGGCCACTTTTTTCGATACCGGTCAGCACTCCAAGAACGTCACGCGCCGTGATCTGAGTAACCGGATAAGGCCCCAGCTTCGCGGCGAGGTCCTTCAACATCCATTTGTTTTTCGTGATGGTGGGCTCTGCGCGCCTATCCCGTTTCAACTTTTCAATGAACTCATCCGCAATGACACCGAAAGTGTTTCCGGCAGCGGCTTTTGCGGCAAGGTGTTCGCGTTTTTTGGCAAGCGATGGGTCCAAACCTTCGGCCAGCTTTTTCTTGGCCTCGTCGCGCAATCGACGGGCATCCGCCAATCCCACAGTTGGGTAAGCTCCAATCGTCAGTGTTTTTCGCTTTCCAAAAAAATCGTAATCGAAGCGCCAGGACTTGCCGCCAGCAACCGATATGTAGAGGTAAAGCCCCTTTTCATCAGATAGCTTGCGCGGTTTGCTGTCGGCTTTGGCGTTCTTAACCTGAATGTCTGTCAGTGCCATTTTACGGTATCGGCTTCCCACCACGATGACGAATACCGTAATTTTTACCGACAAAATTGCTGGATGTCACTGCATACCGTTGCACGACCTTACGCGCGCGCGAGGCAAAAACGCTGGAAAATCAGCGCTTGTTGGACGTCGTTGATCTCGTTGGAAAGGTCGCTGGAGCGGGTGAAGGGAATCGAACCCTCGTATTCAGCTTGGGAAGCTGCTGCTCTACCATTGAGCTACACCCGCACCGCGCATAAGACATCGGATAGTTCGCAGCGGGTGTCAAGCACCCGCCGGGGTCGTTATTAGGCGCGAAAGTGCTTGGAGAGCTTCAGCCCCTGCGCCTGATAATTGGAGCCGAGGCCGGTGCCATAGAGGCCTTCCGGTTTCTGCAACATGTGCTCGTAAACCAGCCGGCCGACGATCTGGCCGTGTTCGAGGATGAAGGGAACCTCGTGGCTGCGCACTTCGAGCACGGCGCGGCTGCCTGTGCCGCCGGCCTGCGCATGGCCGAAGCCGGGATCGAAGAAGCCGGCGTAGTGCACGCGGAATTCGCCCACCAATGGATCGAAGGGTGTCATTTCGGCCGCATAGAGCGGCGGAACGTGGACTGCTTCGCGCGAGACGAGAATATAGAATTCATCCGGATCGAGGATCAGTTCGGCGCGGCCGCGGGCATAGAGCGGCTCCCAGAAATCGAGAACGTCGTGCTGGGCCTTCTTGTCGACATCCACCACCGCCGTGTGATGTTTGCCGCGATAACCGATCAGTCCGTTTTCACCGAAACCCTTGAGGTCGATCGAGAGCGCGATGCCGCCGCCGGTCACGTTGGGCGTGTCGCTGGCAACCAGCGTTTCCGTCTCGTGCAGCTTCAGCAGTTCACTTTCGTTGAGCAGCGAATGGCCAATGCGGAAGCGGATCTGCGACAGGCGCGAGCCGCGTCGCACCACGATTGGGAAGGTGCGCGGGCTGATTTCCAGATAGAGCGGGCCGGCATAACCCGCCGGTATCTTGTCGAATTCCTGCGCGCTGTCAGTCATGACGCGGGTGAAGATATCGAGACGGCCGGTCGAGCTTTTCGGATTTGCCGAGGCCGACATGTCCGCCGGCAGCGCAAGGCTTTCCATCAAGGGAACGATATAGACACAACCGGTTTCCAGCACCGCGCCCTGGGTAAGGTCGATCTCGTGCAGGCTGAGACGATTGAGCTTGTCGATGACGCGGTTTCCGGGGCCGGGCATGAAACTGGCGCGGACGCGATAGGCCTTCGAGCCGAGCCTGAGATCGAGGCTGGCGGGCTGCACCTGATCAGCATCGAGATCGGCCTCGCTCTTCAGCTTGCCGCCCGCAAACAGCGCCTTGATTGCGCCATCCGCCAAAATGCCCGTGGTTCTGGTCATGGTCATCATTCCTTTTTACGGCGACAAAACCAAAAGGAAAGCATTGACGCAAGCCGGTAACGGCAGTATGGCAAGCTTATCCCGTGGTGATTTGGCCGGTCGGCTTGCAGCCACGTTAAACAAGTGGCTAAAAAGACCGGGTGCTAGGAACCGGTCTGCTTTTGCGGCCGGTTTTTTTGTTTTGAAGGTGATCACATGAGCAATAAATGGCGCCCGGCAACCCAGCTCGTTCACGGCGGTACGCTACGCTCCCCTTACGGTGAAACGTCGGAAGCAATCTATCTGACCCAGGGTTTCGTCTATGAAAACTCCGAAGCCGCCGAAGCGCGCTTCAAGGGTGAAACGGATGGGTTCATCTACGCCCGCTATGCGAGCCCGACCAACGACATGTTCGAAAAGCGCATGTGCCTGCTGGAAGGCGCTGAAGACGCCCGCGCACTTGCCTCCGGCATGGCCGCCGTCACCGCCGCCATCATGTGCCAGCTGCGCGCCGGCGACCATATCGTTGCGGCCCGCGCCCTCTTCGGCTCCTGCCGCTGGGTGGTCGAAACGCTTGCGCCGAAATACGGCATCGAATGCACGCTGATCGACGGTCGCGATCTCGGAAACTGGGAAAAGGCGATCCAGCCGAACACCAAGCTGTTCTTCCTCGAAAGCCCGACCAATCCGACGCTTGAAATCATCGATATTGCCGGCGTGGCGAAGCTCGCTAACCAGATCGGTGCGAAGGTGGTGGTCGACAACGTCTTCGCCACACCGCTTTTCCAGAAGCCGCTCGAACTCGGCGCCCATATCGTCGTTTATTCGGCCACCAAGCATATTGACGGCCAGGGCCGCTGCCTTGGCGGCGTGATCCTTTCCGACAAGAAGTGGATCGAAGAAGAACTGCAGGATTATTTCCGCCATACCGGCCCGGCCATGTCGCCTTTCAATGCCTGGACGCTTCTGAAAGGCATCGAGACCCTGCCGCTGCGCGTCAAACAGCAGACGGCCAATGCCGGCAAAATCGCCGATTTTCTCGCCGATAGTGGCAAGGTCGCCAAGGTCATCTATCCCGGCCGCGCCGATCACCCGCAGGCCGATATCATCGCGCGGCAGATGTCCGGCGGCTCGACGCTTGTGGCTTTCGAACTGAAGGGCGGCAAGGAAGCGGCCTTCAAGCTGCAGAACGCGCTTGAGATCGTGAAGATTTCAAACAATCTCGGCGACGCCAAGAGCCTCATCACCCACCCCGGCACGACGACGCACAAGAACCTCACCGATGAGGCGCGTGCCGAACTCGGCATTTCCGGCGGCACCCTGCGCCTTTCCTGCGGCATCGAGGATACCGACGATCTGCTGGAGGATCTGGCGAAGGGTCTGGCGGCCGTTTCGGCCTGAAAATTCAATCTGCAAATTGCCATGGCCTGACCGCGTGTCGGGCCATGGTTCGCCTGCATGGTCCAAAAAGACCGCTTCAGGCAACCAATATTTACCTTTCCCGTTATCCCTAACGGTGGAAAACAGCGCAACAGGAGACGCCTCCTGCCCGTCAAGTCATTCATTTTCTTGACGATAGCCAGAGCCTATAGTGTAGGATGCGGCGGCAGGCATAATATCGAGGTGTGGCGCGTATGTATCGTGCTCTGACAAGGGATATCGAGGTAACGGTCGATCCGTATTATCTCGAGGAACAATCCGACCCGGATGACGATCGTTACGTCTGGGGCTACAAAGTCGTGATCGCGAACAATTCCGATATTCCGGTTACCCTCGTCAATCGCTATTGGCATATCACCGATCAGAACGGACAGGTGGATGAGGTCTATGGGCCGGGCGTTGTGGGTGAGAAACCGCATCTGAAACCGGGCGACAGCTACGAATATTCTTCCGGCTGCCCGCTGGATACACCTTCCGGCCTGATGTTCGGCCATTATGAAATGGAAACGGAAAATGGCGAGGTGTTCAACGTCACCATACCCGCCTTTTCGCTGGATTCACCCGGCCTGATGCGGGTCCTGAACTGACATTCACCCGGCAATGAAAAAGCCGCGCCCTTCAGGACGCGGCTTTCATTCAGGCATTCTCAAATTCGCTGACATCGTAGCGATAGGTGGTGGAGCAGAACTCGCAGGTCACGGCAATGGCGCCGTCTTCCTCGCTTGCCTCGATCTCCTCGGCGGTGAAGCCGGACAGCACGCCCTTGATCTTGTCCCGCGAGCAGCTGCAACGGTCGAAAACCGCCTGCGGATCATAGATGCGCACACCGCTCTCATGGAAAAGCCGGAAGAGAAGGCGTTCCACCGGCACCTGCGGATCGGTCAGCTCGTCGGTATCCACCGTGTTCAGCAGCGTCACCGCCTCGGTCCAGGCATCGTCTTCCAGCACCTCGTGACCGCCTTCGTCGCCATCGCCGCCATGCAGGTCGCGCATGCGCAGCCGCTCAGGCGCCTGCGGCAGGAACTGCGCGATAACGCCGCCCGCACGCCAGCCATGACGCGGCTTGCCTTCGCCATCACGGTCGAAGAATTCGGCAACGCCCAGCCGCACGCGGGTGGGAAGCTGTTCCGACTGACGGAAATAGACCCCGGCAATGTCTTCCAGCGACGAGCCATCGAGCGGCACGATACCCTGATAAGGCTGCATGCCCGCCCCCTGATCGATCGTGAAGGCCAGAATGCCGTTGCCGAGCAATTGCTCCGGCGACGTCGCCCCGGCCGCAATTGCCTCCGCCAGCCGCTCCTCATCGAAACGGGCATAAGCGCGCATGCTTTCCGGCGCGGTGAAATCCGCAACCAGCAGGTCGACCGGGCCGTCACCCTTGGTCTGGACGGTCAGCTTGCCGGAAAACTTGAGCGACGTGCCGATCAGCGCCGTCAGAACGGTCGCTTCCGCCAGCAGGCGGGCGACCGCCGGGGGATAGTCATGCCGCTCGAGGATGGCATTCAGCAGCGGACTCACCTGCACGGCGCGGCCGCGCACATCCAGACCTTCGACCTGAAAGGGCACAACCTTGTCGTCGCCAGCAAAATCGAGATCGTCCAGTTCAACCGTTACATCTGCCATGTCATACTCCCTGGCGCAGCCGTGGCGCCGCTACCGTCCAAAAGTCCGGCTTTTAAAATGTGCTTTTTTCGCTTGTCGCACAGAGACCCGGGAAGAGAAACCGCTTCCGGGGAAAAACGTGCAAATCGTGATGATGGCCCGCCAGCAAAACCGACGAGCCTCTTCGAAGTCCCACAGATGGTAATCTATGCGCGCAAGTTCAAGCACCCGGCGTGACGCGTGTCAGGCCGGGCGATTGCTCATCAGATGACGCCCATGCACCATGCGATGATGGACTTCTGCGCGTGGAGGCGGTTTTCCGCCTCGTCGAAGACGACGGATTGCGGACCGTCGATCACGGCATCCGTCACTTCCTCACCGCGATGGGCCGGCAGGCAATGCATGAACAGCGCGTCTTTTTCCGCCTTGGCCATCAGGGCGTCATTCACCTGATAGGGCTGGAAGATGTTGTGGCCGCGCGCCTTGTGTTCCTGGTTCATGGACACCCAGGTATCGGTGACGACGCAGTCCGCACCCGCAACGGCCTTGTCGGCGTCGTGGCACAGCATGATCTCGCCGCCATTGTTGCGCGCCCAGTTCAGGAACTTGTCGTGCGGTTCAGAGCCCATCGGCACTGCCATCGTCATGCGATAACCGAAGCGCGCCGAGCCTTCGACGAAGGAATGCAGGACGTTGTTGCCGTCACCCGTCCAGGCAATGGTCTTGCCTTTGACCGGGCCGCGATGTTCCTCGAAGGTCATGATATCCGCCATGATCTGGCAGGGATGCGTGTCATCCGTCAGGGCGTTGATGACCGGCACGGTCGCGTGTTCAGCAAGCTCCAGCAGGCGCGAATGATCCGTCGTGCGGATCATGATGGCGTCGACGTAACGCGACAGCACCTTGGCCGTATCGCCGATCGTTTCGGCACGACCGAGCTGCATTTCCGTACCAGAGAGGAAAAGCGTCTCGCCGCCGAGCTGGCGCATGCCGACATCGAAGGAGACGCGGGTGCGGGTGGAAGGCTTTTCGAAGATCATTGCCAGCATCTTGCCGGCAAGCGGCTTTTCCGCCGTTCCGGCCTTGGTGGCGGCCTTGCGTGCGCGGGCATCGTCGAGAATTGCCCGCAGGTCCTGCGAGCTGACGGCCGACAGGTCGAGAAAATGTTTAGGTGAAGCCATTTCAAACTGTCCCATGCTCGCGAGCCTCGGGGAAGAGGCCCGCCCTTTATTGTTTCCTCAGGCGATTTTTGCCTGTTTCGCTGTTAGGGAAGCGGCGGCCGCTTCCACGCGTGACAGACCCTCACGGGCCTCTTCCGCCGTGGTGACGAGCGGCGGCAGAAGACGGATGACGTTGTCGCCCGCCGGCACACCCAGCAGATGCTCGGCGCGCATGGCCTGCAGCAGCTCGCCCGATGGAACCTTGGCCTTGATGCCGAGAAGCAAGCCTTCGCCACGAATTTCCTCGATAACGTCAGGATAACGATCCTTCAGCGAGGCAAGGCCCTGGCGGAAGACCAGCGCGACATCACGGACCTTTTCCAGAAAGCCCTCGGAGAGGACAACATCGAGCACGGCATTGCCGACAGCCATGGCCAGCGGGTTGCCGCCATAGGTGGTGCCGTGCACGCCCGCCGTCATGCCGGAAGCGGCATCCGCCGTCGCAAGGCAGGCGCCGAGCGGGAAACCGCCGCCGATACCCTTGGCAACCGCCATGATATCCGGTGCAACGCCCGTCTGCTCATAGGCAAAGAGCTTGCCCGTACGGCCAACGCCGGTCTGGACCTCGTCGAAAATCAGCAGCATGCCATGCTCATCGCAGAGCGACCGCAGCAGCTGCAGGAATTCCTTGGCTGGTGCGCGAATGCCGCCCTCACCCTGAATGGGCTCGATCAGAAGCGCGGCCGTCTCGGCCGTGATGGCGGCTTTCAGCGCATCGACGTCACCGAAGGGCACCTGGTCGAAACCTTCGACCTTGGGGCCGAAACCTTCGAGATATTTCTGCTGGCCGCCGGCGGCAATCGTCGCCAGCGTGCGGCCATGGAAGGCACCTTCGAAAGTGACAATCCGGAATTTTTCCGGATGCCCCTTGGAATAATGATAACGGCGCGCGGTCTTGATCGCGCATTCCAGCGCTTCCGCGCCGGAATTGGTGAAGAAGACCTTGTCTGCGAATGTCGCTTCCGTCAGGCGCTTTGCAAGCTTTTCCTGGCCCGGTACTTCATAAAGGTTCGAGACGTGCCAGACCTTCTCGGCCTGGGTCTTGATCGCCTCCACGAGGTGCGGATGGGCGTGGCCCAGCGAGTTGACCGCGACGCCGGCCGCAAAATCCAGATATCGTTCGCCGCTTTCCGTGAACAGCCAGACGCCTTCGCCTCGCTCGAAGCGCAGGGGGGCTCTTGCAAACGTATCGAACAATGGCGCGGCGGCTTCGGCCATGGCTGTATCACTCCTTGCGCGGATGCGCTGTCAGACGGTTGTCAATAGGCTTCCGGGGTTATCCCTTGCCTGAAAATCAAAAATGCCGCCTCGCGGCGGCAGGGGCACTATTGTCACTTCGCCTGCCGATGTCAACAAAAGTCCGCGTTTCCCGGGCTTCTCAAGCCCTAGTAGGTGGCGGCGGACGAGGCCCAAGGTGTTGCCTTTCAGACTCAACTCGCCAGCAAGTTGGGGAAAACCGGAAAATCGATTCGAGATGATTCCTGCGACTCTTGCCACGGAGTCTGCGTGGCACTAGGTTAATCGCTAATTACTAGACTGCATTGCGGCGGAACTAGTCACCAAAAATCAGGCAGAAACCACGCTCGCGGCACGCCCGCGAGGCGGAGAGGGATTCTGCCGACATTATACGCGACAAGCGGAGAAGCGGCATGAACTGGACAGACGAACGGGTCGAAAAACTCAAGAAATTGTGGTCCGAGGGGCTTAGCGCCAGCCAGATAGCAGCACAGCTGGGCGGCGTCAGCCGCAATGCCGTCATCGGCAAGGTCCATCGCCTCAACCTGCCGGGACGCGTGAAGGCCGGCGGCCCGGTTACTTCGGCGCGTTCCGCGCCCAAGCGCACCGCCGCCCCTGCCCCGCGCGCGACGAATTTCGCGACCCGCGTCAGCGCAGCACCTGCACGCGCCCTGAACCGCTCGAGCGCGGCAACGGCGCTGCACGAGGAGATCGATATCGAGACCGCCGAAGTTCTCGATTACGTTCCCTCCAAAAATGTCGTGACACCGATTTCCCGCCGCCTGACGCTGACAGAACTGACGGAGCGCACCTGCAAGTGGCCGGTCGGCGATCCGCTGAAGGATGATTTCCATTTCTGCGGTTGTGAAGCACTGGAATCTTCGCCCTATTGCAAGTTCCATGCAAAGCTCGCCTACCAGCCGGTAAGCGAGCGTCGCAAGGCTTGAGTGTTGCGGCACGCATTCGACACTCAAAAACTACGGGCCTTCGGGCCCGTTTTTTTATGGCGGAATCCAAAGTGGTTCAGACGCGGAGCCCGCGTTGTTTAAGAGGCGCTCCCGATCCCTGTTCTCGCGCATTCTCCGGATGTAAAACCGCGATGCGCCGTTGCGGCAAATGCTCTGAATTTGTCGGCGACGTGCCGCGCCCTTCCTCCTGTCAGGTTTCACCGCGCAATCCGGCTTTCAGCAGACCGTCTGTCACCTTCAAAAGAACAAGGATACACGTTTGCGGAAGGTTCAAAATCGAAAGGCCCGACACCGTTCGGGTCTCGGGCCTTCTGATTTTTGGGGAATTTATCCCAAGTGAAACCATCGGTTTCGGTTTTCTCAGGCTTCCATTGAATATCCGGCGCCGCGCACGGTGCGGATGACATCCTGCATATGCGAAAAATTGAGCGCCTTGCGCAGACGTCCGACATGCACGTCGACGGTGCGCTCATCCACATAGATATCGTGACCCCAGACGCCATCCAGCAATTGCGAGCGGGAAAACACCCGGCCGGGAGAGGTCATCAGGAATTCCAGCAGGCGGAACTCCGTCGGGCCGAGGCGCACTTCGCGGCTCTTGCGGTGAACGCGATGGGTCTCGCGATCCAGTTCGATATCGCCGCATTTCAGCACTGAAGACAAAACCTCGGGGCGGGCGCGGCGCAGCATCGCCTTGACGCGGGCCATGAGTTCCGGTGTCGAGAACGGCTTGACGACATAATCGTCAGCGCCGGTGGCGAGGCCGCGAACCCTTTCGCTTTCCTCGCCGCGCGCCGTCAGCATGATGATGGGCAGGCGCTCGGTTTCCGGCCGCATCCTGAGCCGACGGCACAGTTCGATACCGGAAACGCCGGGAAGCATCCAATCCAGGATAAGAAGGTCCGGAATACGTTCCTGCAGCCTGATTTCTGCCTCGTCTCCACGGGGTATCGTGTCGACGTCATATCCCTCAGCCTCGAGATTGTAACGAAGCAGGACGCTCAGCGCTTCCTCGTCTTCCACAACTGCAATCTTGGGCACCATATACTAACTCCGCAAGCCGCTGCCTGTCTGTTACTCGGTCACCGAACCGAGGGTGTTGGAACTGTCGTCCTTCGGACGCTCGCCTTCCGGCTGGCTGCCGGTGGTCATGTAATAGATCGTCTCGGCGATATTGGTGGCGTGGTCGCCGATACGCTCGATGTTCTTGGCGCAGAACAGAAGATGCGTGCAGGTGGTGATATTGCGCGGATCTTCCATCATGTAGGTCAAAAGCTCACGGAAGAGCGACGTGTACATGGCGTCGATTTCCTCGTCGCGCTCGCGAATGGCATTGGCCTTCTCGGCGGAACGCGTGGAATAGACGTCCAGCACTTCCTTGAGCTGTACCAGCGCCAGTTCCGACAGATGCTCGATGCCGCGGGCGAGCTTGCGCGGCACGCCGGTGCCGGCAACCGCGATGACGCGCTTGGCGGTGTTCTTGCCAAGGTCGCCGACGCGCTCAAGGTCAGCTGCAATACGCAGGGTGCCGATGATCTCGCGAAGGTCTGCCGCCATCGGCTGGCGTTTGGCGATGGTGACGATGGCCTTGTCGCCGATCTCGCGCTCGGCGTGGTCGAGGATCGCATCGTCGGAAATGACCTTCTGGGCAAGCGCGGCATCGGAATTGACGAGCGCACGCACGGCGTCGGCGCACATCTGCTCCGCAAGACCGCCCATTTCGGCGATGCGGCGCGTTAGAAACTTCAATTCATCGTCATAAACGGAAACGATGTGCGAATGGGTCGTTGTCTGTGTCATGGTCTAGTCCTCCGGCTTGGCCTGCATGCGCGTACCCGGAAGCGGGCACGGCAGAAGCACCAGTCTTGTTCGGTTTCGATAAAGCGCCGGCCGGGATCAGCCGAAGCGGCCCATGATGTAATCCTGCGTGCGCTGGTCGTCCGGATTGGTGAACATCTTGTCGGTTTCGTTTTCCTCGACAAGATGACCAAGATGGAACATGGCCGTGCGCTGGGAAACACGCGCCGCCTGCTGCATGGAGTGCGTGACGATGACGATGGTGTAATTGGTGCGCAGCTCGTGGATCAGTTCCTCGACCTTTGCGGTCGCGATCGGGTCGAGAGCCGAGCAGGGCTCGTCCATCAGGATCACTTCCGGGCTGACGGCAACTGCGCGTGCGATGCACAGACGCTGCTGCTGACCGCCGGAGAGACCGGTGCCGGATTCGTGCAGGCGATCCTTAACCTCGTTCCAGAGACCCGCCTTCTGCAGGCTCTGCTCGACGATCTGGTCCATATCCGCCTTGTTGCGGGCGAGACCATGGATGCGCGGACCGTAGGAAATGTTTTCGTAGATCGACTTCGGGAAGGGGTTCGGCTTCTGGAACACCATGCCGACGCGGGCGCGCAATTCCACGACGTCAATCGCCTGGTCGTAGATATCGTCAGTGTCGAGCGTGATCTTGCCGGTGACCCGGCAACCGTCGATCGTGTCGTTCATACGGTTCAGGGTACGCAGGAAGGTGGATTTGCCGCAGCCGGACGGGCCGATAAGCGCGGTCACCGTATTTTCCCGAACGTTGAGGTTCACGTCGTAAAGCGCGCGCTTTTCGCCGTAATAAACCGAAACGTCCTTGCCGATCATCTTGTATGAGACTTCATTCATTTTCTTGTCCAGCGCCTTTTCAACTGCTGCTTCCGACAACATGTTCATTGCTCAAGCTCCCTCTACCAGCGCCGTTCGAAGCGGCGACGCAACAGGATTGCGCCAACATTCATGACGATGAGGAACAGAAGCAGGATGATGATAGCGCCGGATGTCCTTTCGACAAAGGCGCGCTCGGCTTCGTTCGCCCACATGTAAATCTGCACCGGCAGGGCCGTGGACGGATCCATCGGCGTTGTCGGGTAATTCGCAACGAATGCCACCATGCCGATCAAAAGCAGCGGCGCCGTTTCGCCCAGCGCGTGGGCGAGACCGATGATGGTGCCGGTCAGAATGCCGGGCATAGCGAGCGGCAGCACATGGTGGAAGATCGTCTGCATCTTGGAAGCGCCGAGGCCGAGGGCGGCGGCGCGGATAGAAGGCGGCACGGCTTTCAGGGCAGCGCGCGTCGCGATGATGATCGTCGGCAGGGTCATCAGCGTCAGGACGAGGCCGCCGACCAGCGAGGCCGAGCGCGGAAAGCCCATGAAGTTGATGAAAACCGAGAGTCCGAGCAGACCGTAAACGATAGAGGGAACGGCCGCGAGATTGTTAATATTCACCTCGATAAGATCCGTCAGACGGTTCTTCGGTGCGAATTCCTCGAGATAGATGGAGGCCGCGACGCCAATCGGCAATGACAGCACCAGCACGATCAGCATCATGTAGAAGGAGCCGATCAGCGCCACACCCACACCTGCCGCTTCCGGACGGCTCGACGCGCCGTTGACGAAGATGCCGGTATTGAAATGTTTGCCGAGCTGGCCGCTTTCGGCGAGCTGGTTCATCCAGCCGAGCTGCTGGTTCGAGATACGGCGATTGGCTTCATCCGCCTTCAGGTCGACCTGGCCCTTGAAGGCGCTGTCGACATCGCCCGAAGCCAGAAGCGTGACGGTGCGCGTGGTGCCGATGACGGCGGGATCGGCGACGACGATGTCGCGAAGCTGCGTGCGCACGCTGTCGGAAATCAGGAGGTTGACGGCGCGAAGACCGGCGCGGTCCGTCGGCGCAACGCCAAGGACCTTGGCGACCGCATCGCGGGCGATGACGGGATAATTGGCCGTCATCAGCTTTGTGGGATTGGTGGCGCGCTCATTTTTCGGATCGATGATCTGTTCGGAGAATTCGACCGGAACGGTGATCATCGTCTGCTGGAAGGCGGTGTAACCCTTGGAAACCACCGAGAAAAGCAGCAGGAAGAGAAAGATGAGGCCGAAGGAAATCGCTGCCATGCCGTAGGCACGGAAGCGGCGTTCGGCGGCATAGCGGCGCTTGATGCCGATATCACGGCGCGTGGCCTTGTTGACGGCGCTCGCGCCGGCTGCGGGAGAAACGATGTCGGTCATTCATATTGCTCCCGGTATTTGCGCACGATGTAAAGCGCGTAGATATTCAGGCAAAGCGTGATGGCGAAAAGCGTGATGCCGAGTGCAAAGGCAACCAGCGTCTGCGGCGAGGTGAATTCAAGGTCGCCGGTGAGCTGGCTGACGATCTTGACCGTCACCGTGGTCATGGGCTCGAAGGGATTGAGCTGCAGGCGGGCGGCAACACCGGCCGCGAGAACCACGATCATGGTTTCGCCGATGGCGCGCGACGCCGTCATCAGCACGGCGCCGACGATGCCCGGAAGAGCGGCCGGAACAATGACCCTCTTGATCGTCTCGGAGCGCGTGGCGCCAAGGCCGAGCGAACCGTCACGCAGCGAACGCGGCACGGCGGTGATGATATCGTCCGACAGCGACGACACATAGGGGATCAGCATGATGCCCATGACGAAGCCGGCAGTGATGACGCTCTGCGCCTGGATGAAGTTGGCGTAGTTGCCCGTCGCCAGACCGTTGATCTGCGTGGAAATGTCTCTGAGGAAAGGACCGACCGTCGTGAGCGCGAAGAAGCCGTAGACGATGGTGGGAATGCCGGCGAGCACTTCAAGCAGCGGCTTTGCCATGGAGCGGAAGCGCGGCGAGGCATATTCCGCCATGTAGATCGCCGAGAAGAGACCGACCGGAACCGCAACCAGCATGGCGACCAGGCCGATATAAAGCGTGCCGGCGAGCAGCGGGATCAGGCCGAACTGGCCGGAGGAGTCGGTGGCGCCTGCCGCCGCAAAACGCGGATCCCAGACCGTTCCGAAGAAGAACTGGTGCGCCGGAACCATGGTGAAAAACTGGATCGCCTCCGTCAGCATCGACAGGACGATGCCGATGGTCGTGAGGATGGCGATGGACGAGGCGACGAGCAGGGCCGCGAGAATGACTTTCTCGACCTGGTTGCGCGCCCGGAAACGCGGCGCAATCGCGCGCAGCGCATAGGCGCCGCCGCCGAGCGCGGCCAGCAGCACGACGGCGATCATCGCGATACGGCTGGTGGAGGTCATGCTGTTGAGCGTGTGGGCGGCATCGACCATGAACCGCTCGGGATCGCCGGCGATTGCAACACCCTTCGATGCCAGAAGCGGCCGGACCGCAGCCGTGTCCGCCTCGACCTGCGCGGTTTCCTCCGGCGTCAGCCGCTGGAGGCCACGGGCGATGGAGGTCACCATACCGTAGGTCAGGCTCTGCTGCGCTTCGGATTGCGCCCGGACATCCTCGGGGAAACTACCGCGCACCGCCGAGGTGACGAGCAATGGGCTGACAATGAGCCAGGCACAGAGAATGAACGCCGCGGGCAGCACCGCCCAGACGACCGCGTAGGAACCGTGATAACCGGCACGGGAATGCATGCTGGAGGGGCGACCGCCAGACAGGGCAACGGCACGGCGGCTGCCGAGCAGATAGCTGCCGATGCCGATGAGCGCCAGTATCAGCAAAAGGATCGATGTGTTCATTAGAGTTCCCTCGGCGTGCCTCAAGAGCACGGTGCGATATCGGGCAAATCAAAAAGTCATCAAAACGAGACCGCTGGACCATCCCATGATGCCTGCCGCCTGACTGTATCATAGTCTGGCAAGCGTCAAGGTTGATACATCCTATCCATCTGTAATCCATCGACAATCATGTGGATGGCGATGGTTAGGAACTGTCAACCGCGGACGACGGCCCAAGCGAAGCCGAATGAGGGGCACGGCAAAGCCGCACCCCTCTTTCTTCATTACATCGTGGAGCCGGCCGAGAACTTCGAGCGGATTTCTTCGCGCTCTGCATCCGGAGCAGCAACCAGACCGTAGTTGGCGAGCGGGGAATCCGGGCCGATCATTTCGTCGGAAACGAAGAACTCGACATATTCCTTAAGGCCCGGGATAACGCCCAGATGAGCCTTCTTCACGTAGAAGAACAGCGGGCGGGAAACCGGGTACTTGCCGCTGGCAACGGTTTCGGTGGACGGAACGACGCCCGAAACAGTCGCGACCTTCAGACGGTCAGCGTTGTTTTCATAGAAAGCGAGGCCGAAAACGCCGAGGCCGGTCTTGTTGGCGTCGATACGGGCGAGCGTTTCGGTGTAGTCGCCGTCGATGTCGACTGCAGCGCCGTCCTTGCGGACTGCAACGCACTTGGCAGCAGCCTGCTTGGCGTCGGTGACGATCTTCTTGATGGCGTCGGTGGCGCCGGCTTCCTTGCAGCCGTCAGCCATGATCTTCTCTTCGAAGACTTCGCGCGTGCCGTGCTTGGAGCCCGGGATGTAAGCGGCGATCGCGACGTCAGGCAGTTCCTTGTTGATTTCCGACCACTTCTTGTAGGGGTTGGCAACGAGCTTGCCGTCCTTGACGATTTCAGCGGCGAGAGCGAGGTAAAGATCCTTCGGCTCGAGCTTGATGTCCTTGTTGGACGAGTCCATCGCGAAGACGATACCGTCGTAGCCGATCTTCACTTCCTGAACGTCGGCAACGCCAGCAGCCTTACAGGCGGCCAGTTCGTCGCTCTTGATCTTGCGCGAAGCGTTTGCGATGTCGATGGTGCCTCGCCGACGCCCGAGCAGAACGCCTTCAGACCGCCGCCCGTGCCGCCGGACTCGACAACCGGAGCCTTGAAGTTCGGGAAGGTTTCGGCAAAGGTCTCGGCAACGATCTTGGCGTAGGGCAGAACCGTGGAGGAACCGGCAACCTGGATCTGGTCGCGAGCAGCGGCGGCGCCAGCGAAGGCGACAGAAGCCACCAGAGCTGCTGCGGAAAATTTAACGATGTTCATTTGTCTCTCCCGTCGTGGGCTTTGTTGTGGACGCAGCCGATAGCGACACTCGCTCTTAGCTTGCGCTCGGCGACCTTTTCTTAACCACCGTAGCCCCATCCTTTTATGTCACTTTGACGAAAGATTTGTGACAATCTAAATTATTGATTTTATTTATAAATATCCACACATTAAAAGCAGATGCATATTTTATGTCAGAATCTCACGGTGAAGTCCGTGCCGCTGCCCAATTCCGATTTAATGATGAGGCGGGCGCGGTGGCGGGTGAGGATATGCTTGACGATGGCAAGCCCGAGACCCGTGCCCTTTTTCGAGCGGCTGTCGGCGACGCTGACACGATAAAAACGCTCCGTCAGGCGCGGCACATGTTCGGCGGGAATGCCCGGCCCCTTGTCGATGACGCTCACCTCCACCGGCTTGCCGGGCTCGGCGCGCAGCCAGACATCCACGACCTTGCCTTCCTGGCCGTATTTGCAAGCATTTTCAACGAGGTTCTGGAATACCTGCACCAGTTCGTCGCGGTCCCCCTGCACCTCTGCCGGCCGGTCGGGCAGGTGCAGCGTGATGGTCACATCCAGCTCGTCGGCAAGCGGCAGCAGGGTATCGCGCACATGGCCGATGACGGGAACGAGATCGACCTTCTGGTCGGGCGCGATGTTGGCCCGCAATTCCAGCCGCGACAGGGACATGAGATCGTCCACCAGCCTGCTCATGCGGGTTGCCTGATCAAGCATGATGGCAAGGAAACGTTCCTGCGCCTTCGGATCGTTGCGCGCCGGCCCCTGCATGGTTTCGATGAAACCGCGGAGCGAAGCGAGCGGCGTGCGCAATTCATGGCTGGCATTGGCGACGAAGTCGCTGCGCATCCGGTCGATGCGGCGAAGCTCCGAGACGTCGCGGAACGACAGGATATAGAATGGCGGACCTGCCCCCTCTCCCATATCCGCACGGGCGATGCGGACGATGAAGACCCGTTCGGAAGGGAAGCGCTCCGAATGTTCGACCTGGTTGGGCTGGCCGGTGGTGATGGTTTCGCGAATGACATCCAAAAGGCCGGGAGAGCGCAACCGGGCGGAAATATGCGCCCCGGCGGGCAACTGGCCGAAGGCGCGCTCGGCCGCGCCGTTCTGAAACAGCACGCTGGCGTTCCTGTCGAGAATGAAAACGGGGGTATCCAGAACCGCGAGGCCCGCCCTTACGCCGGAAATGACGCTTTCGCCGGGCACTTCTTGCTCATCTGCGTCCGCAGCCGGGCTGCCGTCCTTTGCGGGAGCCGCCGCCGGCCCCTCCCGAGCGGCGAGGATGGCAATGACGGCGCAAAGCCACAGGGCGGCGGGCATATAGGGCGTGTTGAGCTCGGCAACGGCCACGATGGCGAGCATGCTGACGATGAGAACGGGCAACCAGTTTCGGCCGAGCTTCCTTCCCAAACGCCTTAATCCACCATCGCCTTCCATGACTGCCATTTCAGCCTGCTCTTTCCACTTTCATCTGACAGCGCATCGAAATCTCATAGGCCAGCTTCATGACAGAGATTCATCATCGCGCATTTTCCACAACGTATATGCGCAAAATCAACGCGGCAATCGCTCCCGCCGCCGCATCCCGGTCAACCGGTCCTGTTTCACTTGAATTCTGGCAATGGATGTGAACTCATTGGCGGCGAGTTGCCTTTACACAACAACATCTGGAGGAACCCATGGGCGAAGAAACGAAGAAGCGGACGGTCGAGATCACCATTGGCGGCAAACTGCGCAGCTTCGACATCGACAATCCGGTTCTTCCTGAATGGGTTGAGGAAAAGAAACTTTCCGCCGGCAATTTTCCCTACGACAAGAAGATGAAGCGGGAAGACTATGACACTGCCCTCGAGGCGCTGCAGGTGGAGCTGGTCAAGGTGCAGTTCTGGCTGCAGGCTACCGGCAAAAGGGTCATGGCGGTTTTCGAGGGCCGCGATGCGGCGGGCAAGGGCGGGGCGATCTTCGCGACCCGGGCCTATCTCAACCCACGCTATGCCCGCGTGGTGGCGCTGACCAAACCGACGGAAACCGAACGCGGCCAATGGTATTTCCAGCGCTATATCTCGCATTTTCCGACCGCCGGCGAATTCGTTCTCTTCGACCGCTCCTGGTATAACCGCGCAGGCGTAGAGCCGGTCATGGGTTTCTGCACGCCGGAGGAACACAAGCGCTTCCTCAAGGAAACGCCGCGTCTGGAAAAGATGCTAGCCCATGAAGACATCAATCTTTTCAAATTCTGGCTCGACATCGGCCGCGAAACGCAGATCGAACGCTTCCATGACCGCCGCCACAGCCCGCTGAAATGCTGGAAGCTTTCGGATATGGACATAGCCGCGCTGACGAAATGGGACGACTATACGCAGAAGCGCGACGAAATGCTGGAAAAGACCCACACCGATGCCGCCCCCTGGACGGTGGTGCGCGCCAACGACAAGCGCCGCGCGCGGGTGAACCTCATCCGCCACATTCTTCTTGCGCTCGACTATGAGGGCAAGGACAAAAAGGCAATCGGCGAAATCGACGACAAGATTTTGGGATCTGGGCCGGATTTTCTCAAATAGGACCGGAAGACGCTGACAGGCGCCTCCATTCGAGACGCCTGTTTTCCCTTACTGGCCCGGCAGAATGCGCACGGAATAAAGATTGACCGGGCGGCCGCTGCCATCGATATCGCTGTTGATGAAGATCCTGCCCGGCGCATTGGGAGCGAGAGATCGTTCGAATGTCGTGTTCAGCAGCATGTCCGCGCGCTCGGCCGTGGCGGTGAAGCGGTGGCGGGAGCAATCGCCCAATGTCGCGAAATCGCAGGCGACGGACACCTGGGTCTGCCGGTCGCTGGAGGATTGCAGCGTGATCGAAATGGTCGAGGACTTGCCCGCCATATCCCGCATCACCTCCACCGGAACCTCGACGCTGACCGCGCCATCCTGCGAAACGCTTCTCGAGGTCACCTTTATAGCCTTGCCGGCGGGTGTGGCGATGTTTTCGACACTGGCGCGCGGGCCGGCCGAAACACCGGAACTGCCACGCTCCGCATTGAAGACTTCCACCCAGTCATCGGAAAAACCACGGCCGGCGGAAAGGCTCGGCGCAGGCTCCGTCCCGTTGAAATCCTCTGCCTGCACCTGCGCCGGCGGATTGGGCACGCTGGTATCGCGCTGCTCCGGAGAGAGCAGGAGGCCTGAGGAATAGACCCACCAGGCCCCGAAACCGATAAAGGCCAGAAGCGTCACGTAGATGAAAAGCCGGGCGAAAAGACCCCGGCGCTTGCGGCGGCCAACCGCGCCCTCCGGACGGAAGGCAAGCGAGGAGGCGCCCGCGCGGGAACCTCTCTTCGGCGGCTTGCCATTGCGCTGTCCCGCACTCAGCGGCTCCGGAGCAGCGGCGGCCCCCGGCCGCACATCGCGCGTTTCGCCACGCAGCTCCGGCTCAACACCCATATCGTCGTGGTGGGGCGACTGCGAAACGGGGTCGACCGAGTGATCGTCCTGCGCCGGACTTTCCGGTGCGGGCGGGCGCAATTGCTGCTCCACCCTGTCCAGAAGCCGGTTGCGCTCTTCATTCTCGATCTGGTGGATCAGGCCTTCAAGCCGCTGGCGCTGCTGGGAGACAACCTGCGGATCGTCTATGCCCTGCTTGCGCAGGCCCGCTTCCAGTGCCTGGCGGGAGGATTGGTAAATCCGTGCACGAACTTCGGCGTTCGATCTGTCCGATTTTTCCAGAGCATTTCTGATTGCCGTTTCCAGTCCGCTCACGACCGATCCTTGTTCTATTGCGCTTTGCAAAAAATATGCGGCGCTGCGCCATGGGTTCACGATTCGGTAACGGCTATACCGCCCCTCCGCAAGCATCGTTTGTGATAAAGACCGGATTGCCTTGGGGAAAATCAATTCATTGTGGCGCTACGAACGCAGATTCGAGAGGCGAATGCCACGCTGTTTTCGCTTTCAATCTGCTGCTGAACGCGATATTGACTTACGTGCGCGTAAACGTAATTCGTGGGAGGAGACATGCTACCGTCCGTGCTGAAAGACAATCTGCGTCTTCCGGTCATAGCATCACCGCTATTCATCATTTCACATCCGCAGCTGACGCTGGCGCAGTGCAAGGCCGGCGTCATCGGTGCTTTCCCGGCGCTCAATGCGCGGCCCGAAAGCCAGCTCGACGAGTGGCTGGCAATGATCACCGAGGAGCTTGACGCTCACAACCGGGCCAATCCCGAGCGCCCGGCGGCGCCCTTCGCGGTCAACCAGATCGTGCACATGTCCAACCGACGGCTGGAGCATGACCTCGGCCTTTGCGTGAAATACAAGGTGCCGGTGGTGATTTCTTCGCTTGGCGCGGTGCCCGAGGTCAATGCGGCCGTGCATTCCTATGGCGGCATCGTGCTGCATGACGTCATCAACGACCGCCATGCCCGCTCCGCCATTCGCAAGGGCGCGGATGGGCTCATCGCGGTGGCGACGGGTGCCGGCGGACATGCGGGCACGCTTTCGCCCTTCGCCCTCGTTCAGGAAATCCGCGAATGGTTCGACGGCCCGCTGCTGCTGGCCGGCGCCATCGCCAATGGCGGCTCCATTCTCGCGGCGCAGGCTATGGGCGCGGATATGGCCTATATCGGCTCCCCCTTCATCGCCACCGAGGAAGCGCGCGCTTCCGAAGGCTACAAGCAGGCGATTGTGGACGCGCAGGCCAAGGATATCGTCTATTCGAACTATTTCACGGGCGTACACGGCAACTACCTGAAAAGCTCGATCGTCGCCTCCGGCATGGACCCCGACAATCTGCCCGAAGCCGATCCTTCGAAAATGGACTTCGAAACGGTCTCCGGCGGCGCCAAGGCCTGGAAAGACATCTGGGGCGCGGGGCAAGGCATCGGCGCCGTCAAGGCGGTGGAACCGGTGGCGGCGCTCGTCGATCGTCTGGCAAATGAATATGAAACGGCCAAAAAGCGCATCTGCGGGAAAGGCTGAAGGCTCCGGTAAACAATGGACAGGCAAAGCTTTTTGCGGAAATTTCAAAACCAGCACATTCAAGGCTTGAAATCCGTCAGCATTGCCTGTATCAGCCCGCCATGAAGCTGATCCGCACCAAACGGGTCACAATCGGGCCGCTTTAGCTCAGTTGGTAGAGCACGTCATTCGTAATGACGGGGTCACGTGTTCGAGTCACGTAAGCGGCACCATTTCCAAATAACAAATCCATTTCAAAGCGCTGGGTTGCCAAGCCTTGTCTCTATCCGTCTTTACGCGCGTTAGAGGGCAGAAAGGTTTATTTTCGCAGTCCGCCAATTGTTGACTTTTCACATAATTATGTGTATTTATACACATATGAAGAGCGGCGATATCATTTCGGTATTGAAGGCGGACGGCTGGTACGAGGTGAACACCAAAGGTAGCCACGTTCAATTCAAACACCCTACGAAACAGGGCCGTGTGACCGTTCCCCATCCGAAACGGGATTTGCCGATAGGCACGCTCAAAAGCATTGAAAAACAATCCGGACTGAAATTGAGGTGAAAACAATGCGTAACTATATCGGGCTGATCCACAAGGACGCTGATAGCGATTACGGTGTTTCCTTCCCTGATTTTCCCGGTGTCGTGACTGCCGGCACCGATCTTGACGATGCCCGCCGCATGGCGGAAGAAGCCCTGGCGCTCCATGTTGAGGGGATGATCGAGGATGGGGAAGCGATTCCCGAACCGTCGTCTCTCGATACGGTGATGGCTGCCCCTGAAAACAGGGATGGCGTCGCCATTCTCGTCGCTCTCAGGACAGAGAGCAAAAAATCCGTTCGCCTCAACATCACGCTTCCGGAAGATGTCCTGAAGGAGATTGACGCCTTCGCTGAATCGAGAGGGCTAACACGATCCGGGTTTCTTGCGCGTGCAGCTAAACACGAGATGTCGAACGCAAGCGGCAAATAATGATCGGCTACGCCGCTTAGAATGGTGATCTACGTCGATCGATGATGGGTTTTTATTCACCGTTGTTGCACAACAAGTCGGCGGTCGTCGTGTTCAGCGCTTCAGCAAATTTTGCGACCACGGTGATGGTGGGGTTTCTTACCTGCCGCTCAATACCCGATACATAAGTTCGATCGATTTGTGTTCGCGAGGCAAGTTCTTCCTGCGAGATATTCAGCCGTTTGCGGGCCGATTTGATATTTCGGGCCAGGATCGCGCGTACATCTTCCATGAAGGCAATAAGTGCGAATGACGACGATATGCCCACGTACTATGAGTCTCATTTTTGGTTGTCATTTTCAAAATGTTGACTATATACTACATTAAATTTGCCGGAGATGGCGGACGATGTGGGATGCTTTAATTGCTGCATTACGGTCGCTGCCCGTCTTTTTTGGCGGCAAAGTAATCGTCTTCGTCCGCTCGACTAAATTTGCCGCAATATCAGCAACTCTGCCGCATCCGTTTTTAAAGCGGAGGCAATCTGCTGCATGGTTTCGAGCGTTACATTTATCTGCCCCGCTTCAACCCGGCTTACATAGGCCTGATCGGCCTCGATGCGCATCGCAAGCTCTTCCTGCGAAATGCCGAGCGCAACCCGCTTTTCCTTTACAGCCAATCCGAAGCGTTTCTTTATCTCCATGAACGGCACAAGGCCGTTGCGCGAAAAATTTCTCCATGTATTTTAATACATATTTGATTTCGAGCCACCTGCCACCTATGGCGCAAGATCATGAATGATTACAACTTTTGGGCGGACCTTCTGGATACATTCCAATCATCGCCGGACTGGATCAAGGCGTTATGGCTATTGATTCCTCCCTGCTTCCTGCTGGCATTGATAAGAATTTTGGTGCGTTATCGCCTCGCCAGCAAGCAACTCAAGGCGAAGCTTGTCGATGAGTTCGTCTTTCCCATTGATCGTCGGCCTGATGGTCATCTGCAGATTATCAGGCACCGACCAGAGATAATCCGAGAGTCGGCAATGCTGTTGCTGGATGAGTCTTCACCCAGTTCCCGCGATCACCGGAACCTTTGAAACCAAACCGCCCACCACACGTTCTCCGGCAGGTCATAAACAACTGGAAAGCCTGTCATCGTGGACGTCATTCGTATCCTGATCGCCATCATCCTTCCGCCCGTCGGCGTGTTTCTTCAGGTCGGGCTTGGCCTGCATTTCTGGCTGAATATTCTCCTGACGCTGTGCGGTTATGTTCCCGGCATTATCCACGCGATCTGGGTGATCCTGCGGAGGTGACATCCGCTCTCACCGGCGATGGGACGCCCGCAACATTTTAGTACGTGATTAAATTCTCATTGGCTGCTGGAACCTCATCTTCTCCCTCACGTTATGGTGATGACACCAGCCAAGGAGAAAATCATGAACCAGATCATCTACATCGTCGGCCTCGTCGTCATCGTTCTGGCGATCCTGTCGTTTTTCGGCTTCCGCTGATCCCCGTTGTCAATTCGATCGCTTGCGCATATCCTAAGCAGCAGTGACACACGACTGCGTTCATGGGTTGCTTCGCTGTCGGGTGTATTTCGGGATCGCGTTGCTCTGGGAGGTGCACGATGAAGAACGAGAGATGGACAGAGCCTGTCGAGGTCAATCTCGAGGCGAATGGCAAGAGTGTCATCGCCGGCCCCTTCGAAGCGTTGACATTATTGACCGAAGGCTGGCCCAAAATTCGCGGATTGAGCTTCGTGAGAGCGAGAAGCGCCTGCCGTGCCGCCCTTGACGGACGTAAATCGCCCGAAGAAGCACGAAAGTGCTTCACAGATGCGGTTTCCGAGATGCAGAAAAACCCGCATTGACGCACCCAAAAGAAAACGGCTCCTGAAAAGGAGCCGTTCTTTTATTTGCGACGCTTTCGGTGATCAAACAGCCGGAAGCGCTTTTCCTTGGCCTTACATCCAATAGGGTGCGACGCCGTAATAATCGTAGACCTTGCGGTCCTTGGCGTTCAGCAGGTCGTTATCATCGAGATTGGCGAAGTGCGGCGCGTTTTCGATCTCTTCCTTGGTGAGATCGATGCGGTAGCCGTCGAGTTCTTCGTCGTAATGCAGCTTTTCCCAGGGCAGCGGATAATAGTCGTCACCGATGCCGAGGAAGCCGCCAAAGCTCAAGACCGCATAGGCCACGCGCCCGCCGCGCTTTTCCAGAATGATGCGCTGGATCGAGCCGATATGCTTGCTGTCGGCGCCGTAGACGCGCGTGCCTTCCACCTTGTCGCTGGCGATCAGGCTCGGCGTATCCTTGACATAGGGGTCCTGTCCGGCGCGGGGTTCCTGATGCATCATGTGCCTTTCCTCCTTGATTTTCCTCGTTTGTGTCACGTCTGGTAAACCCCTCGACGGACAATTCGTTCCGCGGCGTTTCAGGTGCTTCGGCGGGAATTTTTTTGAAGGAGAATGGAACGAAAACGCGTCTTTATTGGCGGATTTTCTGCCAGACGGAGGGAGAAACACCGACCATCTTGCGAAAGACGCGAGAGAAATGCGCCTGATCCGAAAAACCGGCGGCAATGGCGATGTCGGTCAGCGCCATGTCGGTCCGCATCATCAGTTCCTTGACGCGATCGATGCGCGCCTGCATCTGCCATTGGTGGGGCGGCACGCCGGTGGAGGCCTTGAAGGCATGGCTGAAATGCGATTGCGACAGGTTGGTGAGTTCCGCAAGTTCCTCCAGCCGGATCGACCGCAGGCAATGTTCGCGGATGTAATCCGTCGCCGCCCTCAACTGCCAGGCGGCGAGCTTGCTGCGTTTTTTGACCGGCTCCCGCTTCACTTTCAGGAAATCCGTTAATAGCGCCAGCACGAGGCTTTCGCCATAAAGGTCATGCAGCGGATCGGGATTATCACATTCGGCGGCAATCAATCGCGCCAGCGCCAGCAGGCGCTCATCCTCGAACATCAGATGCGGATCGAGCAGGCTGTGCGGATCGAAGCCCTGCACCAGCCGCGCGCCCAGCAATCCCGCATCGAAATGCAGATCGAGGTGGCGCACGAAGGAGACGTTGCTCAGTTCGGCATGCACATCCAGATCGGCAGGCACGAAGGAAATACGGTTCGCCTTGGACGAACCGTAATTGTCGCGGCGGCAGCGGTTCATCATGAACCGGCCGTCATCCGTCCCGTCCATGTCCAGCAGGAAAACGAAACGCGGATCCTTGCCGACATAACGGCCGCCCGCCTTCGGGGCGCAACGCACATCCCAGAGATCGGCGACGATGCCGTTCCACACCCGCGAGCGCGGGCCGCCGATGACGGCAAAGCCCTCGATCTCATTTTCCATCCGCACGCGGAAAGCCATGGCCTCTCGATCCCGCAGGGCGCCATGGCGCCACTATAAACATGATAAATCTATTCATGTTTATAGTGGCAAACTGCTTTCCCCGCAACTGCCGGCCTTCGGCCAAGCCTTACCACTTCTTGGAAAGCTTGAAGGTGATGGTGCGGCTATCGCCCCAGCCGCAGACGGAGACGCCGGCGCAGCTCTTCACATATTCCTTGTCGAAGACATTGGCGACGTTGATCGATGCGGTCCAGTCGTTCTTCTCGTAGCGGATTGCAGCGTCGAAGACGGCGGCATCCGGAACACGCAGCGTATTTGCCTCATCCGCCCAGGATTTGCCCTGATACCTAACGCCGCCGCCGAGGCTGAGACCTTCCAGCGCGTCTGTGGTAAAGGCATAGTCCAGCCACAGCGAGGCGGTGTGGGCAGGCACGATCCATGGCGATTTGCCGATAAGGTTAGGATTGGCGTCGCGGGTAATCTCCAGATCCGTATAGGAATAAGAGGCGAGCGCCTTCCAGTTGTCGGTGAGATTGGCCTTGGCCTCCAGCTCGAAGCCGGTGGATTCCACCTGCCCGAACTGACCGCTCGTGGTCACGCCGCCGGCCGTATAGGAAACGATGGCATTGTCCTTGACCAGCTTGAAGACGGAGGCGGTGATGCTGCCGTCGAAGAAGGTCGGCTCATATTTGATACCGGCCTCGAACTGGTGTCCCTCTTCCGGCGAAGCGGGAGTGCCATCCGCAAGCGTATCGATGAGCGGATTGAAGAAAGTGGCCGCCGAGACATAGGGTGTCAGGCCATTGTCGAATTCATAGGCGAGACCGGCGCGGCCGCTCAGCGCATCGTCATTGGAGCGGCGGGAGAGACCCGCAGGGAGCCTATTGTTCAGCTCGGTGTCGACATAGTCGTAACGGCCGTTCAGCGTGACCAGCCAGCCATCGCCGAAGCGCAGCTGGTCCTGCGCGTAGATGCCGATCTGCTGCTGGGTCACGATATTGTCGGCATAGACGAAATTCGTTCCCTGCGTCGAGCCATAGACCGGGTTGAGCGCACCGATTGCATTCGATCCGCAGCAGGCCTGCACCTGGTCCAGCCGGTAATATTTATAGTCGAGACCGAAGAGCAGAGAGTGATTGACCGCGCCGGTATCGAACTGGCCTTCGACCCGGTTATCCACGCCGAAACTGTCGACTTTCGACACGCCATCGTAACCGAAGCGAGTCAACATATAGTCGTTGGTGGTGGCATCGAGGATCGGCTGGCCGTTTGCATCTGTATTGGCCCAGCCGCCGGCATAGGGTCCGGTCTCATGCTTGTAGAGGTGGCCATAGCGGGCGTTCTGGCTGATCTTCCAGCCATTGTCGAATTCATGGCTGACCTCGTAACCCACCATGGACTGGTAGACGCGGCCATTGTCGATATCCGGCTCGCCATAAAAGGCCTTGCGGTCGAGCTTGCCGAAGGGCGCGTCGACCACGGTGCCGACATAAGGCAGGAAGCCGTTGCCGATATGAACCTGATCGAGCGCCGAGAAATAACCGTAAAGCGTGGCACTTGTCTGCGCGTCCGGCTCGAAGGTGATCTGCGGCATGATGAAGCCGCGCAAATCCTCGGAATAATCGGTGTAATTGTCGCCGCCGGAGACCTTGCCGGTGACGCGGTATTTCCACACGCCTTCACCATCGACCTTGTCGCCGAGATCGAAACCGAAGAAGGCATTGCCGAAATTATTGATGCCGATTTCCGTTTCGCGCACCGGCTCATCCTGCGTGCGCTTGCGGACCATCTGCACAATACCGCCGGGATTGGCGCCGCCATAAAGCACCGAGGCAGGGCCTTTCAGAACTTCCACGCGCTCCAGACCGTAGGCATCCATCTGGAAACCGCCGAAACCGTAGCTGAACAGGTTCAGACCATCCAGAAACACGCCGGTCTGGGTGGCCTGAAAACCGCGAATATAAATCCAGTCCGTATCCGGGTCGGTGCCGAAGGGCTCCGCCGTCACACCGGGGGTATAACGCAGTACCTCGTCGATTTTCGTCACTGCGCCGCGGTCATCCATTTCCTGGCGGCCGACGACCGATACGGATTGCGGAATATCCCTGGTTTCCGTCTCGGTTTTCGAACCGGTCGCACTTTTCTTCGCGACATAACCCCGGACCGGACCTGTCGCGTTTTCCGCGCCCTGCCCTTCAACGGTAATCTGCTGCAGAACGGTCGTGTCCTGCGCGTGGCCCATCGCTGGCGCCAGCAAAACAACGGCGGCCGTGCCCAAAGCCAGACGGCTCAAAAACATCCCATGCAAATTTTTCAAGATATGCCCCGAAACAGATCGCAGCCGATGTCCAAATTCGACAGGCCGCGGCACCTCAATTAAGCTGAGTATTTACATCAGGATTAAGGCAGGATGCTTGTCGTTTTCTGGCGGGATTTGAAGCTTATTGGCCTCTCGCACAGTTTTGCGCCCGTCATTTATCGGACAGGGCTTCGATATCAGCCCTTGCGCCGGCCGATCCTTGCAAGCTGCATGACCGGAAGCATGCCGATGACGACGATTGCCAGCGCTGCGATTGCCGCCTCCTCATAGGTGCCGCGCGCCGCTTCGCCATAAAGATGGGTAGCGAAGGTTTCGAAATTCAGCGGCCTCAACAGAAGCGTGGCGGGAAGCTCCTTGACGCAATCGACAAAGATCAGCAGCGCCGCTGCCGCAAGCGACGCCTTGGATAGCGGCAGATGAATCTGGCGGAATGTCTGCGTCGCGGATCGTCCGAGCGTTCGCGAGGCGTGATCGAAGGATTGCGGTATGCGGCTGAGGCCGGCATCCACACCGCCCGCCGCAATGGTGAGGAAACGCGCCGAATAGGCATAGATCAGCGCCGCACCGCTGCCGATGAAGATGAGGCCGGTAGAGATGCCGAACCAGTCACGCATGGTCTGGTCGACAAACCGGTCGAAGCCGCCAAGCGCGATCAGCACGCCGATGGCGATGACCGTGCCGGGGGCCGCATATCCGACCGTCGAAAGCCGGTAGGACCAGAGCGAGAGACGCCCCGGTGCAAGACGCATGGCGTAGGCAACCGCAAGGCCGAGGATCAGGGTGATAACCGTCGCCAGGCCGGCAAAGACGATGGTGTTCAGAGCTTCATCGGCAAAGCGGGCGGAGAGGCCGCTGAAACGGAACCGTTTCCATGCCTCGATGACGAGATAGCTGGCCGGCGCCACAAAGCCGATCAGGACCGGCAGGCCGCCGAGTACGAAAGCGGCCCAGCCCTTCAGGCCGTTGAGTCGCAGCGGCTCCAGTTCCCTGCTTTTCTGCGCCGAAACCGCATAACGCTGCTTGCGCCGCGCCCAGCGCTCAAGCGCCACGAGGGCGACAACGATGAACAGCATGGAAAGCGCGATCTGCGCCGCACCCGGCAGGTCGGATTTCGTGACCCAGGTGGTGTAGACGGAAACGGTGAGCGTGCGGACGCCCAGAAACTCCGATGCGCCTATATCATTCAGCGCTTCCATCAGGGCAAGGCTGATGCCGACCGCAATCGCCGGGCGCGCCAGCGGCACCGCCACCTTGAAGAAGGCCGCGCGTCTGGAAACGCCGAGCGTTCGTGCCGCTTCCAGCAGGTTGCCCGCCTGCGTCAGGAACATGGCGCGCACGGGAATATAGACATAGGGAAACAGCACGAAGCCGAGAAGGACGATGCAGCCCGTCATGGACCTTATGTCCGGCAGACGAAATTCGCGCGGGCTGGAATAACCGAGCAGCCAGCGGATCGCGCCCTGCACCGGTCCGATGGGATGCAGAATATCCAGATAGGCGTAAGCGACGATATAGGTGGGCATGGCCAGCGGCAGCAGCAGCGCCCATTCCAATATTTTGCGGCCGGGAAAATCATAGGCGGTGACCAACCAGGCGGCATAGGTTCCGACGACACCGGCCAGCAGCCCGACCCCGGCGAGAAGGATCGCCGTATCCGGAAGCGCCGTCCAGAGCACGGTCGAGCCGAGATGCGCCCACAGGCCTTCAGAACCCTGCAACGCCTGCGATACAAGCGCCAGAACCGGCACCATAGCGCCGCAGACCGCCAGCACGGAGAGGCACAGCCACCAGAAGGAGGATGAAAACCTGGCTCGGGCACGAGGTGTCAGTGGCTGGATGGCGTCTGGATTCATGTGCTTTCAGAAAATACGCGGAAAGGCGCCCGCAGATGCGAACGCCTTTCACCAAGTTATCGCTGATTGGCCTTTACTTGTCGAAACCGACCTTGTCGACCAGCTCGCTCGCCTGCTTGCGGTGCGAGACGATTTCCGTCAGCGGCTTGTTATCGATCTTCAGCGTGCCGAAGGAAGCGATGATCTCGTTGAGAGCCGCACCCTGCTTGACCGGATATTCGTAGTTGGCTTCAGCATAGATCTTCTGGGCTTCGTCGGAGACGAGATATTCCAGCAGCTTGACGGCTTCCGCCTTGTTCGGTGCATTCTTGGCCACGGCAGCGCCGCTGATATTGACCTGCGTGCCGCCATTCTTGAAGGTCGGCAGAACGACCTTGATGGCGTCGCCCCACTTCACCTGCTCCTCGCCGCCCTTGCCCGAGCGCATCAGGCCGACATAATAGGAGTTGGCGATGCCGATATCGCAAATGCCGCCGAGGATGTCCTTGGCGACATCGCGGTCGCCGCCGCCTGCCTTGCGGGCCAGGTTTTCCTTGACGCCGGCAAGCCACTTCTCGGTGTCCGCAGCGCCGTAATGGGCGATGTAGTCGGCAAAGAGCGCCGTGTTATAGGGGTGCTGGCCGGCGCGAATGCAGACCTTGCCCTTCCACTTCGCATCCGCCAGATCTTCATAGTTGAAGGAGGCGAGATCGACATCCTTCGCCGCATAAAGAACGCGGGCGCGCATGGAGAGCGCGAACCAATGGCCCTTGGCATCACGAAGTTCAGCCGGGATAGCCTTGGTCAAGGTTTCGGATTCGACCGCCTGGGTGACACCCTTTTCAGCGAGATCGACGAGGTTGCCGGCATCCACCGTCATCAGAACGTCGGCAGGCGAGCTTGCGCCCTCGCTCAGAACGCGCTCGGCAAGACCGTCCTTCAGGAACACGGTGTTGACCTTGACGCCGCTCGAGGCGGTGAAGGATTCCAGAAGCGGCTGGATCAGGCCCGGTTCGCGGGTGGTGTAGATGTTGAGTTCCGCAGCGCTGGCCGTTCCGGCTGCAAAGGCAACCGTGCTGGCAAGCAGGGCAAATCTGGTAAATTTCGTCATGTTTTGTCTCCCTCTCCGATAGCGGCAATATAGAGGGAGCAGACATCATACCTGATGACCCAAATCAAGTTTTATTTCTCTGTTTTTCGCGCGGATTCGATCACCAAGAGTTGAAAATGGAGCGGAAATAAACATACAAATCCGCTCACTCAACTTGCAGTAAATATCAGCACTCCCTTGGGATCGATACCGAAACGCACCGCTGTCGTCCTGGCGGGTGTGCGCTGCATTGTCCTGACACGCAGATCGGCCGACAGTCCGGGCACGGCTATGCCAAGCTGCTCGATCTCCCCCAGGAAGACACGGCTCGATATTTCGCCGGCAATTCCTTCTTTCGCCGCACCGTCCTCGATGATCGAAATCGCATTTGGGCGAACATAGGCAATGGCGGCGAGACCGTCAGGCAGATCGGACGCGTCGCCCAGAAGCCCGAGCGGCGTTTCGACGCGACCCTGTCTTACCCGGCCTTCGATCTTGTTGAAGGCGCAGAAAAAATCGGCGGCATAACGGGTTTTGGGATGATCGTGGATTTCGTAACCCGTGCCGCTCTGCACGATGCGCCCGCGCTGCATCAGAACCACACGGTCGCCTGCGGAAAGCGCCTCTTCCGGATCATGCGTCACCATGATCGCCGTCGTGCCCAGTTGCCGCAACAGGCCGAGCGTTTCCTCGCGCACGCTGTCGCGCAATCCCCTGTCCAGATTGGAAAAGGGTTCGTCCATCAGAAGCAGGCCGGGCTGCGGGGCAAGCGCGCGGGCGAGCGCCACACGCTGTTGCTCGCCGCCCGAAAGCGTATGCGGATAACGTTTCGCCAGTTCCTGCAGGTGAACATGTTCGATCATCTCTGCGGCGCGGCGGCGGGCTTCCACCTTCGGCAAAGACCGAAGACCGAACATCACATTCTGCTCGACGGTCAGATGCGGAAACAGCGCATAATCCTGAAAGACAAAACCGATATTGCGCTTTTCCGGCTCGACGAAAACAGCGGGGCCGGCAACGGCAGCGCCGTTCAGGGAAACGCTGCCATGGTCCGGCGTCTCCACGCCCGCCACGATGCGCAGCAAGGTCGATTTTCCACAGCCGGAGCGTCCCACCAGACAAATGATTTCGCCGCGTTCGACGGAAAGATCGATATCGGACAGCACTTCCGTATCGCCGAATCTCTTCCCGACCGATTTCAGTTCAAGCGCTGCCCTGCCTGCCATTTCCAATCCTGCCCTGCTTTGCGAATTATGTTGATCGCTCAAATCAGGATTAAAGTCAAAAAAGCCGGGCAAAATGCTTTTCCCTTCACGAGTTGGCGAGATGTGCGGCAGCAATATTGACGTTTACGTTAGAGTTAAATAGGCTTTGCCGACGAGATGGACGTCAAGGGATTACGCGTCTATCATTCGTCACCGGGGAGCGAGAGGAGCGGTCGATCCGGTGACGCCACAGGGAGTTCCCTCAACCCGGCCGATTGAGCCGGCTGAATGCGGGAGCTTCGTGAACATCAGGCAGCCGAAAGCGCCCTTCACGCGTTTCAAGGAATGCGCGGCGCGACAAAGACTCTGGGAGGAGAAGCATGAGTGAACTGTCCTTGGGACACCCGGAAAATGTCAGCGCAGAGAAGCGCTGGCTGGCATCCTATCCGCCGGGCGTACCTTCCGAAATCCCCGCATCCGCCCATGCCTCCCTTGTCGAACTTCTCGAAAAGAGCTGTGCGCAATTTGCCGACCGCAAGGCCTTTTCCAGCATGGGAAAGTCCCTGACCTATCGGGAACTGGACGCTGAAACCCGCGCGGTCGCTGCCTGGCTGCAATCCAGAGGGCTGGAAAAAGGCGACCGGGTTGCCGTGATGATGCCGAATATCCTGCAAAATCCCGTCGCGGTATACGGGATCCTGCGGGCGGGGATGATCGTGGTCAATGTCAATCCGCTCTACACACCGCGCGAGCTGGAACATCAGCTCAAGGATTCCGGCGCAAAGGCGATCTTTGTTCTGGAAAACTTCGCCCATGTGGCCCAGCAGGCGGTGCCGAAAACCGCGGTTCGGCATGTGGTCGTCGCGGCGATGGGCGATCTCCTCGGCCTGAAGGGACATATCGTCAATCTGGTGGTTCGCAAGGTCAAGAAACTGGTGCCCGCCTACACCATTCCCGGTTCCATTAGCTTCAAGGCGATGCTGAAGGAAGGTCAGGGATTTTCGCTGAAGCCGGTCAGCCTTACGGCGCAGGACATCGCCTTCCTGCAATATACCGGCGGCACAACCGGTGTATCCAAGGGTGCGGTTCTCACCCATGCCAATCTTCTGGCCAACAAGCTTCAGATCAGCCTGTGGCTGGACGCCGCCTTCAACGGCCGAAAGGACCGCCCGGAAGTTCTCAACTTCATCTGCGCGCTGCCGCTCTGCCACATCTTCGCATTGACGGTGAATTCGCTGATGGGCATTGCGCTCGGCGGTCATAATCTGCTCATCGCCAATCCGCGCGACATTCCCGGCTTCGTAAAGGAGCTGACGCATTATCAGCCGCATATTTTCCCCGGCATCAACACGCTTTTCAACGCGCTGATGAATAATGAGGATTTCCGCAAGCTCGATCTGTCGTCGCTTATTCTGGTTCTCGGTGGCGGCATGGCAGTGCAAAGGCCCGTTGCGGAGCGCTGGCTTTCGATCGTCGGCTGCCCGATTGCCGAAGGTTACGGTCTTTCCGAGACATCGCCCGTTGCAACGGTCAATCGTCTCGATTCGACGGAATTCAGTGGCACCATCGGTCTGCCGATTTCCTCGACCGAAATCGATATTCGCGACGAGGACGGTAACAGCCTGCCGACAGGCGAAGTCGGCGAGATCTGCATTCGCGGACCGCAGGTCATGGCCGGCTACTGGCAGAGGCCGGATGAAACCGCCAAAGCCATGACGGCAGACGGCTTCTTCCGCTCCGGCGACATGGGGTTCATGGACGATCGCGGTTATACCAAGATCGTCGACCGCAAGAAGGATATGATCCTCGTTTCCGGTTTCAACGTCTATCCGAACGAGGTCGAGGAAGTGGCCGCCAGCCACCCGGGCGTGCTGGAATGCGCCGCCATCGGCGTTCCCGACGAACATTCCGGCGAAACCGTCAAGCTTTTCGTCGTCAAGAAGGACCAGTCGCTGACGGAAGCGGAACTCAAGGCCTTCTGCGCCAAGAACCTGACAAATTACAAGCGGCCGAAAATCATCGAGTTCCGCACCGAACTGCCGAAATCCAATGTCGGCAAGATTTTGCGACGCGAATTGCGCAATCTGAACTGAGCGCTTCGAAGCCAATGACGAGAGCCGGGAAACCGGCTCTTTTCTTTTATCGCGGCCCTTTTCTTTTATCAAAGTCGCCTTGATTTGGCCGCCTGAAAAAGAATAGTTTCCTCATCCTTCCACGGAAGCCGAGGAGCACAAGATGCAGGCCACCATCGAAAAACTGAAAGTAACGGCGAGCAGCACAGCCGCAACCGATCTTCGCGCCGCGTTTGCGGCCGATGACCAACGATTCAGCCGTTTCAGCGCGAAATTCGATGACCTGCTGATGGACTATTCCAAATGCGCGGTGAATGAAGAAATCGTGACGCTCCTCGAGACGCTGGCCCGCGAGGGCGGCGTCGAGGCCAAGCGCGAGGAGATGTTCTCCGGCAAGGCCATCAACTTCACCGAGGACCGCGCCGTGCTGCATACCGCGCTGCGCAACCGTTCCAACACGCCCGTTCTCGTCGATGGCAAGGACGTGATGCCTGACGTGAACGCCGTTCTCACCGCGATGGGCAAATTTGCCGATGCGATCCGCTCCGGTTCGCTGAAGGGTGCGACCGGCAAGAAGATTACCGACGTCATCAATATCGGCATTGGCGGTTCCGATCTCGGCCCCGTGATGGCGACGCTGGCGCTTGCGCCTTTCCATGACGGCCCGCGCGCGCATTTCGTCTCGAACATCGATGGCGCTCATATCGCCGACACGCTGAAGCTTGTCGACCCGGAAACCTCGCTGTTCATCGTCGCGTCGAAGACCTTCACCACCATCGAAACCATGACGAATGCCGCCACCGCGCGCCGCTTCATCGCTGAGAAACTGGGTGAGGCAGCTGTCAAGCATCACTTCGCCGCCGTTTCCACCGCGCTGGAAAAGGTTGCCGCCTTCGGCATCGAAAGCGACCGCATCTTCGGTTTCTGGGACTGGGTTGGTGGACGCTACTCGATCTGGTCGGCCATTGGCCTGCCGCTGATGATCGCCATCGGGCCGGATAATTTTGGCAAGTTCCTGGATGGTGCGCATGCCATGGACAGGCACTTCCGCGAAGCGCCGATCCGCGAAAACCTGCCGATGCTGCTCGGCCTCATCGGCTTTTATAACCGCAACGTGTTGAATTATCCGACGCGCGCGATCCTGCCCTATGATCAGCGGCTGTCGCGTTTCCCGGCTTATTTGCAGCAGCTCGACATGGAGTCGAACGGCAAGGGTGTGACCATCGACGGCACGCCCGTCGAAGGCCAGTCCGGCCCGGTCGTCTGGGGCGAGCCCGGCACCAATGGCCAGCACGCCTTCTACCAGCTCATCCACCAGGGCACGAGCGTCATTCCGGCGGAATTCATGATCGCGGCCAACGGTTTCGAGCCCGAACTGCGCCACCAGCACCAGCTTCTCATCGCCAATTGCCTGGCGCAATCGGAAGCGCTGATGAAGGGCCGCACGCTTGCCGAAGCGAAAGCCCAGCTCACCTCCAAGGGCATGGAAGACAAACTTGCCGATTTCATCGCGCCGCATCGCGTCTTCACCGGCAACCGCCCCTCCATCACCTTCGTCTACGACAAGCTGACGCCGTTTGCCCTTGGCCGCCTGATCGCGCTTTACGAGCATCGCGTTTTCGTCGAAGGCGTGCTGTTCCGCATCAACTCCTTCGACCAGTGGGGCGTGGAGCTTGGCAAGGAACTGGCGACCGGCCTGCTTCCCGTCGTGGAAGGCAAGGAAAGTGCAGCCGGCCATGACAGCTCGACGCAGGGGCTGGTGAAGGCGCTGGCGGGACTGGCGGGCTGAGGGACGTTACGACCGCGATCTAAAAAGCCGGAGACACCTCCGGCTTTTTTAATGTGGCGGCTCAAATATAAAGCGCCGCCATCTTGCGCCACGCGCCCGCCCGGTGGGCGCGGCCATCCCAGACATGCATCCGATGCCCCACATGCTTCTCCGATAGAACCCGGCTGAGGTGATGATTGTTGTCCAGAAACGGGTCGGCATCGCCGATGGTGAAAACCATGTCGATGCGGCGCAGGTGTTCAAGCCGCCATGGGCAGGCGAGGCCCGGCAGGAAATGGCTCGGCATGTGGAAATAGACATCGTCGTCGTAATAACCATCGAACAGATCGCCGAAGGATTCCACCTTCATCGTCAGGTCATAACGGCCGGAAAAGGCGACGAGCTTGCGAAAAAGATGCGGGTGGCGGAAGACGAGGCTCGCGGCCTGAAACGCACCCAGACTGCAACCCTGCACGATCGTATCGCTATTCGGGTTTTTCTCGGCCATCAGCGGCAGCACTTCGTTCAGAATATAGTCTTCGAAGGCGGCATGCCGGCGAATGCGATCGGCGGGATGATGCCCGGCCGCGTAGAAGGTCTCTCTGGCCAGCCCCTCTATGCAATAGAGCTGAAGGTGGCCCGCCTCCAGCTTGTCGGCCAGACTGCCGACAAGACCAAGTTCCTCATATTCGAAGAAACGCCCGTCGCGGGTGGGAAACATCAGCACCTTGGCGCCGGAATGTCCGAATATTAGCAGCTCCATGTCGCGATGGAGCCTTTGACTATACCAGCGGAGATATTCGCGTTTCATGGTACCTTGAAAAACCGTCTGACCTTGTCCTTATGGACCGCATCTTGCGATGCGCTGTCAGGGTAATCGAAATGCCCGGCGTCGAGGATGAATATTTCATTAAATTTTGATTTTGGCAGCGCATTGGCCACCGCGAACTGGCAGGGCGGTGCGACCGCCGGGTCGAAAAGCGCGGGCGCGATCAGCATCGGCACTTTTATGCGGGTGGCGGCACAGGCGGCATCGAACAGGCGCAGCGTCTCAAGCAGGTTGGCATGGGTCTTCTGATAGGTCTGAACCGCATCCGCGCTGCCGACGGTCGGCAACGTCAGCCAGAACGGCCGGTGTCCGAATGTCGGTACGACAAGATGACCGCGGTCTATGCGCTCGTCGAAAGGGATGGCCAGGGCACCGATGCCGCCGCCGAAACTAATGCCGCTGTAACCTACCTGCCCTTCCAGCCAGGGATAAAGGCTGATGAGCGTGGAAACGGCAACCCACAGATCGTCGACGCAGCCGCCGATGATGTAGTCGTCTTTCCTGTCGATATTATAGAGAACATGAAGCGCCGGGTCGGACGAGATCGGCGGACACGCGCTCAGCGAAAGCCCGCGAAAACAGGGAAACAGCAAGGCTGTTTCTTCCACCGGCACGTCGAAATCGGGTTCCCCTCGCCCACCATAACCATGGCCCACAACGAGGCCGCGACGCACCTGCCCTTCGCGCGGCAAAAGCAGCCACCCGCCGATGCGAAAACCGCCGGTGGAGGTGTAGGTTATATCGAGGACATGCCAGCGGGGATCGCTGAGCCTGCTCTTGCGCAGCACCGGCCGGGGATCCGTGGCGAGCGCGCGGCGATAGCGCTTTTTCCAGAAATCATCGAAGCCCGGCGGCGCTTCGGGCGGGGTGATGGCCAGCAGCTGCTCGCGCTGCATGCCATAGGTCGGGTCGAAATCAAAAGGATGGGACTTGGGAACGCTCATGCGATGCTTGTTTCGTGAAAAAACAGCGGACACAAGCTTCATAATATCGAAATAACGGTTTTTTACGGCTTTAAAGCCGGGAAGAGTGTTGAACCACCTTTTCAAAATGGTTCAACCGCGCTCATCACAAACCGATTTCATGCGCAAAGGGCGGATTCGCGCCCGCCCGCGAAACGGTGACAGCGGCCGCTTTCGCGCCCAGCGCCAAAGCCTTCCTGATCTGGTCTTCCGTCAGCGAGGCAACCTGGGCCTTGGTCAGAAGGCCCTGCATTTTCAGCGAGGCGAGAATGCCGGCATCGAAGGTATCACCCGCGCCGACAGTGTCGACCACTTCCACCCGCTCGGAGGCCACTTCAACCTTGAGATTGGCGCTATACCCCACCGCGCCCTTGGCGCCACGGGTGACGACGACCAGTTTCGCACCATGGTGCAGCCAGTGGCGGGCAAGCGTGTCCTCATCGCCTTCCAGCCCGAACCAGGCAAGGTCTTCATCCGAGAATTTCACGATATCCGACATGGCCGCCATGCGACGGATGCGGGCCATGTGGGACTGCTTGTCCTTGATGAAGCCGGGGCGAATATTCGGATCGAGCGAGATGACGCGGCTTTTGTGCTCGCGTGTCATCAGCGCCTCATAAGTACTGCCGCAGGGCTCCGGGATGAGGCTGATCGCGCCGAAATGCAGCGCCTCGCAATCCGCGCCCAGTGCCGGAAGCTCCGCCTCGGTAATCATCCGGCCGGCGGTGTTTTCGTCGTAGAAGGCATAGGTCGCATGGCCATCCACCAGCTTCACGAAGGCGATGGTGGTCGGCCGCGAAAGGGTGGCGCAATAGCTGAAGTCGACATTGCTGGCGCGCAGGGTTTCCCGCAGGATATCGCCCATCATGTCATCGGAAAGACCAGTGAAGAAGGCGGATGGAACGCCGAGACGCCCAAGCGCAATCGCCGTGTTGAAGACCGCTCCGCCTGCATAGGGGGCAAAACCCGCCTCACCCAGAGTCGTCTGCCGGGGCAGCATGTCGATCAGGGCTTCACCACAACACAGGATCATTACGGTCCTCCTCAAAACAGCAAATCAAATGGACTTAAATCGATTTAGACGAAGATCGATCGGAAGGCCAGCCGCAAAACCGGGCTGGCCGCATCCGAAATTAAGATTGCGGCAATTCGCTGACACCACCGCGTTTTGCCGACCACGGCAGCGGGTTATCGAGGAAGGCTTCGACCTCGGAGAGGGTCTTTTCGTCGAACAGTTTTTCAGCCCGGGCAACCGCCAGAACATCGCGCCAGGTGGTCAGGTAATGCAGCTTGACATTGCCGTTGGCGAAGCGCGCTTCAGCCTCTTCGAAGATGCCGTAATAAAACAGCGCGATGCCGTGATCGACAATGCCGCCCGACGCACGGATGGCATCGATGAAGGTGAACATCGAGCCGCCGGCCGTCGTCAGATCCTCGATGACGAGAACGCGTGCGCCTTCCGGCATATGGCCTTCGATCTGGGCGTTGCGGCCATGGCCTTTCGGCTTCTTGCGGCAATAGATCATCGGCAGGCCGAGGCGCTCGGCAAGGAAAGCGGCGAAGGGAATGCCCGCCGTCTCGCCGCCTGCCACACAGTCAAACTTCTCGAAACCGGCCTCGCGCATCACCGCCGCCGCCGCAAAATCCATCGCCGCCGAGCGGATGCGCGGGAAGGAGATGAGCTTGCGCATATCGATGTAAACCGGGCTCTTCATGCCCGAAGCGAAGGTGTAGGGGCTTTCGGAATTGAAGTGGACCGCCTTGATTTCCCACAACATCTTCGCAACCAGTTCCGCAACGACGGCGCGGTCAGTGAATGTGAAATGGTTCATAGGCGTTCTCCTTTTTCGGCCTTGGTTTATCGCTCCGAAAACCCGGATCGGTTTTCGGAAAGCACAACATCTCGGTTCAGCATTGCAGGTATCCGCAGGCGGCACAGAAGGGCGAATGCCTGGGGACCATAACAAAACCGCCGGCAGTGCCGGCGGTTACTAAAAAATCAACTCACATCCCAATGGAGCGGGAACATCGGATCGAACACGGTAACCGGCCCGGCGCCCGTCTCGATTTTTTCAGGAAAGGCCACCGCTTCCTCGCGCTTGACCAGCGTGACGGTTTCCTCGTTCGGCGCAAGACCATACCAGGCCGGGCCGTTGAGCGATGCGAAGGCTTCCAGTTTATCGAGGGCGTTTTCATCCTCGAAGACATGGGCAAGGCAGCTCATGGTGTTGATCGAGGTATAGATGCCGGCGCAGCCGCAGGCGCATTCCTTCAGCGGGTCCACATGCGGAGCGGAATCCGTGCCGAGGAAGAAGCGTGCATCGCCCGAAGTCGCGGCAGCCCGCAGCGCCAGCCGGTGCTCTTCGCGCTTGGCGACGGGCAGGCAATAATAATGCGGCTTGATACCGCCAACGAGAATGGCGTTACGGTTGATGATGAGATGGTGGGTGGTGATCGAACCGGCGAGGTTGGCTTTGGACGACTTGATATAGTCCACGCCGTCACGGGTGGTGATGTGCTCCATCGTCACCTTGAGTTCCGGCAGGCGCTGGCGCAGAGGCTCCAGAACCGTATCGATGAACACCTTCTCACGGTCGAAAATATCGACTTCCGGCGTCGTCACCTCACCATGCACGCAAAGCGGCAGACCGATCTTCGCCATGCGCTCCAGAACCGGCATGGCCTTGTTGAAATCGCGCACACCGCCATGGGAATTGGTGGTCGCACCCGCCGGATAGAGCTTTACGGCAGTGATGAGGCCGCTTTTTTTGCCCTCTTCCACATCGTCGGCCTGCGTGTCCTCGGTCAGATAGAGGGTCATCAGCGGCTCGAAACGGTCACCCGCGGGAATTGCCTTGACGATGCGTTCGCGATAGGCGCGGGCATCGGCCGTGGTGACGACCGGCGGCACCAGGTTCGGCATGATGATGGCACGGGCGAAATGGCGGCTCGTATCCCCGATCACCCCTTCCAGCATTGCCCCATCACGCAGGTGCAGGTGCCAGTCATCAGGGCGGCGCAGGGTGAGCGACTTCATCGGGATACCTCGGAGCATGACGGAATTGGCGCCCGCTTAGCATCTTTTGCCGCGGGAAAACAGCCGCCAAAGTTCATCGGGCGGCTGTAAATGTCATTTTTTTAAAGCATGCCTCAGATGTTGCCCGCTTCCGGCCCCCAGACATCGGTCATGGCGAAACCATCGGCCAGCGGATCAAACGGATCGAGACCCACCTGATGCAGCCCGAAGGTGAAGCCGCGCCCGGCAATGGTGGGGATGACAGCCGGGCGGCCCGCCACCTCGGTGACGGCGGAAAGGCCGACATCGAATTCCGAACCGATGATCGAGCGGGATTTATACTCGTCTCCCACCTTCACCTTGCCGCGCGCATAAAGCGTGGCGAGATTGGCGGAATTACCTGTGCCGCAGGGCGAGCGATCCGCCCGGCCCGGCCACATGGTGGTGCAGGTGCGGATGGAGCCATCCGCATCCACATCGCGGAACATGACATAGGCGACACCGGAAATGGCCGGGATTTCCGGATGAACGACGGTCATTTCACGGTTGACCAGATCTTTCAGAATCATGCCCGCCGAGACCAGTTTGGCCGCATTGGCCTTTTCGATCGTCAGGCCGATCTGGCGGACATCGACGAGCGCATAAAAAATGCCGCCGTAGGAAATATCCATCGTCACCCTGCCCCATTCGGGCGTGTCGATGCTGACATCCAGCTCATGCACGAAGGATGGCACCATGGTCAGCTTGACCTTTTCGCAACGGCCGTCGCGGCAGGTGGCCGTGGCCTTGACCAGACCGGCGGCCGTTTCGAGGATGATGACGGTTTCCGGCTCCTGCATTTCCACCATGCCGCTTTCCAGCAGCGCCGTCGTCGCGCAGATGGAATTGGAACCGGAGCTGGCATGCGCCTGATCCGGCTGGAGAATGACGAAGGCGGCGTGCGCATCCGGGTGCTTCGGCGGCAGGAGAAGATTGACCGATCCCATCGGCGTGCCGCGCGGCTCCAGTGTCAGAAAGCGACGAAGCGCCTCACCCTGCGGATCGGTATTCATCCAGTGAAGCTGTTCGGCCACCGTGTTGCCGGGAATTTTCGGCGCGCCGCCGGTGACGACACGGCCGATTTCGCCTTCGCAATGAACATCGAGAAGCTGGAGGGTGCGTTTCCAACGCATGGTGGTCTACTCCGGAAGTTGGGTTGTTGACCCGACCATACAGATAAAAATACAAGCTGTATACAAATCTGCGAGGGCGAGATGATGAAAACCGCTTACGGTTTCACCATCGCGCTTTTGATCTTTGATCTATCGGTTACGGCACTCTGCCCGGTTTCGATTGGGGGCCGCCTCGCAATTCACTCTCGATGACTGAACAGCCTGATCGTCCACCACGGAACCGGCGGTATCGCCCACCGATCCGACGGTATTTTCCACGGAGCGGCCGAGCCGTTCCACTTGCCTGCCGTAATTTTCACGCGTGCGCGGATCAAAGACCGCAATCGGCGCGCTGACCACGACGCTCGCCGCCGTCCCGACGGTTTGCGCAGCGCCGATGCTGACGGCACCCAGCGCCTCACCCAAGCCGACATCGGAATCCGTCACCGTCTGTCCGGCGATAAGGCGGTCGCCGATAAGCCGGACAACCTCGGGGCTTTCGGCAAATTTGCCGTGATTCAGTCGGTCGCCGGATTGCAGCTTGGTCAAATCCAGAACGGTGATGCCGGCCTTTTCAAGCTCGCTGCGATAGGGTTCGACCGATGGGTCGATCTGGCCGAGACGATCGACATTGCCGGAAATACGGCGTGACAGGCTGAGAGCGCGATCATCCTGCGAAACGAACAGGGTGAATTTCGGCGGGGTTTTGCCGAGGCTTGCGAACTGCCGGCTGAACACGTCCACATCGAGATCGGGTGCGGCGAGAATGACATTGCCGATCTTCGGATCGACCCGGCCATTGCGGATGGCCATCTGGCGCAACGCCTCCACCGCAAGCCAGGTGCCCATGGAATGGGCCATGACCGTGACCTCGCCGATGGACTTGTCCTTGGCGAGGCGGGTCAGCATCTCCTCCAGCGCATCGCGCGAGTAGTTGGTGCTTTCCTTGTCGTAATTATAGTCGAAAATGCTCGCCCGCGACGGCCAGGTGAAGACCACCGGCACGACATCCGTGCCGGAATCATGGACGATCTGGGCGAAGCGATAGAC
The DNA here is from genome assembly GCF_001526585.1 of Agrobacterium sp. LY4. Classification (NCBI taxonomy): domain Bacteria; kingdom Pseudomonadati; phylum Pseudomonadota; class Alphaproteobacteria; order Hyphomicrobiales; family Rhizobiaceae; genus Agrobacterium; species Agrobacterium sp. LY4. The sequence goes on along the minus strand of NZ_ASYA01000001.1, from coordinate 333,542 downwards.
GGATTCTTCGTAACGGTTATTGAAACCGTGCACGAAGACCAGGACGCGGCGATCCTTCTGGATATGTTTGCTGATCCAGCTTCGTGTCTCGGCTTCGGAGCGAATGGGCTCCACCGCAACCGTGGTGAAATCCTTCAGCGGGTTCGGCGGCAGTTTCTTCGGCCATTGCACCTGCCCGACCTTGCGATTGGCATTGGGCGGAATGGAAACCGTCACCGCATCCACCTTCAGACCCGTTCCACGCTCGCCGCCAAAAAGCACGGCGGCGTTTTCCGATGGTGCGCGGGTGGTGGCGACCAGAAGATTGACCGGTGTGGTTCCCGCCACGGTCTGCCCCGTCGGCGTCATGACCCCAATCGGACGCCCCCCGCAGCCGGCGAGCAGGGCGACAATGGCGATCATGGCCACGAAGCGAATGGGCATCACGTTACTCTCCTACAACCCAGAGGCAGCCGGACAGCAGCCGGGGGAGAGGATTTTCTACCGGAGGCGGAACAGACGCGCCAGCAACCACAGCACAGGAGCGGACAATTTCCGCTCCTGTGTGTCCAAACGGACCCAATTGCGCTGCTGTCACACCGGCAACGGGGCGCCTTCTAAAATGCAGGCCTATTTCTGCGGCAGCATCGTGCCCCTTTCCCGCAGAGCCGCATGCCAGGAGAGCGCTTCTTCGATGAGATGCGGCGTGTGCCCACCCCGCGCCGCCGCCCGCCGGTAATAATCCGTCAGCGCATCGCGATAATCAGGATGCACGCAGTTCGCGATGATGACCGCCGCGCGCTCGCGAGGCGCCAGCCCACGCAGATCGGCAAGCCCGATTTCGGTGACGAGAATATCGACATCATGTTCAGTATGATCGACATGGCTGACCATCGGCACGACGCTTGAAATGGCCCCGCCCTTGGCGATCGATTTGGTGACGAAGATGGACATATAGGCGTTGCGGGCGAAATCCCCCGAACCGCCGATGCCGTTCATCATGTGCGTTCCGCCGACATGGGTGGAATTGACGTTTCCGTAGATATCGAATTCCAGTGCCGTATTGATACCGATAATGCCGAGGCGGCGGATGACTTCCGGGTGGTTGCTGACCTCCTGCGGCCGCAGGATAAGCCTGCTCTTATATTCCGCCAGTCGCGGCATCACCTGCTCGTTCATGGCGGAAGACAGCGTGATCGACGAACCGGAGGCGAAGGTGAGCTTGCCCGCATCAAACAGTTCGAAAGTCGAATCCTGCAGGACCTCCGAATACATTTTGAGATCGTGAAACGGCGTATCGATGAAACCGTGCATCACGGCATTGGCAATGGTGCCAATGCCGGCCTGGAGCGGCTGGAGCTCATGGGTCATGCGGCCGTGGCGCACCTCATTCAGCAGGAACTCGGTGAGATGGCCGGCAATGGCCTTGGTCTCGTCATCCGGCGGCAGCACGGTTGAAAAACTGTCGCTCTTATCACTCAGCACGATGGCGGCGATCTTTTCCGGTGGCACCGGAATGAACGGCAGGCCGACACGGCTATCCGTGGCCACCACCGGAATGGGCATGCGGGTCGGGCGCTTGGCGGGAATGAAGATGTCGTGCAACCCCTCCAGCACCTCGGGCTGCGACAGGTTGATTTCAACGATCACCTTGTCGGCCAGAATGGCGAAGCTCGCGGAATTGCCGACGGAAGTGGTTGGCACGATGCCGCCTTCCGCCGTGATCGCCACAGCCTCGACAATGGCGATATCGACCCCATGGATCTGGCCGCCGCGCAATTGCTCGACCGTTTCGGAAAGATGCTGATCGATGAACATCACCTTGCCGTCATTGATCGCCCTGCGCAAAGCCGGATCGGACTGGAACGGCATGCGGCGCGCCAGCATGCCCGCCTCCACCATGGTCTTGTCGAGATCGTTGCCGAGCGACGCACCGGTCATCAGGGTGATTTTCATGGGGTTCGTCTTGGCGCGCTCGGCCAGCGCCAGCGGCACCGCCTTCGCTTCGCCGGCGCGCGTAAAGCCGCTCATGCCCACCGTCATGCCGTCCTGAATGAGACTGGCGGCCTCTTCGGCGCTGACGATCCTGTTCAAGAGGGACGCGTTGCGGATACGCTTTTCAAGCATGCAATTCTCCATGATCTGTCATCACGATGGCACGGCATTCGGCTGGCCACCTTTCGGCGACTATGGCGTGCAGTTTCATCGATGAAACTGACATAGATCAAGGGTGCGCACGGAACCATGGTTCCGATGCATCACATCCCGTTCAACAAACCAGAAGTGGCGCATCGGCGCGACAGGCCACGGGGGTCTTCTCACCACCGCAGGCTTGCAATCGTCAAAACCTCTCCCTCACCACCGCCAACAGGCGACGAGGCGAAGGTCATCTCCATGCAACACGGAAACGTCCGGTGTCAGGGACCTTCGCAGACAGGCGCCTGACCGAGCACGACCTGCCCCACTTCCGCATCATAGGCGCGCAGACCGAATGCGCCCAGGCTTATGACCCGGTAACAGGGATTGCCGCCCGTCCACAGAGGATCGACAACATCGATATCGGTGATGAAACGGTGCGCGCAGGCCTGACCGGAACTGTAGGCGATGCCTTCGGCGGTCGTACCGGCCATCGGCACATGGATATGGCCAAAAATGATATGACGTATACCGGCCGGATGAGCGGCGAGACGGCGCATGACAGCACCGTCATCATGCATGCCGATATGTTCGAAATGGCGGATGCCGCAATCCATCGGCGGGTGATGAATGAACACCGTCACCGGCAGGTTGCCCGCGCTTTCCAGCGCACTCTCCAGCCATGCCAGACGATCCGCACCATACATGCCGCCGATCACATCGGCCTCATGGCTATCGAGAAACAGCAGCCGACCGAATTCGGTATCGATGAAGGACTGGATATAGCCGTTATCGTCACGCGGCTGCTCCGGAAAAGCCGCGACGAATTCCGGGCGGCGGTCGTGATTGCCGAGCATCAACTGCACGGGGATCGAGACGGGCGCGAGAATATCGCGCAGCAGCTCATAGGCTTCCGGCTCGCCGTAATTGCAAAGATCACCCGTCATCACAAGAAGATCGGCGTCGGCATGTTTTTCGACAATATCGGCCACCGCCGCGCGCAGCTGCTTTTCCGGGTCGACGCCGTTTACAGCAATGCCGGGGGGGACGAGATGGGTGTCGGTGATCTGGATGATCTTCATAACAGGTCTTTCTGCGCAAAATAGCTGCGGGAACGGATTTCCCCGCAGCCTTTTCGATGGTTTTGCTTATTTCAGCAGGGCGTTGGTCTGCTCGACGATCTGCTTCAGACCAGCTTCCGGCGTCACCTCACCGCGCATGACGGTGCCGATGATGTCGCGCTGGGTGCGCCAGATGCGGACGGAATCGCCACCCGGATAACCTGCCCAGGGCAGAGAACGGTCAGCCTGAAGCGAAGCGGTCTTCACATTCGGGTTCTCGACATAATAGGGAGCGAGGAAGTCCGGGCCGGTGGCCAGCTTGTTGGTCGGCAGGTAACCGGTGATGCGAACGATGGTGTTCTGCGCTTCCGGACCGGTGATCCACTTCAGGTACTTCCAGGCGGCGTCCTGCTTGGCCTTTTCCTGGGTCAGGATAACAGCCGAGTTGCCGCCGGTCGGAACGCCGCCCTTTTCCTTGTTGTCGAGCGGGAAGGTCGCGGTCTTCAGCTTGAAGCGGTCGCCGACCAGACCCTGGATCGTCTGAACATGGGCAGGCGTCGAGAAGATGAAACCAGTGAGGCCTGCACCGAACTGCTGGCGCGACTGATCCCAGTCGAGCAGGTTCTGGCCGCCTTCGGTGACGAACTGACGGGTCATCTTCAGGGCGTTGAGGCCGATCTCGTTGTCGAAGCCAACGGTCTTGGCCTTCTCGTCAACGAGCTTGCCGCCCTGTTCGACGATGAGCGCCTGCCACAACCAGTCATCCGGCCAGCCGTTGATGTCGTAGCTCATGCCGGCGAACTTCGGGTCGAGAGCCTTGATCTTCTTTGCGAGAGCAATGAGTTCCGCAAAGGTCGTCGGCATCTTGTCCGGGTCGCCGCCAGCCTTGGTGACGAGGTCGGAGTTGATGTAGATGATCGGCGAGGAGGCGTTGACCGGCAGGCCATACTGCTTGCCGTCGATCTGGCCGAGTGCAGCCATCTTAGGGCTGTAGTTCTTGTCGAGGAAGGCCTGACCGCCTTCAGCCTGAATGAACGGGCCGAGATCGGTGATCTGGTTGCGCGGTGCGAGCGTGTGAACGAGTTCCGCCGTCAGGTTGTAACCCGAGAAATAAACATCCGGCAGATTGCCCGTTACGGCGGAGCGCAGAACCTGCTGCTGGCCTTCATTGTAACCGGCGGCCGGAGCGAGGAAGTTGATCTTCACGTCCGGGTTCTTCTTCATGAATTCATCGGCCAGCGGCTGATGGAACTTGGTGAAGCCCGGCAGGTTGTAGAGAACGTTGAGCGTGATTTCATTAGCCAGAACCGGCTGAGCGAGGCCCGCAAAAGCCATGCCGAGAGCCAGACCGCCCATCACAGCGCGTCGGTTGAGTTTCATGTCAGTCTCCAGAGAGGTTGGGAGGAGGAAATCTGAACGGCGTCACTTGACGCCGGTCATGGTAATACCGGCGATGAAGTGCCGCCGTGCGAGGAGGAAGCACAGCACCATCGGCGCGGTAATCAGTGTGGCGCCCGCCATCAGCGCACCGTAATTCGCGCCGGATTCGACATCGGCGAAGAGCATCATGCCAAGCGGCGGCGGGGCGAGATTGGTGTCGGAGACCACGATCATCGGCCAATAAAGGTCGTTCCAGTGGGCAACGAGCGAAAAGATCGAGAAAGCGGCGAGCGAAGGCAGCGATCCGCGAAGGACCAGTCCCCAGCAAATCTCCATTTCCGAGAACCCGTCCATGCGAGCAGCCTCGATGATTTCATTCGGATAGCTGCGGAAGGACTGGTTGAACAGGAAGATGGCGAAGACCGAAAGGAAGAACGGCATCATCATCGCGAAGTAAGTATTCAGAAGCTCCGTCTTGGCGAGACCGACAAAGAGCGGGAGGGCGAGCGCCTGAATGGGAACGCAGAGCGCCGCAATGACGAGGCCCAGCAGCAGCTTGCGGCCCGGGAACCGGAGCTTCGCCAGCGCATAGGCAGCCGGAACCGACGTCAGGATCTGCACGACGAGAATGCCGACGCAGACGATGACGCCGTTGAGCATGAAACGCGCCATCGGTACCTGACCTGCCGCTCTAGAATAATTATCGGCCGCGTCGAATTTCTGCGGGATTGGCCAGAGCGAGACATCGAAAATCTCTGCCGGTGAGCGGATCGAGGTCAACACCATCCAGTAGAACGGCAGGAGCATCACGAAAGCGCCAAGGGCGAGCACGAGATGTGGGAGATATTTGCGGAGTGCGGCCATCAGTAGTGCACCTTCCGGTCCATGTGCAGCGTCTGGCCGATAGACAGGACCAGCACGATCGCGAGGAAGATAATCGTCAGCGCGGCGGCATAACCGGTGTTCGAATATTCGAAACCTTCGAGATAGAGATCGAACAGCAGGGTTTCCGATCCGAAGCGGCCCTTGGTGAGCACAGCCACCGTCTCGAACACCTTGAAGGCCGAGATGGAGGTGGTGACCACCACGAACATGGTCGTCGGCCCAAGCATCGGCCAAGTCACGGTCAGGAAGCGGTCGATCGGGTTCTTGGCGCCATCCAGCCGCGCCGCCTCGTGCAGATCCTTCGAAATGGCGGTGAGGCCCGCGAGGAACAGCACCATGTTGAAACCCAGGATCTGCCAGACGCCCATCAGCGCCATGGTGGGAATGAGGAGGACGGGATTGGAGAGGAAGGCGACCGGCTCGAAGCCCAGCCATTTGATCGCCGCATTCACCGGACCGAGCGAAGGATGCAGCAGGAACTGCCACACGGTTGCCATGGCGACGAGGGTTGGGTGACGGGGAGGAAATAGGCCACCTCCCAGAAAGCCCGGCTGCGCTTGCGGTTATAAACGAGCAAAGCCACGCCGAGCGCCAGAAACACACCGAAGGGAATGACGATGAGCGCATAGATGGCGGTATTGGCCAAAGAGCGCAGGAAGACCGGATCCTGAAACGCCTTGACGAAGTTTCCGAGGCCGACAAAGCGGGTGGAGAGCGAACCGAGCTGGTAATCGGTGACGGAAAAACCGGCCAGAACGAGCATCGGAACGATATAGATCGCCAGAAGCAGCAGGCTTGCGGGGGCCGCGAACATCAGGCCCCGCCAGATCATCCGCCGGTCCGCCTTTGACAGCCGCGGGCGAGCCTTCGCGCGCGCGGCTGTGGAAAAATCGACCGCCGTCATGCCGGCACCCGTTCGCGCACCGTCACCTTGCGGCGCAGGCCATCGGCCGCGAAAAGATGCGCGCGTTCCGGTGCAAAGCCGAGATTCATTACGCCATTCATATCCGCGCCCACGGCATCGCCGGCACCCTGACGCAGGGTGATGGCGACCGTCTCGTCGCTCAGCAGGCGGCAGCTCACGAAGCGGTCGGCCCCGTGGGTTTCGCTGCGCACCACGCGCACGGCAAAACCTTCTTCGCCCGGGCGCAAATCTTCGGCACGAAGGCCGAGCGTCGCCGGACCGGCATCGCGGCCCACACCCTCGATGCCAAGATCGCGTCCAAAGGCCGTGACTTTACCCTGCGCGTCGATTTCGACCGGCAGCAGGTTGATCGATGGCGTGCCGATGAAACGCGCGACCGTCAGCGTCGCGGGTTTGCGGTAAAGCTCGTCCGGCGTACCAAGCTGCTCGATGCGGCCTTCCGACATCAATGCGATGCGGTCGGACATGGTCATGGCTTCGATCTGGTCATGAGTGACATAGATGAAGGTCGCCCCCAGCCGACGGTGCAGGCCGGCCAGTTCCTCACGCATATGGGCGCGAAGCTTCGCATCAAGGTTGGAGAGCGGCTCGTCCATCAGGAAGGCGGCGGGCGAACGCACCAGCGCCCGGGCAAGCGCCACACGCTGACGCTGGCCGCCGGAAAGCTGCGCCGGCTTGCGATCCAGCAGATGCGCGATCTGTAGCGTCTCGGCCGCCTGTTCGACGGCGGCATCGATCTGGCTCAGCGTTTCGGCCGGGGCCGCAAATCGTCCGACCAACGGCAGGCGTGCGGCAAAGGGCAGACGCCGCATCCTGAGCGGCGTGGCAATGTTCTGGCGCACGCTCATATGCGGATAAAGGGCGTAGGACTGGAAAACCATCGCCAGATTGCGATCGCTCGGATCAACCTCAGTCACATCCTGATCGCCGATGGAGACCGAACCGCGATCCGGTGTTTCCAGCCCCGCAATGATACGCAGAAGCGTGGACTTGCCGCAGCCCGACATGCCGACGAGAGACAAAAACTCTCCGGGACGGATGGAGAGATCGATCTCTTTCAGAACATCGTCAGCCCCGAAGCCTTTGCCGATGCCCGAAAGTTCAAGTGATTGTGGCGTCATTCTGCGCTCCTTTTCTGGAGCGCATATGCTTATATTGTATGACAATATGACGAAGGTTTGCGGAAAGTTCGATGACACTCGAAAGCCCGATAATCTCGGACTATCGGAAAACCCTTTGGTACAGGCCTCCACCCAAAACCACTAATATTTAGGGGGTATTGCTCAAATATTCCCCGCACTCATTTATAGGCTGAGAACCGGGTCGGCAGCGCCGGTTTAAACGGCGGCAAGAATCACATGCGCCTGAATTTTCGCGGCAACCGCGCCACCGCCATGCCGTGCTTCAATGGCCGCGGCGGCGTAATCTGTCGCGGTATCGAGCCCTCCCGGTGCTCTCGCCTCAATTTCCGTCCGAAGCACGGTTCCCTGACAATAAGCCATGGCCGGAATGCGCGGTGAAGAGGCGCGGCTCTGCGCGGTCACCGTCTCAATCGTCACGCGGGAAAAGCCGGCCTCCTCCAGCTCGCGGCGAATGAGTGCCGTATCATGATAACCGTGCGGGGTACGGGCCATGAAGCGCGGCGGATCATCGGGGAACAGGCGCGCCAGGGCGTTCGTCACATCATCCGCGAAGTGATTTTCCTCGATGCGGTCCCATACATTGAATAAATAATGTCCGCCGGGCTTCAATACCCGCTTTGCCTCGCGATAGGCCGACAAGCGATCATTAAAGAACATAGCGCCGAACTGGCAGAAGACGAGATCGAAAACGGCGCTTTCAAAAGGCAGCGTCTGGGCATCCACCTGCTGCCATTTTATGCGGCGATCCGGCGCCTGTTGCGACGCTGCAAAATCGAGCATCGGCTGGTTGAGGTCGGTTACCACATAGTTTGCCGCGGGCAATAATCGGGAAGCCAATTCGCGCGTGACGGCGCCGGTGCCTGCGGCGATTTCGAGAATATCAATCGGCATCAAGGCCGCCGCCCGACGCGCCAGATCGGCGGCGAATGGCGCAAAAATCAGCGGCACCATATAGCGGTCGTAATTTTCCGGAATCGAACCCGCAAATACCTTGTCCGCTTCCAACATGGCTTCCACCCCGGGGACATCTGATGACGGGGTGACTTTAGCACATATTCGGGACGTTCGGAATTCACGCGGTCCTGGGGAGCGTCGAAGCATCCGCCTGAACGGACTTGCCGATATCAGCGATATCGCGCGTGACGGCGATTGTCTCGGGACTTAATTTTATGGGAAGAGAAATGGCGCACCCGAAGAGATTCGAACTCCTGACCCCCAGATTCGTAGTCTGGTGCTCTATCCAGCTGAGCTACGGGTGCGTGCCGTTCCGGTCGTTTCCGGTGGCGTGGCGATCCTCTAAAACGTCCTCATTCCGAATGCAAGCGATTTCGCTTCGAAATTGTCATTTTTCCGCAGCAATTCATTTATCTAATTGATTATATTGAAAATTCCATGCGGATCATTTTCCACGGGCCAGATACCATGTCCGTTTGGGCGAGGAGAATGATTGCGCGAGCCGGCTGCAAAGCAGCTTTTTCAGGCGGTTCTGGCCGCCTGTACGGAGGCGGCGCGGTCGGCGATCTCGATGCGGAACTGCGTGCCGGGACCGGGCTTTTCGACGAGCGCGATCGTGCCGCCATGGGCAAGCACGAGTTCGCGGGCAATGACCAGCCCGAGGCCCGTGCCGCCGGAGCGGGCCGAACCTCTGAAAGCGGAAAACAGGTTCTCTTTGGCCTTGCGCGGCATTCCCGGCCCATTGTCGTCGATGACGATGCTGACGACGCTACCGGCTCTCTGGGCCGAGATGGAGAGATGCCGAAGCCCGGCATTCGCGGTATCGGATTGCAGGGCCTGAACGGCATTGCGACAGAGATTGTGGATGACTCGGAAAAGCTGCTCGGAATCCGCATCGACCGTGAGATCGGATGGGACGCTGTCCTGAAACTCGATGCCGCTATCCGGATCGAGCGCCAGAATATCGCGCACATCCCGCACCAGAAGGCTCAACTGCACCATCTTGCGTTTCGGTGCGCCTTCGGTCGCCTGGCCGTAAGCCAGAACTTCGCCGGTATAGGCCACGGCGCGGTCGATGGTGCGCAGCAGTTTCGGCGCGAAGCTCCTGACCATCGGATCCTTGGCATCCACCAGACGGTCCGACATGAGCTGCGCGGAAGACAGGATGTTGCGCATGTCGTGATTGATCTTGGAGACCGCGAGGCCGAGATCCACGAGGTTCTTCTGCTGCCGCAGGGTTTTCTGCAGTTCGGTCTGCATGTCGGCGAGGTGGCGGCCCGCAACCGCCAGTTCGTCTGCCCCCTGCTCGGGCACGAAAATCCGCTCGGGATTGCCCGGATCCTCCGAGAAGTTCTGCATGCCGAGCGTCAGCCGGCGTATGGGCCGGATCATGATGCGGTTGATGGAGATGAAGATCAGGCCTGCGGTGATCAGCGACAGGACGATGGAAATCAGGAAAACGTTGCGGGCATAGGCAAGCATTGCCGCCCGCAGCTTGTTTTCGCCGAGCACCAGTTCGATGATCGTGTCGCTGTCGCCGACGACATCGAAAACGCGGATGACGCGGTTGCCGCCGAACAGCAGGGTGGAAAAGGCGTCCCGCACCGCCGCCACCTGCGAAACGTCGGAAAGATCATATTGCTCATCGACACCCGGCGGCGTTTCCGCCACGGCGAGCAGGCGTGAGGTGCCGTCCTTGCGCAGCGCGATAAGCTTCGCCCCGGTTGCCATCAGCGTGTCGTTCTGCACGCTTCGCGGCAGTTCGGCCTGCAGGCCGTCGATGACAGCGCCGGCGGCCGCAGCCGTATTCAGACGGTCGCGCAACCATGAAAGACGCATATTGGCGACGGAAGGCACGAAGATCAGCACTTCGGCGATCATCACGAAGATGACCGTGAGCAGCAGCAGCCGTCCCGAAAGACCGGCGGTCAATCCCGGCATGCAATGCACCGGATCGTCTTGCGTGCGGTCCAAGCTGTCTACGCCTTTAGAAAACACCGGGCCATGATCCTGTATGCGCGCCGCTGCTTGCGTGGAACGGCTCGGTTTATATGCAGCGATGATAATAGGACCTAATGGGTATTTTTCCAATGCGCTGCAAAATAAAGGTTTTCATTGCCGGAAAAACAAACGCCGCCCGGCAGGGGCGGCGTTCGAAGATAATTCGGTTTGAAGCGGACCGCTGGTCGTCTAGAACTCCTGCCAGTCGCCATGCGCGGGTGCTGCCGCAGGCTGGGCATTGAGCGCGCGGCTGACGCTGTTCATCAATTTCCGGGCCGGAGAGGCCACCGCCTGCGTCCTGCCGGAGACTGCCACCGGTCCGGCGGAGACCGTCATCGGCCTCGCTGGCTGCTCGATGCGGGGGCTGCGCTGCGCATTCTCCGCGCCGACGTTGAAGCGCGCCACGAGCGTCACGAGATGGTCCGCCTCGCTGCTCAGCTTGTGGGTTGCAGCCGAGGTCTCCTCCACCATGGCGGCATTGCGCTGCGTTACCTGATCCATCTGGTTGATGGCGGTATTCACCTCGTGCAGTCCGGTGGACTGTTCCCTGGCGGCCGTGGCGATCGAATGGATGTGCTCGTTGATTGCCAGAACGCGGGTCTCGATCTCGCTCAGTGCGCCGCCGGTTCTCTGTACCAGCGATACGCCACGCCCGACCTCCTCGCCGGATTTGGTGATCAGCGCCTTGATGTCCTTCGCGGCCGTTGCGGATCGTTGCGCAAGTTCTCGCACTTCCTGAGCGACGACGGCAAAGCCCTTGCCCGCTTCACCCGCACGGGCGGCTTCCACACCGGCATTCAGCGCCAGCAGGTTCGTCTGGAAGGCGATTTCGTCGATGACGTTGATGATCTGGCTGATTTCGCGCGAGGCGTGCTCGATGCGATCCATGGCGGACACGGCATCGCGCACGACATTGGCGGACTCTTCCGTCTTCTGCTTCGTTTCGGCGACCATGGCGCTGGCTTCCTGCGCACGGTCGGTCGAATTGCGAACAACGGCGGTAATCTCATCCAGAGCGGCGGAGGTTTCCTCCAGCGCCGCCGCCTGCTGTTCGGTCCGCTTCGACAGGTCGTCGGCCGCCGAGCGCAATTCGTTTGCGTTGCCGCTGATGCCTTCCGTGCTACCGCGCACTTCGCGCATCGTCTCGCGCAGCTTCGTCAGCGTCTGGTTGACGTTCCCCTGAAGTTCGGCGAAGACGCCGCGGAACTCGCCATCCATTCTCTCCGTCAAATCGCCCCGCGCAAGGCCTTCGATGACGCGGCTGGTCTCGGATACGCCATTATGGACGCCGGTGAGGAGCGAATTGATCGTCGCGGCGAAACGATTGAGGTTGTCGTCGCCATAGTCCTTGTTGATGCGGCGACTGAAATCGCCCTGGGCCGCGGCGTCGACGACGATAGCCATGCCGGCCTGCAGATCGTCGCTCTTGGCGCGCATGGCGGCTTCCTGCGCATTCATGCGGCGCACTTCGCTGCCGTTTTTCTTGAAGACCTCGACGGCCGCAGCCATTTCGCCGATTTCGTCGTTGCGGCCGAGATAGGGGACGTCCGCGTCTAGATTTCCATCGGCCACGGCATTCATCACCTGCGAAACCCTGCGGATGGGCGCGCTGAGCTGCCGTGTTCCGATGTAGAGGCCGAAGGCGGCTCCCGCGCCGACACCGGCAACCGTCACCGCGACGATCACCCAGAATATGGCGGTGCTGAAAGAATCGACTCCTGCCTTCACGACTTCAAGTTCGGCAAGGTCGTTTTTCACGACACCATCGATCTCCGCCTGATAGGCCTTGCGGTTGGCGCGGTTCGCCTCGTTATTGCCCTGCTGGCTGGCCGCCTGCGGCCCGTTTTCCTTCGCCAGTCGCACGGTCTCCAGACGGAAGGTGCGGAATTCCTTGGACCGGCCGACAAGCTTGTCAAAACTCGCCTGCTGTTCCGCCGGCACGAGCGGCGCCCAGCTGGCAATGAGCTTTTCCATGGCGTCGAGGTTTTTGACCATGCCGTCGGCAAAGGGGGTGGCTACCGCCACATCGGCTGCCGCGTAGACACCGCGCGCCTCCATGACGACTGCCGTTACCAGACGGTTGAGCGCCTCGCCCTTGTAGGCCCTCTCGGCGGTTTCCTCGAAATGATGCGACCGAACCCGGAATTCGTTGATCGCATAGATGGACAGCCCGCCGATGGTACAGGCCACAAGGCTCATCAGCCCGACAAGTAGATTGATACGACCGCGAATTCTCAACTTCGTTCCCCCAACAAAAACCAGCCGCGCGATGAAAATGGGAAGCTGGCATAACTTTTCGCGTCACAAGATTTATCAATGCTGCGTTAAGAAAGAATTTCAGATTTTATCGATTGCACGCCGGAATCGGCCTCTATCGGCAGTCGGCGAAGGAGATGGCGGTGCGTTTTCCGCAAAAGGTGAAGCGCGAAAACCCCTTCGGCAATTGACTTTGCTCGGCCTATGCCCTTATAAGCCGCGCACGCTCGGCCATTGAAAGCTCGCCCAGGCGGGGTTAGCCGTGCAAAAAACGAAACGCTCTTGCAAATTATTGCAAATTCAAGAAGGGCCGCACACCGCGGTATTAAATAAATGTCGAAGCGTACTTACCAACCGTCCAAGCTTGTCCGCAAGCGTCGCCATGGCTTCCGCGCCCGTATGGCTACCGCCGGCGGCCGCAAGGTTCTCGCAGCCCGCCGTGCGCGCGGCCGCGCTCGTCTTTCGGCTTAATTGCCGCCTCTGTGACCCGGTGAAAGTCGCGGGCACATGAGTAAGACAGGAAAACTGCCCGGCCGGCTTAAAAACCGGTCGGATTTCCTTGCCGTTCAGGCAGGAGAAAAACGGCGGGGAGGCACCTTTCTTCTGGAAGTGCTTGACCGGAAAGCCCCGGAAACCGAGCCTCGCGTCGGTTTTACCGTAACGAAAAGACAAGGCAACGCGGTCGAGCGAAATCGCATGCGCCGCCGTCTCAAGGAAGCCGTCAGGCTTTCTGCCGGATTCGCAATGAAGCCCGGTCATGACTATGTGATTGTCGCCCGCAGGGACGTGCTCGATACGGCCTTCCCGAAACTTCAGTCTCTCCTTAACGAGCGAATTGAAGGAACGGCGAAACCGAAACGGTCCCAGGAGACCCGCTCCAGGAAAGAATGATGGAAAAGAACCGTAATTACTTCATCGCGATAGCCCTTTCGGTTGTCATCGTCCTCGCCTGGCAATTCCTTTATATGAATCCGCGTATCGAGCAGCAGCGCCGCGCCGAAGAGGCCCGCCAGGCGCAGCAGACGACGCAGCAACAGCAGCCGGCGCCGGGCGCCGCACCAGGTGCTGCCGTTGAAGGCGCACCGCCCGCCTCTTCGCCGCAGACTGCCGCCACGGCGACCCGCGAAGAGGCGATTGCGAGAACCCAGCGCGTCGCCATCGAGACCAACGCCATCGCCGGCTCGATCAACCTTACCGGCGCCCGCTTCGATGACATCCGGCTCAAGGACTACCATGAGACCGTCGATGACTCGAGCCCGATCATCACGCTGTTCTCGCCCTCCGACACCAAGGATGGCTATTTCACCGAACTCGGTTACGTTGCGGCACAGGAAGTCGGCGGCGTTCCCGGCCCGACCACCGTCTGGACGCTGGCAAGCGGCGACAAGCTGACGGAAACCACTCCGGTCACCCTCACCTACACCAATTCCAAGGGTGTGATTTTCTCCCGTACGGTTTCGATCGACGAGCATTACATGATCTCGGTCGCCGACAAGGTGGAGAACCCCGGACAGGCGGCGATCTCCTTTGCCACCTATGGCCGCGTGACGCGCAACAACAAGCCCGCAGTTCCTCCGGTCTTCGTCATCCATGAGGGTTTCCTCGGCGTTTCGGGCAAAGACGGCAGCCTGACGGAAGAAAAGTACAAGGACGTCGAAGAAGCACCGGTAACGGTTGCCAAGGCGACCGGCGGCTGGCTCGGCATCACCGACAAATATTGGGCTGCTGCCATCGTTCCGCCGCAGACGACGCCGTTCGAAACCCGTTATTCGCACATTACCGGCAATCAGCCGAGCTATCAGGCCGATTTCAAGAGCGACCCGCTGACGGTCGAGCCCGGCCAGTCGATCGAGCTGAAGAGCCTCGTTTTCGCTGGCGCCAAGGAAGTGCCGCTGGTCGATCGTTACGAGACGACCTACGCCATTCCGAAGTTCGACCTTCTGATCGACTGGGGCTGGTTCTACTTCATCACCAAGCCGATGTTCAAACTGATGGATTTCTTCTTCCGTTATTTTGGCAATTTCGGTGTGGCGATCCTGCTCACCACCATCGTCGTCAAGGCTCTCTTCTTCCCGCTCGCCAGCAAGCAATATGCTTCCATGGCGAACATGAAGCGCGTGCAGCCGAAGATGGAAGAGTTGAAGGCCAAGCATGGCGATGACCGCATGGCCATGCAGCAGGCGATGATGCAGCTCTACAAGGAAGAGAAGATCAATCCTGTTGCCGGCTGCTGGCCGATGCTGTTGCAGATCCCGGTCTTCTTTGCGCTCTACAAGGTCATCTACGTCACCATCGAAATGCGGCATGCGCCGTTCTTCGGCTGGATTCACGACCTTTCCGCGCCGGATCCGACATCGCTGTTCAACCTCTTCGGCCTTCTGCCCTATGATGTTCCGCACTTCCTGATGATCGGTGTCTGGCCGCTTGTCATGGGCATCACCATGTTCCTGCAGATGCGCATGAACCCGACGCCGCCCGATCCGACGCAGGCGATGATCTTCAACTGGATGCCGCTGATCTTCACCTTCATGCTGGCCTCCTTCCCGGCCGGTCTGGTCATCTACTGGGCATGGAACAATACGCTCTCCATCACCCAGCAGGCCGTCATCATGAAGCGCCAGGGCGCCAAGATCGAGCTGTTCGATAACATCAAGGGACTGTTCAAGCGAAAGCCGGTGCAATCGAAATGAGTGAGACCGGCACGGCAACCGAAAAGCCCCTGTTCGGGCGACCCTGGATTTTCATTCGCGGCGTTCCCGCAATGAAATTCCTGCCGCCCGAAGGCCCGCCGGAGATTGCCTTCGCCGGCCGTTCGAATGTCGGCAAGTCCTCGCTCATCAATGCGCTGGTGGGCCACAAGGGGCTTGCCCGCACGTCCAATACGCCCGGACGCACGCAGGAACTGAACTATTTCGTTCCGGATGGTTATTCCGGCGAAGCGGGCGATCTGCCGCCGATGGCGCTGGTCGACATGCCCGGTTACGGTTATGCGCAGGCCCCGAAGGATCAGGTCGATGCCTGGACCAAGCTCGTCTTCGATTATCTGCGCGGCCGTGCGACGCTGAAGCGCGTTTACGTGCTGATCGATTCTCGCCACGGCGTGAAAAAGAACGACGAGGAGGTTCTGACCCTGCTCGACAAGGCGGCCGTTTCCTACCAGATCGTGCTGACGAAGACGGACAAGATCAAGGATGCCGGCGTTCCGCGGCTGATCGGCGAAACGCTGGAGAAAATCCGCAAGCGTCCCGCCGCCTATCCGGAAGTTCTCGCCACATCCTCGGAAAAATCATTCGGGCTGGATAGCCTGCGGGCCGAGATCGTCAGAACGATCTCTCTTTGAGAGGCACGCCTCTCAGGCGATGGTGAAAAGCAGAACGGCGGTCCAGAGCGTCGCCGTCAACGCCAGAAGGCGCCAGAAGCGCACGGAATGCCAGACCTCCGAAAGCATGGCTGCGAACATGCTGCCACCCCGTAGCGGCTGGCCCCTGAATGGCAGGCCGGAGCGGCTTGGGTCCCGTTCCAGCAGCGCAGCGACGGTCGCGTTTTCGCGGTATTCGGTTTCCGCCAGATTGTCCCGCCAGCGCCTGACCATGGCGGCGAACTGGCGGTCGCGTTTGACGCGCTTGGCAAGCTCCGCCATGCTTTCCGGCGGCAGGGCACCCAACACATATTCGCCCGCAAGGACTTCATCCCGCAAACCGCTTTGCTTGTCTCGATCGGGTGCCGTCATGTGGTCTCTCGCTCCTCGGTCGTTCAGGTCAGCATCGCTCCCGCGGCGCGCGACATCCCATGTCGTCCTGAATTAACCCCTCCCCTTTCCCCTGCAAGGCTGGTCCCATTGGGCCTTTATGTCAATCTCATTACGGGGCCGGGACAGCCAAAAAAAAGAAATTTGACCGCTGCCGACACAATAAGGCCAGGAGGTTATTTCATCCGTCAAAGACTTGCTTTAGAGCGGTGACAGGCTTTCAACGGCCGCAACCACAGACCGAGGTTTTTAGATGACGTCTTCCGAAAGCGAAACTCAGGCGCGGCTGCTCGCACAGGCTCTGCCTTTCATGCAGAAATACGAGAACAAGACCATCGTGGTGAAATATGGCGGTCACGCCATGGGGGATTCCACGCTCGGCAAGGCTTTCGCGGAAGACATCGCCCTTTTGAAGCAATCCGGCATTAACCCCATCGTCGTACATGGCGGCGGCCCGCAGATCGGCGCGATGCTGACCAAGATGGGCATCGAATCGAAATTCGAGGGCGGCCTGCGCGTCACCGACGCCAAGACGGTCGAGATCGTCGAAATGGTTCTGGCCGGCTCGATCAACAAGGAAATCGTCGCCCTTATCAACCAGACGGGTGAATGGGCGATCGGCCTGTGCGGCAAGGACGGCAACATGGTCTTCGCCGAAAAGGCGAAAAAGACCGTCATCGATCCTGACAGCAATATCGAACGTGTGCTCGATCTCGGCTTTGTCGGGGAAGTCACCGAAGTCGACCGCACCCTGCTCGACCTGCTCGCCAAGTCGGAAATGATCCCGGTCATCGCCCCGGTCGCGCCAGGCCGCGATGGCGCCACCTACAATATCAACGCCGATACCTTCGCCGGCGCGATTGCGGGTGCGCTTCACGCCTCGCGTCTGCTGTTTCTCACCGACGTTCCCGGCGTTCTCGACAAGAACAAGGAACTCATCAAGGAACTCACCGTCTCGCAGGCGCGTGCGCTCATCAAGGACGGCACGATTTCCGGCGGTATGATCCCGAAGGTCGAGACCTGCATCGACGCCATCAAGGCCGGTGTTCAGGGCGTGGTGATCCTCAACGGCAAGACGCCGCATTCCGTGCTTCTGGAAATCTTCACGGAAGGCGCCGGCACGCTCATCGTGCCCTGATGTGCTTCAGGTGGCGGACGGCAAGCCTGTCCGCCACAACAACTGGCACTCAGCCGAATGCCAGCAGCGACAGCACACCCACGACAATCAGCAGGCAGCCGGACAGTTCGAGCCGGTTGATCTTCTCCTTGAAGAAAAGCACGGTCGAGGCGAAGGCGAAGAGCATCTCCACCTGCGCCAATGCCTTCACCACGGCGGCCTGCTGCAGGGTCATCGCCGTAAACCAGCCGAACGAGGCCGTAGCGCCCACGAAACCGACCGCAAGCGACGGTTTCCACACCCTGGCGATGCGCCGCAACTCTTCCCGTTCGCGCCAGACGATCCACAGGAACATCGAAACCGTCTGCATGACGATGACGACAACGAGGGTAAAGCCCGCCTGCATCATCGCGTCCGGAGCGGGAAGGCTCGGCGCAAGCGCAAGCGACGCCGATCGGTAGGCGACCGATGACAGGCCGAAGAAAGCCCCCGAGGCAAGGCCGATACCCGCCGTCCGGCTGAAGATCGACGTGAAGAAGGAAGCGGGCGTGACTTCCGTGCGTGCCACCGAAATCAGCATGACGCCGGCGACCGAGATGGCGATGGCCGCCAATGTGCCGCCATTGACGCTTTCCCCGATGAAAATAAGCGCGAACAGCGCTGCCTGCGCCGGTTCTGTGCGGGAATAGGCCGTTCCAACCGCGAAGTTGCGGAACGAGAACAGGTGCACCAGCAGGAAGGTGGCGGCGATCTGCGCCATGGCGCCGACCGTCGCCCACACGGCAAAGGACGTGTTGGGCACCGGCAGAGGGCGACCGAGCCCGAAATGCAGGAAAGCAAGATAGGCGAGAGCGAAAGGCATGCCGAACACGAAGCGCACGAAGGTCGCGCCCGTGGTGCCCATCATGCCCTTGAGGTGCTTCTGCAGGGTCGAGCGCAGGTTCTGCAAGAACGCGCTTGCGAAAGTGATGCCTATCCAGAGTTCCATGGCCTTGGCGGTATCATGGGCCGGAGGCCGCAGCCAAGCCCGATTTTCTGATCAATCGTCGTCTTTTCGATTTTCTTCGGCTTTCGAAACGGGCATAAAGCAGGCCATGGACACAAAGCCGAAAAACCTGCCCGAAGCCGCCGATTTCGACCATGTGAGCGAATGGGTCTTCGATCTCGACAACACGCTCTATCCGCATCACATCAATCTGTTTTCGCAGATCGACCGTAACATGACGGCCTATGTGGCGGAGCTTCTGAAGCTCGATCCCGACGAGGCCCGGGCGCTGCAGAAACGCTATTATCATGACCACGGCACGACGCTTCAGGGCCTGATGATCCACTACGGCATCAGCCCGGACGAGTTTCTGGAACGCGCCCATGCCATCGATTATTCGGCGCTGAAGCCGCATCCGGAACTCGGCGAGGCAATCAAGGCTTTGCCGGGCCGCAAATTCATTCTTACCAATGGCAGCGTCAAACATGCGCAGGCCGCCGCCGGTGCGCTCGGCATTCTCGATCATTTCGAGGATATTTTCGATATCGTCGCTGCGGGCTATCTGCCGAAACCGGCCAGCGCGACCTATGAGAAGTTCGCGGCGCTTGCGAAACTCGACACGCAAAAAGCCGCCATGTTCGAGGATTTACCCCGCAATCTCGCGGCGCCCAAAGCGCTCGGCATGAAGACCGTTCTGCTCGTCCCCGCCAATCTCGAGGGCATCATCATGGAACGCTGGGAAATCCCCGCCGTCACGGATGCGCATATCGACTACATCACCGACGACCTGACCGGTTTCCTGACGAAAACCATCGCAGGCTGAGCAGCGAACATTACCGAAGCTTCATCCACCTTACGGATGTTTAAGTGGTGAGGCGCATTGGACGTCACTATCTTCTCTTCAGGGACACCAAAGAAAGGTAATGACGATGACCACACGAAAAATCGCCCTGTCTGCTCTTGGCGCAGCCCTTTTGATCGGCACGGCCGCGACGGCAAGCTTTGCCGCCCCACCCGCTCCGGGCAAAGGCCATGGCGAGCGCATGCCGATCCGCCAGGAAGCGGCCTTCGTTCACCTGCTGAAGGTGGCTGACAGCAACAAGGACGGCAAGATTTCCAAGGAGGAATTCGCCGCCCGTCAGGACGCGCTCTTCACAGAGATCGACAAGGACAAGGACGGCTCGATCACGCCGAAGGAAATGCGTGAGTATCGCCAGGCGAAAATGGAAGCTTTCCGCGCCGCCAATCCGCGCCCCGAGCGTGAGGACGCCAAAGCCGAAGACGGCAAGGGCCCCGAGGGCAAGCGCGCCGAAAGACATGCCGAGCGCGAACATGGCGGCCGTTTCGGCCATCAGGGCTGGGGTAAGCATGGCGGCAAGGGCGCAGGTTTCGCGCTGATCCGCTGGGCCGATACCGACGAGAACGGTCAGGTCAGCAAGGCCGAATTCACCGCCGCCGGCGAAAAGATGTTCGAACGGCTGGACAAGAACAAGGACGGCGTCATCTCCATCGACGACATGCCGGACCGCCCGTTCCTTTAACCCGCTAAAGAAAAAGCCCGCTCAAAAGCGGGCTTTTTTCTTCAATGCAGGCTGACGGTCTGGAGATCGTCTTCGGCAGCCTTGAAAAACGTACTGGACCGGTTGTCCGTCAGGAGGATCGGCGTACCATCTGCACCGAACAGCGCCCAAAGGTCCAATTGCGGATCGAGATCGGGCGCTTCCGGGAAACAGCGGCTGACGTCTTCCGCGCGGATCTTGCGGATATATCCCACTTCTCCTTCGCCGATATGGGCGAGCTGGGATTGGGTGAGACGCGCATGCGCTTCTTTCAACAGCATATTTCAGCCTCCTTCTTCACGCCGAGCGATTCGTGTCGGATTCCGGCGTTCACGTTCTACTCTGAGACGGAAATATTAATTTTCTTCACCACGTTTGAAATTTCCGGCCGGACCAGATCGATGGAAAGAAGGCCGTTGCGCAAGCGCGCTTCCCTGACCTGCATGCCATCGGCAAGCACGAAAACCCGCTGGAACTGGCGGGCCGCGATGCCGCGATAGAGAAAATCGCGCTTCTCCTGTTCCTGCTGGCGTCCGCGAATGACGAGCTGGTTATCGGCCGTCGTCACATCCAGATCGTCCTGCGAAAAACCGGCAACCGCGATGGTGATGCGCAGGCGTTCCGGCACATCGCCGCTGCCCGGCAGGCGCTCGATATTATAGGGAGGATAGCCGTCATTGGCCTTCGCCATGCGCTCCAGCGTTTTTTCCATGGCATCAAAACCCAGCAAAAGCGGGTGGGTGAATGGCGTCATGTGGCTCATGTCTCTTTTGTCCTTGCAACCAAGCGACGTTTCGCGGTCCCGCTTCCGGCAACCTCGCCGGTCAATCGCACCGGCCCCTGCAATATGGGAAGCACAACCGCAATACGCAAGACGCGGCGACGAGCAAAGGGGACACTGGGGAATGAGGCTTGACAAGTGAGCACCCGCCGCTCGAAAAAAGCGCTCATCTCAACGGCGGGCAAGACATGGCAGAACGCAGAAAAATCATTATCGACACCGATCCGGGCCAGGACGACGCAGCGGCAATCATGCTCGCCTTCGCAAGCCCGGAGGAAATCGACATTCTCGGATTGTGCGCCGTCGCCGGCAACGTTCCGCTGAAGCTCACCAGCCGCAACATCCGCATCATCAGCGAATTGTGCGGCCGCACCGATATTCCCGTCTATGAGGGCGCCGAGAAGCCGCTGGTGCGCAAGCCCATCACCGCCGAGCACGTTCACGGCAGCACCGGCCTCGACGGCCCGGTTCTCGATGAGCCGACAATGGAAGCGCAAAAGCAGCACGCGGTCGATTTCATCATCGAAACGCTGATGCGGGAACCCGCCGGCACCGTAACGCTCTGCACGCTCGGGGCGCTGACCAATGTGGCGCTGGCGCTCCTGAAGGCGCCGGAAATCGCCGACCGCGTCAAAGAACTGGTGATGATGGGCGGCGGCTTCTTCGAGGGCGGCAACATCACGCCGGCGGCGGAATTCAACATCTATGTCGACCCGCAGGCCGCCGATATCGTCTTCCGCTCCGGCATGCCGATCGTCATGATGCCGCTCGACGTCACCCATAAGTTGCTGACAACCAAGGCTCGGGTCAGCCGCATTCGCGACATTGGCACGCGGCCGGCCATCGCCATGGCGGAAATGCTGGAATTCTTCGAGCGTTTCGATATCGAAAAATACGGCTCGGACGGCGGCCCGCTGCATGATCCGACCGTCATTGCCTATCTCGTCAAACCCGAACTGTTTCAGGGTCGCGAGTGCAATGTCGAAATCGAGGTCCATTCGGAACTCACCATGGGCATGACCGTGGTGGACTGGTGGCATGTTACCGAACGACCCGCCAATGCCCGCGTGATGCGAAATGTGGATGCCGACGGCTTCTTCGAGTTGCTGACGGAACGTTTCGCCCGTCTGTGACGGAAGCGGACATGAAAAAGGGCCGCTGGCGATACCAGCGGCCCTTTTTATTTGAGGCGGAAATGGCGCGTCAGAACTCCGTCCAGTCATCCTGCGCCAGCGCGTTTGCGCCGCTGGTTCTCGGACGGGCGCGGGGCGCGGTCGGGCGGCCCGACGCCTGCGCCGGAGCGGCGGGTGCGCGCATTGCCGCCGCCGTGGCGCGCAACTGCTGGCTGGAATGGCCGCCGGAAACGGAGAAACCGGCAACGAGCGACTTCAGCGTTTCGGCCTCGCTGTTCAGTGTTACGCTCGCAGCGGTAGTTTCTTCCACCATCGCCGCATTCTGCTGGGTCACCTGATCCATCTGGGTGACGGCGGAGTTGATCTCCTTGAGGCCGACTGCCTGCTCGCTGGCGGAAGCGGAAATCTGCCGTATCAACTGGTTGATCTGCAGAACCTGATCGGCGATCTTTTTCATCGTCTCACCGGCCTTGCCGACCAGCTGGACGCCCTCGCCCACCTGCATGGCCGAGGTGTTGATGAGGCCCTTGATCTCCTTGGCGGCGGTGGCAGACCGCTGCGCCAGTTCGCGGACTTCCTGTGCGACGACGGCAAAGCCCTTGCCGGCATCACCGGCGCGGGCGGCTTCCACGCCCGCATTCAGCGCCAGAAGGTTGGTCTGGAAGGCGATCTCGTCGATAACGCCGATGATGCGGGAGATTTCGGCCGAGGATTGCGCGATGCCTTCCATGGAGTTTACGGCCTGCTGCACGACCTCACCCGACTTGCCCGCATCGTCGCAGGCATGGCTGACGGCTCCGGCCGCCTCTGCGGCGTTTTCCGCGCTGGAATTAACCTGCGCGGTCAGCTCATTGAGGGCGGCAGCGGTTTCTTCCAGGCTTGCGGCCTGCTGTTCCGTGCGGTGCGAAAGATCGCTGGCGGCGCGGGTGATCTCGCCCGTGCCGTTACCGATGCTGACGACGGTTGCGTTGACCGTGGAAACCGTTTCCTCGAGGCTGGCAAGCGCCGAGTTGAAGTCCTCGCGCAGCTTCGCATATTCGCCGGGGAACTCGTCCTCGATACGGTAGGTGAGATTGCCCTGCGAAAGCGCATTGAGGCCAGCACCCAGCACGCCGACAATGTGCTGCTGCATGCGACTGTTTTCAGTACGCTCGGATTCCGAGCGCTGGCGCGCAGTTTCCGCGTGACCACGCTGGGCCTCGGCTTCGGCCTCCATCTCGCGGATGCCGGCAAGCTTCGCGCGGAAACCTTCAAGCGCAGTAGCCACCGCACCCGTCTCATCCCGGCGCTCCTGTCCGGAAACCGGCACATCGTAGCGACCGTCGCTCAGCGTCCTGACGTCGGAAACCAGCGAGGCAAGCGGATTGCGGACGAAATGGCGCACGGCGAAATAAAGCGCGGTGATGACGGCGGCGAGAATGACAATCGCGCCGATGATCATCATATAGGTCTGTTCCTGAACCGGTGCGTTCAGGGCCTGATGGGGAATATCCACCAGCACCACCCAGGTCGCGTTGAGACCCGGAACGGCGAAGGGATAGACGAGACGGTTATAGGGCGCGTCGGTATCGAGGCCGAGATTTTCGATGAGGCCCTGCTTACCGGACGTGATCGCCGCCTGAACGGTGCTCGCACCGTCTCCGTCATAGGCTTTCATGTTCTGCGCGGGCGTCGGCGGCACCAGCCACTGGCCGCCCTGCGAAACGAGCGTTACGCGGCCGGTCTCGAAAGGGTGCAGCGCCTGCAGCTTCTGCGACAGCGAGGCCAGCGAGATATCCACACCCGCCACGCCGATCATCTTGCCGTCCGACATGACCGGATAGGCAAGCGAGGTCATGGTTGTGGGTACTTCCGTGCCTTCGGCGAGATAGGGCTGGGTAATGGCGCCCTTGCCGGATTTGGAGGCGAGCGCATACCATTCCGCCGCATAATCATTCTTGAAGGTCGAGAACTGGATATCGCCCTTCTGTGTCTTCGACCAATAGGGCGCAAACGCGCCGTTTTCATTGGTGCCGAGATCGAGCCTGCCCGCAATCTCCTTGCTCTGCCCGTCAAAAAGGCCGAGCTGCTCGCAGAACCAGCTTCCGAAAGCAAAGGCATTCTGCTCGACATTGGCCTTGAGGATGTTGACGATGCCGGGACGATCCATCGATTTCGCCTGATGCGCACGGCCGATGACGCCGGCCATGGAGCGCGCGGCGCTGCCGAGTTCACCGACATCGGCGGCGATGACATTGGCGATGGCGCGCGCTTCGGTATTGGCCTGATCCATGGTCAGCGCGTGCACGCGCTCACTCGTCTGGGAAATGAGGAAGGAATTCGATGCAACGAGAACCGTGGTGATGGCGCAGCCGGTTACGAGGATCAGCTTGGTCGCAAGCGACTTCACTTGGAAATTGAACATTTTGGCCTCGATCAAATCGCCCGCCCGAAAAGGCTGACGTCAACGGATGATAAATCTCCGTCATGGAGGCCCGTCCGCAGGGGACAGTGCGCTGCAGCGCGACGGGGCAAAATTAGAAGAAGATTGCTAATTAAGCCCTAAAATTACTTCGTCGCGCCAAGCATAATCAGTGTTCGTAGTGGGCCGAGATGATTTTCCATGCATCATCGGCCGTTTCGGCGAAATGCAGAAGATTCATATCTTCAGGCGCGATGGTGCCGAAATCCGCCAGGAATTCGAAATTGATCACCGATCGCCAGAATTTTTCTCCGAACAGGATGAGCGGAATGGGCTCCATGCGCTTCGTCTGGATGAGCGTCAGGGCCTCGAACAATTCGTCCAGCGTGCCGAAACCGCCGGGAAAGATCACCACCGCTTTCGCCCGCATCAGGAAATGCATCTTGCGAATGGCGAAATAGTGGAAGTTGAAGCTCAGCTCCGGCGTGACATAGGGGTTCGGCGCCTGCTCGTGCGGCAGGACGATGTTGAGGCCGATGGACGGGCCGCCGGCATCGGCAGCGCCGCGATTGCCCGCTTCCATGACACCGGGACCGCCGCCGGTGACCACGACATATTCGAGGTGATCGGATTTCGCGGCATAGTCGGTGCAAAGCCGCGCGAACTTGCGCGCCTCGTCATAATAGACCGAGGATTGCTCCAGATTGCGCTTCTGCGTCTCGTTGCGCGCCGCCCAGGCCTCGCCGCCCGGTTCAGGAATACGGGCGCCGCCGAACATGACGACAGTGGATTTGATACCGCGCTCGGTCAGCGCCATTTCCGTCTTCAGCAGTTCCAATTGAAGCCTGACGGGGCGCAATTCCTCACGGCAGAGGAAATCCATGTCCACATAGGCGAGGCGATAGGACGGGGAATCCGACTGCGGTGTTTTTTGAACGACCTCGGCCTGCTGCTTGTCCACGGCACTGCGCTTCAAGGGGTCCCATACCCCGTCCTTGCGCCGCAACTTGCCGTTTTTCAGTCGTGTCATTTCCATGCCTTTCGTCTGACGCGCCAAATCACCCAAATCACATTGACGCCTTTCCAACACTCCCTTAGATCAAATGACCAAAGCCTTCCAGCGGCGCGGGACCATCCGTGACCACGAACACCACGCGACTTTAAGGAATTTTCCATGAGCCTTACGGATCTCACCTCCCTCGAAACCATCATCGAAACCGCCTTCGACAACCGCGATGGTGTGAACGTATCGACGAAGGGCGAGGTTCGCGACGCCGTGGACACATCTCTTCAACTTCTCGATAGCGGCAAGGCACGCGTGGCCGAAAAGCAGGCTGACGGAAGCTGGAAGGTGAACCAGTGGCTGAAAAAGGCCGTGCTTCTCTCCTTCCGCCTGAACGACATGGAAATCGTCACCGGCGGACCGGGCGAATCCACCTGGTGGGACAAGGTGCCGTCGAAGTTCGAAAACTGGGGTGAAAACCAGTTCCGCGCCGCCGGTTTCCGCGCCGTGCCGAACGCCGTCGTGCGCCGCTCCGCCTATGTCGCCAAGAACGTGGTGCTGATGCCTTCCTTCGTCAATCTCGGCGCCTATGTCGATGAAGGCACGATGGTCGACACCTGGGCAACTGTCGGCTCCTGCGCGCAGATCGGCAAGAATGTGCACCTCTCCGGCGGTGTTGGCATCGGCGGCGTTCTGGAGCCCTTGCAGGCGGGCCCGACGATCATCGAGGACAATTGCTTCATCGGCGCCCGTTCGGAAGTCGTCGAAGGCTGCATCGTGCGTGAAGGCGCCGTTCTCGGCATGGGCGTCTTCATCGGCAAGTCCACCAAGATCGTCGACCGCGCCACCGGCGAGATCACCTATGGCGAAGTGCCGCCCTATTCCGTCGTCGTTGCCGGCACCATGCCGGGCAAGCCTTTCCCGAACGGCGAACCGGGCCCGAGCCTCTATTGCGCCGTCATCGTCAAGCGCGTCGATGAAAAGACCCGCTCCAAGACCGGCATCAACGAGCTTCTGCGCGACTGATATAAAGCGACTGCCATGACCACGACCGATCCCGTTGCCAATCTCGCCGCCCTCATCCGTTGCCCTTCGGTGACGCCTGCGGAAGGCGGCGCGCTTTCCCTGCTCGACACCCTGCTTTCGCCGCTTGGTTTCCAGGTGGACAGGATGGTGGCGAGCGAGGCGGGAACGCCTGACGTGGAGAACCTTTACGCCCGTCTCGGCACCGAGGGCCCGCATCTGATGTTTGCGGGCCATACGGATGTCGTTCCGGTGGGCGATGAGGCCGCATGGAGCCATCCGCCCTTTGCGGCCGAAATCGCCGGTGGCGAAATGTTCGGTCGCGGTGCAGTGGACATGAAGGGCGGCATCGCCTGTTTCGTTGCAGCCATCGCGCGCCATATCGAAAGACACGGCAAGCCGCGGGGGTCCGTTTCTTTCCTGATTACAGGCGATGAGGAAGGCCCGTCGATCAACGGCACCTCCAAGCTGCTGGAATGGGCGGCCGCCAAGGGCGAGACATGGGATGCCTGCGTGGTGGGCGAGCCGACCAATCCCGACCAGCTTGGCGACATGATCAAGATCGGCCGCCGGGGATCGCTTTCCGGCCGCATCACGGTCCATGGCGTGCAGGGCCATGCCGCCTATCCGCATCTCGCCGACAATCCCATTCGCGGTCTGCTGCAACTGACCCACGCGCTGATGCACCCGCCCTTCGATCATGGCACCGACAATTTCCAGCCCTCCAACCTGGAAGTAACGACCGTCGATACCGGCAATGCCGCCACCAATGTAATCCCGGCGCGGGCGACGGCCTCCTTCAACATCCGTTTCAACGATACGTGGACTGCAGAGAGCCTTCGAGCGGAAATCGTCCGCCGCCTCGATGCCGCCGCGGCGGAAGGTGAGCTTCGCCCCGACCGTGCACCGGTGAAGTACGACATCGTCTGGGCCGACCGCCCGGCCCATGTCTTTCTTACCCGGAACAATGCTCTCATCTCGTCGCTTTCCGGCGCGGTGGAAGCCGTGACGGGCAAGGAACCCAAGCTTTCGACCACCGGCGGCACCTCGGATGCACGCTTCATCAAGGATTATTGCCCGGTGGTGGAATTCGGCCTCGTCGGGCAGACCATGCATATGGTCGACGAGCGTGTGGCGGTTGCCGATCTCGAAACGCTGACGCGCATTTACGAGACCTTTATCGAACGCTGGTTCGCCCATGCCGACGGCAAGTGAAATAAGGCTCTATCTGACGGGCCTGTGGCTTCTGCTGCTCGGCGACCATAATGGCGCACGTTATCTGGACCTTTCAGAGCGCGGCATGTGGCGATCCTTCTATTCCGCCCTCTGGTGCCTGCCCGCCATGCTGGTTTCATGGCTGTGGCTGCGCGCCGCCTTCCTCGCCAGCTATCCGCCGGGCACCGGAACGGGCTTCATCTTCTTCTTTCGTCTGGCGATGGTCGAGGCCATCTGCTGGATCGTGCCGCTGCTGTTGATCGGCATGCTGCTGTTTGCCTTCGGCGCACGGGAAAAATTCGCGCCGCTCGTCACCACCATGAACTGGCTGTCGCTGCCTTTTTCCTACGCCTATGCGGTTCTGATCCTGATCGCATTCTTCCTGCCGCCCTTGCAGGGGCTGATCGCCATTCTCTGGTTGGCGCTGCTTCTGTCGCTGGTCTTCGCCTTCTCGCGGATCGTGCGGTTCTTCATCCGCGACCAGTCGCTGCTCGTCTCGGCCATCGTCATGACGCTGCTGGTGCCCGGCATGCTTCTGTCGGAAGCGCTGCAGCGTTTTCTCGGCGTTTATCCGGCCTGAGAGCCGGCGTGGGTTTTAGCGGTCAGTCCGCGTCCTCAGCCATATCGGCTTCAGGGTACCTGTGACGCGGCGGAATGACGTCGGGATAATCGACCTGCATGAAATAGAGACCGTCCGGCGGCGCGACCGGGCCGCAGGCCTTGCGATCGCGCGCCTCCAGCGCGGCACGCACATCCTCCGGCGTCATGGTGCCTTCGCCCGCCAGTTTCAGCGTGCCCGCGAAAGAACGTATCTGGTTATGCAGGAAGCTCTGCGCGGTCGCACGTATCTCGATGAGATCGCCGGTGCGCGTCACATCCAGCCGGTCGAGCGTGCGCACCGGGCTGTTCGCCTGACAATGCACGGAGCGGAAGGTAGTGAAATCATGCCGGCCGACGAGCATCTGGGCGGCTTCATGCATGCGCTCATGGTCCATGTCCTTCGACACCCACCATGCCCGCTTGTGCTCCAGCGCCAGCCGGGCCTTGCGGCAGATGATGCGGTAAAGGTAGTGCCGACGAAGGGCGGAAAACCGGGCGTCGAAATCCTCGGTCACGGAAGCGGCGTCGAGGACGGCCACCGCTTCGCCCGCCATGGCGAGATGCGCATTGAGGGCGTTGCGAAGCTTGTAGGGCTCCCAGTCTCGGGAAAGATCGACGTGGACGACCTGCCCGACGGCATGCACGCCGGAATCGGTGCGGCCGGCGCCGCGAATGGAGACGCTCTCTCCCGTCAACGAGCGAACCGCAGCCTCCAGCGCACCCTGAACCGAGGGGCCGTTATCCTGTCTCTGCCAGCCATAATAAGGCGTGCCGTCATATTCGACGGTCATGCGGAAACGTGGCATCAGCCGAGCCTCGTTGTGGTCGGAACCGGTGTGCCGCGCACGAAATCTGCCGCCGACATCGGCTTGCCGCCCGCCTTCTGCAGACGGGTGAGCCGCACGGCGCCGCTGCCGCAGGCAATGGTAAGGGCGTCATCGAGCGCCGCGCCCGCTTCTCCCATGCCGCTTGCCAGTTCGGAGGCCAGAACCTTCACGCGCTCCGCCTTGCCACCGATGTCCATTTCCAGCCATGCGCCGGGAAACGGCGAAAGGCCGCGAATGTGATTATGCACATCCTGCGCCGGCCTCGAAAAATCGATGCGGGTCTCGCCCTTGTCGATCTTCGCGGCGTAGAGAACGCCTTCTTCCGCCTGCGTGACGAGCGGCAGGTCGCCGGCTTCCAGCTTGTCCATAGCCTGCCGCATCAGCCGCGCTCCGGCCAGCATCAGGCTGTCATGCAATTCTCCCGCGGTCATGTTCTCATCGATCGCGACCTTGGCGGTCAGCGCGACGGGGCCGGTATCGAGCCCCTTTTCCATTTTCATGACCATCATGCCGGTCTCGGCATCGCCGGCCATGATGGCCCGCTGGATGGGGGCAGCACCGCGCCAGCGCGGTAGCAGCGAGGCGTGGCCGTTATAACAGCCAAGGCGCGTGCCGCTGAGGATCGCTTCCGGCAGCAGCAGCCCGTAAGCCACGACGACCGCTACATCGGCATTGAAATCCCGGAACTGCTGGCGATCTTCCTCTGCCTTGAAATTCACCGGCGTCAGCACGGGCAGGCCCAGCAGTTCGGCGGCCTGATGCACCGGGGACTTCTGCAGATCGAGGCCACGACGGCCGCCGGGACGCGGCGGCTGGGTGTAGACCGCAACGATCTCGTGGCCGGCCTCCACCAGTGCACGCAAGGTGGGAACGGAAAATTCCGGCGTACCCATAAAAATGATGCGAAGAGCCATCGTCGCCCCCTGCCCTGTCGTCCATTCCGGTCCAGAGAGGACGGATCAGATCTTTGCGCGGGCCGCTTTCGTGAATTTCTTGATGACCATGTCGCGCTTCAGCCGCGAAATATGGTCGATGAAGAGAACGCCGTTCAGGTGATCGATCTCATGCTGCAGGCAGGTGGCGAGCAGGCCATCCGCCTCGACCGTCTGCTGCTTGCCGTCACGGCCGACATATTGCACCGTGAGCGACGCAGGACGCTCGACCTCGGCGTAATAATCGGGGATGGAGAGGCAGCCTTCCTCATAGGTCGAGACATCGTCCGACACCTTTAGGATTTCCGGATTGATGAAGACGATCGGGGTCTTTTCCTCGCCTTCACGCGCAACGTCGATCACCAACATGCGGCGCGCCACGCCGATCTGAATGGCAGCGAGGCCGATACCCGGCGCATCATACATGGTTTCCAGCATGTCGTCGGCAAGACGCAGCACCTCGGCATCCACCTTTTCGATGGGCTTCGATTGCTGGCGCAACACGGGATCGGGCAAAATGATAAGCGGTTTGATGGTCATGGCTTCCCATAACGTATCTCTTGCGCGGAGGAAATAAAAAACACGAGGTTCAAACCGCCTCCGGCATCCGCCCCGCCCGACTCATTTCCGCCGTAGGAATGTTCTTGTTTTGATCTTCCGAATCACAAGAAACCTGCTAGATTTAATCATGAGCATAGATTTCTCCGTTCTCCTCGATCCCGCGCTGCGGGCCGGCTCCGTCGACATCAGCTTCGGCGCGCTGCTCGCGGCTCTGGTTTTCGGTCTGGTCACCACCTGGCTGGTGACGGCGAGCCGCGCGAAAAAAGCGGGTGCGGATGGCGAAATCTCCGACCTCCTCAAAACACAGTCCGAACTGCATGGCCGCATCGCCGCCATGGCGGAAACGCTCGGCACCCGCCAGACCGAGATGAGCCAGACGCTGAACCAGCGCCTCGACGGCATGTCGCAGCGCCTTGGCGAAACACTGACGGAGCAGACCCGGTCGACGCATGAGAATCTGAGCCGCCTGCAGGAGCGCCTCGCGGTCATCGACGCCGCGCAGGGCAATATTCAGGATCTGGCGAAGGACGTAGTCGGGCTTCAGGCCATCCTTTCCAACAAGCAGACACGCGGCGCCTTTGGACAGGCCCGCATGGAGACGTTGATTGCCGATGCGCTTCCGGCCGGAGCCTTCCAGTTGCAGCCGACGCTTTCGAACGGCTACCGGCCGGACTGCACCATCAAAATGCCCAACAATGCTCCGCCGCTCGTCATCGACGCCAAGTTTCCGCTGGAGGCATGGAACGCCATCAAGGCGGACGAGACGCCCGAAACCAAACGCGCCGCCGTGCAGCAGTTTCGCCGCGATATGGAAGTGCATATTCGCGATGTGGCCGAGAAATACCTCATCCGCGGCGAGACGCAGGATACGGCCTTCATCTTCGTGCCGTCCGAATCGATCTTCGCCGATATTCACCAGCATTTCGAATATCTGGTGCAACGCGCTCACCGCGCCCGTGTCGTCATCGTTTCGCCGTCGCTCTTGATGCTGTCGGTACAGGTCATCCAGTCCGTGCTCAAGGATCAGCGCATGCGCGAGCAGGCACATCTCATCCAGGGTGAAGTGGCATTGCTCATGGACGATGTGCGGCGGCTGGACGACCGGACGCGCAAGCTGCAGGCCCATTTTGGATTGGCCCAAAAAGATATCGATATGATGCTGATCTCCTCCGACAAGGTGCTGGCGCGCGGCCAGAAAATCGAAGGTCTCGATTTTTCACCGACGGAAAAAGAGACTTCGCATGGGGAAATCGAGCAGGCTCGACGCTTTGCCGAGAACAGGGCGGGAACGGCAAAGTTGCGGGTGGTTGACGACGAGTGATCCGCTCGGGCAAAGTCGCCGCCTTGCTTGAATTCTATACGGATACGCCCTCCATGATTACTGTTTTCGGCTCCATCAACATGGACCTCGTCGCCACCGCCAAACGCCTGCCAAAGCCCGGTGAAACCGTGACGGGCGAGACCTTCTCCACGGCCGCCGGCGGCAAGGGAGCCAACCAGGCGTTAGCCGCACGGCGTGCGGGCGCCACGGTCAAGATGGCCGGCGCTGCGGGCGATGACACCTTTGCCGCGCCGGCGCTGACATTGCTGCGCGACGCCGGCACCGATCTCTCATTGGTGAAGACCACGCCCGGCCCTACGGGGACGGCAGTGATCCTTATCGGCGAAGGCGGGGAAAACATGATCTCGGTCATTCCCGCCGCCAATGGTGAAGTCTCCGCATCCGACGCCGCGAAAGCCCTGTCGGAAATGTCAGCGGGCGATATTTTGATGCTGCAGTTCGAGATACCCGCGCCCGCTATCGAAGCGGCGCTGACGGCTGCGAAGGCAAAGCGCGTCACCACCGTCATCAATACTGCGCCACTGACCGCCGATGGGCCGCGCCTTGCGGGCCTTGCCGATATCGTCATCGCCAATGAAACCGAGTTCGAATTGCTGATCGGAAAGAACGGCCTTTCCGGTTCTGAGCGGGAAACCGAACTGAAAGCCCTACATGACAGGACCGGCCAGACATTGATCGTGACGCTTGGTGCCGATGGCGTGATCGCCATGCGCAACGGCAAGGTTTTCCGGGCTTCCGGCCTCAAGATCGAACCGGTCGATACGGTCGGTGCGGGCGACACCTTCTGCGGTTATCTCGCCGCCAGCCTCGATCAGGGTATGGATTTCGAAAGGGCGCTGAAGCGCGCTGCCGTGGCAGGTTCGCTCGCCTGCACCCGCGCCGGCGCCCAGCCTTCCATTCCGCTGGCAGCGGAAGTGGATGCGGCACTCTAAGGGATCAGCCGCTCAACGACGAATGAAGGTGAGATAGGCCGAGCTGCGGCCTTCTCTTTTCGCTTTGTTCTCATAACGCGTGCCCGGCCAGTTGGCGTAGGGCGTGCGCCAGTCA
The DNA here is from genome assembly GCF_001526585.1 of Agrobacterium sp. LY4. Taxonomy (NCBI): domain Bacteria; kingdom Pseudomonadati; phylum Pseudomonadota; class Alphaproteobacteria; order Hyphomicrobiales; family Rhizobiaceae; genus Agrobacterium; species Agrobacterium sp. LY4. The sequence goes on along the minus strand of NZ_ASYA01000001.1, from coordinate 300,549 downwards.
TCAGCACTCGCCGCCGTCCATTCGAAGCCGCCATGGCGGGCGCAATGCTGCAGCGTCCAGTTGACGTAGGTATCGATATCGGAAGCGAAGCAGAACTTTCCGCCGGGTTTCAGCACGCGATGGAAGCGGGCAAGGTTGACGTCTGAAACGAAACGACGCTTCCAGTGCTTCTTCTTCGGCCACGGGTCAGGATAGAGAAGGTCGATATGATCGATCGATCCCTCGGGCAGCCAGTCCAGCAATTGCGTCGCATCATCGTCGTAAAGGCGGATATTCATCAACTCGCGTTCGCGCACGGCGGCGAGCAGCTTGGCCATGGAATTGACGAAGGGTTCCACGCCGATGAAACCCGTCTCCGGGTTTTCAACCGCGCGGTGGGCGAGATGCTCGCCGCCGCCGAAACCGATCTCCAGACGGACCGACCGCACATCCGCGGGGAAAAGAGCGGCGAGATTTTGCGGCGGGGCGCTTTCCAGATCGATTTTCAGCAAAGGCAACAGGTTCTCGATTGTATCGACCTGCTGATTGCGCAGGGGCTTGCCCTTGCGTCTGCCAAAAAACGCTTCCGTCGCGCGCGAACGCCGTTCTTCCGTCATCTCATACTCTCAAGAACAAATAGACTTAACCCGCACAGCGCCACATGAGGCGCTGTGCGGGTTACAAAAGTTGGTGACGGTATCTCTCAATCGCCGTCAAATAACAAGCGCGATATCTGGTTGACGCATTTTCCGGACGTAAAACCGCTACGCAATTTTACTGGAAATGCTTCAAGCGCTCAAAGCTTCCTTGAGCGGCTTCACCAGATCGAGCTTCTCCCAGGAGAAGGAGCCGTCACGGCCAGCCTTGCGGCCGAAATGGCCGTAGGAAGACGTCTTGGCGTAGATCGGCTTGTTGAGATCGAGATGACGGCGAATGCCCGACGGCGACAGATCCATGACCTTGCGGATCGCGGCCTCGACCTGATCTTCGCTGACCTTGCCGGTGCCATGCAGATCGACATAAATCGACAACGGCTGGGCGATGCCGATTGCGTAGGAAATCTGGATCGTGCAGCGCTCGGCAAGGCCGGCAGCCACGACGTTCTTGGCGAGATAACGGGCGGCATAGGCGGCGGAACGGTCGACCTTGGTCGTGTCCTTGCCGGAGAATGCACCGCCGCCATGGGGCGCAGCGCCGCCATAGGTGTCGACGATGATCTTGCGGCCCGTCAGGCCGGCGTCACCATCGGGACCGCCGATGACGAACTTGCCGGTCGGGTTGATGTACCACTGGCAATCGTCAGCGATCTTCAGGTCGCCCAGAGCTTCGCGGATATAGGGTTCGACAACGGCGCGAACCTTCTTCGAATCCCAGCTTGCATCGAGATGCTGCGTGGACAGAACGATGGATACGGCTTCCGCCGCCTTGCCGTCGACGTAACGAACCGTGACCTGGCTCTTGGCGTCGGGGCCGAGCTTTGCCGCTTCGCCTTCGCCGCTTTTACGGGCCGTGGCGAGCAGCTGCAGGATACGGTGGGAATAATAAATCGGCGCCGGCATGAGGTCCGGCGTTTCCTTGCAGGCGTAACCGAACATGATGCCCTGGTCGCCGGCGCCCTCGTCGCCCTGCTTGTCGGAGGCGTTGTCCACGCCCTGCGCGATGTCTGCAGACTGCGGATGCAGGAGAACATCGATCTTGGCGGTCTTCCAGTGAAAACCATCCTGCTCGTAGCCGATGTCGCGGATCGCCTTGCGGGCGGCGGACTTGAACTTCGAGGGGTTGATGACCGGATGGCCAGCGGCGTCCTTGAGGACCTTGCCGTCCTTGTCCTTCTTCAGAAGCGTATCGGGAACCCGAACCTCACCGGCGATAACGACGCGGTTGGTCGTCGCAAGCGTTTCGCATGCGATGCGCACGGTCCAGGGATCAACGCCCGTCTTGGACGCTTCACGATAGATGAGATCCACGATTTCATCGGAAATACGATCACAAACCTTGTCCGGATGACCCTCGGCCACGGACTCGCTGGTGAACAGATAATTGGCACGCATGCGGGATTCCCCTCAAAGAACGGTCTTGGAGTTTGTTAGTCATTTCGGCCACGAAAAACAAGGACACAACCACATAAATATATCTTTATGTGAGAATTCCTTTCTAATCGAGCGCAAAAAAACGGTCCTTGCGGACCGTTGAGTGCCCGGCATCCCGTGCCGGAAATTTTCTGCGTCGCGCGGGCTGCGCTTACTCGGCGTCACCTTCGGCGGCGAGCGCCTTGACGAGATCGACGAGACGGCGGCGAACCTTCGGATCGGCGATCTTCACGAAGGCGCGGTTCAGCTGCAGACCTTCAGCCGAGGACAGAAAGTCGACCACGTAATTGGAGCTCGACGCCTCCGCCATGCCGGGTGTGCCGCCAGCCTGATCGCCGGGTGCATCTTCGAAAAAAAAGGAAACGGGCACATTGAGGATCGCGGAAATATTCTGGAGGCGACTGGCGCCAACGCGGTTCGTGCCTTTTTCATATTTCTGGATTTGCTGAAAGGTAATTCCGAGACTTTCACCCAGCTTCTCCTGGCTCATTCCGAGCATGGTTCTGCGAAGGCGAATTCGGCTTCCGACATGAATGTCGATGGGGTTAGGCTTTTTCTTATTCTCGGTCATCATGCGGTCCTGACACTCGGAAAGGGTTGATATCTCGCTTCATTACTATTCGAAGAAATGAGTCGGCAATTCGACAGCGTCTAAACTTGTTTTACGACTGACGTATTCACTATGCAATTACAGGGGTTCCCGGTCAATTCTGGCGCCGAGCGAAACTCAAGGCGGGAAATACCGCAACGATCATCAAGATAGAAAAAATCAACCAGAAATACGTCCGATGTGTGTCGTAAGTAAATGCGTCGTTTGACCCACCACTCAAAGTGGCGTCAACAATTCCCACCCGACCGTAATCGAGCCCCGCAATAATGCGGCCATAGGGGTCTACGACAGCGGAAATTCCGGTATTGGCACCGCGAATCACCGGCACGCCCGTCTCAACGGCCCGGACCCTCGCCTGCAGAAAATGCTGATAGGGGCCGGGCGTATCGCCAAACCAGCCATCATTGGTCACATTCAGGATGGCGGCCGAGCCGGCCAGCCCCGGCGTCATCTCACCCGGGAAAATGATCTCGTAACAGATGAGAGGATAGAAGGTCTTGCCCGAAGGAAGCGTGAGCGGCGTGCGCGATGAGGCGGCGGAGAATCCGCCCGGCAGGGCAATGACATTGTCGATGCCGAATTCCCGCAGGATGCCTTCAAAGGGAACATATTCGCCAAAGGGGGTCAGATGCACCTTGTCGGTCGCGCCGATGATCTCGCCCTGGCTGTCGATTGCATAGACCGAATTGTAATAGCGCGGCGGGCGGCCGGCTCCCTGATCTTCCATTCTGACGGCGCCGGTGAACAGCACCTGTCCATCCTCCAGCGTTTTGGCGATTTCCGCCAGAGCATCCGGGTTTTGCGTCAGAATGAACGGCACGGAGGTTTCCGGCCAGACGATGATATCAGGGCGCTTTTTCCCTTCGCCCGGCGGCAGAGCAGAGAGCCGCAGATGCTCGCCAAAAATCTCCGCCCTGTCCGCGTTCAGCATCTTGCGTGACTGATCGATGGAAGGCTGCACGATCCGAACGGTCAGCGCGTCTGCAGGCACCTCCGCCGGCGTCTGGAGACGGTAGAAGCCATAACCGAAATGGCCGGCCAGCAGCAGCCCCGCCACGGCGAGACCCGGCCACATGCCTTTTTTCGTGCCTATCAGCGCGGGCGAGGCGAAGATGAAAACCGCAAGCGTCGTTATACTGAAAAGGCCAAGCAGATGTGCCGACTGCATCATAATCGGGATGGGCATGATGCCGTAACCGATGGCGTTCCAGGGAAAGCCGGTGGCCAGGAAGCTGCGCAGCCATTCCGAAAAGCCGAACGCGGCAGCAAGTGCAGCGATACGGCCCAGGCCCTCCGACCAGAGGAGATTGGCTGCGGCAACCGCAAAACCGTAAAACAACGCCAGAAAAGCGGGAAGACCAAGAATGGCGAGCGGCAGCGCCCAGGCGAATTCATCGGCTTCCAGCAGGAGAGCATTGCCGAGCCACCACAGGCCCGCGACGAAATAACCAAGCCCGAAACACCAGCCGATGCCGAAGGCCGGCAGGATGCGGCTGAAGAGGCCGCCGCCCGGTTTTCCGGTGCAGCCATCCACGAGCCAGACAAGCAGAGTGAAAGAGAAAAACAGCGCCGCGAAAAAGCCGAATGGAGGCAAAGCGAGCGCCCCGACCGCACCTGCGGCAATCGCCATAACTGCGCGGCTCATGCCGCCGGCCAGCATTACCCTGCCTGCAAGACGCTCCATGCCATCTCCGTTTATGCGCGTCCGGAAAAGCCCGCAGCCGGCAAGGCCGCGCCACGGAATTTCCTCTCAGACCCGACGTAAAGGAAAAAAGATTCGCAGTCCACAGGAGGCATGGCGACCGAAGCGCCATGTGTTCTTTTCGACGCCGAACACGGGCATTCATACCTGTCGGATTGATATGTCGAAAGGTGGAAGCGACGGAGAAAACCCCGTCGACCTTCCTTAATCGGCGTTCTGCTGGTGCGTGATAAGGCGGACATCCGGCGCAGGCAGCGCAATCACCTCATTGGCGCCCGCTTCGCCTGGAGCGCGATCGTCCTCACCTTCAGAGCCGTGATCGCGGACGATACGAACGCCCTTGATACGCCTGCTATCGGCATCGAGGATCTGGAACTCGAAACCGGGCACGGCCCTGACCACCTCGCCCTTGGCCGGAATGCGGCCTAGCGCGAAGAAGATGAGACCGCCGAGCGTATCGATTTCCTCCAGATGTTCACGAACATCGAATTCCGGCCCGATCGCCTCGGCAAGTTCGGTGAGTTCCGCGCGTGCATCCGCGACAAGCACATCGGCGGAAAGACGGGAGAACATCGCCTCGTCCTTGTCGTGCTCGTCATCGATGTCACCCACGACCATCTCGACGATATCCTCGTGGCTGACGAGACCGTCGGTGCCGCCATATTCATCGATCACCAGCGCAAGCTGGGTTCTCTGGGCCTGCATCGTCTTCAAAAGGTCAGAGGCCAGCATGGAGGGCGGTGCGAAAAGAATTTTGCGCACCAGCCCGGCAGCGGCGACCGTCTGCTCCAGATCGACACGTGCCAGGTCGAAATTCGGCCGCGGTGAACGCGGCGCCTTCACCTCACCGTAAGCGACGCTTCGCGAACCGGCCCGGCGTTTGTTGCGGGCCTGCTTGGCGACATAGGCCAGCAGATCGCGAATGTGGATCATGCCCTTCGGATTATCCAGCGTCTCGTCATAGACCGGCATGCGGGAACGCCCGGTTTCCTCGAAGAGGATCAGCGCATCGCCGATCGTCATATTCTCATCGAGACCGTCGATGTCCACACGCGGGATCATGATATCTTCGACCCGAACCTCGCGGAAACGCAGGATATTGTTCAGCATCGCCCGTTCTTCGGGCGAAAAGGCCGCACCGATTTCGGTGTCGTCCATCAGCGCGTCGGTCAAATCCTCGCGCAGGCGCTCGCCCTGTGACGGTTTCAGCAACCGCGCGATGCGCGACCAGATCGTCGATCTCGGCTTTGCAGTGAAGTCTTGACGTAAGTGACTACTGCCCTCCTCCGAAGAGGACTGCTCGCCGTTTTCTCTGCCCTCACTGGCAGGTCGTGCAGATGTTCGTTCATGGCTCCAGACAATATTTAAAGCGGTTCCTGACCCGCGTAAGGATCAGATAGGCCAAGCACCGCCAAAATGCGAGTCTCAAGCGACTCCATTTCTTCCGCCTCTTCCTCGTCCATATGGTCATAACCGAACAAATGCAGGAACCCATGAACGAGCAGATGGGTCAGATGATCCCCGAAACTCTTCTCAAGTTCAAGGGCCTCGCGTTCAACCGTCTCGCGCGCGATGACGATATCGCCCAGCATGGGGCCCGGCATTCCGCCCGGCTCCAGCGGAAAAGCCGGGAAAGACAGGACATTGGTTGCCTTGTCCTTGTCGCGCCACTCAGCGTTGATTTCGCGAATATTTTCGTCGTCGGTGAAGACCAGCGACAGTTCCACCGGCATTTTCGGGAAGGGTTGGTCCTCTTCCCGCTTCAGGAAATCGACCGCTGCATCCAGCACCCTGGTGGCAAAGGCAGCCAAGTCCTCTTCCGAGGACCAGCCTTCGGCCTCGACGCTGATTTGAATATCCAGAGCTGTCATTGTCTTTACGTCAGCTGCCCTTCACGAGGCTTTCATCCGGCACGGCCGTGTGGGATTCGTAAGCCCGGACGATACGCGCCACCATCGGATGACGAACGACATCGACATCCTTGAAGCGCACGACGGACACACCTTCCACATCGCCAAGGATTTGCAGAGCCTCGACAAGACCGGATTTCACGCCGCGTGGCAAATCCACCTGGCTCGGGTCACCCGTCACGATCATCCGGCCGTTCTCGCCAAGGCGGGTCAGGAACATCTTCATCTGCATGGTCGTGGTATTCTGGGCTTCGTCCAGAATGACGGCGGCATTGGCCAGTGTGCGGCCGCGCATGAACGCCAGCGGCGCGATTTCGATGACGCCCGCCTGAATGGCGCGCTCCACCTTGTCGCCCGGCATCATGTCATAAAGCGCGTCATAAAGCGGGCGCAGATAAGGATCGACCTTTTCCTTCATGTCGCCCGGCAGGAAGCCCAGACGCTCACCCGCTTCGACGGCGGGACGCGACAGGATGATGCGGTCAACCGCTCCACGTTCCAGAAGCTGCGCCGCATGAGCGACGGCAAGATAGGTCTTGCCGGTACCGGCGGGGCCGACACCGAAAACCAGTTCGGATTGCTCCAGTGCCCGCATGTAGACGTCCTGTGTCGGCGTGCGGGCAGCGATGGTCTTCTTGCGGGTGGAAATCTGCGCCATGGAAATCTTCGCCTTGCGTTCCATCGTCGGCAAGGTCAGCTGGTCGTCTGCGGCCATGGCCATGCGGATCGCGCCTTCGACATCGGAGACCTCGGCGGTTCCGCCCTTGAGCAGCCGTTCATAAAGGAAATCCAGCGCCCGACGGGCCTGATTGGTGGCAACGACATCGCCGGTGATGGCGACGGAATTGCCGCGCGGGCGAGCGTCGATATTGAGGCGCTGTTCCAGAAGCTTCAGGTTCTGATCGAACTGACCGAATAGCTCGCCCGCTATCCTGTTATTCTCGAACGTGAGGACGAAGTGATTGGCGTCGGTCGCGGCTTGGCGTGGCTGGCGCGATGAATTTGATACCAATTCGTGTGCGTTCAAGCGGTCAGGCTCCTGTCCCAATCAGTGTCGGCTCCTCACTCTAACTCCCTGCCACCTCGGCAAACAAGCTGTTTGGACCCGTTGCGGTGATTCGTACATTAACAATGTCACCGATTTTCAAAGTCTTTGCATCAAGATTCACGGATTGCAGCCATGGAGAGCGACCTATCAACTGCTCAGGCATGCGGCCGGGCTTTTCCAGCAGCACATCCATGGTTTTTCCGACCAGCGATTCCGCAAATTCCTTCTGCTGCCGCAGCAACAGGGCCTGCAATCTTTCCAGTCGCTCCGCCTTCACCTCTTCCACAACCTGATCGGTAAGATCGGCTCCCGGCGTGCCGGGGCGGGTGGAATATTTGAACGAGAAGGCCTGCGCATACTTCACCGTCTCGACCATCGCCATCGTATCTTCGAAATCGCGATCCGTCTCACCGGGGAAACCGACAATAAAGTCTCCCGACATGGCAATATCAGGGCGGGCGGCGCGGATTTTTTCGATAAGCTGGATATATTCCTCACCCGTATGGCGACGGTTCATCGCTTTCAGAATGCGGTCCGAACCGGACTGCACCGGCAGATGCAGATAGGGCATCAGGATGCGCAGATCGCGATGCGCGCCGATCAGGCGCTCGTCCATGTCGCGCGGATGGCTGGTGGTGTAGCGAAGCCGTGCGAGGCCGGGAATTTCCGCCAACCGGTAAAGCAGTTCGGCCAAACCCCATTTCTCGCCCTTCGGGCCTTCGCCCTGCCAGGCATTGACGTTCTGGCCGAGCAGTGTGATCTCGCGCACGCCGGCATCGACGAGCTTCATCGCCTCATCGACGATCTGGCGCACGGGGCGGGAAACTTCCGAACCGCGCGTATAGGGCACGACACAGAAGGTACAGAACTTGTCGCAACCTTCCTGCACCGTCAGAAACGCGGTCACGCCGCGCGTGCGCAGCGTCGCCTTTTCGGCCACCGGCAGATGCTCGAACTTGTCTTCGACCGCATATTCGGTTTCGATGACACGCTCGCCGCCGCGCACCCGCTTCAGGGCATCTGGCAGGCGATGATAGGTCTGTGGGCCGATGACGACATCGACGGCGGGCGCACGGCGAAGGATTTCCTCGCCTTCCGCCTGCGCAACGCATCCGGCAACGCCAATCATGAATTCGCGGCCCTGCTCTTCGCGCGATTTTTTCATATCGCGCAGGCGGCCAAGCGCCGAATAGACCTTTTCAGCCGCCTTTTCGCGGATATGACAGGTGTTCAGCAGAACCAGATCCGCCTCGCCCATATCCTCCGTCTGAACGTAACCGTCCTTCGCCAGCGCATCGCTCATACGGACGGAATCGTAGACATTCATCTGACAGCCGTAGGTCTTGATGAAGACCTTCCGGCTGTTCGAACCCTCGCGGGCGATCATGGGTGGGGCGTCAAGGCCAAGCGTTTCCTGGGTCATGGCGGCTATCTAGTGTTTTTCACCACCAGATTAAACAGAAAAATGCCGGAAAAGCTACGATCTCGCTAATTCCGCCAGCCGCCGCGCAGGCTGAAGGCCAGCATGGAGCGGATGGAGGCGGCGATATCGGTCGCCAGGCGCTTGCGGTTATCCGTGCTGTGAAACGGAATGCTGTCACCGAATGTCACATCGACATCGATGGCGCCGGCCCTGATGATGCCGAGCAGATGCGGCACGAGCGTGATGCTGCCCGGCCAGGCGGCGATGACACGATGGTAACGCCCCATGGCCATGCCCTGCACCCTAGTATAGGCGATGGCGACCGGCTGTACATAAACCAGTTTGCCCGGAACCTGTTCAGCGGCGGTGGAGGCCGCACCGAACAGCGAGGATTTGACGGCAAGCATGCGGTTGCCGTCCGAAGTGGTGCCTTCCGGAAACAAAACGACGATCTCGCCATCGGCCATGCGGCTGGCGATCTCGCTCACCTGCGCGCCGGTGCTGCGTTTCTGCTCACGCTGAACGAAGATGCTTTTCTGCAAGCGGGCGAGCCAGCCGAAAACCGGCCAGTCCCGCACCTCAGTCTTGGCGATGAACACCACGTCGGCAATGCTGCCCAAAACCAGAATGTCCTTCCACGAGGCGTGATTGACCGCCAGCATCAGCGGTTTCGCCCGCTCCACATCGCCATGCACATGCACGCGGATGCCGAGAACATGGCAGGCGATGCGGTGCCAGAGGCGGGGAATGCGACGGCGAAGCCGCCAGTCGAAGGCAAGGCCCAGCAGTTGAAGCGGCAGCAAGACGAGCGTGACGATCAGCAGAACGACCGCAATATAGGCTGTCCGCAGCCACATCATGAGAAAAACGCCCGCTTGTTCACCGGCGTCTCAGTGTTCGCCGGGCTTCAACGGCACGCCGTAAAGTTCCAGCCGGTGATCCACGAGCTTGAAGCCGTGTTCCCTAGCGATCTTTTCCTGAAGGGCCTCGATCTCGGCCGAATGAAATTCGATGACCACGCCGTTCTTCAGGTCGATCAGGTGATCGTGATGCTCCTCGGGCACGGTCTCATAGCGCGAGCGGCCGTCGCGAAAATCGTGACGCTCGATGATGCCGGCATCCTCGAACAGCTTCACCGTTCTGTAGACGGTGGAAATCGAGATACGCGGATCCACGGCGGAGGAGCGGCGGTAAAGCTCCTCGACATCGGGATGGTCGGCTGACTCCTGAAGGACGCGGGCGATGACACGGCGTTGATCCGTCATCCGCATGCCGCGTTCGGCACAAAGCTCCTCCAGCGTTTTCGAAAGGTCTGTCACGTCTTCTGGCCTTTTGAGAATTCCGGTTTGCGGCTTTCGCCGAAAAAATGCCTGTCGCAGGGAACTAGCGAAGATCGCGGCGCATGACAAGCGCCGTCGACTTCGTTCCATCCTTTGCGGTGTAATAGGCCTTGCGTTCCGCGACGGTTTTGAAGCCGAGCTTCCTGTAAAGCCCCAGCGCAGAGGCATTATTATTATCCACCTCAAGAAACATGGTTTCGGCGCCGCGCATCATCGCCTCGCGGATGGCCGACTGCATCAGACGCCAGCCGAGACCGGCGCGTGCAAACTTGTCGGCCACGGCAACGGTCAGGATTTCCGCCTCGCCCGCCACTTCCCGCGCCAGCACGAAACCGCCGAGCGGCTTGCTGAAAAAGGCGTTGGTCTGGCGTGCGACAGCACCGAAAACCGACCCTTGCGTCAGCAGTCCGGAAAACTCCCCGTCGTTCCAAGGGCGCGGAAAGCGCAGCGCATGCAGCTCCGCCACCGCGGCGCAATCCTCATGCTGCATCGGCACGATCTCGAAATAGGGCTTCCAGGTCAGATAGTCGTCAAACATAACAGGAATCGGGCATCACAGGAATCATTCGCACAGGCTGACGAATGCCCTATCAGGCAACGCCCTGACGTGCCAGCGCAAAACCGGTCTGTGGCCGGGCATCCGGCCCGCGCAGATAGAGCGGCGCGGGTTTCGGCTGGCCAGCCGGCTTGCGCGCAGCAGCACGCGCGACCGAGGCAATCGGGAAGTGATCCGGTCCCGAACCCGCCTCCAGCCCCGCCAAAAGCGGCGCGGCTGAACCGATAACGGCGCCGTCGAAACCGGTCGTGACCGTTTTGGCGTCGTCCAGAGACAGAAGCGCGGCATCGCGCAGCGGCGATCCATCCGCACCGAATGTCTGCAGATAGGCTTCGCCGCGTTTGGCATCCAGCGCGACGGCCACGGGCCGGCCGGGATTTGCAAGCAGATGATGAAGCGCCAGCGTTTCAAGCGTGGTGACGCCCACGGCCTCGACGCCGAGCGACAGGGCAAAGCCGCGCGCGGCGGCGACCCCGACGCGGATACCGGTGAAAGACCCCGGCCCGATGGTCACGGCGATACGCCCGACATTCTGGAGCGAGAGTTGCGCCTGCTCCAGAGCACCGTCGATCACCGCCATCAACCTTTCGGCATGGCCCTTGCCAATCGTTTCGCATACCTCGCCGAGCACCCTGTCGGAGGCGCTGTCATAAACGCAGGCGGAACAATCCACACCTGAGGTGTCGAGTGCGAGAACAATCATGGTGGCCTGGCTTGCGCTTTTATACCGCTTCGACTTCGCGCACTTCCGGCACGAAATGGCGAAGCAGATTCTGAACGCCATGCTTCAGCGTGGCGGTGGAGGACGGGCAACCCGAGCAGGCGCCCTTCATGTTCAGGAACACGGTACCATCGCGGAAACCGCGGAAGGTGATGTCGCCGCCATCCTGCGCCACGGCGGGGCGGACGCGGGTATCCAGCAACTCCTTGATGGTGGCGACGATGGTTTCGTCACCCTCTTCGAAGAATTCGCCCTCCTCATCCGACACTTCGGCCGCAACAGCCGTGCCCATGATCGGGCGGCCAGACATGAAGTGCTCCATGATCGAGCCCAGAATAGCAGGCTTCAGGTGCTGCCATTCCGCGCCGTCCTTGGTGACGGTGATGAAATCGAAACCGAAATAAACGCCGGTCACGCCCGGAATGGTGAAGAGGCGTTCCGCCAGTGGCGAAGCCTGCGCCTGCGACGGGTTGAGAAACTCAGCCGTACCGCTTTCCAGCACCACTTTGCCCGGCAGGAACTTCAACGTCGTGGGGTTCGGCGTGGCTTCCGTCTGAATGAACATCGTCTGTCTCCTTCGAGGTCGCCGTTCACGCCCCGCAATTTAGAACTTTTCCAAAAAATACGCCCGGCGAAGCTTCACTTCAAGCCCTGACATGATAATTACATTCAAGAAATCGTCAGCCCCTAAATCTTGTCCGGGACCCGGATCAGCAGAGAGCGTCGATTTCCTCATCCGACAATGTATCCGGCAGCACGGTGACAGGAATGGGGAAAGCCGCCCCTCGCCCGGCGATGGAGGAGACGAGCGGTCCCGGCCCTTCCTTCGTCGAGCCAGCCGCGAGCACCAGAATGGCTATATCGCGGTCTTCCTCGATCAGCCCGTGGATCTGCTCGGTGGCGCTGCCTTCGCGGATCACCGCTTCCGGCTCGATGCCGATGGTCTCGCGCACCTTCTGGGCGATCTTGGCAAGCGTGGCTTCCGCCTCCTCACGCGCCTCGGCCCGCATGATCTGTTCGACACCCAGCCATTGCTGGAAATCGCCTTCCGGGATCATGTAGAGCAGCACCAGCCCGCCATTGGAGTTCTTGGCGCGACGACCGGCATAGTGCACGGCCCTTTCGCATTCCGGTGTGTCATCGATAACAGCGAGAAATTTGCGACGATGCCCTTCCAGACGCGACAGCCGTTTTGAAACCATTCCGCACTCCCTTAGGTCCGCCGTGATCCGAGAAACCGCCCGACGGTTCGGGCGGAGATTATATCAAATCACGGCAGGCGCAAACCGCCCGCCGCATTCGCGCAGCGGCGACCTGTCAGCGCAGGAAGCCGATGATGTCGCGCACCTCGTTCATCGTCTTTTCGGCAATGGTGCGTGCCCGCTCGCCGCCCTGTTTGAGGATGGCGTCGATATGGGTCGGATCATCGAGAAGGCGGCGCATCTCGTTGTTGACGGGGGCCAGAACATTGACCGCAAGCTCGACGAGGGCCGGCTTGAAGGCCGAGAACTGCTGTCCGCCGAATTCGGAAAGAACATCAGCCTTGGTCCTGTCGGAAAGCGCGGCATAGATGCCGACGAGGTTTTCGGCCTCGGGGCGACCCTTCAGGCCTTCCACTTCGCTCGGCAGCGCGTCCGGGTCGGTCTTCGCCTTCTTGATCTTCTTCGAGATCGCGTCGACATCATCCATCAGGTTGATGCGCGACAGATCGGAAGGGTCGGACTTCGACATTTTCTTGGTGCCGTCCTTGAGCGACATCACGCGCGGCGCCGGGCCGCCGATCAACGGCTCCACCATCGGGAAATAGGCATGCACCGGCTCATCGCCCACGGTGATGTCGAGGCCGAGGCCGGCCTTGCGGATATGATCGCCGAAATCGATATTGAATTTCTGGGCGATATCGCGGGCAAGTTCCAGATGCTGCTTCTGGTCATCACCGACGGGAACATGCGTGGCGCGATAGACAAGGATGTCGGCGGCCATCAGGCTCGGATAGGCCAGCAGGCCGAGCGACACCTGCTCGGCATTCTTGCCGGACTTGTCCTTGAACTGCGTCATGCGCTCCATCCAGCCGATGCGCGCCACGCAGTTGAACACCCATGCCAATTCCGCATGCTGCGGCACGGCCGACTGGTTGAAGACGATATGTTTTACGGGATCGATACCCGCGGCGATGAAAGCGGCCGCAATCGAACGGGTCTGCGCCTTCAGGTCCGAGTGAACGAGCTGGGCGGTGATGGCATGCATATCGACGACGCAGTAGATGCAGTCGTTATCTTCCTGCAGCGCCACGAATTTGCGGATCGCGCCGAGATAATTACCGAGATGCAGATTGCCGGTCGGCTGGACGCCCGAGAAAACCAGCGGCTTGAATGCGTTCATTGTCGTCCTCGAAAAGGCTTGTGGAGGGCCCCGCCCCATGGTTGGAATTGCACGCGCGCTTATGCACCCGCAGCCCCCAGCAATCAAGCGGTTTCAGGGCATGTCAGCCGCGCGGTTCCAGAAGATCCCAGCGATTTCCATAAGGATCGGCAAAGACCACAACGGAGCCGTAAACCTCGTGGCGCGGTTCTTCCAGAAAGCGCACGCCACGAGCGAGCATGGTCTCGTAATCGCGCTGGAAATTATCGGTGTGCAGGAAAAATCCGACGCGCCCGCCGGTCTGGTTGCCGATGGCAAGCATCTGCGGTTCACCATCCGCCTCGGCAAGCAGCAGGCCGCCGCCATCGGTTCCTTGCGGCTTCACCACCAGCCACCGCTTGCCGTCGCCAAGCGGCTGATCGGAAAGGCATTCGAACCCGAGAATGTCGCAATAAAACGCCTTCGCCCGATCGTAATCGTCCACGACAAGCGTGACGAGCGCGATGCGGCGGTTTTCGGCAAAGGACATCAGCCCGCCTCCGTTTCGACGTTCTTTTTGCCGCGCTTGCGGATGGCTCGCTTGACCATGCCGATATCGGCACCGCCGGAAACGAAAGCGAGCACAAAATAAACCAGCATGGCCGCGAAGACGAGAGCCATGATGGTGCCCGCACGCACGAAAATGGACGAGGCGGAAGACAGTTCGAAAGTCAAATAGGTCAGCGCATAGTGCACGAAACCGGCCATCAAGGCCGCAGCCAGCAGCAAACGCGGAATGCGGGTGAGCAGCGGAATATCCACCTGCCAGTGACCGCGCCACAGGAGCATGCCAAACAGCAGGGCGGCGTTCACCCAGCCGGCGGTGATTTCGGCAATGGCGATGCCCGGGCCCCCAAGACGCGGAAACAGTGTCAGCGCCAGGGAGACGTTCACGACGACGGAAATCGCCGCGAAGATCATTGGCGTGCGGGTATCCTCGCGGGCGAAAAAGCCGGGAATGAATGCCTTGATCAACACAAAAGCCGGCAGGCCTAGACCATAAATGCCAAGGATTTGCGCGACGGTGACGGTGGCCGAAGGCGAGAAGTTGCCACGTTCATAAAGAAAACGAACGATAGGCTCCGCCATGACGAGAAGTGCTGCGGCAGCCGGCAATGTCAGGAACAGCACGAACTCGACCGAGCGGTTCTGCAGGCTCCCGGCCTCCACCATATGCCCGCCGCGCAACGCCCGCGCCAGTTCCGGCAGAAGCACGGTGGCCACTGCTATGCCGACGACGCCGAGCGGGAGCTGGTAAATGCGGTCCGCATAGGCAAGTGACGAGATCACGCCTTCGCCGGCAGAGGCGATATTGGTGTTGATCAGCAGATTGATCTGGGTGATGCCGCCGGTAATCGCTGCCGGCAGGGCAAGAACCAGAAGGCGCTGTACATTCTTCGTCAGCCGGGGCCTGCGGAAACCGATGCGCATGCCGGCATTGCGCACGGCGATCCAGACGATGGCAAGCTGCACCAGGCCCGCCGCCATCACGCCCCAGGAGAGCGCATAACCCACCTGAAGCGGATCGTAATTCTTCCACCATGCCAAAGCGAGCACGCCGATGAGGATGATGTTGAGGAAAACGGGAGCAATTGCCGCTGCGAAATAACGATGCAGCGAGTTCAGCATGCCGCCCATCATTGCCGCCAGAGACATGCAGGCGAGATAGGGGAACATGATGGTTGCGAGATGGACGGTGTTGTCGAATTTCACCGGGTCTTCCAGAAAGCCCGGCGCGATCACCGTGCGCACGATGAACGGCATCGACAGTTCCATCAGGATCGTCAAAGCCAGAAGCACGGTGAACAGGACGCCGAAGACTTCCTCGGAAAAGCGCCTCGCGCCTTCCATGCCATTCGCCTCGATCTCCTTGGCAAAAAGCGGCACGAAAGCCGAGTTGAACGCACCTTCGGCAAACAGCCGCCGAAAGGTATTGGGGAAACGGAAAGCGGCATTGAAGGCATCCGCCACCGGGCCGGTGCCGACGGCGGCTGCCATCAGGGTTTCGCGCAGGAAGCCGAAGATGCGGCTGCCGAGCGTGGCGGTGCCGACGGTGGCGAACTTGCCGATCAGGCTCATAATCTCAAGCCTTTGCCGTGCGCGCGGCCGGCAGGGCCGCCACGTCTGGATGGGCGATGATGCCGTTCGGCATACGGTCTCGCAATTCGTCTTCCTGCTCGCTCATCACGGCCTTCAGGCGCGTGGCGATGCTGGCCTGGCGGTTGTCGTTCGTCACCTTCTGGCCGAAGAGATCAGTCACATAGAAGGTATCGATGACCTTTTCACCGAAGGTGGTGATGCGGGCGGAGTGAATATCGAGCGACAGGTCGGCGATCACAGCCGTCATGTCAGCCAGAAGCCCCGGCCGGTCGAGGCATTCCACTTCGATGACGGTGAACTTGTTCGACAGCCCGTTGGAGATGATGACGGAGGGCGGAATAGTGAAGGCGCTTTTCTTCTTGCGGCTCTTGGTGCGGGTAGCGATCATTTCCGGCAGGCGTTGCTTGCCGGAGAGAACCTCCTCGATGAGCTTGCCGACATTGTTGCCGCGCCGCGTCTCGTCCTCATCGATCGGAAATTCGCGGTTGATGAGGATCGTATCCAGCGCCCGCCCATCGGACGTCGTGAAAATCTGCGCATCGGCAATATTGGCGCCGGCCGCCGCACAGGCGCCGGTGATGATGGACAGCAGGCGCGGATGGTCGGGCGCCAGCACAGTAATTTCGGTGATGGCATGAAAGGAATGGGTGCGCACCATGGTCGACAGCGCTTTTTCCTGCTTGTCGGCCTCACGGATGAAGCGGGTGTGGCGTATCTGGTCTTCCAGCGCGACCGTCAGCAGATAGGGCTCGTAGTGCAGCTTGGTATATTTGCGCCGCGCCTTCTGGCCCCAGTCGTCGAGTGCGTCGTACAGCGCCTGCCGGGCGATCTGTGCGCGCTCCTTGCGGGAGACTTCCGAGAAGCCGCCCGACAGCAGCAGTTCGGTCTCGTAATAAAGCGAGCGCAGCAGCTGCCCCTTCCAGCCGTTCCAGACACCCGGACCAACGGCGCGGATATCGCAGACCGTGAGGATGAGCAGCATCTTCAGCCGCTCCATGGACTGCACCTTGTCGGCGAAATCGGTGATGGTCTTGCGGTCGTGCAGATCGCGCGTCTGGGCGACCATGGACATCAGAAGATGCTGCTCGATCAGCCAGACCACCGTTTCGGTCTGCTTGCCGGTCAGGCGAAAACGCTGGCAGAGCTTGCGGGCCACGCGCGCGCCGGCAATCGAGTGGTCTTCCTGCCGGCCCTTTGCCACATCGTGCAACAGAACGGCGACATAAAGCGCCTCGCGTTCCTCGACGCTCGGCATCAGCTGGTTGGCGAGCGGGTGGGCATCGATGGCCGTTCCCTTGTCCACTTCCGACAGCACGCCGACGGAGCGGATCAAATGCTCGTCCACCGTATAGTGATGATACATGTTGAACTGCATCATCGCGACGATCTTGCCGAATTCGGGAATGAACTTGCCGAGCACGCCGGCCTCGTTCATGCGGCGCAGCGTCAGCGCTGGATCGCGCCGCGAGGTCAGGATCGACAGGAAAAGCCGGTTTGCCTCTTCGTTTTCCCGCAGCTCGTCATTGATGAGCGACAGCGAGCGGGTGACGACACGCAACGCATCGGGATGCAGTTCGAGATTGTTGATATCGGCAATGTGGAACAGCCGGATCAGATTGACCGGGTCGTTCTTGAAGACGTCCGGCTTGGCGAGCGCGATGCGGCCGCGATCCTCGACGAATTCCACCGAGCCGGGAATCTTGCGAACACGATGGGCGAAGCGGCTGAGGACGCCGGAAAGACCCGGCACGTCCTTCGCCTGCCGGTCTTCAAGGGCAGCGCAGACGATGCGGGTCAGATCGCCCACATCTTTCGCCACGAGGAAATAATGCTTCATGAAGCGTTCGACGGCGGAAAGGCCCGGGCGCGGCTGATACCCCAGCGCATCGGCGATTTCGCGCTGAATGTCGAAGGAAAGGCGCTCTTCGGCCTTGTTGGTGATGAAATGCATCTGGCAACGGACGGCCCAGAGAAAATCATCGGCCTTTTCGAACAGCCTGAGTTCGCGCCGCGACAGAACGCCGAGCTTCACCAGATCGGCCGTATCGCGGACGTGATAATAATATTTGGCGATCCAGAACAGCGTGTGCAGGTCGCGCAACCCGCCCTTGCCTTCCTTGACGTTGGGCTCCACCAGATAACGCGTATCGCCCGCCTTGCGATGGCGCTGGTCGCGCTCGGCGAGCTTTGCGGCGATGAATTCCGGGCCGGTGCCGGTGACGACTTCCGACTCGAAGCGTTTTTCGAGATCGTCGGTCAGGGATTTTTTACCGCAGATCGCCCGCACTTCCAGAATGGCGGTGCGGATCGTCATATCGGATTTGGACAGGCGGATGCATTCATCCACCGTGCGGGTGGCGTGGCCGACCTTGAAACCGAGATCCCAGAGGAGGTAGAGCACGAACTCCACGGCCTTGTGCATGTCAGGTGTGTTCTTGGCCGGCAGCAGGAACAGGAGGTCGATATCCGATCCCGGCGCCAGCGTGCCACGACCATAACCGCCGACTGCGGCAACCGCGATCTGCGGCGTATCTTTCGGATAGACATATTGGCAGGCGAGATCATAGAGGATTTCGATCAGCCGATCCTGAAGCCAGGAGATGCGTCTGGCGCAATCGATGCCACTGCCATCGGCTTTCAACAGTTCTCTGGCCTTTTCCCGGCCTTCCGTGCTGGCCTTTCGAAAGATCGGCAGCAGATCGGAGCGAATATCGGCAATGCGTTTGCCGTCTTCCTTGAAGATGATGTCGCATTCGCGCTTCAGCGCCGATACATCGAGAATGTCGGAAAAATCCAGGTCCTTGATGGCCATCTATGCCGGTATCCATGTCCTGTGGGAAATCCCACCACTTGCGATGGGAGTGTCCTATAGCGAGTTTTAAAGGCGATGGACAGGCAATCTATCCCTTCAAGCCTTGCCAAGTTCTTTCTTCAACGCATAGAGCGCGTCCAATGCCTCTCGCGGCGTCATTTCGTCAGGGTTGAAGCCTTTCAGGGCCTCCTCCAGCTTCGACGGTCCGGCCTTGCGGGTTTCCTCGCGGCGAACCGCGATCTGGAACAGCGGCAGATCGTCGATGAGCTGGCTGGCCGGGTTCTTGCGGTCGGCATCTTCAAGCTTCGTCAGCACCTCGCGGGCGCGCTCCACCACCGAGGCAGGCAAGCCCGCAAGCCGCGCCACCTGAATGCCATAGGAACGATCCGCAGCACCCGGTCCGACTTCGTGCAGGAAGATGACGTCACCTTCCCACTCCTTCACCCGCATCGTGGCATTGGAAAGGCGGCCGAGTTTTTCCGACAGCACCGTCAATTCGTGGAAATGGGTGGCGAAGAGACCACGGCAGCGATTGACCTCGTGCAGATGCTCTACCGCCGCCCAGGCGATGGAAAGACCGTCAAAAGTCGCCGTGCCCCGGCCGATCTCGTCCAGAATGACCAGCGAGCGATCCGTCGCCTGATTGAGAATGGCGGCGGTTTCCACCATTTCCACCATGAAGGTCGAGCGGCCGCGCGCCAGATCGTCGGAGGCACCGACACGGGAAAACAGCCGGTCGACAACGCCGATATGGGCGGCGTCCGCCGGAACGAAGGAGCCGATCTGCGCGAGGATGGCGATCAGCGCATTCTGGCGCAGGAAGGTCGATTTACCGCCCATATTCGGGCCGGTCAGCAGCCAGATCGCACCGTTCTTGCCGCCGTTGACGGCCGACAGATCGCAGTTGTTGGCGATGAATGGTCCGGCAGACTGCCGCCGCAACGCCTGCTCCACCACCGGATGCCGCCCGCCCTTGATCGCAAAGGTCATGGAAGCATCGACGATCGGCCGGCAATAGGCCTGTTCGGTAGCGAGATAGGCAAGGCTCGAGGCGACATCGATCACAGCAAGCGCCAGTGCACCGGCCTTGATCGCTTCCGCCTGCTGCACCACAGCCTTGACCATGCGCTCAAAGGCTTCCAGTTCCATGGTCAAAGCCTGCGCAGCGGCATTGGCGATGCGGCTTTCAAGATCGGCAAGCTCGGTGGTGGTGAAGCGCATGGCGCCTGCCATGGTCTGGCGGTGGATGAAACGCGC
This sequence comes from Agrobacterium sp. LY4, assembly GCF_001526585.1. Taxonomy (NCBI): domain Bacteria; kingdom Pseudomonadati; phylum Pseudomonadota; class Alphaproteobacteria; order Hyphomicrobiales; family Rhizobiaceae; genus Agrobacterium; species Agrobacterium sp. LY4. The sequence continues at coordinate 280,601 of NZ_ASYA01000001.1, read as the reverse complement.
CTTGGCCTCGTCCGTCGCCATCATCACATCGGCATTGCCCGCCGTAACCTCGATGAAATAACCCAGCACATTGTTATGCTTGATCTTGAGCGACTTGATGCCGGTCTCGTCGGCATATTTCAGTTGCAACCCGGCAATCACCCGACGCGACTGATCGCGCAGCGCTCGCACCTCGTCGAGTTCGGGATTGGCGCCTTCACGCAGGAAACCGCCATCACGCTTCAGAAGCGGCAGATCGTCGGCAAGCATCGAGCCGAGCATGGCTTCGAGACCGCTCGGCAGGGCTTTCAAATCCGCGAGCGCCGCCGCCAGCTCGTCCGGCAACAATCCCTGGTCGAGAATGGCGGCGATACTTTCGGCCGAAGCCAGCCCCTGCCTGATGGCACCGAGATCGCGCGGGCCACCGCGCTCCAACGCAAGGCGGGAGAGCGCACGCGGCATTTCCGCAACCTGTTTCAGCGCATCACGCAGGCCGTCGCAGAGCGAAACGTCATCGATCAGATAGGCGACGGCATCGAGGCGTGCGTTGATCCTTTCCGGGTCGGTCAAGGGCGACATCAGCCGCTCGGCCAGAAGCCGCGCACCGCCGCCTGTTACCGTGCGGTTCAGGGCATGCAGCAGCGATCCGTCTCTCTCGCCGGACAGCGTCTTCACAAGCTCCAGATTGGCGCGGGTGGCGGGATCGATGAAAAGCGTGGAGGCGGCACTTTCGCGCTCCGGTGCGCCGAGCGGCGGGCGCTCGGCGATCTGGGTCTTCTCGACATAGGCCACGGCAGCGGCGGCGGCCGCCATTTCCACCCGCGAAAAGGTGCCGAAACCATCCAGTGTCGAAACGTTGAAGTAACGGGCGATGCGCCCTTCCGCCGTGGCGCTGTCGAAGAGGATTGCCGGCTGCGGCACCGCCACGCGGCCAAGCACATCGAAGACCGGCCGCAGTTCCTCGTCATGGAACAGGCTGTCGGCAACGATCAGCTCACGCGGATCGATGCGCCATATATCGGCGAGCAGCCGTGTCAGCGTTGTCTCCGCCAGACGAAAGACGCCGGTGGAAATATCGATCCAAGCCAGCGCGAACTGCGCCTCGGCACTGCCGCGAATGCGGGCAAGCGCCATCAGATAGTTGGATTCCGTCGGCGACAGCAGTTTTTCTTCGGTCAGCGTACCGGGCGTGACAAGCCGCACCACATCACGCTTGACCACGGATTTAGAACCGCGCTTCTTGGCTTCCGCCGGATCTTCCACCTGCTCGCAGACGGCGACGCGATAACCGCGCAGGATGAGTTTCTGGAGATAATCATCCGCCGCATGGACGGGGACGCCGCACATGGGGATATCATGACCCATATGCTGGCCGCGTTTCGTCAGTGTGATGCCGAGAGCGCGGGAGGCTTCGACCGCATCGTCGAAGAACAATTCGTAAAAATCGCCCATGCGGTAGAACAGCAGCGAACCGGGATTGTTCGCCTTGATCTCGATATATTGCTCCATCATCGGAGTGGCCGTCGCGCGGCTCTCTTCCGAGATCAGGGAAGCGGTTGTCAGAACGTCCGTCAATGGCCTGCCGATGTCATATCGTGTTGCGGAAAAGGAGCGCCGACACTAGCGGCAATCTCCACCTCAACACAACACGCGCGGGGACGCTGCCCACAGGAACATCCCGCCCGGCTGCGCCAAAACCCGGTCAGCCGTTGATGCGCTCGGCCTCGCCGCCATAATAGCTGATGTAACGACCGGCGATGGACGAAACCGGCAGGACCACGAGGACGTCTGTGGTATTGAAGGCATGGTCCACGACCGCGCCGGAGCCAAACATGGCGCCAAGGCGCATATAGCCCTTGATCAGCGGCGGCATGGCGTTCAGCGCCTTGCGGGCGTTGAGCGCCTCTGCCGGAACGAGGTCCATCTCATGATAAAGCTCGGGAAGGGCGGACGCTTCCCACTCGCCCTTGGCCACGCAATTATGATGCAGGAAAGACAGGGCAAGCGCGTGGGCTTCCGGCTGCACGCCGGGGAAGGAGGCGCAGCCGATCATGGCATCCATGCGGTGTTTCACGGCATAGGCCCAGTTGCCCTGCCACAGAAGCTCGACGGTGCGCTTGGTGCGATATTCGGGCAGCACGCAGGAGCGGCCAAGCTCCATGAAGCGCTTGCCCGGATGGCGCGCAACGAGACCGGCGATGTCGAATTCGCTGGCGGAATAAAAACCGTTATTGGCAAGCGCGATTTCCTGCCGCAGCAGGCGATAGGTGCCGACGATCTGGTCTTCGCTGTCGCCTTCGATCGCCTTGTCGAGCACGAGCAGATGGTCGCAGACGCTGTCCCAGGCATCGATGTCGCGCTTGCGGCGCATGGCTTCCGCGGGAAGCCGCGCCTTCATTTCCTCGACGAAAACCCGGTAACGCACGGATTGCGCGGCATCGATCTCGCGTTCATTTCTGGCGAGCCGTGTTTCCAGCGTGCCGATACGGCCGAAAAGACCCTCATTGTCCTGAGCTGCCTCGGGACGAGGATTAATGACAACATTGTTTTCACAAATGTCGTGATTGAGGATTTCGGCAACCATGGGGAATCGCTCCGCCACCAAAGAATTTTCCTGTCATAAATCACTAATTGACGACAGAATAGTGACAAAATGCCGCCAGCGCGAGTCTGTCAAGTTATGATAGCGACAGGCGTTTCGCCTCCAGCAGACGACGAATTTCCTCAACCAGCCGTCGCGGGTCGGCAGGCTTGCTCAAAACCGCACCGACACCGGCCCCAAGCAGGATTTCGGCGGTCGCGTCACTCGCATCTGCGCTGAGCACGATGACGGGAATATTTCTTTCGCCCTTCAGCATATGGAGAAGGTCGGGAAGCACATCGAGCCCCTCACCGCCCGGCATGTTGAGATCGGAGACGATGAGGTCAGGCAAGCGGGATGCGCCCGGCTCCACAGAAAGCCGCAACGCCTCAAAATCCTCGACAGCGCGGACGATGTAGCCGCTTTTTTCCAGAACGGCGCGGATGATGCGCTGATTGACGGCATCGTCTTCGGCCACGAGTATCTCGATACCGCTCGCCCCTTCCGCCACCCGCGAGGAAAATCCCACATCCGGGTGGTTGTCGTTGATGGCGTCGCGCCTCTCAATGCCGCGCAGACGGCCGCACAGGACGTCGATCAGGGATTTTTCCCGTAATGGCCGGATCAACCAGGCGTCGAAGGCCACATGCATGGTCGACGGCCGCTCTTCGGGGCTGACCAGCAGCGTGCGGCGGACATTCTGTTGCGGCCAATCCTTCAGGACGTCCCTGAACAGCGGCGAAATGCGCCGGTCGACGATGATATCGGTAAGGTCGGCCGCCCGTGCGGCAGAACTCTTCCTCAGCTTTTCCAGATCCTCAGGCTGATGGATGAGAGTGCATTGACCACCGAAAGCCTCGATCGCCTCCATCGTCACCGCCGCCGCCACGCCCTTTGGTGCGATGAGCAGGACATTTGTATGCCCCAGGCAATGACGCCTTGCCGGATCCGCCATTTCGGCAGGGGCGCCCGCCGGGCGAAACGCCAGTTTGAAAGTGCTGCCCTTGCCCTTGCGGCTCGAAACCGTGAGGCGGCCGCCGAATTCCCGCACGATACGGGCGGAAATCGCAAGTCCAAGGCCGGTGCCGGCGCTTCGCTGCGACAACGGGCCCGCCTGTTCGAATTCCCCGAAAATACGGGCCTGTTCCGCCCGACTCATGCCCGGGCCGGTATCCTCAACGGCAATATGCAATTCGTCGTCGGCCATGCGCGCCCGGATGACGACGCCGCCTTCCTGCGTGAATTTCACGGCATTGCCGAGGAGATTGAAGAGGACCTGACGTAGCCTCGCCGGGTCGAAATCGAGATGATCGGGCACATTCGGCGCAACGAAGGAGGTAATTTCTATGCCTTTTTCATGGGCGCGATGGGCCAGCATCTCGACGATGCTCTCGATCAGCCGGCGTAGGTTTTCCGCGCGCGGGTTGAGCCTGAAGCGGCCGGCCTCCATGGTCGAATAATCCAGCAGATCCTCGACAAGCTGCACCAGCGACTGGCCAGATTGCCGCATGCCATCGAGATAATTTCGCTGCTCCTCGTTGAGCCTCGTCTGCGACAGAAGATGGTTCATGCCGAGCATGCCGGAAAGCGGCAGGCGGATTTCATGACTTACGGTGGCAAGCAGCCTCGCCTTTTCGGCATCGGCCTTTTCGGCACGCAGGCGGGCGTCCTCGCGCTCGCCGAGCGCAAGCCGCTCCTCGGTCACGTCTCTGGCGATGCTACTGATGAGGAGACGGCTGCTTGCCAGATCGCGGGTCACGACATCATGCCAGGAAAAGATGCGCTGACCGAACGGGGTCGCGATCTCCACATCATAGGCATGGACCTTGTCGCCCGGACGGAAAGCGATGCCGATTTCCTCGCAGCTCAGCCCTTCGGGCGCCGCACAGCCGGTCATTTCGCGAAAGACCCGGTTCGCTTCGACAATGCGCCGGTTCATGTCGCGGATCACGACGATATCGCCCATGAATTCCTGCATCTCGGCAATCAGCGAGCGGTTTTGCGTTTGCCGCAGCCTAAGATCGGAATCCGCAGCCCGCGCAGTGGGCTGATGGAAAGATTCATCAAAGAGCGCATAGAGCAGGACACCGACGAGCACGGCGCCAAAGAAGGTCGCCAGCGCAACTGTAACCGCATAGGGCACAGCAAGCGCGATCAGGGCTGCGGAAAAAGCCCCGACCGATAACGACGCGGCGACATAGAGCGCAATCGACCTGGTATCGGTCGCATGTTCTTCATCCGCATGGCGCGTTGTTGCCTCGACACGATCCGCCGGCTGCGCCGCCGTGGCGGCCAGGCCCAGCTCATCTGAAACTTTTTGCCGAAGTCTTGCCAGTTCGCTCATAGGCAACCGCTACCACGGCAGCGGTTTTGATATGTTTGGCTGAAACCCTAAAATTTTACTTTTTAGCCGTCCGGGCGTGCAAAAACTCGTCGAGAATGACGCAGGCTGCGCCGATGGTTATGAAACTGTCAGCCAGATTGAAGACCGCGAAGGACCATGTCTGCGTATGAAACAGGATATAGTCGATGACATGTCCATAAAAAAAACGGTCGAGCAGATTGCCGGCAGCACCCGCGATGATGAAGGCGAAACCGAGATGGGCAAAGGTGCGGTCCGCCGCCGTCTTGCGCCACAGCCACAAGACGAAGACCACGATGACGAGCCGCATGCTGACGATGAACCAGCCGTGCATATCCTCCAGCATCGAAAAGGCCACGCCGAGATTGTAGGTGCGATAAAGCGCCAGGAACGGGGCAACGGGAACCATCTCCTGCAGCGGCAGATAGGCTTCGACCAGCTGCTTGACGATCTGGTCCAGCACCAGTGCGGCGACGATCAGAGCGAAAGCCGGGCCGAATTTCGAGAACAAAGCCGCTTTGGCCATTACGTCACCGGTGCGAGTTCGAGGAAATGTCGCCGCGCCTCAAACAGCATGACGGCAGTTGCGATGGCGAGATTGAGGCTGTCGGCGCGGCCCTGCTGGGGAATGCGCGCGAGCTGGTCGGCCTTGCCGGCGAGTTCCGGCGGCAGGCCGGATTGCTCATTGCCCATCAGGAGCACGACCGGCTTTCCGGCATAGTCGATCTTTCGATAATCCACCGAGCCGGCGAGATGGGTGGCGACGACGCTGACCTGCGCCGATTTTTTCCAGGACAGGAATTCCTCGACCGAAGCGCGGGCGACGGGCGTGGCGAAGACCGAACCCATGGTGGCGCGCACCGTTTCCAGCGAAAACGGATCGGTGCAGTCGCCGACGAGAATGACGCCCGAAGCACCCGCCGCATCCGCGGTGCGGATGATGGTGCCGAGATTGCCGGGATCGCGGACCCGGTCGAGCGCGATATAGGTCTCGCCCTTTTCCGGGCGGATATCCTTCAGCGGCTTCCATTTCTGTTCGAAAATGCCGACGACCATCTGCGGATTGTCGCGGCGGGTGATCGAGGCGATAACCTTTTCGCTGACTTCGAGCACCAGACCGCCCGATGCGACCGTCTTCACCGCCGCCTGCTCCACCAGCGGCTTGCCCTTGGCGGCCTTGGCATAAACCAGCGTCTTGATCGTCCAGCCGAGTTCGAGCGCGTCGATGACCAGCTTCAGGCCTTCCGCCATGAAGGTGCCGGTCTCTTCCCTGCCCTTTTTCTGGGTGAGCGCCTTGATATCCTTGATGATGGGATTGGCAAGGCTGGTCACTTCCTTGACCTGGCCAACCCGGCGCGTGGTGTTTTCGCGCATATCTTTCATCATTTCGGCTCCCAGCGGCTGAACAGCGATGTGGAAAGCACACGACCCGGCGTCTTGCCGTCAAGCCCGGCTTCGCGAATGACGAGTTCGCCGGACGCGACGACGCCACCGGCGCCGCGCATGGTTTCACGCATCAGCTCATGCATCGAATAGAAGCTGGCCCTGATGGAATAGGCCGTCAGCACAAGGCCGAGCGCCTTGGGCGACAGGATTTCCCGGCAGATATCCAGCATCAGCGGCAGATGGTCGAACAATTGCCAGACTTCACCATGGGTGCCACGGCCGAATTTCGGCGGGTCGGTGAGGATGATATCATAGGTGCTGCCGCGACGTTCCTCACGCTGGATGAATTTCATCGCGTCTTCGCAAATCCAGCGGATCGGTGCCTGTTCGAGCCCGGCAAGCGCCTGATTTTCCTTGGCCCAGCCAATCGCTTTCTTGGAAGCATCGACATGGGTAACTTCGGCGCCCGCAGCAGCCGCGACCAGCGAAGCAACGCCGGTATAACCGAACAGGTTCAGCACTTTCAGCGGCCGGTCGGCGGTCTCGACGGCGTTTTTCAGCCATTCCCAATGGACGATCTGTTCCGGAAAGACACCAACGTGACGGAAAGCGGTGAAACGGCCAAGAAAATCGACCCCGAGCAGGGATAGTGGCCAGGTTTCGCCAAGCGCCGCCTTTGGAAAACGCCAGCGGCCCATGCCGTCCTCATCGGTATCACCCGTGAAAATGGCGTCGGCATTCTGCCATACGCGGTCGGGAACCGACGGTTGCCACAGCGCCTGCGCCTCGGGACGGACGACGCGGTATTCGCCGTATTGTTCAAGCTTCAGGCCGTTGCCGCTGTCGATCAGGTGAAAATCGCCCGCGCCGCTCGATTCCAGAATGACCGGAACCTGCTCTGCGGGACGTTCGCCGGTGCGAGGCTTGAGCGGCCGCGCGGGCACCTGCTCAACGGCTGCCGCCGGCGTAACCTTTTCCCTCGGCGCGGGTTTTGGCACGCTGCGGACTGCGTCCGGCTCGCGCTTTTTCGGTGCCACTTCCGCCCGCCGTGCCGGCTTTGCGGCATGAACCTGTTTTTTCTCGCTCCCGGCACGTGCACGATTGCCCGGCCGGCTGTCTTTTTTCTTCAATGGAAATCTTTCCGCTTCTGCCCGCGTCTTATGGCGCAGCAAATAGCATTCCACGCGCCGCTCGCCTAGGGCGGGATGGCGAAAAGTGTAAGCGGTTTTCGTCTGAAATCTCGCCCTAGTTCTTCGATTTAGGTCGTGATGACTTTAGGCCATTCCGGCCTAAAGTCATCACGACCGGGAGCCGGAACGAATGTCGGCTACATCACTTTGCCGGGAGTTGTCCGGCATTTGGAAGATGGCCTGTGGCAGCGGCTTTTTGCCGGTTCGCCTCATCATGCCAGCGAACGGCTTCCTTCGCCTCGATACGGGCGCGTTTGCGATGTTTGCCCTGGGCGAACCATGTGGCCGCCGATCCCAGCAGCACACCGAAAATGACCGCCAGAAACAGGAATACGAAAAACGGCGCGGTGAAGGACAGAACGCCATCTTCCGGTCGGAACGGATTGAGCGCCAGCGTCACGGATTGACGATTGGCCACGCACAGGATGACGAGGATGATCGCCAGCGGAAGCAGGATGATGAGGTTGATGATTTTTTTCGACATCCGACAATACTCCATCGCGGCCGGCATTTCGCCGGCTCCGTTTCCGGCGCGGGCAGTGAGGACGATCAATCGTCCTCTTCGTCACCCATGCCGGGGTTCAGGCGCTCGCGCAGTTCCTTGCCCGTCTTGAAGAAAGGCACCCATTTTTCCTCGACAAAAACCGACTCACCCGTGCGCGGGTTCCGACCGGAACGCGATGGACGGTTTTTCACCGAAAATGCGCCGAAACCACGAAGCTCGACACGATTTCCTGCCGCCAGGGCGTCGGTGATTTCATCCAGCACCGCATTGACGATGTTTTCCACGTCACGGTGATAAAGGTGCGGGTTACGCGCAGCAACGATCTGCACCAGTTCAGACTTGATCACGGTTGCCCCCTGAAAGAATTGGATTTTTAACGCGGCTCAACCTGCCAAACGGAAACAAGACCGTCAAGAAACAACTTGTCCGTACCGAGCTGGCCGGGGCCTGCGAAGGGAATTAAATCGTCATATCCCAGAAACTTCGCTATTTGCGCAACACTGAAAACCGCAAAAGGCGAACGGGACGACGGCGCGCGCCATTCGACGATCGGCAAATCCTTGGCAACACCGCGCGTTTCGAAATAGCTGCGAATTTCCTTTTCGCCGCCCAGAGTATCGACCAGCTTGTTGGCGAGCGCCTGCCTGCCGGTGAAAATCGATCCATCCGCCAGTTTCAGCACGTCCTCGCGCGGCAACTTGCGGCGATCGGCCACAAGATCGACGAACCAGCCATAGCTGTCCATCACCATGGCACGGATCATCGTCTTCGCTTCCTCCGGCGCCTCATGGAAAGGCGAAGGCTCCGCCTTCATCGGCGACGACTTGATTTCCTGCAACGAAACGCCGAGCTTTTCCATCAACTGGCCAAGCTGGGGGTATTGGAAGATCACGCCGATCGAGCCGGTGATCGAGGTCTCGCCAGCGACGATGACATCGCCTGCCGATGCGATCATATAACCTGCGGAAGCGGCGAGCGTGCGCACATCCGAGACAACCGGCTTCTTTTCCGCCACGCCTCGAATGGCCTTGAAGATGCGCTCACCGCCATAGGTGGTGCCGCCTGGCGAGGAAATCGACACGATCAGCCCTTTGACATTCTCGCTCTTGGCGATCTTGTCGAGCCGCTCGAGAAGTTCGGTATTGTCGGTGATCAGGCCGGAGACCTCGACGCGGGCAATATGGGGTTTCGCACTTTGCTGCGGTCCATCCCATAAAAACCGGTAGAGACCGAAAGCACCGGCGACAAGCAGGAGAACGGCGGCAATCCGCCAGAAAGTCAGCTTGCGGCGCAACCGCCTGCGATCCGCTATCGCCATATTGTCCATAAAAACCTCTGTCATCCGCTTTTGCGCTTCAGGCCATATGGTTCTTCTAACGCGAAGCCGCAAGGAAACAATAAGGAAACCAGAATTACGATAAAATTCGCATTTCCCTTGCACCTCTCCAGACAAAAACCATATTGGCAGGACAAAGCACTCATGCCAAAGACATTTAGATAGAGACACAAGCTTCGATTGTGCGCCAGAATGGCGCCCTAGAAGCATTCCGGACCCACTCTTATGCTCGAAAGACTCCGCGAACCCGCGCCAGCATTTTCGCTGCCCAATGACCAGAACGGCGCCTATGACACCGCGCTGCGGCATTCTGCGCGCGTGAAGCGGCTGAAAATCATTCTGCCGCTCGGCGCGGCAATCATTTCGTTCGCCTTCATCGCCGTTTCGGTTATCCGAACCTGGGCGCCCGACGAGGTCTCTCTTGAGAGCGCACGAATTGAAGACGGCAAGATCGTGATGGAAAAACCCGCTGTTGCCGGCCGCAACGAGAAGGGGATCGATTATTCCATGAACGCCGACCGTGCGTTGCAGGACATCGCCAACCCCAATCTCATGACGCTTGAGAAGGTTCTGGCGGCAGTGCCGGTAAACGACAGCGTCGCGCAGGTGATCGCCCAGGAAGGCATTTTCGACCGGGCGACCAACAAGCTGAAGATGACCGCCCCTTTTGACATCAATCTCAGCAATGGCATACAAGCGAAGTTCCAGTCTGCGGATGTCGATCTGAAGGCCGGGAAAATGAGCAGCCAGGAGCCGGTTTCGATCAAAACAAACGACGGCTCGATTGTTGCGCAATCGATTGACATCGCCGATAATGGCAAGACAATTACATTTTCGGGGCAGGTACGGGCACGTATCGCTGCATCCAATATCAAGAATGAAGGCAAGTGAGAGCCCGGTCCAGATGATGCAAATTTCCCGTCCCGTTTCCCTTGGCAAATCCGCCGGCCTTGCAGCCGCAGGTCTTGTTTTTTCGTGTCTTGCAACTGTGGCTTTCGCCCAGAACACCACCAGCAACATGCAGGGCGTCAAGCTCTCCGGCGACCAGCCGATCGCGATTGAAAGCGATCAGCTCGAGATTCGCGATCAGGAGCGCAAGGCCTATTTCACCGGCAATGTGAAAGTGGTGCAGGGAACGACCACCCTTCAGGCCGGCAAGATGACCGTGAATTACAAGGGCGAGGGTTCTTCGCTCACCAGCGGCGATGCCAATATCGAAAAAATCTTCGTCGACAATAATGTCTATCTGACGTCCGAGACCCAGAAGGCGACGGCCGATCACGGCGAATTCGACATGGCGGCGCAGACCTTCATTCTGACCGGCAAGCAGGTCGTGCTTTCGGAGGGCACGAATGTGTTCACCGGCTGCAAGCTCACCGTTCTGATGAATACGGGACAGGCCAAGCTGGAAAGCTGCGGCGGCCCTGTCCGGATCATGCTCGATCCGAAATCGCAGAAAAAACAGTAGTCTTTCCTCGTGAAGATACCCTCGATCTCAAAGATATTCAGCGGCGGGCGCAGCCGATCCGCGGACGCGGCCTCGCCGGCGGACAAGACCCCCTATCAGGGCACGCTGATCGCGCATGGCCTGACGAAGACCTATAATACGCGCCGTGTCGTCAACGGGGTTTCGCTGGTCGTGCGCCGTGGCGAGGCCGTGGGACTGCTCGGCCCGAACGGTGCGGGCAAAACCACCTGTTTTTACATGATCACGGGCCTGGTGCCCGTGGATACCGGCAAGATCGCCATCAACGGCAATGATGTCACCACCATGCCGATGTATCGACGCGCCCGTCTCGGCGTCGGTTATCTGCCGCAGGAAGCATCGATCTTCCGGGGATTGACGGTCGAGGAAAACATCCGCGCCGTGCTGGAAGTGCATGAGCCGGACGCTGCCAAGCGCAACCGCAAGCTCGATGAGTTGCTGGAAGAGTTTCATATCGCGCAACTGCGAAAGTCGCCTGCCGTGGCGCTTTCGGGTGGCGAGCGGCGGCGTCTGGAAATCGCGCGGGCACTCGCGACCGATCCGACCTTCATGCTGCTCGACGAACCTTTCGCGGGCGTCGATCCGATTTCGGTCAGCGATATCCAGAATCTGGTGAGACACCTGACAGCGCGCGGGATCGGCGTTCTCGTGACCGACCACAATGTCCGTGAAACGCTCGGTCTCATTGACCGCGCATACATCATCCATGCCGGCGAGGTGCTGACGCATGGACGTCCGGACGATATCGTCAACAATCCGGATGTACGCCGTCTCTATCTCGGCAATAATTTTAGCCTTTAAACGCCTAGAGCGGGATAGCGAAAAGTGTGTGCGGTTTTCGCTTGAAATCCCGCTCTAATTATATGATCTAGATCATGATTTAAGATTTCAGGTCGTTTCGACCTAAAATCATCATGATCGGCGCGCGAAAGATTCTTCATCGCGCCCCGCCCTGACGCTTGACCAAACAAGATAAAAAAGCAATTTTTGGGCCAAGTTCCGTCGTCTCAGTAAAATTTCTGGAAAATCAGGCGACGGAGAAGCTGTAAGGGGAGTTTCGCGTCCACCATGGCATTGTCTGCCAGCCTTTTGCTGCGTCAAAACCAGTCTCTCGTGATGACACCGCAACTGATGCAGTCCATCCAGCTGCTTCAGATGACGCATTTCGAGCTGACGCAGTTCATCGCGCAGGAGGTGGAGCGCAATCCGCTGCTGGAAATTGCGGCAAACGATGGCGATTTGAGCAGCGATGCCCCGGCAGAGACGGAAAGTTTCGGCGACGCGGACGGCGAAGGCTCGGAGAGATCCGCCACGGTGACGCCCGACAGCGACGACTGGTATGGCGACCGCGCCGCAAATCTCGGCGAGCAACTGGATACCAGCTTCGAAAACGTCTTTCCCGACGATGCCGAGCCCAGAAAGGCCGATGCGCCTGAACTGGCTGGCCAATGGAAATCCATGCCCGGCCAGGAGTCGGGGGAAAGTTACGATCTCGATGATTTCGTCGCGGCCAGACAGAGCCTCAGCGACCATCTCAATCAACAACTGCCGCTCGCCATATCCGCCGCCGAGGACCGGATGATCGCCGATGCGCTGATCGGCCAGCTTGACGAGACCGGCTATATTGCGGCGGATGCCGTCGACGACGTCGCCGAACGGCTGGGCGCGGCCCCGTCAGCGGTCGAGCACGTTCTAAAGACGCTTCAGGGCTTCGATCCACCGGGTGTATTTTCCCGTTCCTTAAGCGAATGTCTGGCGATCCAGCTTGCCCAGAAGGACCGGCTCGACCCGGCCATGCGGGCTTTCATCGACAATCTGGAACTTCTGGCGAAACGCGACTTCGCCTCCCTTAAAAAAATCTGCGGCGTCGATGAGGAAGACCTCCTCGACATGCTGGCGGAAATCCGCACGCTCAATCCCCGCCCCGGCGCGGGTTACGATTCGATGGTTTCGGAGACCATCGTTCCCGACATTATCGTTCGTCCCTCCTCCACCGGCGGCTGGCTGGTGGAAATCAATCCCGAGACCCTGCCGCGCGTGCTCATCAACCAGAGTTATTTCGCCGAGGTGTCGAAACATAAGGCACGTGCAGGCGAGGATCAGGATTTTCTGACTGAGTGCATGCAGACGGCACATTGGCTGACCCGCAGCCTCGATCAGCGCGCCCGGACAATCATGAAGGTCGCGACGGAAATCGTGCGCCAGCAGGACGCCTTTCTCGTCAATGGCGTGGATCATCTGCGCCCGCTGAACCTCAAGACGGTGGCAGACGCCATCAAGATGCACGAATCCACCGTCAGCCGGGTGACATCGAAAAAATACATGCTGACGCCGCGCGGTCTGTTCGAGCTGAAATATTTCTTCAGCGTTTCAATCAGCGCCGTGGAGGGCGGTGACAGCCATTCGGCCGAAGCGGTGCGTCATCGCATCAAGGCCATGATAGCGCAGGAGGCGGCAGAGGCTGTCCTTTCCGATGACGATATTGTCGATAATCTGAAAAAGAACGGCATCGATATCGCCCGCCGCACGGTCGCGAAATATCGCGAGGCGATGAACATTCCCTCTTCCGTGCAAAGGCGTCGGGAAAAGAAGGCGATGGCCAAGCTTTCCGCCTTCTGAGCGGCGGCCGCGATCACGTTTATGGCGGTTTTTTGCCGCACCATTGACTCTTGTCACGGCAAGGGCTAGAAGCCCGCCGCACACGTAAGCAAGGTCATTTGTAACGGATTCATCTCCACCGTCCATGGGCGTAAAATTCGAATGAGGGCTTTTTAAGGTCTTCGAAACGCTTGGATGCGCGCGCGGCTTGACGTAAGCTGGTACTCGCAAATCACTACAAAAAGGAAAATTTCCATGAGTGTGCGTGTATCTGGTAAACATATGGAGATCGGTGAATCTTTCCGTCAGCGGATCGAGGACAATATAGGTCTGGCGGTTACCAAATACTTCGATGGGGGGTATTCAGGCCAGGTGACCGTGGAGAAGTCCGGATCGCGTTTTGCCGCCGACTGCAAGCTGCATCTCGATACCGGCGTTGTATTGCATGCGGCGGGTCAGGCAAATGATCCGCAGGCCAGCTTCGATGCCGCCGCAGAGCGGATCGAGAAGCGCCTGCGCCGCTACAAGCGCAAGCTTAAGGACCACCACAATGGTGCGAATGGCGTGTCGCAGGAAATCGCCTATACGGTGATGGATGCTATTCCCGATGAGGACCACGAGGTTCCTGAGGATTACGCACCCACCATTGTGGCAGAGAGTTCGAAACAGATTAAGACAATGTCCGTCGCCAGCGCCGTGATGGCGCTCGACATGACGGACGAACCCGTTCTGCTGTTCCGCAGCCCGGGCAAGGAATATCTCAACATCGTTTACCGGCGTCATGACGGCAATATTGGCTGGATCGACGCGGAAACGATCAAGAGCTGAACAGTCTGACAAGACGTGGGAGGCAGAGCGCGAAAGCGCATCTGCCTCCTGCATCGTCTCGATGGCATGAAGGAAAAAGAGAATGGCGTTGGCAGATTTGCTGCAACAAGATGCGATTATTCCCGCCCTCAAGGTGAATTCCAAAAAGCAGTTGCTTCAGGAGCTGGCCGCAAAGGCAGCCAGAATTACCGGAGTCTCGGAACGGGAAGTTTTCGACGTCATCCTCCAGCGTGAGAAACTCGGCTCCACCGGTGTGGGCCATGGCATCGCCATTCCGCATGGCAAGCTCAACAGCATCCATCAGATCACCGGCGTCTTCGCACGCCTTGAAACACCGGTCGATTTCGAAGCGCTGGACGACCAGCCCGTCGATCTGGTTTTCCTGCTGCTCGCGCCCGAGGGCGCCGGCGCGGATCACCTGAAGGCGTTGTCCAGAATTGCACGCGCACTGCGCGACCCTGAACTGGTCGCCAAGCTGCGCGCCACCGATTCCGACACGGCAATCTACGCTTTCCTCAATCAGGAGCAGGCGACGGCGGCCTGATCGCGGGCTAACTCCCTCAGTTTAACGGCAATAAAAAACGCGCCCTGAAGGCGCGTTTTTTATGACGTAAGGATAGATGCCTTACGCGTCCTTTTCGTTGAGAGACGAGGTGCCCGGCTCGGCCGATGAGGCAACTTCCGCCTTCGGGCCGCCTTTGGCGACGCCGACCATGGCAGGACGCAGGACGCGATCGCCGATGGTGAAACCGGCCTGAACCACCTGCAGCACGGTATTGTTCGGAACTGCCGGATTTGGAATTTCGAACATGGCCTGATGGAAGTTCGGGTCGAACTTCTGGCCCTCGGCATCGATCTTCTTCACGCCGTGGCGTTCCAGCGTCGACAGCATCGAACGTTCCGTCATCTCGACGCCTTCGATCAAACCATTGAGACCGGCTTCGCCATTGGTCTTGAGTTCATCGGGAATGGCTTCCAACGCGCGGCGAAGATTATCCGAAACGGCAAGCATGTCGCGTGCAAAGGCAGCCAGCGAATAGGCCTTGGCGTCCTTGACATCACGCTCGGTGCGGCGGCGAAGATTGTCCATCTCGGCGGCAAGGCGCAGAAATTTATCGCGCAGATCGGCGTTCTCAGCCTTGAGCAGCTCCACCGGATCGGGCTCTGCCGTTTCGGCCTGTTCTTCACCTGCCTGAGCAAGATCGACAAACTCTTCCGCGACGTCCGCGTCAGGTCCGGGCTTTTTTGTATCGTCGGTCATGACGTTCTCCAGATTTGAATATGTTGGTTGCGCCCGATATCGAGCTTTGACGGGCAAAAATCAAGGCTTGCGGCGAAAAGCTTGCCGCATTCCCTGACCTTGCGAGTGTGTCCTATCTCTGCTTGCGGGAAAGACGGGCCATGATCTGCGCCGTGTAGTCCACCATCGGCACGATACGGGCGTAATTCAGCCGGGTCGGGCCAATGACGCCGACCGCACCCACGACACGATTGTCCTCATCGCGATAGGGCGCGACGATCAGCGACGAACCGGAGAGGGAAAACAGCTTGTTTTCTGAGCCGATGAAAATCCTGACCCCCGAGCCGCTTTCCGCGAGATTGAGGATTTCGATGAGATTTTCCTTGCGTTCCAGATCGTCGAACAGCAGGCGCACCCGATCGATATCTTCCTCGCCGGCGAGACCTTCGAGCAGGTTGGAGCGACCGCGAACGATGAGACGACCGAGCTTGCCCTCCTCATTGTCTCCCGCCCATACCGCCAGACCGCGCTCCACGAGGTCCTGCGCCAATATGCCGAGTTCCGATTGCAGTTCCGCCCGCTGCGTCTGGAACTGACCGCGCAACTCATGCAGCGTCTGACCGGAGAGATGGGCATTGATGAAATTCGCCGCTTCGGTCAATTGCGATGAGGAAATGCCGGCCGGCAATTCGATGATGCGGTTTTCGACCTGATTGTGGTCGCCCACCAGCACGGCGAGCGCCTTGGTGGGTTCCAGCCTTATGAATTCGACATGCTTGAGGATGACGTCGTTCTTCGCCGTCAATACAAGGCCCGCGCCGCGCGACATGCCGGACAGCATGCGGCTCGCCTCCGTCAAAAGCCCTTCCAGCGATTGCTCGTGGCCGGCGACCGGCCCGATCTGACGGTCGATAGTCGCCCTTTCCTCGGCGGGCAGATCACCCACCTGCATGAAGGCATCAACAAAGAAGCGCAGCCCCGTCTGGGTCGGCAGGCGACCGGCGCTGATATGCGGCGAATAGATGAGGCCGAGCTCTTCGAGATCGCTCATGACATTGCGGACGGAGGCGGGTGAAAGCGACATCGGCAACAGCCGCGACAGGCTGCGCGATCCGAGCGGCTCGCCCGTATCGAGATAACCTTCGACGATGCGCCGGAAAATTTCCCGAGACCGTTCATCCAGCAGCGATGCCTGATCTTTTGATAGCGGTGCGGAAAAACCCATTTCGTCCGTTCTTTGTCGTTCAAACCAGCTCGCATCAATATAATGCGTTGCAACGCCGGGGCAAAATGGAAATTGGCTTTGCAAAAGCCCGGACCTCGCCTTAGAAGGCAGGGACCAACATGGAGAGTGGATCATATGCGGCCTTCAGGCAGAAAAACCGACCAGATGCGCAAGGTTTCCTTCGAGCGCAATTTCTCGAAACATGCCGAAGGTTCCTGTCTCGTGAAATTCGGCGACACGCATGTGCTCGTCACCGCAAGCCTTGAAGAAAAGACGCCGCCGTGGCTGCGCAACAGCGGCAAGGGCTGGGTCACCGCCGAATATGGCATGCTGCCGCGCTCCACCCATGAGCGCATGAAGCGCGAAGCCGCTTCCGGCAAGCAGGGCGGCCGCACGCAGGAAATCCAGCGCCTCATCGGCCGTTCGCTGCGCGCCGTCGTCGATCTGCAGGCGCTGGGTGAGCGCCAGATCAGCATCGACTGCGACGTGATCCAGGCCGATGGCGGCACTCGCACCGCCTCCATCACCGGCGCATGGATTGCGCTCCACGATTGCCTGAAATGGATGGAAACCCGTAACATGATCAAGGTCGAGAAGGTTCTGAAGGACCATATCGCCGCGATCTCCTGCGGCATCTTCGCCAACCAGCCGGTGATCGATCTCGATTATCTCGAGGATTCTTCCGCCGAGACCGATGCAAATTTCGTCATCACCGGCTCCGGCGGCATCGTCGAGGTTCAGGGCACGGCGGAAGGCGCGCCCTTCTCCGAGGAAGAATTCCTGACGCTGCTCGGTCTTGCCAAGGCCGGTTGCAGCGAACTGGTCGCCCTTCAGAAACAGGCGATTGCCTGAGCCGACAGGAAAGCACCATGCGCAAGCTCGATACCAGAACGATCGTCGTCGCCAGCCATAACAAGGGCAAGATCGCCGAAATCGCCGATCTGATCGGGCCTTTCGGCTTTTCCGCCAAATCGGCGGCGGAGCTGAATTTCGAAGAGCCGGATGAGACGGGTACGACCTTCGAGGAAAATGCCGCCATCAAGGCGCTTGCCTCCGCGAAGGCATCCGGCCTTCCGGCTTTGTCCGACGATTCCGGTCTGGTCATCGATGCGCTGGATGGTGCGCCGGGTGTCTATACCGCCAATTGGGCGGAAACGGCCGATGGCACCCGCGACTTCGCCATGGCGATGCAGAAGGTCGAAGATGCGCTGGCCGAGCGAGGCGCATCGAAGCCGGAAGACCGCACCGGCCGCTTCGTCAGCGTGCTGTGCCTCGCCTGGCCGGATGGGCATCTCGAATATTTCCGCGGCGAGGTGGAAGGCACGGTGGTGTGGCCGCCGCGCGGAACGAGCGGTTTCGGTTACGATCCGGTCTTCAAACCGGAAGGATACGACACCACATTCGGTGAGATGAGCGCGGATGAAAAACACGGCTGGAAACATGGCGACGCCTTCGCGCTTTCCCACCGTGCCCGGGCGTTTAAAAAATTCGTAGAAACCTGCCTGGAGGCATGAACCCGATGGTCGGGGAGCATCAACTTTCTGCCCCCGGCGCGTCGCTTCTGCCGGATACGGGCGATCCCGGTTTCGGGATCTATCTGCATTGGCCCTTCTGTGCGGCCAAATGTCCCTATTGCGATTTCAATAGCCATGTCCGTCACCGGCCGGTGGATCAGGAACGGTTTACGGCGGCCTTTCTCCGTGAAATGGAACATATGCGGACGCTGAGCGGCCCGCGCGTCGTGACCAGCATTTTCATGGGCGGCGGCACGCCATCGTTGATGGATCCGCAGACGGTCGCAGCACTTCTCGATGTGTCTCGCGCTTCTGGCATGTGCCGGATGGTATCGAGATCACCATGGAAGCCAACCCTTCCAGCGTCGAGGCGGAACGTTTTCGCGGTTACCGCGCGGCGGGCGTCAACCGTGTCTCGCTCGGCGTGCAGGCGCTGAACGACCGCGACCTGAAGTTCCTTGGCCGCCTGCATGATGTTGCCGATGCCTTGAAGGCCATCCGGCTGGCGCGGGAGATTTTTCCGCGCATGTCCTTCGATCTCATCTATGCGCGCCCGAACCAGACGGTGGCCGAATGGGACGCCGAGCTGAAAGAGGCTGTCTCCTACGCGGTCGACCATCTGTCGCTCTATCAGCTGACCATCGAGGAAGGCACGCCCTTCTATGGGCTGCACAAGGCCGGCAAGCTCATCGTGCCGGATGGCGAACATTCGGCCGTGCTTTATGAGGCGACGCAGGAAATCACCGAGCGTTACGGCATGCCGGCCTATGAGGTTTCCAACCATGCCCGGCCCGGCGCTGAAAGCCGCCACAACCTGACCTACTGGCGTTATGGCGATTATGCCGGCATCGGCCCCGGCGCGCATGGACGCCTGACGAGAGGCGCTTCCAAGCTCGCAACCGCCACCGAGCGCCACCCGGAAAACTGGCTCGAAACCGTTGAGCGGGAAGGCCATGGCATGATCGATCAGGAGCTGCTCGGCGTCGATGAGCAGGCCGACGAATTGCTGCTGATGGGACTTCGCCTACGCGAAGGCATCGATCTCGCCCGCTGGAGCGACCTTTCCGGCCGCGATCTCGACCCGGAGAAGGAGGAGTTCCTCCTCCAGCACGGTTTCGTGGAGAGGCTCGGCAATTCCCGCCTGCGCTGCACGCCGTCCGGCATGCTTATTCTGGACGCGGTGGTGGCCGATCTCGCCTGCTGACGCCGGCCTCCACCCAGCTTTAGCCCGATAGACAAGACGACAATAAAAAAGCGGCCCGAAGGCCGCTTTTTTATGCGTTGTTTTCGTTGATCAGGCGTTTCAACAGCTCAACCTCATGGCCGAGCTTGGTGTCGCCGGAAATTAGTTCCTCGATCTTGCGCACGGCATGCAGAACCGTCGTGTGATCGCGACCGCCGAAACGGCGACCGATCTCGGGGAAAGACCGCGGCGTCAGCATCTTGGCCAGATACATGGCGATCTGGCGTGGCTTGACGATGACGCGGGTGCGGCGGTTGGACACCAGCTCCTGTCGCGACACATTATAGTGCTTGGCGACGATGCGCTGAATATCCTCGATGCGTACACGCTTGGCCTCACCCGTCCCGACGAGATGCGACAGCAGCTCATCGACACGATCAACCGAGAGGTTCGGCTCGAAGGAGCGACGGAACATCAGCTGGTTGAAGGCGCCTTCCAGTTCGCGTCCGCTTGCCGTCACGCTCTTGGCCACATGGGTCAGGATTTCATCCGAAATCTCGAAGGACGGATCGTCCTGACGTGCCGAGCCGAGGCGGCGGTTGAGCATTTCATAGCGCATGTCGTAGTCGGGACCTTCGATCTCGATAGCCATGCCGCCCTGAAGACGGGAACGGACACGCGGATCGAGCGATTCCAGCTCCCACGGCGCACGGTCAGCCGCGACCACGACCTGCTTGGCGCTGTCGAGCAGCATGTTGAGCAGATGGCAGAATTCGTGCTGGATCATCTTGCCCTGCAGGAACTGCATGTCGTCGATGACGAGCAGGTCGATGTTGCGCAGCGTGTCCTTCAGCGTCAGCGCGTCATTGTCGCGGATCGCAGTGGCGAAACGCCACATGAAATATTCGGCCGTCAGATAGACCACGCGCGGATTGCGCGGGCTGTCGATGGCGGCATTGGCGATTGCCTGCAGAAGATGTGTCTTGCCGAGGCCGACACCCGCATGGATGAAGAGCGGGTTGAAGCGCACGGCGCCGGCACCGGCTTCGGCGATCGTCTTTGCCGCCGCGAGCGCGACACGGTTGGACGAGCCTTCGACAAAGGTATCGAAGGTGAAACGTGTGTCGAGCGGCGAACCGAACAAAGGCCCGGAACCGCCCTGACGCAGGGTCGCCTGCGAAGCCGCAGGCTGTGCGGCAGGCGTCGCGGGCTGCGACGGAATGAAGGACTTGTTACGCTGAACCGCGCCGACTTCCGGAACGGGCTGCGCCCTTTCCTCGGTCTGAGCCGGACGGACCGGGCGGCTGGCCGAGCGGACCAGAATCTCCACCTTCAGCACATCCGGATCCTCGCTCTGGACGAGGTTCGTGATCAGATCCATGTAACGGTTGTTGATCCAGGACTTCAGAAAGGTCGTCGGAACGGTAAAACGGACGACGCTTTTCGAAACGGAATGGAGTTTGAGCCGTGCAAACCAGCTTGCATAGACCTCCGGACCAACCTGTGCCTTGAGCCGCGCGCTAAAACGTTCAAACAGCGCATCGTGCGTCATTGCCGATTTGTCCCCTGCCGCATCTGAGCAAGCTGCATCACGCGTCTTTGGTGCGCGGTCCCCATCAGCCACCGCACCCATCGCCAAATTCAATTGCATATTGCCGCCTTTCAAATTGCCAATCATAGCCTGACGATCAAAGATCGATCGCCAGAGATCCCCCTCGTATATTTTTGCCTCCAGCGTTCCCCTCGAAAGAACGTCAAAGGCGACTACTCGTTTGCGAGCCGGTTATCCCATTTCCCTCCCCCTCATGGAGAGGCCTGCGACACGCTAAAACGCTCCTTTCGTTACAACCTTAAGGCGCATTCTTGAGGACAAAAAACTCCCGCCCGTTCCGGAGACCGAAACGGCACAAAAAGCTCCATGACCTGAAAAAACGGACCCCGAAAGACCCGCCAGCAAGAAGGTGAATATCGTCGATACGATCATCGAGATAATCTGTGGACTGAGATCCGCACCCCTTGTTGAAATGCATTTAGGCAGGATCGTGGGGAGAGATCAATGGCGTTTTTTCTGCAAAAACTCAGATCGGCCATTGACTCGCAAAGGCCGTTTTGCATCACCGACGAGGTGCGAAGCAGAATCGCTTATGAATCAATGAGATTCAATTTTGGCAATTTTTGAGAGCTGATTTTGGCAAAAAAATAAAAATCTTCTTGACTCAAAACTAGCCGCGACTTCCGTAGAGAAAGCCCCCGAGTTTTCCAGAGACCTCCAGCAAGCTGTTGTTTTTATTATAAATTTCCTGTCGTCCATCTGACACGCGTTTGTCACGTTACGGCAGCAATGGTTAACGGGCAGTTAGAATCACAAAAAGCCCGGTCAAAAGACCAGGCTTTTTGAATAATTATTTGTGATTAGCCGGATTAGGCAGAAAGAGCCTTAACGCGCTGTGCGAGACGCGACACCTTGCGGGATGCGGTGTTGCCGTGCAGAACGCCACGGGTGGCGGCGCGCTGGATCTCGGGCTGAGCTGCCTTCAGAGCTTCGGTGGCGACTGCGAGATCACCGGAAGCGATGGCTTCCTCGACCTTGCGGATGAAGCCGCGAACGCGCGAACGGCGAGCCTTGTTGACTGCGGTACGGCGAGCGATCTTGCGGGTCGCCTTTTTCGCCGAAGTTGTATTGGCCATGTATGCCTCTCTTCGAATTCAAACCAAATTCCGCAACCATAGGATCGGGTCGTTCGAAGACCTCACGTAACCCAAGAATGCGGGAGTAATTTCGGACAAGCCGGATGGCTTTCCTTAACCGTGGGCGGGCATATACCGCTAAAGCTTACGCCCGTCAACGCGCAAAACGCTTAAAAGCGCCGATATTCCGAATCCTTAGCGATTCCGGAAAGCGGGTTTGCGCTTTTCCACGAAGGCGGCCATGCCCTCCTTCTGATCCACTGTCGCAAAGAGCGACTGGAAGGATCGTCTTTCATATCTCAGTCCTTCCGCAAGCGGCACCTCGAAGGAGCGATTGACGCTTTCCTTGGCCATGAGAACGGAAGCACGCGACAGGGAAGCGATGCGGGTTGCCGCCTCCACCGCCTCGTCCATGAGATTTGCAGCCGGCACGACACGCGACACGAGACCGGCCCGCTCAGCCTCCGCGGCATCCATCATGCGCCCGGTCAGAACCAGATCCATGGCCTTCGCCTTGCCGACTGCCCGTGTCAGCCGCTGCGAGCCGCCCATTCCAGGGATGACGCCGAGGGTGATTTCCGGCTGGCCGAATTTTGCCGTGTCCGAAGCGATGATGAAATCGCACATCATCGCCAGTTCGCAGCCGCCGCCCAGCGCAAAGCCGGATACGGCGGCGATGACCGGCTTGCGGGTGGCCGCAACCTCGTCCCAGCCGCCGAGAAAATCGCCGACATAGGCATCGACGAAATCCAGCCCCTGCATTTCCTTGATATCGGCGCCTGCCGCAAATGCCTTTTCCGAACCGGTAATAATGATCGCACCGATGGAATCATCGGCGGAAAACGAAGATAGAATGTGCCGCAGCTCTTTCAGAAGCACCGAATTGAGAGCGTTGAGCGCCTTGGGGCGGTTGAGGGTGATGACACCCACCTCATCGCGTTTCTCGACCAGTATCGTTTCATAGTCCACGGCAATCTCCCCTTCCGGTACTCCGGCTCCGTTACTTCTGGCAGGCGGCGCAATAAAAGGTCGAACGACCGGCCTGCACCACCCTTTCAACCGTACCCCCGCAGCCGGGTGTCCGGCAAGGCTGGCCTTCCTGATCGTAGACCGAAAAGGAATGCTGGAAATAACCGAGCGTTCCGTCCGTCTGTATATGGTCTCGCAATGAGGAACCGCCGGCGGCGATGGCGTCGGCGATCACGTCGCGGATTTTCTCCGTCAGATCGACGAGCTGCGCTTTGGGCTTGCCACCTTTCGTCACCAGCGTTCCCGCCGCCCGCAAAGGCGAAAGATGCGCGCGCCACAGCGCCTCGCAGACATAGATATTGCCGAGACCGGCAATGACCTTCTGGTCCAGCAGCGTGCTTTTCAGGGGCTGGCTTTTACCTTCAAACCGGCTCGCCAGATAATCCGCGCTCAGCGCATTGCCTGTCGGCTCCGGGCCTAGCTCGGCAAAGGCAGGATAAAGGTCGAGCCTGTTGCGCTCTACCAGATGCATAAAGCCGAAGCGGCGCGGATCATTATAGATGACGCAGACGCGCTCTTCTCCTTTATCCAGATGAAAGACGACATGGTCATGCTTGCCGTCTTTGGAACGGGCATGGTGAAACACGCCGGGTGCATCGCCGGTCTCGCCCGCTTCCGCCTCGATGCGGAACGAGCCGGACATGCCGAGGTGAGAAACGATGGTCAGCCCATCCTCCAGTTCGATCAGAAGATATTTCGCCCTGCGCCCGAGCGACAGGATCGTCTTGCCTTCGATAAGCGCTGCGAAATCCTGCGGGAATGGAAAGCGCAAATCGGGGCGGCCGAGATGGAGCCTGCGGACCCTTGCGCCTTCCATGGCGGGCGCAAGGCCGCGTCTGACGGTTTCGACTTCTGGCAATTCTGGCATCTGGCTTATCCGACAGTTTATCGTTAGGACCATGTGGTCTATACAGTGCACGCGAAATGTCGCGCCCAGGCGATGCGGCAACAGATAGCGTTGCCATGGCGTTTCCGCTATGGTCCGCCACGCAATAAATATGGAGACAGACGATGACCGACGCCCGTACCACTGCCCAAGGCGGCATGGAAACGTCCTATGGCTTCCACAAGGTGGACGAAGGCAAAAAGCAGGGGTTGGTCAACGAAGTCTTCCACAAGGTGGCCAAACGCTACGACATCATGAACGATGTGATGTCGGCCGGCCTGCACCGGCTGTGGAAAGACGCCATGGTCTCTTCGCTTTCGCCGCGCAAGGACGCGACCTACAAGGTTCTGGATGTTGCAGGCGGCACCGGCGATATCGCCTTCCGCATCATCGAAGCCTCCAACCGTCTGGCGCATGCCACCGTTCTCGATATCAACGGCTCGATGCTGGCCGTCGGCGAAGAACGCGCGGCAAAAAAGAAGCTTTCCGACAATCTGACCTTCGTGGAGGCCAATGCCGAGGAACTGCCTTTCGAGGCAAACAGTTTCGACGCCTATACGATCGCGTTCGGCATCCGCAACGTTCCGCGCATCGACGTCGCGCTGAAGGAAGCCCATCGCGTGCTGAAGCGGGGCGGGCGGCTGCTGGTGCTGGAATTTTCCGAGGTCGAAATGCCGTTGCTTGACCGCGTTTACGACGCCTGGTCGTTCAACGCCATTCCGCAATTCGGCAAGATGATCACGGGTGACGCCGAGCCCTATCAATATCTGGTCGAATCGATCCGCAAATTCCCCAATCAGGAGGATTTCGCGACGATGATCCGCACCGCCGGCTTCTCCCGCGTCACCTATACCAATTACACCGGCGGCATCGCCGCCCTGCATTCCGGCTGGAAGCTTTAAGACCATGGCCGGCAGACGCAGGAGACAAGCATAAGCATGAGTACTTTGGGCGCATATTTCCGCCTCGCAAGGGTTGGCTGGGTTCTCGTGCGCGAAGGCGTCGTGCTGGCCCTGCCTTCCGATGACCTGCCTGCTCCCGCCCAATTGTTGAAAGCGCTGCTGAAGCCATTCGCCCGCAGCAAGGCGAAAAGGGCGCAGCGCAGCGACCGTCTGGCAGTGGCTGTCGAGCGGCTCGGTCCTTCCTATGTGAAGATGGGTCAGTTTCTCGCCACCCGGCCGGATGTGGTGGGCGCCGACTTCGCCGACGATCTCGCGAGCCTTCAAGACCGTATGGCCTTTTTCCCGGCGGCTGCGGCGAAAGCCAATATCGAAGGCTCGCTCGGCCGTTCGGTGTCCGATCTCTACAGGGAATTCGGCGATCCTATCGCCGCCGCCTCCATTGCCCAGGTTCATCCGGCAATGGTGGATACGCCGAGGGGGCCGCGCAAGGTCGCCGTCAAGGTCATCCGCCCCGGCGTGCGCCAGCGTTTCCAGAACGATCTCGAGGCGATGTATCTGATCGCCGATCTGCAGCAGCGTTTCGTCCGCTCCGCACGTCGCCTGCGCCCGGTCGAGGTGACACGCACGCTGGAGCAGACCACCAAGATCGAGATGGATCTGCGGCTCGAGGCCGCCGCCCTTTCCGAACTTGCGGAAAACACCAAGGACGATCCCGGATTCCGAGTTCCCGAGGTCGACTGGGAACGCACCGGGCGCGATGTCGTCACCATGGAGTGGATCGACGGCGTCAAGATGTCGGATATCGAAGGGTTGAAGGCCGCCGGCCACGACCTGAACAAACTCGCCGACACGCTGATCCAGTCCTTCCTGCGGCACACGCTGCGCGATGGCTTCTTCCATGCAGACATGCATCCCGGCAATCTCTTCGTCGATGCTGAGGGCGAGATCGTCGCCGTCGACATGGGCATTGCCGGACGTCTCGGCAAAAAGGAACGCCGCTTCCTTGCCGAGATCCTCTACGGCTTCATTACCCGCGATTACATGCGGGTGGCGGAAGTGCATTTCGAAGCCGGATACGTGCCGGGCCATCACGATATAGCAAGCTTCGCCCAGGCGATCCGCGCCATTGGCGAGCCGATCCACGGCCAGCCGGCCGAAACGATCTCCATGGGCAAGCTTTTGACCCTGCTATTCGAAGTGACCGAGCTTTTCGACATGGAAACGCGGCCGGAACTGGTGATGCTGCAAAAGACCATGGTGGTGGTGGAAGGCGTGTCGCGCATGCTCAATCCGCGCTTCAACATGTGGAAGGCGGCAGACCCGGTTGTCGGCGGCTGGATCAGGGACAATCTCGGCCCGAAACGCATCGTCACTGATCTGAAGGACGGCGTGAAGGCGGCCCTCAAGCTTGCCGAGGCAGCGCCGGAGATCGCCGCCAAGACGGAAAAGCTGCATTCCGAGTTGATGTATATGAGCGAGAACGGTCTGCGTTTCGACGCGCAGACGGCTGAAGCCATCGGCAAGGCGGAAGCGCGCCACACCAAATGGGGACGGGCGGCACTCTGGGTCATAGCGCTGACGCTTCTTTACATCGCAATCAGGATAAGCTGAGCATCTCGGCACCGGTGAGTGCCATGTTTGTGTAATGCATTGGAGCGATAAGGGCCTGATCTCCAATCGAGACAGGTGATCGATGCGGGGTAAGGGCTGCTTTGATGCCTGCGCGGAATTGCGCGGGCGGTATAGACGGATGATGCCGGACGGGATTTGATTTTGATGGCAAAAGCGCAAGCACTGAAAGAGGCCCTTTCCTATTCTTCCTGGCCGCTGGTGTTCGTCGGCGGCCTGGTGGGGTCCTATTTCGCTTTCACGAGCAGCCATCCGATCGCGGCCTTTTTGACCGTTTATGCGGGCGCGGTTTTGAGCCTGTTTCTTCTCGAACGTTATATTCCCTATGAAATCCAATGGCTTGAGGGTGATGGCGAGACCGTGAACAGCATCGGCCACACGCTTTTGACGAAAGGGCTGGTCCAGCTCGCAGCCGCCGCAGCGGCAATCTTCCCGATGGTGACCGCCAATGTGCTGCAGCCGCTCGCCGCCATGCGGTTCGATCTGTGGCCGTCTCATCTGCCGATGATCGTTCAGGTCGCCCTTGCGGTGACGATTGCCGAATTCGGCCTCTACTGGTCCCACCGTATTGCGCATGAAACCGTATTCTTCTGGCGTTTCCATGCGCTGCATCACAGCGTCGTGCGACTCTGGGTCGTCAATACGGGACGGTTCCATGTGGCCGATTCCCTGTTCAAGATCGCGCTCAGCCAGATTCCGCTCTATTTCATGGGTGCACCGCTACAGGTTTTCTGGTGGCTGGGTGCCGTTACCGCATTCATCGGTATTTTGACCCATTGCAACGTCGATATGAAAACGGGACCGCTCGATTACGTGTTCAGCACCCCGCGCCTGCACCGCTGGCACCATTCAAAACAGCTTCCTGAAGGAAACACCAATTACGGCGAGAATCTCGTCTTCTTCGATCTGATCTTCGGCTCCTACCATAACCCCGACAGGCCTTCTTCCACAGATATCGGCATCAAGGGCAAGATTGCGAAAGGATTCCTGCCGCAGCTCCTGCAGCCCTTCACCAAGGAAGGCGTCCGCCAGATCATCGGCAAAGACACCAAACTGAACTGAACCGAAAAACTACAAGGCACGCGCAGTATCGATCACGATACCGAGTTCGCCCCGCAGTTTTTTGGTCAGACCGGCTGCGACAAGCTCATAGGAGCGGCGCACATAATGCTCCAGTTCTTCCTGTTCGAGCGGGGAATGATCGCCAATCGATATCCATTTGCGTTTGGCGAAATAGGGCGCCTGCCCTATGCCTTCCAGCGAGGTCAATATTTCGAAGCTCTCTTCCGAGCATTTCACGACCAGCCGCCAGTCCTCCCGCTCGCCAAGCACGGCAAAGACCTTGTCGCCCACCTTGGCAACGTGCGAATCCCATTGGTCGACGAAACGCACGCCCGGCCATTTACCGAGCACCTTGTCGAAAGTCTTGCGATCGAACAGGCTCATGCGAGTTTCTCCGCGATCAGGGCCGCCAGACGTTTTGCAACGTCGGCCTTGTCGAGATCCGGCCAGGCGTCGATGCCATCTGCGTAAATGATCTTCACGCTGTTGCGGTCTCCGCCCATGATGCCGGTTTCCGCCGAAACATCATTCGCAATGATATAATCCGCGCCTTTGCGCTCCAGCTTCGCCCGGCCGTTCTTCTCGATATCCTGCGTTTCGGCGGCAAAGCCCACCACAATCCTCGGGCGCTTTTCATGGTGGCCGACGGTTTTGAGAATATCGGGATTTTCCGTCAGTTGCAGCGCCGGCGGCGCATCGCCCGGCTGCTTCTTGATCTTCTGCTCCGACGAGCCCGTCACCCGCCAGTCGGCGACGGCGGCGACCATGACGGCGATATCCGCCGGCAGTCTCGATATCACCGCATCGCGCATCTCCTCGGCGCGCTCGACATGGATCGTCGTGACCCCGGCAGGATCGGCGATGGTGACCGGGCCGGAAACCAGCGTAACCTCCGCCCCCAGTTCCGCCAGAGCCGCCGCAATGGCATGGCCCTGCTTGCCCGAGGAGCGGTTGGCGATGTAGCGCACCGGGTCAATCGGTTCATGCGTGGGGCCGGAGGTCACGATCGCCGTTCTGCCCTTCAGGGGCTTTGGCCCCTCATCCAGCAGTGCGACGACGGCTTCGACGATCTGCAATGGCTCGGCCATACGGCCAAGACCTGTTTCACCCTTCTCTGCCATCTCACCGGCCATCGGGCCGACGAAAAACACGCCGTCTTCTTTCAGCGTTTCGACATTACGCAGTGTGGGCTTTGCCGCCCACATTTTCGGGTTCATCGCCGGTGCCACCAGCACCTTTCGATCCGTCGCGAGAAGAATGGTGGAGGCAAGATCGTCTGCCAGACCATTCGCCATCTTCGCCATCAGATCGGCGGTGGCGGGCGCCACAAGCACGAGGTCGCAGTCACGCGCCAGCCTGATATGGCCGACATCCTGTTCATCCTGCCGGGAAAAGAGATCGGTGAAGACATGGGTGGCGGAAAGTGCACCGACAGCAAGCGGCGTGACAAATTCCTGGGCGCCCTTCGTCATCACCGGCGTCACCTTAGCGCCGCGCTCCTTCAGGCGGCGGATGAGATCGAGGCTCTTATAGGCTGCGATGCCGCCGGAGATGATGAGGAGAATATGTTTGCCTGAAAGCGTCATGATGCCGGACCAGTTTCCCGTTTCAGGGGAAACTAGAGCATTTCCAGTGAAAACGTAATCACCTTCAATGCTCTAGCTCTTTGTTTTTTCCGCATTTCCGGACGGAAAACCGCTGCGCACTTTTCCTGAAAATGCTCGGCCCTTGGCATACAAAGTGCAATCCGGCCGATATCACGCTGCCTTGGCCACGTGATATTCCTTGATCGCAACCATCTTGATCGCCGGAAAACGCTCGGACTCATAGCGGAGCGAGAAGGCATCCTGCGCCAGAAACACCGGATCGCCATCCAGATCGCGGGCGATATCGCCGCGCTTGACGTTGAGGAACTTGTCCATTTCCGTCGGCTGATCGGAGGAAATCCAGCGGCAGACGGAAAAGCGCGACATTTCGAAGGAGACCGGCAGGCCATATTCGCCCATCAGACGCTCCTTCAACACGTCGAGCTGCAGCGCACCAACAACGCCGACGATGGCCGGCGAACCGTCTTCCGGCGAAAAGAGCTGCACGACGCCCTCTTCCGCCATCTGCTGCAGGGCTTCCTTCAGCTTCTTGGCCTTCATGGCGTCTTCCAGACGCACGCGCCGGAGAATTTCCGGCGAAAAGTTCGGCACGCCCTGGAAAACCAGGTTTTCACCCTCGGTCAGCGTATCGCCGATGCGTAGCGTACCATGGTTCGGGATGCCCACCACGTCACCCGCAAAGGCCGTATCGGCCAGCTGGCGCTGCGAGGCGAAGAAGAACTGCGGCGCAGTGAGGCCCATCTGTTTGCCGGTGCGAGCAAGCCGCGCCTTCATGCCGCGCTCCAGCTTGCCGGAGCAGATGCGGGCGAAAGCGATGCGGTCGCGATGGTTCGGGTCCATATTGGCCTGAATCTTGAAGACGAAGGCCGTCATTTTTTCTTCAGCCGCATGTACGGTGCGGGTATCCGCCACCTGATCGCGCGGCGGCGGCGCGAAATCGCCAAGCGCATTGATGAGGTCGCGCACACCGAAATTGCGCAGCGCCGAACCGAAGAACACCGGTGTCATATGACCTTCGAGAAATGCCTGACGATCGAAAGGACGGCAGGCTTCCAGCGCCAGTTCGGTTTCTTCGACGAAAAGATGGCGCTCATTTTCCGGCAGGCGATCGGCAACCGCCTGCGGACCGTTGACCGGCATGGCTTCCACCTGCGTATCGACGCCACGGAAGGTGCTGTCGGCGAGATTATAGGCGCCGCAGAAGGTCTTTGCCCGGCCGACCGGCCAGGTGATGGGCGCGGTATCGAGCGCGAGCTTCTCTTCCACCTCATCCAGTATCTCGAAGGGGTCGCGGCTTTCGCGGTCCATCTTGTTGATGAAGGTGATGATCGGAATATCGCGCATGCGGCAGACTTCGAAGAGCTTCAGCGTGCGCGGCTCGATACCCTTGGCGGCATCGATGACCATGATCGCCGCATCCACCGCCGTCAGCGTGCGGTAGGTGTCGTCGGCGAAGTCCTCGTGGCCGGGCGTATCGAGAATGTTGAAGACACGGTCGTTATATTCGAAGGTCATGACCGAGGTGACGACCGAAATGCCGCGCTCGCGCTCGATCTTCATCCAGTCCGAACGGGTCTGGATGCGATCCTTCTTCGCCTTCACCTCACCGGCAAGCTGGATCGCTCCGCCGAACAGCAGCAGTTTTTCGGTAAGCGTGGTCTTACCCGCATCCGGGTGCGCGATAATAGCAAAGGTGCGGCGGCGGGAGACCGCCTCGGCAAGTGTTTCGGCCATCTGACAAATCCTGTGGAATTGCGGGCTATCTAGCGTTTCAGGCCCGCATTTGCAATTGACCTTGCCGCGATCTCGGCAAACTAATGCCGCATGACCCTTCAAAACGACAATCGCCCCCCTCTCCGGCTCGTCCGCCTCGCCAATGGCGCTGACCTCGAATTGCCGTCCTACGAAACCCGTGGCGCCGCCGGCATGGACCTGCGCGCTGCCGTACCTGCCGGCGAACCGCTGACCCTGCAACCGGGCGAACGCGCCCTGGTCCCGACCGGTTTCATCTTCGAGGTTCCGCAGGGATACGAGGCGCAAATCCGCCCCCGCTCCGGCCTCGCCATCAAGAACGGCATCACCTGCCTCAACTCTCCCGGCACGGTGGACAGCGATTATCGCGGCGAAGTGAAAGTCATCCTCGCCAATCTGGGCCAGGACGTTTTCGTCATCGAGCGCGGCATGCGCATTGCTCAGATGGTGATCGCTCCGGTAACCCAGGTTGTTGTGAGCGAGGTGACGGAGACCTCGCAGACGGCGCGGGGCGCCGGCGGTTTCGGCTCCACCGGCGTTTAGCGACACCGCTGGGACAGACGTGCGGACTGATTGTCTTTACCCGGCAATTTCGTTATGGATTTAGCGGATTTTTCAGGAAACACGATCATGACGCTGACGACACTTTTCGCCTATGCCACCGCCCTCTTCATCGCCGCCGCCATTCCCGGCCCCGGCATGACGGCGATCGTGGCGCGGGCGCTGGGTTCGGGCTTTCGCGAAACCTTCTTCATGGGTCTCGGGCTGGTGCTGGGCGACATGATTTACCTGACCGCTGTGATCCTGGGCCTGGCCTTCGTCGCGCAGACCTTTCAGGAAGCCTTCATGGTGCTGAAATTCGCGGGCGCGGCCTATCTCCTTTATATTGCCTGGAAGCTTTGGACCGCCGGTCTGCTGCCGCAGGAGCTGAAGGCCAAGAAAAGCACCAGCATGCCCATGTCCTTCCTGTCCGGACTGCTGATCACGCTCGGCAACCCGAAAACCATGCTGTTTTATGTGGCGCTGGTGCCGACACTGATCGATATCCGCATGATCGGCCCTTCGGAATATGCAACACTTCTCGCCATCACCTTCGTCGTGCTGATGGCGGTTCTCCTGCCTTACATCCTGCTTGCGGCCAAGGCGCGTAACCTCCTGAAAAGGCCGAGCGCCTTGACGATCCTCAACCGCACGGCGGCGGGTATTCTGGCCGGAACCGCCACCATGATCGCGATCCGCAGCACGTAAAACAAATTCGTGCATTTATGCGATTTATCGTGAAATTATTCCTGCAATTTAGGGATATTAGGACGAACGTTCGCTAGCTTGCGAAAGCTATTGCTCCTATTCTGCCGCTCAAATCTTGCGGTCTTACACAGGAGAGCATCATGCCCGAAGCCAGAAAGCCCGGACGCGGACGCGTCTATTCCTCAATTACGGAAACAATCGGCGACACGCCGATCGTGCGGCTCGACAAGCTGGCGAAGGAGAAGGGCGTGAAGGCCAACCTTCTCGCCAAACTCGAATTTTTCAATCCCATCGCTTCCGTGAAGGACCGCATCGGCGTCGCCATGATCGAAGCTCTGGAAGCGCAGGGCAAGATCACCCCCGGCAAGACCACGCTGGTGGAGCCGACCTCCGGTAACACGGGCATCGCGCTTGCCTTCGCCGCCGCTGCGAAGGGCTACAAGCTGATCCTGACCATGCCTGAAACCATGTCGGTTGAACGCCGGAAAATGCTGGCCCTGCTCGGCGCCGAACTGGTGTTGACCGAAGGCCCCAAGGGCATGAAGGGCGCCATCGCCAAGGCGCAGGAACTGGCCGAGACCCTGCCTGACGCGATCATTCCGCAGCAGTTCGAAAACCCCGCCAATCCCGATATTCACCGCAAGACGACGGCTGAAGAAATCTGGAACGACACCGAAGGCACGGTCGATATTCTCGTCTCGGGTATCGGCACCGGCGGCACCATCACCGGCACGGGTCAGGTGCTGAAATCCCGCAAGCCCGAGGTGAAGGTGATTGCCGTCGAGCCCGCGGACAGCCCGGTTCTTTCCGGCGGCAACCCCGGCCCGCACAAGATTCAGGGCATCGGCGCCGGTTTTGCACCCGCCATCCTCGATACCGGCATTTATGACGAGATCGTCACCGTGACCAATGACGAGGCTTTCGAAACCGCACGTCTGGCGGCAAGGCTGGAAGGCGTGCCGGTCGGCATCTCCTCGGGTGCGGCGCTGGCGGCGGCAATCAAGGTCGGCGCGCGGGAAGAAAATGCCGGCAAGAACATCGTCGTCATCATTCCTTCCTTTGCGGAACGCTACCTTTCGACGGCGCTTTTCGAAGGCCTTGGACTTTAAGCCAGGCTTTCAAGCGCGGTACGATCGCGCGCCAGAGTAGCGAATATTCTTATGTGCCGCCGGCTTCCGCTGGCGGCACAATGTTTTTTCAGGGAAGGCACAACAGGCGACCTTCTGGAGCATATCCGGTTTAAACGGAATCGTTAGATGTGCTCTAATTACTTGTTTTTACACACTTCCCCACCAAAAACCGCTTCGTGCCTTTACTGGAAATGTTCTATGCCGCCGTCGTCAGCCTCTCGCCAGCGATACGATAGGACACGGCTTCCGCCACATGGATACGGCCGACCGTCTGTTTGCCATCCAGATCGGCCAGGGTGCGGGCAACCTTGAGAATGCGATGATAACCGCGCGCGGAGAACTTCAGCCGCTCGGCCGCATCGCGCAGCAATTGCAGCCCGGACGCATCCGGCTCGGCATATTTTTCTATCAGGGTCGTCGTGCAGCGAGCGTTTGTGCGAATGGCGTCAAATCCCGCCGACGCGTAACGTTCCTGCTGCGCAAGGCGCGCCCGGGCGACACGGGCGGCCACCGCCGCACTCGGCTCGGACGCGACGGGGCGGATGAGATCGGCGGCAGAGACGGCGGGAACGTCGATGCGGATATCGATACGATCCAGCAGCGGGCCGGAAATGCGGGCCTGATAATCCGTCACACAACGCGGGCCTCGGGCGCAGGTGAAACCCGGCTCTCCCGCCATGCCGCAGCGGCAGGGGTTCATCGCCGCAACGAGCTGGATTTCCGCCGGATAGCTGACGCGATGATTGGCCCGCGCAATGATGCATTCGCCCGTTTCCAGCGGCTGGCGCAGTGCATCCAGCACCTGCGGCGAAAATTCCGGGAACTCGTCCAGAAAAAGAACACCGTGATGGGCGAGCGAAGCCTCACCCGGCTTGGCGCGGAGCCCTCCGCCGATCAACGCCGCCATGGTGGCGGAATGGTGCGGGGTGCGGAACGGCCTGCGGTCCGAAAGCTTGCCGCCGGATAATTGGCCAGCGATGGAATGGACCATCGACACTTCCAGCAATTCCGCCGCCTCCAGCGGCGGCAGGATGGATGGCAGGCGGGCTGCGAGCATGGATTTGCCGGAGCCGGGCGGCCCGACCATGAGCAGGTTGTGTCCGCCGGCGGCTGCCACCTCCAGCGCGCGCCGGGCGCTCTCCTGTCCTTTGATATCCACTAAATCCGGCAGATTGACCGGGTTGGCGCGAATGGCGGGCGTCGGGCGCGAGAGAAGCTGGGTGCCGCGAAAATGGTTGGCCAGCGCAATCAGGCTGCGCGGGGCGAGAATATCGATACCGGCGCCGGCCCAGGCCGCTTCCGGCCCGCTTTCAGCCGGGCAGATCAGCCCCTTGCCAAGCGCATTGGCACCCATGGCCGCTGGAAGGGCGCCCGAAACCATACCGATGGTGCCATCGAGATTGAGTTCGCCGAGAACCACATAACGTGCCAGCATTTCTGCCGGTATCGCACCCAGAGCGGCCATGAGGCCAAGCGCAATGGGAAGATCGAAATGCGATCCTTCCTTGGGCAGATCGGCAGGCGCGAGATTGACGGTGACCTTTTTTGCCGGCAGCGCCAGACCCGAGGCATGCAGGGCGGCCTGCACCCGCTCGCGGCTTTCGGCCACCGCCTTGTCGGGCAGGCCGACAATCTGGATGCCCACCTTTCCCGGCGCGACCATGACCTGCACCTCGACGGGCACACCCTCTATGCCCTGAAATGCAACCGTATTGACCCTTGCCACCATGGCCTGCCCCCGCAAACCGGCCGCGCTAGTCAGAGCTTCATGCCCTACCGCGGCCACCCGCAAGCAACGTGCCACAGGGAAAAGAACAAAACAAGAACATCCAGCGAACAATTTCTCGCTGACGATGTATTTTAGTTGTGTCTAGTTGTACTCGCGGAACAAAGCTGGACCGGCGAAAGCTCGCCTCAGAAATCCTGGGCTTCGCGCTTTTTCTCGATCGCATCCCACAACAGGCTTGCGACATCGGCACCGCCGAATTTCCGCACTTCGCGAATGCCGGTCGGCGAGGTGACGTTGATTTCCGTCATATAGTCGCCAATCACATCGATACCGACGAAGAGAAAACCGCGCTCGCGCAAGGCAGGACCGATGCGGCGGCAGATTTCTTTCTCGCGCGCCGTCAGTTCCGTCGGTTCCGGCCGGCCGCCGGCATGCATGTTGGAGCGGGCGTCGTTTTCCGCGGGCACGCGGTTGATTGCGCCAACCGGTTCGCCATCTACCAGGAGGATGCGCTTGTCGCCCTTGCGGACGTCAGGCAGATATTGCTGGGCGATGTAAGGCTCGCGGAACATCTGGCCGAACATCTCCAGCAGAGAAGAGAAATTGCGGTCGTCGCGCGCGGAATGGAAGACGCCTGCACCGCCATTGCCATAAAGCGGCTTGAGGATGATATCGCCCATTTCGTTGCGGAAGCGGGCGATTTCCTCCACATCCTTGGTGATCAGCGTCTTCGGCATCAGATCGGCGAATTCGGTGACGAAAATCTTTTCCGGCGAGTTGCGGACCCAGGCGGGATCGTTGACCACCAGCGTTTTCGGATGAATGCGTTCCAGCAGATGGGTCGAGGTGATGTAAGCCATGTCGAATGGCGGATCCTGACGCAGATGGATGACATCCATGGTCGACAGATCGACGCGCTCCGGTTCGGACAGCGAGAAATGGTCGCCCTTGATGTCGCGCAGTTCCATCTGCTCGACAGTGGCGTAAATCTTGCCATCGCGCATGGAAAGGCGCTCGGGCGTATAATGGAACAGCCGGTATCCGCGTGCCTGCGCCTCAAGGCTCATGGCGAAGGTGGAGTCACCGGCGATATTGATGCCGGAGACATGATCCATCTGGATCGCGACGTTCTTGATCTTCGCCATGCGCATGTTCCTCTTGCAGCATGCGGACGCTTTGTCGGCCCGCGGTGCCCATTGCCTCGCCTTTTCAAGCTTCCCTGCAGGACCGGTAGAAACCCGGAAATGCTTCAGAAAACCCTGAAGATGTAGGGCAGCGACCATTCAAAGGCAACTGCTGCAAGCGGTGGTTTGTGTGAGTTTTATTGAACCTTCACAATTCCGTCGGCGAAGCCGTGCAGGCCCCGCCGACTGGAATGTTTTATGGGTTCAGGCCGCCAGCTTATAGGAACGGCCGGCAAACAGCTTGTTCTTGACGCGATAGGCAAAAGCGAGCGCCTTGGGGAACGGACGGCGCATGAAAGCGACTTTGCGGACATAATCATCCACTCGCCAGGTGGCCCATGTTCCCGCAGGGAAATAGGCGACATCGCCGACCCGCAGGATGCTGATGGAACCGTCTTCCGCGGTCACATGCACTTCGCCTTCGAGAATATAGACGGTTTCATCCCAGCCGAAGAACCAGCGGAATTCCCCCGCCGTGCAATCCCACATGGCGGTGCTTGAAGCACGGTCGCCGCTTCTGGAATGATCCGCCGCGCGCGCCTGGGGGTTGCCGGAAATGATCCATTCCGGATTGATGGGGGCCGGCTGAAGCCGCAGATCGGTGCAGGATGCGCTGACGACGGCCTCGTCTTTTGACCGGCGCAAATAGGCCGGCAATATCGGCACGGTCCGGACCGCCATGGTTGCTGCGGCAGCGAACATCATTTTGAAGGACATATTAGAAAACCCCCGTGAAATATTGGAGGTCTTCTATCATCGGGATCGTAACGAAGCGGTTTTGACAATCGGCGCAATTTTAGTCATCGCGCCGATTTCTGCGATGCGCTCAGGCCGTCGCCATTTGCGCGGGCTGCGCCGCCAGCTGCTCGGCTTTGCCGGCGATGCGCTTGCCGGTTTCGCTGGAGAAGAAATGCAGTTTCTCCGGCGCGATCGTGACGGAGAGCGCAGACGGAACCTCGACATCCGGCGGGAAAGCAACTGTCAGGTTCTGGTCGCCGATCATGCCGTGGATAAGTCGCTGCGAACCCAGTTCCTCGATGTAATCGACCCGAAGCGGGAAGCCCTGCTCACCGGCCGCAGCGAG
Organism: Agrobacterium sp. LY4; assembly: GCF_001526585.1. Classification (NCBI taxonomy): domain Bacteria; kingdom Pseudomonadati; phylum Pseudomonadota; class Alphaproteobacteria; order Hyphomicrobiales; family Rhizobiaceae; genus Agrobacterium; species Agrobacterium sp. LY4. Next base: position 243,258 of record NZ_ASYA01000001.1, on the reverse strand, counting down.
GCGGAAATCTTCCGCCCGCATGCCCACCGTTACGGGGCCGGAGACAGGCGCGAAACCGTTGAGCGCAAAGAGCGACGGACCAATGGCGAGGCTATCGCCATGCAACTCGGCGTTCAGCAAATTCATGGCGGGAGAGCCGATGAAACTCGCAACGAAGGTCGAAGCAGGGGTGTGATAGACATCGAGCGGTGCGCCGATCTGTTCGATACGGCCGCCATTCAACACCACAAGACGATCGGCGAGCGTCATGGCCTCCAGCTGATCGTGGGTGACGTAGATCGAGGTGGTGCCGAGGCGCTTTTGCAGGCGCTTGATCTCGCCGCGCATGGAAACGCGCAGCTTGGCATCGAGATTGGACAGGGGCTCATCGAACAGGAAGGCCGCCGGTTTGCGCACGATGGCGCGACCCATGGCGACACGCTGCCGCTGGCCGCCGGAAAGGGCGCGCGGCTTGCGATCCAGATAAGGTTCGAGCTGCAGCATACGCGCGGCTTCGGCCACACGCGCATCGATCTCCGTCTTCGGCGTCTTGCGGTTCTTCAACCCGTATTCCAGGTTCTGGCGCACCGACATATGCGGATATAGGGCGTAGTTCTGAAACACCATGGCGATATCCCGGTCAGCCGGATCGGCCTGATTGACCACCCGGTCACCGATCTTCACTGTGCCTTCGGAAATATCCTCAAGCCCTGCGACCATGCGCAGAAGCGTGGATTTGCCGCAGCCGGAGGGGCCGACCAGAACGATGAACTCACCGTCCCGGATGTCGATATCGACGTGGTGCACGGCGCGCACGCCGCCATGATAATCCTTGCAGACCTGACTGATTTCTATCGCGGCCATTTCGGTCTCCTTATTTATCGCTTTCGGTCAGGCCCTTGATGAACCAGCGCTGGAAAATGACGACGATCAGCACCGGCGGCAGCATAGCCAGCACGGCGAGCGCGAAAGCTTCGTTGTAATCGGGAATTTGCGAACCGACCCAGACCTGCAGGATCGACTTGATGCCACGCATCAGGGTGAAGAAGCCCTCATCCGTCGTCATCAGCATGGGCCAGAGATACTGGTTCCAGCCATAAACGAACATGATGATGAAGATCGCCGCCATCATGGTGCGGGACAGCGGGATGAGAACGTCGATGAAGAATTTCACCGGCCCTGCGCCGTCAATGCGGGCAGCCTCCAGCAACTCCTCCGGCACGGATTTGAAGAACTGCCGGAAATAGAAGGTGCCTGTCGCCGAAGCGAGAAGCGGCACGATGAGGCCGGTATAGGAGTTCAGAAGGCCAAGTTTGCTCATCACCTCGTAGGAGGGCATGATGCGCACTTCGAGCGGCAGAAGCAGCGTCGTGAAAATGATCCAGAAGGCGAGCGTTGCGAACCGGAACCGGAAATAGACGATCGCATAGGCCGCCGTCATTGACAGGACGATCTTGCCGACGGCAAAACCGATGCCGAGGATCAGCGAATTCAGCACCATGTTGAGACCCGTGATCTGCCCGGTGAAGCCGCCTTTCTGGGTCAGAACCTTTTCATAAGTCTCGATGAAATTGTCACCGGGAATCATCGTCAGACCGCTGCGGTGGATTTCCGCAGCGGTGTGGGTGGAGGTCATGAAGGCCACGATGACCGGCAATATCAGGAACAGCGCGCCGATGATCAGCACCAGATGATCGAGGGGTTTTGTCTTGTACATGGTCTTTTCCCTCAATTGTAGTGGATGCGCTTTTCGATGAAGCGGAACTGGATGATGGTGAGAACGAAGACGACCAGCATCAGGATGACGGATTGGGCCGAGGAGCCACCGATGTCATTGCCGCGGAAACCATCCAGAAACACCTTGTAGACCAGCGTGATCGGATTGTTGGCCGCCTTGTCCTTCACCATCACGTCGATGACGCCGAACGTGTCGAAGAGCGCATAGGTGATGTTGATGATCAGCAGGAAGAAGGCCGTGGGCGCCAGAAGTGGCATGATCACCGTCCAGAACCGGCGAAAGCCCGAACGGCAGTCGATGGCGGCAGCTTCCCGCACGGAGACCGGAACGCCCTGAAGACCCGAAAGGAAGAAGATGAAGTTGTAAGGGATCTGCTTCCAGACCGCGACGACGATCATAGCGAAGGCCGTATCGAAATAGTTGAGGCCGACCTTCATGTCCCAACCGAGGAATGCGGCCATTTTGACGAAGGGGCCGATATGCTGGTCGAAAAACATCATGCCGATGAGACCGGCGACCGGCGGCGCGATGGCATAGACGGAAATCAGCAGCGTCTTGTATGTCGAGCTGCCGCGAATGACCGCGTCGGCCTTGACGGCGAGCAGCAAGCCGAGCGCCAGCGAAAAGAAGGTGACCAGCACGGTGAAGACAACCGTGAATTTGGCGATGCTGAGATATTCGGCGCTGAAGATCGCATCCGAATAATTGGCAAGTCCGACGAAGGAAGCGCCGAAACCGAACGGGTCTTCGATATAGAAGGACGAATGTATGGCCTGAACCGATGGCCAGTAGAAGAAGATGAAAATCACCGCAAGCTGCGGTGCCAGAAACAGGTAAGGTACGTAGGACGAGGAGAACTGCACGCGCTTCATACCGGCGTCGACAGGTTTGGCTGGCTTTCCAGCCTTTGCGGACCAGCCGGACAAAAACCGGCGCGGTTGAGACGATGTATAGGCCACGCTTGCGCTTCCTTATCCGAGAGCGAGCCTCCCTTCCGTGGGAAAGGAGGCTCGGCAATGGTCATTGGTTTCGAAACAGGCGATCAGCCGGCCGTCTTGGCGAAACGGGCGAGCAGGTCGTTGCCTTCCTTCTCGATGATCTCGAAAGCAGCCTTCGGCGTAACTTCGCCGGAGAAGATGCGGTTATATTCGCGTTCCATGACGGCGCGGATCTGCGGGTAGAAGCCGAGGCGGTAGCCCTTGGACCATTCGCCGCCCGGCAGCGAGAGCTGCTGGATACCGACTTCCGCGACCGGCTTTTCCTTGTAGAAGCCTTCAGCCTTGGCCTTTTCGTAAGCGGCCTTGGTGATGGCGACGTAACCGGTTGCCTTGTGGTAGAAGACCTGGATTTCCGGCGAGGTCAGGAACTGGAAGAAGTCGGCCACGCACTTGTTTTCGGCTTCAGACTTGCCAGACATTGCAAAGAGCGCAGCGCCGCCGATGAAGGAGTTGGTGCCGGCACCCTTGATGGAGCCCCAGTAGGGAAGGAAGGTTGCCGAGAACGGCATGGTCGCCGTCTTCTGCAGGCCGCCGAAGGAGCCCGAAGAACCGATCCAGAACGCGACCTTGCCTTCTTCGAAGGGCTTCTGGTTGTCGTTCCAGCCGGCGCCGTAATAGGCGAACAGGCCCTTGTCCTTCCAGTCCTTCAGCTTGTCGAACATCATGACGAGGTTCGGGTCGGTGACCTTGAGCTTGGTGTCGGTGACGCTGTCGTAGCCGTTATTGTTGGTGGCGAACTGGATGTTGTTGCGGGAGAAGAAGTTCTCCGTGAACTGCCAGGTGAGCTGCGACTGAACGAGCGGAATGTAGCCGGCTTCCTTCAGCTTCGGCGCAACCTGCTCGAACTCTTCCCAGGTCTTCGGGGCTTCGACGCCGGCCTTCTTCAGGGCTTCGTCGTTGACGTACATGATGGGGGCGGAGGAGTTGAACGGCATGCCGACAAACTTGCCGTCAGCGGCAGCATAGAAATAACGCACGCCGTTGATGAAGGCGTCGCGGTCGAACTTGTAACCGGCCTTGTTGATGAGATCTTCGGCGGGAATGACAGCGCCCTTGGCGTTGATGATGGTGGCGGCGCCAGCATCGAAAACCTGGAGGATGTTCGGCTGTTCGCCAGAGCGGAAAGCAGCGATGCCGCTGGCCAGGGCTTCTTCATAGGAGCCCTTGGAAACCGGCGTCAGAGCGCATTCTTTCTGGGCTTCATTGAACTTCTGGGCGACTTCGTTGATGACTTCGCCATTGCGGCCGCCCATGCCGTGCCACCAGGTGATGTTGGTAGCAGCCATGGAAGACGTCGCCGAAATGCTGACGGCCACTGCGGCCATGGAAATCTTCTTCAACATTACTAAATCCTCTCCACCATTTATTGGGATGAGGATGCGAATAGAGACGTTCCATGACGCCTCTTTGACAGTTCGATGTCAGATTTATTACAGCGACTGACGAAAATCTCAGTCGGCCATGCGCTTTATGGGCCGAGCCGGATTTCCAACCACCGTCACGCCCGGCGGCACATTGCGCGTCACCACCGAACCGGCGCCGACAATCGCTCCGTCACCGATGGTGATGCCAGCCAGAAGGATCGCTCCGCCGCCGATCCAGACATCACGGCCGATCGTGACAGGCTTTGCGATTTCAATGCCTTGCGCTCGCGGCACCGGGTCCAGATGGTGTTCCGCACAATAGATCTGCACCGCAGGCCCGAGCATCGCACCGTCGCCTATCGTAACCTTCGCGGAATCGAGAATGGTGCAGCCGGCATTGAGATAGACATTTTTGCCCAGCGTGATGTTGAAGCCGTAAGCGCAATGAAACGGCGCTTCGATAAATGCCCCTTCGCCAACAGAAGCGAACAGAGCCCGTAGCAAGGGGGCCATTGCCCCGCGCTCATCCGGCGGCATCGTATTGTGCTGGTGGACGGCCCCTCGTGCCCGCCAGCGCAATATATCCAGCTCGGCATCCATGCAGCTGTACCATTCGCCCGCGGCCATTTTTTCCCGCTCGGTGGACATTGTTTCCCTCCCCTTAAAAGGCGTCGATAAAATGCTGCGGCAGGCGTCGCGGCAAAACGGCGATGATATCGAAACGCAGCGAAAACCGCGCGGCATCCTTGCGACGGGCGAGCCATAGATCGGCCGCCGCTCGAATGCGTTGCTGCGAATGGAAACCGACAGCATCCACGGCACCTTCGCCGGACGTTCGCGCCTTGACCTCGACGATGGCGACGAGGTCCTTCTTGCGGGCGATGAGATCAATTTCCCCCAGCCGGGTGCGATAACGAATGGCGAGGATACGATATCCCTTCAGCAGCAGATAAAGTGCCGCCCAATATTCCGCGGCGTGGCCACGTCGCTCGGCCTTGCGCCTTTTATTGCTTCGCCCCTCAGCGGCCATCCGTTTCCTTCATATCCAGCAGCCTTTGATAAAGCTCCTTGCGCGGCAGGCCCGTCAGCTTCGCCGCTTCGCCTGCCGCCTTGGCGGCGGGCATGGTGGCGACGAGATCCTTCAGCAGCTTCTCGACATCCTCGATATCGGGAATCTCGTCATAGGAGGGCGGCTCCACCAGAAGCACGATCTCACCCTTCACCACACGGTCACCACCGTAATAATCCGCAAGCTCGCCCAGCGTGCCGCGTCGGAACTCCTCGAAGGTCTTGGTCAGCTCGCGGCAGACCACGGCGCGGCGGTCGCGGCCGAGCACTTCGGACGCGACCTTGACGGAAGCGCCGATGCGATGCGGCGATTCAAAGAAGATCAAGGTGGCCGGAATTTTCGCGAGTTCGGCAAAACGGTCGCGCTTGCCGCGATCCTTCACCGGCAGGAAGCCCGCAAACAGGAAAGCGTCGCTCGGCATTCCCGAACCCACGAGGGCGGCGAGCGGCGCGGATGCTCCCGGCACCGGCACGACACGATGCCCGGCCTCGAGCGCGAGCTGGCCGAGGCGGTAACCGGGATCGGAAACGAGCGGCGTTCCGGCATCCGAGACCAGCGCCACGGATTTTCCCGCCTCAAGCGCCGCAATGAGCTTCGGCCCCGCTTCGTTTGCATTGTGCTCATGATAAGAGAGCGGGCGGGTGCGGATGCCGTAACGTTCGAGCAGGATGCGGGTGACGCGGGTATCCTCGCAGGCGAGAACATCGGCCGAGGCCAGCGTTTCCAGCGCGCGGATGGTGATATCGCCAAGATTGCCGATGGGCGTGGCCACGAGATAGAGCGCAGGCTCCAGCGGCCGCGCCGGAATGGTGGCCGTGCCGATCCTGAAGCTCTTTGTCGCATCTCTCAAGTCGCTGTTCGATATTTCTTCCGTCACACGGCTTCCAATCATTCTGGCCGATTATTCGCGGCCGGTCGCTCTGGTTTCCTCTCTTTATGGGCAATAGAAAACCGACGAACAAGGTCCACGGACGCCCCCAGCCTGTGGATCATGCTGTATAGCAGCAAAATGACCCGCGGCAGATGCACTCGGCTCTTGCATTTCCTGCAATAACTCTGCCATTTTGCCCGTCCACATTATCCGGCTTTCTGGCCGGTGAAGACTCTTCTTGCCGATCCGGCGGTGGCCGGTTCGCAACGGTTGAAAGCGGTAGCGTCCATGCGTATTACTCTTGAGCGGTCGAACCTTCTGAAATCGCTGAACCACGTCCACCGGGTCGTCGAGCGTCGCAACACGATCCCGATCCTGTCCAACGTCCTCCTGCGCGCCTCCGGCGCCAATCTGGACATGAAGGCGACCGACCTCGATCTCGAAATCACCGAAGCGACACCGGCCATGGTGGAGCAGGCAGGCGCCACCACCGTGCCGGCGCATCTGCTTTATGAAATCGTGCGCAAGCTGCCGGACGGTTCCGAGGTGCTTCTGGCGACCAATCCGGACGGCTCCTCGATGACGGTTGCTTCCGGCCGCTCGAAATTCTCGCTGCAATGCCTTCCGGAAACGGATTTCCCTGATCTGACCGCCGGCACCTTCAGCCACACCTTCAAACTGAAGGCGACCGACCTGAAGATGCTGATCGACCGGACGCAATTTGCGATCTCGACCGAAGAAACGCGTTATTACCTGAACGGCATCTTCTTCCATACCATCGAAAGCAATGGCGACCTGAAGCTGCGCGCCGTCGCGACCGATGGCCACCGCCTGGCGCGCGCCGATGTGGATGCGCCTTCCGGTTCCGAAGGCATGCCGGGCATCATCATTCCGCGCAAGACCGTCGGCGAGCTGCAGAAGCTGATGGACAACCCTGAGCTGGAAGTCACCGTCGAAGTCTCGGATGCAAAAATCCGCCTGACCATCGGTTCGGTCGTTCTGACCTCGAAGCTGATCGACGGCACATTCCCGGATTACCAGCGCGTGATCCCGACCGGCAACGACAAGGAAATGCGCGTCGATTGCCAGACCTTCGCGCAGGCTGTCGACCGCGTCTCGACCATTTCTTCCGAGCGCGGCCGCGCCGTGAAGCTCGCGCTCACCAACGGCCAGTTGACGCTGACCGTCAACAACCCGGATTCGGGAAGTGCTACGGAAGAAGTGGCTGTCGGTTACGACAATGATTCGATGGAAATCGGCTTCAACGCCAAATATCTCCTCGACATCACCTCGCAGCTTTCCGGCGACGACGCGATTTTCCTGCTGGCCGACGCCGGCTCGCCGACGCTCGTTCGCGACACCGCCGGTGACGATGCGCTTTATGTTCTGATGCCGATGCGCGTTTGAAACGGGAATTTTCCGCAAATTTCATCAAAAAAGCCGGTGGAACGCTTCACCGGCTTTTTTTGATTCGGCGACAGCGCATTTCGAACCGTAAGCGAATTTTTCCAGTTACGACATTTTGCCTTGTTTTTGCGCCAAATGGGATCAACATTGCGTAACAGTTTTTTGACAATGACCAAAAGCATCTGAGGGAACTATGGCACTTAACCTGAAGCAACGGCTTGAACAGAAATTTGAAGAAGAAATCCGCTTTTTCAAGGGCATGGTCAGCCAGCCGAAAAAAGTCGGGGCCATTGTGCCGACATCGTCCATCACGGCGAAAAAAATGGCGAGTGTCATCAATCCCCATTCCGGCCTGCCGGTTCTCGAACTCGGCCCTGGCACCGGCGTCATCACCAAGGCCATTCTGGCGCGCGGCATCAAGCCGGAGAACCTGACCGCCATCGAATATTCGACCGATTTCTACAATCAGCTGCTCAGGAGCTATCCGGGCGTCAATTTCGTCAATGGCGACGCCTTCGATCTCGATGCGACGCTTGGCGAACACAAGGGCCAGATGTTCGACAGCGTCGTCTCCGCGGTGCCGATGCTGAATTTCCCCATGGCCGCCCGTATCAAGCTTCTCGACGAATTGCTGAAGCGCGTGCCCCATGGCCGCCCCGTCGTGCAGATATCCTACGGACCGATTTCCCCCATCGTCGCGCAGCCGCATCTCTACCACATCCGCCATTTCGATTTCATCGTGCGCAATATTCCGCCGGCGCAATTGTGGACCTATACGCGGGCCTGATATTCAACAGAGTGCCGGAACCCGTCATTTCCCGGTCGTGACGAATGGTTAGGGTGCCGATTTGCCCTTTTCCATCGCCCTTGAGGACCGATTGCCATGCATGCGCTCTACATTACCCACCCCCAGGTCAAGATCGATCCGGCTGTTCCCGTTCCCGAATGGGGGCTTTCGGACAGGGGTGCCGAGCGGACGCGCGAGGCAAGCCGCCTGCCCTGGGCACGATCATTGCGCCGCATCGTTTCCAGCGCCGAGACCAAAGCGATCGAAACCGCCCGAATCCTGGCTGAAACCTCCGGGGCGGAAATGGATATCGTCGAGGCGATGCATGAAAACGACCGGTCCGCCACCGGCTTCCTGCCGCCGCCGGAATTCGAAAAGGCGGCGGACTGGTTCTTCGCCCATCCCGAGGAGAGTTTTCACGGCTGGGAGCGTGCAATCGACGCGCAGGCGCGGATCGTCAGGGCGGTCAAAGCGGTTCTTGACCGGCACGACCCGCAGCAGCCGATTGCCTTTGTCGGCCATGGTGGCGTGGGTACGCTTCTGAAATGCCATATCGAAGGCCGCGGCATCAGCCGCAGCAAGGACCAGCCGCCTGGCGGCGGCAATCTCTTTCGCTTCCCCATCGCCGACTTTTCACTTGCAGCCGCGTCCCCCACATGCGACTGGACGGCAATGGAAACATGGCAGGGATAAGACAATGACCGCGCGCGAAAAACTCATCGTCGGGCTGGATGTTCCGACTGTGCAGCAGGCCGAAGACATCGTGTCGAAAATCGGCGACGAGGTTCTGTTCTACAAGATCGGTTATCAGTTGGTCTTTGCCGGCGGTCTCGAATTCGCGCGCGACCTTGTCCAGAGCGGCAAGAAGGTCTTTCTCGACATGAAGCTGCTCGATATCGACAACACCGTCGCCTCCGGTGTCGAAAACATCGCCCGCATGGGCATGTCGATGCTGACGCTACATGCCTACCCCAAGGCGATGCGCGCTGCCGTCAAGGCCGCCGAGGGCTCCGGCCTCTGCCTGCTGGGCGTCACCGTGCTGACCTCGATGGACGACGTCGATCTCGCCGAGGCGGGTTATGCCTCTGACGCCCGTTCGCTGGTGCTGCGCCGGGCGGAGCAGGCACGCGAGGCGGGCATGGGCGGTATCGTCTGTTCGGCGGAAGAAGCGACCGCCGTGCGCGAAATCCTCGGTCCGGACCTTGCAGTCGTCACCCCCGGCATTCGCCCGGCCGGCGCGGATCCCGGCGATCAGAAGCGCGTGATGACACCCTACGACGCCATCAAGGCCGGATCGAGCCATCTGGTCGTCGCCCGCCCGATCGTCAGGTCGGAAGACCCGAAAGCGGCGGCCCGCGCCATTCTTGACGACATGCTGCGCGCCAGCTTTCCGGCCAATCAGTAACGACAATCGGAGGAGATGAAATGGCAAAGGGATATTGGATCGCCCGCGTCGATGTGCGCGATAGTGAGCGTTACAAGGACTATGTCACGACGGCTAAGCCCGCTTTCGAGCGGTTCGGCGCCAATTTCCTGGCCCGTGGCGGCGCGCTGACCGAGCTGGAGGGCAAGGCGCGTGCACGCAACGTCGTCATCGAGTTCCCCTCGGTGCAGCACGCCATCGACTGCTATAATTCTCCCGAATATCAGGCAGCCGCTAAAATCCGCCAGGAGGTCGCGGATGCGGAGATGATGATCGTCGAAGGAATTTGACGACCGTCAACCGCATTTCCCAAACCGGCTCCTGACCTCGCGACAACATCTCTTCACGCGCGCGCGGCTTTGGGCTAAGAGACTGAAAAACGCTTTATCGACAGCTTCTGAGGAGCCTCCCATGACCTTGGCCAACCTTCCACCCCTCGTCACCGTTTTCGGCGGTTCGGGTTTTGTCGGGCGGCATGTCGTGCGGATACTTGCGAAGCGCGGTTACCGCATCCGCGTCGCCGTGCGCCGCCCGGATCTCGCCGGTTTCCTGCAGCCGCTCGGCAATGTCGGCCAGATTTCCTTCGCCCAGGCGAACCTGCGTTATCGTGATTCCATCGTCAAAGCCGTGGAAGACGCCGACCATGTGGTCAATTGCGTCGGTATCCTGACCGAAAGCGGCCGCAACACCTTTGACGCCGTACAGGAATTCGGCGCGAAAGCTATTGCAGAAGCGGCCCGCGACGCCGGCGCGACGCTGACGCATATCTCCGCCATCGGCGCGGATGCCAGTTCGCCGACCGGTTATGGCCGCACCAAGGGCCGCGCCGAAGCCGCCATTCATTCCATCCTGCCTGGCGCCGTGATCCTGCGCCCGTCGATCATTTTTGGACCGGAAGACGATTTCTTCAACAAGTTCGCAAAGATGGCCCGCAGCATGCCGTTCCTGCCGCTGATCGGCGGCGGAAAAACCAGGTTCCAGCCGGTCTATGTCGAGGATGTCGCGGAAGCCGTCGCCCTTGGCGTCGATGGCAAGCTGAAGCCCGGCGCGATCTATGAACTCGGCGGTCAGGATGTCATGACGTTCCGTGACTGTCTCGAGGCGGTTCTTGCCGCGACCTATCGGGAGCGTCCCTTCGTCAACCTGCCCTTCGGCGTCGCGTCGATGATTGGCAAGATCGCTTCAATGGTGCCGCTGATTGCGCCGCCGCTGACGCCCGATCAGGTGACCATGCTGAAAAAGGACAATGTCGTTTCCACTGACGCCGAAAAGAACGGCCTGACACTGGAAGGCATCGGCATCACCCCCGTTCGCGTCGCGTCCATTCTGCCTTCCTACATGGTGCAATACCGCCCGCACGGCCAGTTCTCCAATGCCGGAAAAGCGGCCTGAAGCCCACCTTCAGCCTCATCGACCATAAACGAAAGCGGGAGCCATTCCCGCTTTTTGTTTTTGCGCAATTCAATTGCAACCAAACCGCTATTCGTGCATTTTCCCCTCAACTGCAGGGGAGGTGTTGAATGAACCAGGGCTGCTTTGCAAAGCCGGGTAAAAGTTAACGGCGGTTCGGCCTCCACAGGCAAGCGTGGCACAAGCGCAACTGTGGAAAAGACTTCGTATTAACCCGGTATTCAACAAGCTGCTTTATTGATATTCGCCACATTCCAAACATATCCCGACCACTCAATTCACACACGGCGGCATGATCCGCGCGAACGAACGTCTGAAAGGCAATCATAAAATGGGCAGATCTATCGCACTCTTTTTTGCGTGTGCGGCTTTGGTGGTTCTGGCGGGTTCTTTCATGGCGCCGGGAACGGTTGCAGCGGGTAAGAGCGGTTGCGCTCCCGCCTATGGCGTCGACCCCTGCGCAACGGCTTCGATCAGCACCAACTGATCGGCCTTTAAAAGTTTCAAAGAAAAAGCGCCGCCGGTTCTCCGGGGGCGCTTTTTCTTTTTCTGTTCGTTCGTCGCGAACGGAGATTATTCCCGCCCCTGGTTCAACCCAGAACCAGAAGTGCGATCAGTCCCAGCGAACCGATGGCGATGCGCCACCAGGCGAAGGGTGCAAAGCCCCGCCGTGACACGAAATCCAGCAGGGAGCGAACGACGAAGAGGCCGGAGACGAAAGCGGCGATGAAACCCACGGCGATCAGCGCGCCGTCATCGAAGCTCAGCGCATCGCGGTTCTTGTAAAGATCGAGCGTGAAAGCGCCAAGCATGGTCGGCATCGCCAGGAAGAACGAAAATTCGGCGGCGGAGCGCTTGTCCGTTCCCATCAGCAACGACCCGACGATTGTGGCGCCGGACCGCGACGTGCCGGGAATCATCGCAAGGCACTGGAAGAGGCCGATCTTGAAGGCAAGCGACGGCGGATAATCCATGATGTCAGTATATTTCGGCTTCAGCGGCATGCGGTCGACCGCAAGCAGAATGACGCCGCCGATGATCAGTACCACGCAGATGAGCATCGGCGTTTCAAACAGCACGGTCTTGATGAAGTCATGCGCCAAAGCACCTATTATCGCCGCCGGCAGGAAAGCGAGAGCGACGGCCAGCACGAAGCGGCGCGCTTTCGCGCTTGTCGGCAGAGCGAGCGCAATCGACACAAGCTTTTGAAAATAAACAAGAAGGATCGCAAGGATCGCACCAAGCTGAATAAGAACGGCAAAGGTGTTGCCGGGTGATTTGAAACCGAGGAAATGCCCGGCCAGCAGCACGTGCGCCGTTGAGGAGACGGGAATGAACTCCGTCAGACCCTCGATAATGCCCAGCAGAAGCGCGCTGATGATCGATTGGTCACCCATGAGGTATCCTTCTTTTCAGGGGGAAAGTGGCAATGGAAGGCAATTGCGTTAAACTTGTTTTAAAGTAGCCAAGCTCTTATAGCGTCTTGATGAAGCGAAACTGAAAAAGTTTTTCGGCAAATGCCGATCATGACAACCAATCGTAAAAATTGAGTACCGATGCCAACTCTCTATCACTCTCCGATGTCGACCGCATCCCGGTTCGTTCGTCTGATCCTCGCGGAATACGGGTTCCAGACCGATCTCGTGGAAGAGCAGCCGTGGGAAAGACGGCGGGAGTTTCTGGCGCTCAATCCGGCCGGCACCCTGCCGGTCTATCTGGACGACAATATGCGCTCGCTGAGCGGGCCCTATGTGCTTGCAGAATTTCTCGATGAAACGCACGGGGTTCTGAAGCGCGACCGTCGGCTTCTTGCCGAGGACCCGTTTCAGCGCGCAGAAATCCGCCGCCTGACCGAATGGTTTCTGCAGAAGATGGAAAACGATGTGACCCGGCCGCTGGTGCGGGAACGGGTCTATAAATTGCAGATGACGGCGGCGCAGGGTGGCGGACCGCCGGATTCCAAGCTGCTGCGCACCGCCCGCAACAACATTCGCCAGCACATCAAATATCTGGAATGGCTGGCCGGCTCGCGCACCTGGCTTGCCGGCGACCGGTTGAGTTATGCCGATCTTGCCGCGGCTGCCGCGGTCTCGGTGCTGGATTATCTCGGTGAGATCAACTGGCTCGAAGCGCCGATTGCCAAGGAATGGTATCAGCGGGTGAAATCCCGTCCTTCCTTCCGGCCGTTCCTCAGCGAACGCATTCCGCGCCTTGCCCCTTCCTCCCACTACGCCGATCTGGACTTTTAAGGTCTGGCCTCCCGGTTATTTGCTGTGGCCTGCGGCGTATCTAAAGCATGTCGTTGTCCCGAAACCGCTGCACACTTTCGGGCGACATGCATTATATATGCCGCAGAATAACCCGCGGGAGAGACGACCATCGACGTCGCGAGCGAAAAGCAGCGAATACGCGCGCATAAACTGACGGACTTCGTTCGTCAGGAAGCGCTTTCGCTCGGCTTCGATCTGTGTCGCATCACCGCGCCGGACAGCATGCCGCTCGCACCCGAACGGCTGAGACAGTTTCTCGACAATGGCTATCACGGCACGATGGCGTGGATGGAGGAAACCGAGGCCCGCCGGGCAGAGCCGAAAACGCTCTGGGGAGACGTGCGCTCCATCGTCATGTTCGGGCTGAACTACGGTCCGGAAGAAGATCCGCGCGGCCTGCTTTCCAAACCCGACAAGGCTGCCATCTCGGTCTATGCCCGCAATCGTGATTATCACGACGTCATCAAGGGGCGGCTGAAGGAAATCGCCACCCGTTTTGCCGCGCGCGCCGGTGAGGATGTGAAAGTCTTTGTCGATACCGCACCGGTAATGGAAAAACCGCTTGCCGCCGCCGCCGGTCTCGGCTGGCAGGGCAAGCACACCAACCTCGTCAGCCGCACCCATGGCTCTGGCTGTTTCTCGGCAGCATGTTCACCACGGCCGAACTCTGTCTTGACGAGGCTGAGAGGGACCATTGCGGCTCCTGCCGCGCCTGTCTCGATGCCTGTCCGACGGCCGCTTTCCCCGCGCCCTATCAATTGGACGCGCGCCGCTGCATTTCCTATCTCACCATCGAACACAAGGGGCCGATCCCGCACGAATTCCGGCCGATGATCGGCAATCGCATCTATGGCTGCGACGACTGCCTTGCCGCCTGTCCATGGAACAAATTCGCGGCCAGCGCCTCCGAGATGAAATTGCAGGCGCGCGAGGATCTGAAGGAACCTTCCATCGCCTTCCTGCTCACGCTCGATGACACCGCCTTTCGCAGTTTCTTCAGCGGCTCGCCGGTGAAGCGCATCGGCCGCAATCGCTTCATCCGCAACGTGCTGATCGCGGCGGGCAACTCGGCCGACCGGCAATTCGTGGAACGATGCAAGGCGCTTGCCGAAACCGACCCTTCGCCCGAAGTGCGCGGCATGGCCGCATGGGCTTTGTCACGGCTTATGGACAGGGACGAATTCCGTACATACTCTGCCGGTCGCGCGCCGGAGCCTGATCCGGAGGCGGAAATGGAATGGCAACTGGCAGAGGCGTGACGCATGCATGTGATGATTTTCGGCGCGGGATATTCGGGGAAAGCCATCGCTAACGCGCTGAGAACCGAAGCAGCAAGCGTTTCCGGCACCACACGCAGCCAGGACAAGTTCCCAAACCTCGTCGCCGCACGCATGACGCCGTTGCTCTTCGACGGCGTTCAGCTCAATGACGAACTCGTCACCGCAATGGGCAATATCACGCATCTCGTACAATCCGTCGCGCCGGGCAAGGATGGCGATCCGCTGCTTGCGCTTCTGGGCGGCGATCTGAAAAAGCTCATGCCCAATCTGAAATGGGTCGCTTATCTTTCCACCGTCGGCGTTTATGGCGACCATGGCGGCGCTTGGGTGGACGAGACAACGCCCTGCCGCCCGGTCTCCGCGCGATCCGTGGAACGGGTGGCTGCGGAAACCGCCTGGACTGCGGCAGCGGAAAAGGCGGATGTGCCGCTTTCCATCCTGCGCCTTTCCGGAATTTACGGCCCCGGACGCAATGCCTTCATGAATTTCGAGAAGGGAACGGCGCGGCGGCTGGTCAAGAAAGACCAGGTGTTCAATCGCATCCGGGTCGAGGATATCGGTGCCGCACTTGCCTTTCTGGCACGGAAAAACGAACGCGGCATCTTCAACGTGACCGACGACGAACCATGCCCGCCGCAGGATGTGGTGAGCTTCGCAGCAGCGCTGATGGGGGTGGAACCGCCACCCGAACAGGCCTTCGAGACCGCCGATCTGACGCCGATGGCGCGCTCTTTTTATGGCGAGAACAAGCGCGTTTCCAACGCCAGAATACGCGATCTCGGCTTCGATTTCCGCTTTCCGGAGTACAGGTTCTCCCTCAGGCACTTATGGGAAAACGGCCTCTGGAGAGGCTGAAAAACCCCACCCTGAAAAGCGATGAAAAATCCTTCCAATCCCGCTTTTGCGGATGGTTTTCGTCTTATTTCAGCCAATTAGGATTTTATTAACCATCCAAAAATCACTAAAATCGTAGTCATTAGAAAAATATTTCACTCACATTTCGTGAACTGGATTCACGAAGCCGTGACCTGCAACAGCATTTCCGTTATCCATTGATTCTGCGTTATTTTTTCCATCTTTTGGCCAGGATGTCCTGCCGACAGCTTTCCGGCTAACGATCACGAATATTACAGACTGTAACAGTTCGTGATTTGAGGTCAGCTTTTTTTCGCCATTTTTCCCTCGCCCTACAATCTCGCATCAAAAGGCGTTCAGGCCAGTTCATGGCCGTTTAGCAAGGGCACAATCAATCGGCGCGGGGCCGATTTTCAGGGAAGCACAGTTTGTTGAATATCCGTCGTATAACTTTCACCGCTGCAACTATCGCCGCCTGTTCCATCATTGCGCCTCTTCAGGCGAATGCGGCAAATGGTTGTGGAGGCGCATCGTGGTATGCGTTGACCTCCAAGACTGCTTCGGGCGAGCGCATGAACGCCGCCAACCTGACCGCCGCCCACCGCTCGCTGCGGTTCGGCACCAAGGTCAAGGTGACCAATGCGCGCAATGGCAAGGCCGTTGTGGTGCGCATCAATGACCGTGGGCCGTTCATCAAGGGCCGCGTTCTCGATCTTTCCAAGGCAGCCGCCAAGAACATCGGCATGATCAACTCCGGCACGGCCAAGGTCTGCTACGAGATCGTCAAGGCCGATTGAGCCTTGCCCTCGCCGCCATTCGCGTCTACCAACCGGGCTTAGCACAAGAACGAGGTAGACAATGCGTTTAGGCGGGCGTTTGGCCGGAGCAATCGAAGTATTGGCGGATATTGAGGGACGCAGGCGTCCCGTCGCCGATGCTCTGAAAGATTGGGGCCTTGCCCATCGTTTCGCCGGTTCCGGCGACAGGGCTGCAATCGGCAACATCGTCTATGACGCGCTGCGCATGAAACTGTCGCACGCCTGGCTGATGGATGACGACAGCGCTGCCTCGCTTGGTTATGCCGTGCTGCTGCGCCAATGGGGCAAAAGCTTTTCGGACCTTTCGGCGGAATTCTACGGCGACAAATTCGCCCCCGCCGCACCGGATGAACAAAGGCAGAAGGCCTTTCTGTCCCGTTCCCTCAGCGATGCACCGGCCCATATTCAGGGCGACATACCCGAATGGGTGCAATCCTCCTTCGAAACCGCCTTTGGAGAGCGCTGGCTCGCCGAGGCGCAGGCGCTGAACGAGCGGCCCACGCTTGATCTGCGCGCCAACACCTTGAAAGCAACGCGTGACAAAGTGCTGAAGGCTCTGGAAGAAAGCGGCGCGGAAGCCACGCATATCGCCCGGCAGGGCGTGCGCATTCCCGCCGGCGAAGGTCCTTCCCGACTGCCGAACGTCACCGCCGAACTGTCCTTCCAGAAGGGCTGGTTCGAAGTACAGGACGAAGGCTCCCAGATTGTTGCCGATCTTGCCGGTGCGCATGAAGGCGAACAGATCCTCGATTATTGCGCGGGCGGCGGCGGCAAGACGCTGGCCATGGCGGCCAGCATGAACAATAAGGGCCAGGTCCACGCCTTTGACGCCGACCGCAAGCGCCTTGCGCCGATCATCGAACGGCTGAAGCGGGCCGGCACGCGCAATGTGCAGGTGCACGACCGCGCCTCCGGCCTGACGCCGTTCCAGGAAAAATTCGACCGCGTTCTGGTGGACGCGCCCTGCACCGGCACCGGGACATGGCGCCGCCGGCCCGACACCAAATGGCGGCTGACGGCCCGCAATCTGGAAGAGCGCGTGCAGCAGCAGGGCGAGGCGCTCTCACAGGCCAAGGGGTTCGTACGCCCGGGCGGCGAGCTGCTTTATGTCACCTGTTCCGTGCTTCCCGAAGAAAACGAACAGCAGGTAAGGCGTTTCTGCGCGGAAAATCCGGAATTCTCCATCGGCTCCGCACTGGAACGCTGGCAGACGACTTTCGGCGGCAACGCGAATAAACCGCATTCTTCCGACGGCAAGACAGTGACGCTGACGCCTGCAACCACAGATACGGATGGCTTCTTCTTCTGCTTGATGAAACGCAAAGCATAACGCTGTCTTTGCAAGCACTGATTTTACTTGGAAAACAACACCAGGTCTTGTTTCAAAGCATTCTAAACTAGAATGTTTGACACAAGTTTGTGATTGGGTCAGAACTCGCTTGCCGCGGCGCGAAGTCATTTCACGCCTGCCGAAGGAGAGGGATCATGATCCGCAAAACCATTCTCAGCGCTTCTTTTGCGCTTCTTGCCGCATCTGCGGCTTTCACCGCGCTTCCCGCCCGGGCCGCCACCGACGCGGCCGCCGTCGTCAAGCATTATGCCGATGTCGCGCATGCGAAATATGAGGATTCGCTGACCACGGCGAAGGCGCTGGACAAGGCCATCGATGCGCTGATCGCAACGCCGAGCGAAGAAACCCTGAAGGCCGCCCGGGAAGCATGGATCAAGGCCCGCGTTCCCTATCAGCAGTCGGAAGTCTATCGTTTCGGCAACCCGATCGTTGACGATTGGGAAGGTAAGGTGAATGCCTGGCCGCTGGATGAAGGTCTGATCGACTATGTCGACGGTTCTTATGGCACGGAAAGCGACGAGAACGAGCTTTACGTTGCCAACATCATCGCCAATCCGAAGATCAAGATCAGCGGTGAAGAGGTCGACGCCTCCAAGATCACCCCCGAGCTGATCGAAAGCCTGCACGAGGCGGGCGATGTCGAAGCCAATGTGACGACCGGCTATCACGCCATCGAATTCCTGCTTTGGGGTCAGGATCTGAACGGCACCGGACCGGGCGCAGGCAACCGCCCCTACACCGATTACGACAAGGCGAAATGCACGAACGGCAATTGCGACCGCCGCGCCGATTACCTGAAATCCGCCTCGACCCTGCTTATCAAGGATCTTCAGGAGATGGTGGATGCCTGGGCGCCGGAAGGCGAAGCCACGAAAACGGTGGAAGCCGATCCGAAAGCCGGCCTGACCGCCATTCTCACCGGCATGGGCTCGCTCTCCTATGGCGAGCTGGCGGGTGAGCGCATGAAGCTTGGCCTTCTGCTGCACGATCCGGAAGAGGAGCATGATTGCTTCTCCGACAACACCTACAATTCGCATCTTTACGACGCGATTGGCATCGCCTCGGCCTATACCGGCGACTATACCCGCGTGGACGGAACGAAGATGACGGGCGCCTCGCTGTCGGAACTGGTCGGCGCCAAGGACAAGGCGCTGAACGACGAGATGCTGGCGAAGCTGAACAAGACGCTCGACGCCATGCATGCGATGGAAAAGCGCGCGCAGACCGTCGAGGCCTATGACCAGATGATCGGCGAAGGCAACAAGGAAGGCAACGCCGTGGTTCAGACGGCCATCGACGGCCTTCTCGACCAGACAAAGACTGTCGAACGCGTCATCGCGGCGCTCGATCTCGGCAAGATCGAGCTTGAAGGCTCCGACAGCCTCGACAATCCGAACGCCGTCTTCAAATAAGCGGTAAAACGGGCCGTAGATCGCTGCGGCCCGTTACTTTTCACCCGCCCTTATTGTCATGCAATTTTTGCTGCCGCCGATCCGCAAGCCATTCTTCTTCGCCGGGGCAGCCTGCCTTGTGGCGTCGATGACGCTTGCCGAACCGCTGCGGGGCGACCTGACGGAGAAAGATCGAAGCCGCGTGCTGGCCGTGACTGCGCCAACGGCGGATTTTACCGGGCCGGAACCTTTCGAGGCCATGGCCGGCGGAGCAACGACCAGCACCAGCAAGGCCGACAGCGGCGCGTTCTCGCATCCTTCCGCCACCATGCCGCTCGAACGGAAGCAGGATTTCAAGCTCGGCAATGCGCTGTTCCAGAAGCTCTGGGTCTCCTCTCCGTCCTCCACACAGGCCTCGGACGGGCTCGGGCCGCTCTTCAACGCCCGATCCTGCCAGACCTGCCATGTGAAGGATGGCAGGGGTCGACCGCCTCTTGCCGGAGAAGACGCCGTCTCGCTGTTTCTGCGGCTGGCGCGACCGGCGCGCAATGAAGCCGAACGACAGGCCATTGCCAGCCACCAGGTCCTGAATTTTCCCGATGAGACCTATGGCCGGCAGCTTCAGAACCTGGCCATTCCCGGCCTCGCCGCCGAAGGCAAACCGGTCATCGCCTATACGGAAGAGCCGGTTCAGCTTGCGGATGGCGAGGTGGTGATGCTGCGCAAGCCCGACTATGCCGTGGCGAACCTGCAATATGGTCCGCTCGGTGCCGACACGACGCTTTCGGCGCGCATCGCCATGCCCACCCTCGGGCTTGGCCTGATCGAGGCCATTGCCGAGGCCGATATTCTGGCCAAGGCCGACCCGGACGACAACAATGGCGACGGCATTGCCGGGCGTCCCGCATGGGTCAAAGACCATCGCACCGGCGAGGTGAAACTCGGGCGGTTTGGCTGGAAAGCGCAGAATGCGAGCGTGCGAGACCAGAGCGCCAGCGCCTTCTCCCACGATATCGGCATTTCCACCCCGGATGCGCCGAATGCCTATGGCGACTGTACCGGCGTCCAGAAGGACTGTCTTGCCATGCCGACCGGCGTGCAGCTAAGGCTCGGGCCGGTGGAAGCGCCCGATCCGGTTCTCGATCTCGTGACCTTCTACACCGAAAACCTCGCCGTGCCGCGCCGCCGCAATGTCGATGATCCGACGGTTCTGCACGGAAAGCAGCTTTTCTACGCCTCCGGCTGTACGGCCTGCCACACCCCGAAATTCGTCACACGCCGCGACGCTGCCGACCCCATGCATTCTTTCCAGCTGATCTGGCCCTATTCCGATTTTCTGCTGCATGACATGGGCGAAGGACTTGCCGATGGCCAGCAGGTAGGAGAAGCCAGCGGACGGCAGTGGCGAACCCAGCCGCTCTGGGGCATAGGCCTGACGCAAAAGGTCAATGGCAACGGTTTTTACCTGCATGACGGCCGCGCGCGCAGCCTGACGGAAGCGATATTGTGGCACGGCGGCGAAGGGCAAAAAGCGCGCGACGCCTTTGCCGCCTTGCAAAAATCCGACCGGCAGGCTTTGCTGGCCTTTCTGGAGTCCCTTTGATGAAAAATGCCATGCGAAAAATTTCCGGCGTCATGTCCGTGCTGCTGCTTCTGACCACGCCGCCGGCAAGGGCACAGGATGTGGAACTGATGCCGCCGCCGCCGCTCAACCCGGTTGAGGTGCGGGGCGTGATGGAAAAGGCGGTGAACGGCTTCATCCGTCCCGGCTATGATCGCTTCCGGCAGTCGGCGCAGACGCTGGAAGGCCGCATGAAAGCTTTCTGCACCGCCCCCTCCGAAACGACGGCAGCAGCGGCCAAGACTGCCTTTGTCGATACGGTGTCAAGCTGGTCAACCATCGAGATCGTGCGTGTCGGCCCTGTCATCGAGAAGAACCGTTTCGAACGCGTGCTTTATTATCCCGACAAGAAGGGTCTCGGGCTGAAACAGGTGCAGCGTTATCTTACCGAAAAGGATGAGAGCGTCACGAGTGCGGATGGCTTGAGCGGCAAGAGCGTTGCGGCGCAGGGGCTCGGCGCTCTTGAGTTCGTACTTTACGGAACCGGAGCGGAAGAGCTGCTAGACAGGAAGGGTGATTTCCGCTGCCGTTACGGTGCGGCCATCGCCGGTAATATCGCCAATGTGGCGACGGAACTTTCCGACAGCTGGAATGCACCTGACGGCGCGCAGAAAAACTGGACGCAGCCCGGAGCGGACAACCCCGTCTTTCGTGACGAGCGCGAGGCGCTTGTTGCCCTGCTCGGCATTCTCGTCCATGGCTCCGAAGCCATTCGCGACCAGCGGATCGAAACCTTCTACAAGGGACCGGACAAGGCAAGATTTCCCCGCACCGCCATTTATTGGCGCTCCGGCCTGACATGGCAGAGCATTTCCACCAATATCAAGGCGGTTCAGACGCTGCTGCACACGGCGGATATGGTCGAACTCGTACCGCCCGATCAGCGCTCCATCGTCAACTCTATCGATTTCATCGCCAAATCGATGATCCGCGTTGCCGGGACCATCGATACGGATGTGCAAAAGGCGCTGGATCAGGACGATCAGCGTGCCAAGGTGGATTATCTGCTGCTCAATGGCAAAGACCTGATCTACCGCTTGAACGATCAATATGGCGGCGCCATCGGCCTCAGCTCCGGCTTCTCCTTCGCCGATGGGGACTGAACCTATGATCTCCGGCACCAAACGGATGCTGATAGATCGGCGCAGCTTCATCAAAGCGGCGGGAGTTCCCTTCCTCGCCGCGCTGGCTCCCCGTTCACTTTATGCGCTGGAGCGGACAGACGCGGTCTTTGCCTCCGCCTTCCGGGCCCGTGACGGGTCCTACGGCATTGCGACGGTGAGCGAGCGCGGCGAGATCATCGACCGCGTGGCGCTTCCTGCCCGCGCCCATGGAATGGCGACAAGCCATACGACCGGCGTGACCGTGGCCTTTGCGCGCCGGCCCGGCACCTTCTTCATGGCCTTCGACCCCGCGCGGCGCGGCGAACCGATCGTGATGCACACGCCGGAAAACCGCCACTTCTACGGCCATGGGCAATTCTCTCCTGACGGGGCGATCCTCTATGCCAGCGAAAACGACTTCGACGGCAATCGCGGCGTTATCGGGCTCTATGACGCCCGCAACGGCTTTGCCCGCATCGGCGAATATGATGCGCATGGCATCGGCACGCATGACATGACGGTGAGCGATGACGGCCGGCTGATCGTGATCGCCAATGGCGGCATCGAAACCCATCCGGATTTCGGCCGAACCAAACTCAATATCGACAATATGCAGCCGTCCCTCGTGCTTCTGGACGCCTCGACCGGGCAAGTGATCCAGAAACACGCCATGCCGGCGCATCTGCGGCAGCTTTCCACCCGCCATGTCGATCTCGGCGATGACGGGCGTATCTGGTTCGCCTGCCAATATGAGGGACCGCGCAACGATCTCCCGCCGCTTGTCGGCCATTTCTCCAGGGGCGAGGCTCTCACCTTCGTCGATCTGCCGGAAGAAACGACGGTGCGCCTTGCCAATTATGTCGGGGCCATTGCCGTCAACCGGCGCGATGGGCTGGTGGGCCTGACCTCGCCCAACGGCAACGCCGCCGTGACGCTGGATGCGAAAACCGGGCGCGTCGTTTCCGAGACGACCGTGCGGGAAGCGGCAGGCGTCGCGCCCGCCGCAAGAGGCATTGCGGTTTCTTCCTATGACGGCTTTTTCGAGACCCGGCGCAGCGACGTGGCGTGGGACCAGCACATCGTGCGTCTGTCCAGCTAAAATACTGAAAAGACAGGGGAACAAAAGTCCGGCCGGCGCATTGGACGGATCATGAGAAACCTTGCCGTCTATGTCGTTTTTGTGGTTGCTGTTGTTGCCGTGGGGGCGCTGATCGGCGTCAACAATGTGCCCGGCGAATGGTATCAATCGCTGCAGAAGCCTTTCTTCAATCCGCCCAACTGGATTTTCGGGCCTGTCTGGACCGCGCTTTACGTGCTGATCGGCATTGCCGGCGCACGGACATGGATCCGCAAGCCGATGGGAACGCGCATGCGGCTCTGGTTCACGCAGATGGTGCTGAACTTCCTGTGGTCCCCGATTTTTTTCGGAATGCAAAGCCCGGCGGGGGCGCTCATCATCATCATTCCGATGCTGATCTGCATCGTCGCCTTCGTGGCGCTCGCCTACCGTCGTGACCGCATATCCATGTGGCTTTTCGTGCCCTATGCCGTGTGGGTCGCCTTTGCCACGGTGCTGAATGCAAGCATCGGCATGTTGAACTAAATCCCCGCACCGCCCTTGCCTTGCCTGCCGCTACGCGCCATGTCAGTTTGCGATGAGGCAGAAGCAGGCAGGTAGGCCATGGAGATCACGGATCCCGGCGATTTTCGTCAGCGGATAGAAAGAAGCTTTGCGCGGCAGGGCGTGGTGCAGGCGATTAACGCCGAGATCAGCCGTATCGAACACCGGCTGGTGGAAATCGAACTCCCTTTTCATGAAAAGCTGACGCAACAGCACGGCATATTGCATGCGGGCGTCATCGCCGCCGGTCTGGACACCGCCTGCACCTATGCCGCCTATACGATCATCGAGCCGGAAGCCTCGCTGCTGACCATCGAGTTCAAGGTTAATCTCATGTCGCCCGGGCGCGGCGAGCGGTTCCTGTTTCGCGGCGAGATCATCAAGCCAGGGAACAACCTGATCGTCGCCGATGGCCGCGCCTATGCGCTGTCCGACGGGCCGGCGAAGCTCATCGCCTCCATGACGGGCACGATGATGGTCGTGAAGGGGCGCGAGGATATTACCGGATGAGCTACCGGCTTTTGCATGTTGCGGATAAATCCGTCCTCTTCGTCATGGCGGCTTCCCCCGAATACGGTCCCCATCTCCAGGCACGCATTGCGCCGCTGATGACCGGTATCGGCCCGGTCGAAGCGGCGATTGCGGTCACGGCCGTTCTTGCCGGTCTCGATGCGGCCGATCACCTGCCGGACCTCGTCGTTTCGCTCGGTTCCGCCGGTTCGCGAACGCTGGAGCAAACCGGGATCTATCAGGCGATTTCGGTTTCCTATCGCGACATGGACGCCTCCGCCTTCGGTTTCGAAAAGGGCTGCACGCCGCTGCTCGATCTGCCCGCAGAAGTGGCCTTGCCTTTGCGGATACCCGAAATTGCCGAGGCGCGGCTTTCCACGGGCGCCAATGTCGTTTCAGGCGAGGCCTACGGGCTGATCGACGCCGATATGGTGGAAATGGAAACCTTTGCGGTTTTAAGAGCCTGCCAGCGCTTCGGCGTACCGCTCGTCAGTCTGCGCGGCATTTCCGATGGCAAGGTGGATGTGAACCATGTGGACGACTGGACGGAGTACCTGCACATCATCGATGAAAAGCTGGCCGATGCCGTCCACCGGCTTTGCCGCGCCATAGAGGACGGCGTGATTGCCCTTTAGAACCTTGCGATTTTCGCAAATTTCCGCTGTTTGACGCCCGCTTCCGGGTTGCCTAAAGCCGCCATTTTCTTTAAAGGCTCGCCATGACCCAGATAGCCCATCCCGACAGCATTCTCATCATCGATTTCGGCAGCCAGGTGACGCAGCTGATTGCGCGCCGCATCCGCGAAGCCGGGGTCTATTGCGAAATCCATCCGTTCCAGAATGCCGCAGAGGCATTCGAGAAGCTTCAGCCCAAGGGCGTGATCTTCTCCGGCGGCCCCGCATCTGTCACAGCGGAAGGAAGCCCGCGCGCACCGCAGGCGGTGTTCGACAGCAAGGTTCCGATCCTCGGCATCTGCTACGGCCAGCAAACGCTCTGCACGCAGCTCGGCGGTGTGGTCGAGGGTGGCCATGCGGCGGAATTCGGCCGCGCCGATATCGACATCAAGAAGGCGAGCCCGCTTTTCGAAGGCTTCTGGGAACAGGGCAAGAGCTACCCCGTCTGGATGAGCCATGGCGACCGCGTGACGAAGCTGCCGGAAGGTTTCGAGGTCATCGCAACCTCCGAGAACGCACCTTTCGCCATCGCCGCCGACGAGACGCGCCATTATTACACCACCATGTTCCACCCGGAAGTGGTGCATACGCCTGACGGCGGCAAGCTGCTGTCCAACTTCGTGCACAAGATCGTCGGCCTCAAATCCGACTGGACGATGGCGGCCTATCGCGCCGAGATGATCCGCAAGATCCGCGAACAGGTCGGCACCGGCCGCGTGCTCTGCGCGCTTTCCGGCGGCGTCGATTCCTCGGTTGCGGCCATCCTCATTCATGAGGCGATCGGCGACCAGCTCACCTGCGTTTACGTCGACCACGGCCTGATGCGGCTTGGCGAAAGCGAGCAGGTCGTCGGCATGTTCCGTGACCATTACAATATTCCGCTGGTGCATGTGGATGCCGCGGACCTGTTCCTCGGCGAACTGTCGGGCGTTTCCGATCCGGAAGTGAAGCGCAAGACCATCGGCCGCCTGTTCATCGAGGTCTTCGAGGCCGAAGCGGCCAAGATTGCTGCCGACGGCAAGGGCGCACCGAATTTCCTGGCGCAGGGCACGCTTTACCCCGACGTCATCGAAAGCGTCTCCTTCTCCGGCGGCCCGTCGGTCACCATCAAGAGCCACCACAATGTCGGCGGTCTTCCCGAGCGGATGAACATGCAGCTCGTCGAGCCGCTGCGCGAACTCTTCAAGGATGAAGTGCGCGCGCTCGGCCGTGAACTCGGCCTGCCGGACAGCTTCATCGGCCGCCACCCCTTCCCCGGCCCGGGCCTGGCAATCCGCTGCCCCGGTGCGATTACCCGTGAGAAGCTCGATATTCTGCGCAAGGCGGATGCGATCTATCTCGATGAAATCCGCAAGGCCGGTCTCTACGACACCATCTGGCAGGCTTTCGCCGTGCTGCTGCCGGTGCAGACCGTGGGCGTCATGGGCGATTACCGTACCTATGACTTCGTCTGCGCGCTTCGCGCCGTGACCTCGGTGGATGGCATGACGGCGGATTTCTATCCCTACGACATGAATTTCCTTGGCCGCGCGGCAACCCGCATCATCAACGAAGTACGCGGCATCAATCGCGTCGTCTATGACGTGACGAGCAAGCCGCCCGGCACGATCGAGTGGGAATGATTTTGGCCTACCAAAACGCCGCTGCGTGCCAATCTGAACGGCAGACGCCCGTGGGCCTAGCGGCTCCGCTCATTGTTTATACCTGACACTATCCGGCGTCTTTCCTGTCCAAGCTCGAAAGGCCCGATAGAAGGAATTCGGTTCATCAAAGCCGAGCAGGAAAGAGATTTCCGCCAGAGGCAGGGTTGTCTTTCTGAGGTAGTGGTGTGCAAGCGCTGCGCGCGTCTCTGCCAGGAGTTGCTGATAACTGGCACCTTCGGATTCGATGCGCCGTTGCAAGGTTCGCTTGCTCATCACGAGTTTCCCGGCGATCGCCTCGATGGAAATACGGCCGCTCGGGATCCCCGCGAGAAGAGCCTCTCGAACGCGTTGCGACGTCGTGACCTCTCCATCGAGTTCGGCCAGCTGCTGACGTAAATGCGGCTCGAAAGTTGCCCACATTCGCGCATTTGATGTCAGGAAAGGGCGGATCGCATCGGCCGCGCCGAAGACGATCTGATGGCGCGCTCCCTGTTTCAGGCTTGCACCCAAAAATGCTTCATAGGGGGCGATCGGCGAGGGCAGGACAGGCGTCGTTACTGCGACTGGAATAACCGTCTCGCGCGTACCCATGCGAGCGAGCGAAACGAAAAAGAGCAATTCCAGCAGGATCAGGGAACCCGGCGGCTGCGTCGTACAGATCCACGAAAGTTCCAGGGTCATCTTGTCATGCTCCTCCGACACCTCAAGGCGCATTGGCGCGATCAGCCGCTTGTATTGAGCGATACGGCGGACGGCCGTCACGAGGTTAGGGCTGCACAAGGCAGCGAAGATCGGCGGCGAAAAAGCTTCGCCGCGGATCGCTTCGCATACCCGCAGCGGGAAAAGTCCATCACCCGCTTCCGCCTCCATTCCGTTCCAGAGGCGGTGGTATTCATCGGGCGGGAGGCGAACCGAGGGGTGTTGCAGAAGATCGTCCGGCAGGCCTGCACGCCGCAGGGCGTTGGCCGGGACGATGCCGAGGTCCTTGAAGACCATACGCCATGTCGCGGTGTCGAGTGCGTAGGTGTCAGATGGGGCCATTCTGGTTTCTCGCGCTACGATTTAAGCCATCCATTCGCAGAGCACATTTCACAGAAAAGAACATGGCCGGCAGCACTCTTAGCAATGCCGACCGGGCGCTTTATGTATCTATTGCACTATACGCAAGGATCGACATACAGGAAGCAGATTATCGGCAAACACGTTCGCCCGTGCTGTGAGTTCGGTCAAATTCTCTTCCTCGGTTTCGAGCGCTCTTCCCTCCTTCAACAATTTTTGTCCCTGGGGAGCAAGCACCGACCAGGCATGATGGGCCCATTCTTCCGGCCGCTCTTTACAGTCGCCGATCGCCAGAAGAAAAAGCTGTTCGAACCTGTCCAGCCTGACACCTCCGCCGGTCACCGGAGAAGCGAGAAACTGTAGCGTTTCGCTGTCCTTCGCATTCCTGCAAACAGCAGCGTTGAACGCGCCGCAGCTTTTCTCGCGCTGCGCCTGCCCCTCCTCCCGCAAACATGGCTGGAGGTATCCCGCGCCAACGAGGGCGGTCAGCGTATCCGTAACCTGTCCCCAGGACAGGGAACGGCCAACGATGGTATCGCTCAAAATTTCCCGCGTGGTGACGGGACCACCAGAGAGAACATTCAGCAGCGGCTCGTAAATCGCCTCCTGAAGCTGCTGATTTGAGAAACGCCTTTTCAGGGCTGCGGCAACGACGTCGCGAGGCCTGGAAAGCGCAAACCTGGCATCGATCCAGCCGCCCGCCGAACTTCGAACCGTATGGGGAATAGCGCCCTTTACGAACAGGTCCCGACGAAACTGCTCATTCGTCACGAAGGCTTTCAAAGTCTCGCGCTGTATCGGATCCAACTCTGCTGCCAATAAGGCCTGCTGCTCGATGCTGAGCAACTGGCTCTCGACCGCATCGAGCAAGTCGACCGACCCGAGGAATGAGAGCTTCGCCGCAGACAATTCCCTGACGGCATCCGAAAAATACATGGGATGCCAGTCCTCATTGAAATATTCGTGCGCGAGGTAGTTGCGCGACATCTGCTGCATCTGGCCAAAATGCGTTTTCACCGCGGGATTGTTCTTGAAATATCCCGCATCCGATTTGAGGAGCGTATCCGCGAATTCGAGGGCTTCCTCGATGCGCAGCTGCAGCGGTCCTGAATTCCGATTTGCCCGATCGAGGAGAATGCGCCGCAAAGGCAGGGTGGCGGCCCAGCCAGGGAGCGTGTTGTAACTGATGAAGACCAGACCGCCGGGCTTCAGCTTGCGAAAGATGAAGTCCATGATCTGGCCGCGGTTCCTCGCCGATATCCAGCTGAAGACCCCATGGAGGGCGATGATATCGAAACCATTCGGAAGCGAGGGTTCATCGGCAAAATCCGCAAAGGCATGCTCGTAAAAGTGCACATTGGCGAGTGCGGCGTCACCCGCCAACGATCGCGCGCCGGCAATGTGGGCGGGATTGAAATCATTGGCATAAAATTCAATGTCGGGATTGGCGGCGGCAAGAAGATTGGTCGAAAAGCCCTGACCGCAGCCAAGCTCGCAATATTTCAGTGACCGGCCTTCCAGGGCAAACTTCTGTCCCCTACAAAGGGCCGCAAAACCCAACAAGGCAGGCGTCAATTCCCGGTAAAAATCGAACGTATAGTCCAGGCCATCTACATAGCCTTGCGTCCAAGTCGTCAAAATGCACCTGCTTTGCTGGGGTTGTGATCTGGGCCGATCAAGCCAGGGCATCGGCGGGCGGTATGCTGCTTTGCTCCGAAACCCGATCGGAGTTCGTGTTCAACGGGCCCGACCTTGGGTGTCTGCTCATAGGACGGGATGTCGGGCCCGCCATGCGGCACCAACAAGGGCGGAATGCGCCTAGGAATGGCCGTCGCTGCTCGCTCGCGCACCCGCAGGTAGGAGAGAAGTTCACCACCCGATTCCGCCCCCACTTCCGCTCCGGAAGCGGGGGAAATCGGGCAGGAGGCGTATCGGGGGAGCTGATGAACCCTTGGATACTCCGGCGCGCCGCAGGGGCGACGACTTAAGCCATCCCGAATTGTGCCTTCATACCAGCGAAGAACTCTGCGTCGTCCGACGCGTAGCGCGCGGCAAGGAGCTGCTCCGCATCGGCGCCGGCGGCATAGCGGAGCCGGTCGCTCTCGTCCGTTGTGGCCTCGTAAACGACTTCCGCAATCGTTTCTGGCGACGATGTTTGATCCTTCATCGAATTCGCCAGATCCCACATGCCCTGAATAACGGGCTGATATTCAACAAGTGCCGGATCGTTGTTGTGCTCGAAGGACCGACCGGAAAAATCCGTGTTGATCATGCCGGGCTGGACGATTTTCACGCGGATGCCGAGGGGTGCAAGCTCATATTGCAGCGCTTCGGAAAGGCCTTCCACCGCGAATTTCGTGCCGTGATAGAGCGCGCCTGTTGGAAAGGCGATCCGTCCGCCCATCGATGAGATGTTGACGATGGTGCCGCTGCGGTTTTTCCGAAAATGCGGCAAAAGGGCTTTGGTCGTTGCCATGAGGCCAAGGACATTCACGTCATACTGGCGGCGCATGCTCTCCAGCGGCGTCGCCTCAAGGGGTCCATAGGCACCGTATCCCGCATTGTTGACAAGAGCATCGATACGCCCGAACCGCGCCAAACCGGCGACCAGCGCGGCGGTGATCGACGTGACATCCTGAACGTCGAGACGGGTAACGAGCGTGTTTGCAAGCTTCGTCAGTTCTGTTTCGGCCCCGGGGTCGCGCATTGTCGCGATGACGTTCCATCCCTTCGCTTGAAAGAGCTTGGCCGTGGCACGGCCGAGGCCGCTCGAAGTTCCGGTAATGAGGATCGTTCCAGTCATTTGCACTTCCCAATTCTGTGACGAGCCTCAATCTATCTGACTGGTCTTTGGGTGGCAGTATCGGAGCACGCCAATGTACAATCGAAGCGCGCCAACCATTCCATGATTAGGCGCGGTAGGGGCCCTTCCCCAATCCACCGTGGCTGCGGCAACGCCACTGGGGTTGGACACAGACTTGGATATAGCGCTGCGACTAGTTCGCGGCGTTTCTGTTTTGTCGTGCGAGATAGATGATCTGGGCGGTCAGGCCGACCACGAGGATCGCCAGCAACCCTGCCTGAGCGCCGAGAAGCAGCGGCGATTTCAGGTCCGTAACCAGAGGGTGACCGTCTGGAACACGACGCAGGATTTCACTGACCGTCGGGACCATCAAAAGAAACGCACTGATGCTGAGACAGATGGTTTCAATATATCTGGCCATGCGCGTTGAACCCAGAACGCCTTCGATGCCGTAACCTGCGAGCAGGAACAGGATGGTCAGGACGCCAACGCCGTAACTGATCGGCTGATGCGCCACGAGGAAGACCGTCGCAGCGCCAATCAGCATGGAGACAAGATAAAGAGTGCCTAACGCTGATCGGGGAACGATTCGACCGTGGCGGGCAAACATGTAAATGGCGGCGGGAATGGCTGGCAGGCTTCCAAGCGTATGGATCCAGCCGAGCGGAGAAATTCCGAACATGAGAGATTGCCTTTCTCGTCCAGAAGGACGTGGTGGTCCGGGAAGCAGACCGTCATCGACAAATCTGCGAGCTTAATACGGTCTATTTTTTCGGTGGCGTGCCGCTCAGGTCATGCATCGAGCTCCCTCGCGAAACTCCGAATTTAAGCGGTCATGCGCTCCAGCATGGGGCGGGTTATTGCGCCAAAAGTCGTCGCATCACCATGGGCACGGGCGGAAAGCATCGCGCCGTGCACGGTGGCCATGAAGATTTCAGCGTTCGCTCTGGCGGTCCCGCTCAGCGCGAGGCGCCCCTGGGCAACGCCACTTTCCAGAACGGCGGTTAGCCAGTCGGAGAGATTTCGAAAATGCGCGCGCACTTCAAGAGCGACCGTTTCAGGAAGAACCGGAATTTCACTGGCGAGCAGAGCGCAGACGCAGAAGGGATGAGTGGCCTCGGCGATACAGCCCTCCCAATAGCCGATATAGGCGCGGAGCTGTTCGAGCGGGTTGGAAATGTTTCGCTCCAGTTCGGCGATACCGGCTTCGGCCTCCTGCCTGTATTGAGCGACAAGTTTTTGGACCAGATCGGACTTACTGGGAAAATGGTGGTGAATGCTCGCATTGCGGATGCCGACCACAGCGGAAATGTCGGCATAGCTGAAACTGTTGTAGCCGCCCTTTATGATCAGGGAGCGTGCGCAACGGAGGATTTCATCGGCTTTGGTCTGTGGATTTTTCATGAGAGTAGCCTACCAACTAGTAGGTAGAATGTCAACGCCAGGCGGTTTTAACCTATGAACGCTGAAAGGAGCTTACCGGAGACCGAGTGCGCGTGACGGATATGGCGAGCCTATTCCAAGGCCGATGGCAGCTGATCCACGCCCCGAACCGAGGCCGCATCGTCCGGGTCCAGAAGCTCGTGTCATGCGGTTGACGAGCCACGAAGCCGCTTGCACGTTTGACTTTGCGCCGTTTTTCGCCAGTATTTCGACCATCCTTTGCAGAGCACCGTCGGTCCGGCACGGCTTTAGCCAGTGCCATGCAGTCCGTTAGGACAGGCTACGTTCGCCTGCAAAGGACAATGGGGGAGCCCGTCGATGACACACGATGTCGATCCGAAGCCAATGTCACGCGCCGCCGCGATCCTCTACGCCATTATTTCACCGCTCAGTCTGATGGCCCTGATCTTTCTGCCTGCGGGCCGGATCGGCTGGTGTCCGGGCTGGGTTTTCCTCGCGGTTGTCGTCGCCGCCTTTGGCCTTTCCGCGCTAGTATTGGCGCTTGTGAACCCGGTCATTTTCCGCGCGCGCAGCCGGTTCCAGCCGGGCACCAAGACATGGGACCTGTTTCTCGTCACCGGTATCCTTCTCGCTTTTGCCGCTGAAATCCCGGTTGCGGCACTCGACGCCGGCCGGATGGGGTGGTCCATCGTGCCGCTTTGGGCCATTCTGCTCGGGTATATCCTGCTTGTCGGCGGCATTGGGGTTACGGCGTGGGCCCAAGCCGTCAATCCGTTCTTCGAGCCGGGTGTCCGCATCCAAAGCGAGCGCGGACAGCAGGTGATCACGTCGGGCCCATACGGTATCGTGCGCCACCCCGGTTACACGTCCGCAATCGCCATGTTCACTGGCATACCGCTCGCATTGGGTTCCTGGGTGGCGCTGCTCCCCGCCGCTTTGGCCATCGCCCTGCTGATCCTGCGCACCGGCTGGGAAGATCGTCTGCTCCAGGCCGAATTGCCCGGTTATGCTGATTATGCCCGTGAAAGGCGCTATCGGCTATTTCCCGGCATCTGGTAAGCGCCTAATGCTTTTGTTCTCCTTTTGTTCTTTCAATTATTGCCATTGGTGATAATATCCCGGCCCGGGCAAAGGCCGTGGAGCATCGCTATGGGTTTCGGGTTGGCAGATGAAGGAGGTTTAAAGCAGCTTTTCTTCGAAGGATGGGAGCCGGAGAAAATACGGCGTTTCAATCCGCGATTTAGCAGCAAGCTCTTGATCACGGTGAAACCGCCGGCAGCCCTGGCGGAGCGAATTTTTGCCGATGCGTCGCGCCATGCCGCAGGGCGGACGAAGCGTGAGGCCTATCCGCCGGAGCTTCTGCATATAACCCTGCTCTGTATTGGAGGTTTCGAGACCGTGCCTCACGGGCTGGTAAAGAGGCTGAAGGCAGCGCTGGGCGAGATCAAGGCGCGGCCCGTTCCGATCACATTCGATGGAACATCGCTTTTCGGCAATCGCAGCAGTCTGGCGCTACGCAGCAGCCGCGAGATGCTGGAACTTAAGGCTCTGGCGAAAATGGTGCAGCGCGCCCTTTGGCGGGCAAACCTGCCCTATGTCGCCGCATCGTCGTTTACGCCACATCTCACCGTTATCTACGGCTGCGGGAAAATTGAGCTGATGCCGGCTGACAAACCCTATAGCTGGCTTGCGGGGAGCTTCGAACTCGTTTTCAGCCACAATGGCGAAACACGGCATGAACTGCTCGGGCGCTTCGCACTCTCGCCGAAAGCGGAGCGTTATGAACGGCCTGAAAGCCAGCTACATTTGCCGGAAAAAGTGATCGGACCTTCGAAACGGCCGACACAAAGGGCGTCGGTGCGATAACATGCACCTGAAGCGGCATAGCGCTCTGATACCGACAATTTTTCCGCATTCTCCATTGGGAACTATGCGGAACCTTCTTGTGCGAATCCGACGCTCTTCGCGCCAGTTGCACATCCGCCGCGCCAGCCGAAAACCGATCCGGTTATCGATTCTGAGCGCAAGCGAGGCGATATCGCCTCGCAACGGATGATGATCAGCTTAGAGCTGTACCTTGTCGAAAGCCTTGCCGTCGATGCCGAGGGCTTCGAGATCGGCGCGGGCGGGCTTGCGATGTGCGCGAACAGCGGCCGAAACCGAGAGCGCTGCACCGAGAACGGCGAAAGTTTCACCGAAGAAGTTACGCGATGTCTTTGCAACCTGACGCATTTTTCTCTCCATCTTTGATGCCTAGATAATGGGCATTTCCGGCCCGTTCTACAACTCATGATGCAGCAGGGAAGCCATGCAGCTTTGCTCGCGCTCGTTTGGATATCAGCCATTGCGATTTTGCATGGCTTAGGCACCGGGACCGGGTATATGCGCAGGGCACTTCAGCAGGCAGGTTGAATAAGACGGATATTTTGTTATGCCGGAAGTGCTTTTAGAGACGAAGAGGCAGATGGCATGACGGTCACGATTTACGGCATCAAAAACTGCGACACGATGAAGAAGGCCAGAAGCTGGCTGGAAGCCAACGGTGTCGACTATTCTTTCCATGACTATAAGGCGGCCGGCATCGACCGTGCCCATCTGGAAACATGGTGCGATGCCGCGGGCTGGGAAACGGTTCTCAACCGCGCCGGCACCACCTTCAAGAAACTCGATGACGGTCAGAAGGCCGATCTCACCCGTGAAAAGGCCATCGGGCTGATGCTGGAGCAGCCCTCCATGATCAAGCGTCCCGTGCTGGAAGCGAAGGACAGGATAACCGTCGGTTTCAAGCCTGAAACCTACCAGACCCTTTTTGCGTGAACGCAGCCCGCCATGTCCAAAACAACCCGTGCCACCCAAATGCTGACCAAGGCCGGCGTTGCCTTCACCACCGTTACCTATGACTACGATCCGAATGCCGACCGCATCGGCCTGCAGGCGGCCGAGGCGATCGGTGAGCCACCGCATCTGGTGCTGAAAACGCTGATGGCGGAGCTGGACGGCAAGCCGGTCTGCGTCGTCGTCCCTTCGGATCGCGAGGTTAGTATGAAGAAGCTGGCCGCCGCCTTCGGGGGCAAATCCGCCAGCATGATGAAGCCTGCCGATGCGGAGCGAGCCACCGGTTATCATGTCGGCGGTATCAGCCCCTTCGGGCAGAAGAAACAGGTGCCGACGGCCATCGAGGCCGGTGCCATGGCGCATGATTATGTCTACATGAATGGCGGACAACGCGGCCTGCAGGTGAGGCTTTCGCCCCGCGATGCCCAAAGCGCACTGAAGGCCATTGCCGCGCCGCTGGTCGCCGATTGAAGCGCAGGAGGCGCGCCTGAAAGCATTTGGCTTTCGGAAGGAATGGGCTATGGTCAGCGCCTCCTATTGAAATAGACGAAGGCAGATCATGACCATTTCCCCCATCGATCCCGTCAAACTCGAAAAACTGGCCGAAGTCGCCGTCAAGGTCGGCCTGCAATTGCAGAAGGATCAGGATCTGGTGATTACCGCACCGCTGGCGGCCCTGCCGCTGGTGCGATTTTTGACCAAACACGCCTATATGGCGGGTGGCGGGCTGGTCACCACCTTCTATTCCGACGAAGAAACCACGCTTGCCCGCTATCGCCACGCCAGCGACGCCAATTTCGACCGGGCTTCCGGCTGGCTCTACGAAGGCATGGCGAAAGCCTATGCCAATGGCGCGGCGCGGCTGGCGATTGCCGGCGACAACCCCATGCTGCTGGCCGAACAGGACCCCACCAAGGTAGCCCGCGCCAACAAGGCCAACTCCATGGCCTACAAGCCGGCGCTGGAGAAGATTTCCAATTTCGACATCAACTGGAACATCATCTCCTATCCGAATCCCTCCTGGGCAAAGCAGGTCTTTCCGGATGTGACGGAAGACGAAGCTGTTCGCAAGCTCGCGGACGCCATCTTCGCCGCATCGCGGGTGGATCTGGCCGACCCGGTCGCGGCCTGGGCGCAGCACAATGCCAATCTCGCCAAACGTTCGGCATGGCTGAACGGCGAGCGCTTCTCTGCGCTGCATTTCACCGGCCCCGGCACGGATGTGAAGATCGGCCTGGCGGACGGCCATGAATGGCATGGCGGCGCCTCCACCGCCAAGAATGGCGTGACCTGCAACCCGAATATCCCAACGGAAGAAGTCTTCACCACCCCGCATGCGCTGCGTGTCGACGGTTACGTCTCCAGCACCAAGCCGCTGTCGCATCAGGGAACGCTGATCGACGACATCCAGGTAAAGTTCGAAGCCGGCCGCATCGTCGAAGCCAAGGCTTCGAAGGGCGAAGCGGTGCTGAACAAGGTGCTCGACACCGATGAGGGCGCGCGGCGTCTCGGCGAAGTGGCGCTGGTGCCGCATTCCTCGCCGATTTCGGCAAGCGGCATCCTGTTCTACAATACGCTTTTCGATGAAAACGCCTCCTGCCACATCGCGCTTGGCCAATGCTATTCGAAATGCTTCCTCGACGGCGCTTCGCTGTCGCAGGATGAGATCAAGGCGCAGGGCGGCAACTCAAGCCTGATCCATATCGATTGGATGATCGGTTCCGACAAGGTGGATATTGACGGCGTGAAGCCGGACGGCTCCACGGTTCCGGTGATGCGCAAGGGCGAATGGGCCTGACGACACCTATCTCGGCAACTGGCTGCGCTGACTGAGCCAGATGCTGAAAAGCACCGCAACAAAACCGGCGATCTGCGCTGGCGTAAGGCTTTGGCCGAGCGCCAGCCAGCCGAGCAGGGTTGCAACGACCGGGCTTAGAAAACCGAGCGATGCGGCGGCGGAAGGTTCGATGCGGGCAAGCCCGCGAAACCACAGAAAATAGGTCGCGGCGGCACCGATAAGTCCCAGATAGGCCATGCCGAGAATATTGGCCGCTGTCGGCGTCGGCAGGGCTGGCTCCAGGAAATAGGCGACCGGCAGCAAGAGAAGGCCGCCCGCCGTCAATTGCCAGGCGGTGAATGTGAGGTTCGACACCGGCGGCCGCCATTTACGGGTCAGCACCGTTCCGAAAGCCATGGAGACGGCACCGGCAAGACCTGCCGCCACGCCGATACCATCCAGCGCAGCGCCCGGCGCCAGAACCAGAAGCGCAACGCCGACAATGCCCAGAAAACCGGCCGCGATGGCCAGCGGCCGGACGGGTGCGGCGAGAAACAGCCGGGAAAGGCCAATCACGATCAGGGGCTGCACTGCGCCCACCGTTGCCGCCACGCCGCCCGGCAGCCGATAGGCCGACACAAAAAGCATCGCCCAGAAAAACGAGAAATTCAGCGCTCCGAGAATGAAGCTGCGCGGCCACCAGATACCGTGCGGCAGCTTTCTTACGAAAAGCAGCAAAAGCACGCCGGCCGGCAATGCGCGCAGCATCGCGACATGAAAGGGATAACCGTGCGGCAAAAATTCGGTCGTCACGAAATAGGTGGTTCCCCAGATGGCGGGGGCAAGGGCTGTCACCAGCACATCGGCGGCATAGGTCGTATTTTTCTTCATTTCAAGAATCTCTACATCAAGATAAATGCAATCTAGCCAATTTTATCTTGACGTCAAGACATCAATTGTTATGCCTTGGTGATGAACAAAGAACCGCTGGACCACGTCGATCACATTCTGGCGCAATGGCGCAGGGAGCGACCCGATCTCGATGTCGGCCCCATGGGGTTGCTCGGGCGCCTGAACCGTCTCAGCACTCATCTCGGCCGGGAGGTGGAGGCGGTGCTGCTGAAGCACGGGCTTTCCTCTTCCGCTTTCGATGTGCTGGCGACATTGCGGCGCTCCGGCTCGCCTTACCGGCTTTCCCCCGGCGATCTTTTGGCCATGACGATGGTGAGTTCCGGCACCATGACCAACCGGATCGACCAGCTCGAGAAAGCCGGGCTGGTGGAGCGCATCCATAACCCGAACGACCGGCGCAGCGTCCTGATATCGTTGACGGAACGGGGATTTGCCAT
This sequence comes from Agrobacterium sp. LY4, assembly GCF_001526585.1. Taxonomy (NCBI): domain Bacteria; kingdom Pseudomonadati; phylum Pseudomonadota; class Alphaproteobacteria; order Hyphomicrobiales; family Rhizobiaceae; genus Agrobacterium; species Agrobacterium sp. LY4. The sequence goes on along the minus strand of NZ_ASYA01000001.1, from coordinate 205,848 downwards.
TGTCGAGGAAGCGGCAGGCGCTCACGTCGAAAACCAGCATCGCCTGGTCGCCGGTCTCAACGAAGAAGAGCGTGCGACGCTGAACCGGCTGCTGAAACGGTTTTTGCGGGATTTCGAAAAGTAGGCTTTTCAGCCCGACAAACACACAATGGGTCCGTGATGGCGCTTGTTTCGCTCCAAAAAGTCCTGTAAGCAATTTTCCATAAACCTGTACTACAGGTTGGAGGAAAAATGTTAACTGCCATTTCGCATGAATCCGGTCTCGTCAGCAGCACGATCGGCGCTATCACCCGCCATATCCGCGAAAACGAACTTGCACCGGGAGCGAAGCTCCCCAGCGAGCTTTCGCTCTCGCAGCAGCTCGGTGTTTCCCGTACCGTCGTTCGCGAGGCTTTCCGGTCCCTCTCGGCCATGCGGCTCATCGACGTGAGTGCCGGCAAGCGCGCGACGGTGGCGACGCTAGATCACGGTGCAATGTCCTTGATGTTCGAACATGGCATTCACACCGAACAGATCAACATCCAGCAGATCTACGATGTGCGCCGCACAATCGAAGTCAGAACCGTGACGCTCGCGGCACTGAGGCGCACGGATGCAGAAGCGCTCACCATTCTCGACCATGCCAACAATATGGAGCGGGATTTCGGCGACAACGACAAGGTCATGGAACACGACCTTGCTTTTCACATCGCCGTCGCCAGGGCCTCCAAGAACCCGGTTTTCGAACTCATTCTTGGCGCTTTCCAGAACGTGACGCGCCAGACATGGCCAATCGGCTGGAAAAGCCGCACATCCGATGCGCAGCGCCATGCCGCAAGCGAACTTCACATCGCCATCGGACAGGCCATTGCCGCCGGCGATCCGCAAACGGCTTCAACACTGATGGCGCGGCATTTCGATGAAAGCGTGCACGCGCTTCTGGCAGCCGGCATCGCCTGATTTTTCAAACACGGTTCCAGACGGAACACGACCTGCCTCTGGAGGAGGAGACACTTCATGAAAATCACAAAACTCGAGACCGTCCGCGTGGCGGAACGGACGAACTTGCTCTGGGTTCTGGTCCATACGGATGAGGGTATTACAGGGCTCGGCGAAACCTTCTTCGGAGCGGAGACGGTGGAGACCTATGTGCATGAATATATCGCCCCCCGCGTGATCGGGCGCGATCCGCTGCAGATCGACCTTCTGGCGCAGGACCTCGTCGGTTATCTCGGCTTCCGTTCATCGGGCGCGGAAGTGCGCGGCAACTCCGCCTTCGATATTGCGCTGTGGGATATTTTCGGCAAGGCCACAAATCAGCCCATCGCCCAGCTGCTCGGCGGTTTCAGCCGCAAGGAAATCCGCACCTACAATACCTGCGCGGGCACCGAATATATCAAGAAGGCCACCGGGCAGCAGACGGCCAATTACGGCCTCTCCAGCGGCAAGGATTACGACGACCTCAACGGCTTCCTACACCGCGCTGACGAGCTTGCCCATTCGCTGCTGGAAGAGGGCATCACGGCCATGAAGATCTGGCCGTTCGATGCGGCGGCGGAAAAGACGCGCGGGCAATATATCTCGATGCCGGACCTGAAAAGTGCGCTCGAGCCATTCGAAAAAATTCGCAAGGCGGTGGGTGACAGGATGGATATCATGGTGGAGTTTCACTCCATGTGGCAGCTTCTGCCCGCCATGCAGATCGCCAAGGCGCTCACTCCCTACCAGACCTTCTGGCATGAAGACCCCATCAAGATGGACAGTCTTTCCAGCCTGGCGCGTTATGCCGCCGTTTCGCCTGCGCCCATTTCCGCCTCGGAAACGCTCGGTTCACGCTGGGCCTTCCGCGATCTGCTGGAGACAGGTGCTGCCGGTGTGGTGATGCTGGACATCAGCTGGTGCGGCGGGCTTTCGGAGGCGCGCAAGATCGCTTCGATGGCGGAAGCCTGGCATCTGCCGGTCGCCCCGCATGATTGCACCGGGCCGGTGGTGCTCTGCGCCTCCACCCATCTGTCGCTCAACGCGCCGAACGCGCTGGTGCAGGAAAGCGTGCGCGCCTTCTATAAAACCTGGTATCGCGATCTCGTCACCGCATTGCCGGAGGTGAAGAACGGCATGATCACTGTGCCGCCAGGCGCCGGCCTTGGCATGGAACTGCATCCCGATATCGAAAAGACCTTCACCGTCAGCCGCCGTTTTTCGGATGCGGTGTCGATCTGATCAGAACAGGCTGCCCTGATTTCCCGGATCGGAAGAAGCCGGTTTCGCCGGCTTCTTTTTGGGCACTACAGGGTTATCAGGGGATGGCGTCCCCTCCCCCGTCGTGATGGCCGAGACGCGGCCATCGGCAAATTCCATCGAGACCACAGCACCTGAAGCGACAGCGGCAGCGCGGGTCAGCGGCCGGTTCTCCTCATCGCGGATCACGGCATAACCGCGTTTCAGCACGTTTTTATAAGACAGCGATTGCAGGATGCGGTCATGGGCGGCAAGGCCTGCGCGGTTCTGCGCCATGCGGTGCAATACGGCGGTATCGGCCCGGCGCGCGCCGGTGACGACCCGCTCCTTCTGCCGCTCCAACTGGCCGAGCAGCCGGGCGGGAAGCGAACGCAGCGCGGAATCGAAGGCATCGACACGGCCTTTTCCCTGCAGCAGACGGCGCTCCACCAGGGTCTCGGCCCGATGCATGCGCTCGGTAATCCGTTGCCTGTGCTGTTTGAGACCATTCAGCAAGGTTTCCGGCCTGAGACCCGAGGCGGACCGTTCGAAGGCGCGGCGCTTGTTCAGCGTGGTCAATTCTAGTCCACGCCCGAGACCGCTCGCGACCTCGTCGAAACGGCGGCGCGGCAGGGCCAAAAGCTGATCGAGCGACGGCAGCGCGCGTACCAGCGCCCGCACGCCCTGACGGCGATTGTCCATCTGCCGCGAGACCGAGCCTGAAAGACGCGCGGCAAGGCCGGAGAGCTGCGCTTCCAGTTCCGCTCGCACCGGCACGGCCATTTCGGCGGCCCCCGTCGGGGTCGGCGCACGCACATCGGCGGCGTAGTCGATCAAGGTCGTATCGGTTTCATGCCCGACGGCGGAAATCAGCGGAATTTCGCTTTCGGCAGCGGCGCGTACGACGATTTCGTCGTTGAAGCTCCAGAGGTCCTCCAGACTGCCGCCGCCGCGCGCGACAATCAGCACATCCGGCCGCGCAATCTCACCGCCGGGCTGAAGCGCGTTGAAACCGCGAATGGCGTTCGCCACCTCCTCGCCCGAACCTTCCCCCTGCACCTTGACCGGCCAGACGACCACATGGACCGGAAAGCGATCCGAAATGCGGTGAAGAATATCGCGAATGACAGCGCCCGTGGGCGAAGTGACGACGCCGATGACATGCGGCATGAAGGGCAGCCGGCGCTTGCGGGCCGCATCGAACAGCCCTTCCGCCGCCAGACGCCGGCGACGATCTTCGAGAAGCGCCATCAGCGCGCCAGCGCCGGCAGGCTCGAGGCTTTCTATGACGATCTGGTATTTCGACGAGCCGGGAAAGGTTGTGACCTTGCCGGTGGCGATGACTTCCATGCCCTCTTCCGGGCGGAACTTCAGCCGCGAGAAAGTGCCTTTCCAGATCACCGCATCGATACGGGCGCGGTCGTCCTTCAGCGAGAAATAGGCGTGTCCGGACGAATGCGGCCCACGATAACCGGAAATCTCGCCGCGCACCCGCACCTGCTCGAAAGCCGTCTCCACCGTGCGCTTGATGGAACCCGACAGTTCGGAGACCGAGAACTCGGCAAGATTGCTCAATGCTGCGTGGGAGAAGATATCGCTCATGCCCGTTTGTAACCAAAACCCGTCGATTCGGAAATGCCGGCGCCGGCCAGCCTCATTTTAACGGCGATGAAACCATATCCTCAACTAACGAGTTAGGAAAATGGGGATTGGAGGAGGAAACAAGGGTTCGTTAGGGAAAACGGCGTTACGTCTTGCCCCAGGCCCGGCAACCAAAGAGGAGGCGGCATCATGATTTTTCTTACCGCCACAGCGCTCGGCGTAACCGCAGTTGCGCTCCGTTCGGTTTTCAGCATCGTTTTCATCTGCATGATGATTATCGGTGCCTATGGCGTGGCGATTGCACTTTCTTCCACAGCCGTGCCCTTGATGTCGCTGCTTCTGGCGCTCGCCGGTTACAATTTCGGTGTCGTGGGTGTCGTCCTCGGCCTTCTGGTGCTGCAGCGCCCGCGTTCCACCCAGCCAACCCTCTAAAAGCCCACGGTCTTGAGGCTTCCGCACTTTGCGCTGACCGAGATTTGCGGACTGGCCGTCGACCTTGCCGTTACCTGTCTGCTTATCTTCTATCTCGGTGTCGATCCGCTGGCCGCCCGTTTGCCGGGCGCAGCAACGGGGCTTGCAACAAGCTGGCGGCTGAACCGTGCAAATGGTGAGGCGTCAGCCAGGCTGAACAGCTTTCTGATGAATGCCGTCACACTCACCTCACGTATCGTCAGTGTCGGCCTGTTTGCCCTGCTGCAATGGCGCAATCCTCTCGTCCAGCCGTTCGTCCCGCTTGCCTTTTCAATAATCGCAGCACTGGCGCTGGCGCTCTACGGCTATTGGCGGCTTCAAAAGCAACGGCAAGATCAGGACTAAACCGTCTCCCAGCCATCCTTTTCCGCCGCCCGGTAGATAGCGTCGATGAAAAGCTGGTTCTTTCTCGAGCTTTCCAGCGTCACGACATCGCCCTCGCCCTTCGCCGCACGGGCAAAGGCCTCCGCCTCCAGCTTATATTGGCGGCTATCCTGAAACCGGAATATTTGCGACTGGTTATGGGCCTGATTGGTCAGTTCGATCTCTTCCGCACCCCAGCGATTGGCGTTGAAGGGAGACTTGACCTCAATGTACCCCTCAGTGCCATGGAAAACCATGAGCTGACGGGCGGCAAGCTGTGTAGCCAGATAAAAACTCAGTTCGAAATCGCCGAAATCGGCCCTGACACTGGAATAGATATCCGTGCCGAATTCCTTGTCGCGCTCGACGGTGGCCTGTACGCGCCGGGGCTCCGCGCCGGTAGCGAAGCGGGTAACGATGGTCGGGTAAACGCCGATATCCGGCAGGGCGCCGCCACCCAGTTCGGGAATATTGCGCATATTGCCGGGCTCGCGGTTGAAATAGCTGAAAGCGCCCTGAACATGCTTCAGTGTGCCTATCGCGCCGGATGCCAGCAATTCCTTCACCTTCTCCCAGACGGGCGCATAGGTGACCATGAAGGCTTCCGAGACGATAACACGGTTGCGGTCACGCGCGGCGATGAGGGTGTCGATCTCCCCCGCCTTCAATGCAATCGGCTTTTCACACAAAACATGCTTGCCGGCATCGGCAGCCTTGATGGTCCATTCCACATGCTGCGAGGTCGGAAGCGGAATATAGACGGCGTCGATCACATCCGAGGCCAGCATCTCCTCATAGGAGCCGAAGGCGTGGGGCACGGAAAAACGATCCGCCACCGCACACGCCTTGGCGAGGTCACGGCTGGCGATGGCGCTGACCACGCAGTTCTGCGCATCCTGTATCGCCGGAATGACGTGATCCTGAGCGATTTTCGCCGTTGAGATTATTCCGAAGCGCAGCATTCCATTCTCCCGCTCTGCCATCCGTCGGAAACTTACCATCGTCACACGGTCTGGCAAGCCGCAGATGCATGACAGAACAAGGTATGGCTGAATTTGTCCTGTCTTTGTCGGAATACCTGCTTTTCTCCGATCTGGATAAGAGGAATTATGCTATGCACGAACCCAATGGAGAAACATGAAATGTCCTCTTCCCATACAGCACTGCTTGTCATCGACGTTCAGGAATCCTTTCGGCATGCACCATATTTCGAGGAAAGCGAGCTTGCCGCCTATCTGGAGAAGCAGCAGGCACTGATCGACGGTGCAAGGGCTGCGGGCATTCCCGTCGTGCAAATCTTCCATGTCGATGGCGACAGGGCCTTTTCAAAAGACAGCGGCTATATCCGGGCGCTGGAGGGTGTGCGGATTACCCCAGATGTCACCTTTCACAAGAACCGCCATTCGGCTTTTGCCGGCACCGGCCTCGAAATCTGGCTGACGCAGAAGGGCATCAACCGGCTGATCGTCTCCGGCATCCGTACCGAACAATGTTGCGAAACCACCACCCGTCACGCTTCCGATCTCGGTTATAGCGTCGACTACGTCACCGAAGCGACGCTGACTTTCCCGATGACACATGCTTCCGGCACCGTCTTCAGCCCGGACGATATCCGCAAGCGGACCGAGCTGGTGCTGGCCGGCCGCTTCGCGCGCATCGTGACCGTCGATGACGCACTTGCCGCCGTGAAAGAGGCCGCCTGATGGATAAAGGCGGCACGCGCACCATTCCCTTTTATACGCTTGTGCCGCCACATGCGCTGTTGCTCGATATTGCCGGTCCGCTCGAAGTGATCCGTTATGCCAACGGGGAACAACGGGACATTCATTTCGACTGCCGCTACATTGCTGCGACTGACAAACAACAATCTTCCATCGGCCTTGCGCTTTCAGGGCTGGAGAGCTTGCCTGAGACCCTGCCGAAAAATGCTTTCCTGCTGATCTCCGGCAGCACGTCACGCTTCGACAACGATCCGGAGACACGGCGAGAGCGGCAGGCGCTGGCGGCATGGCTGCGCCGTGCGGTGCGCCCCGATACGACAGTCATTTCCATCTGTTCCGGCGCGCTGCTGGCGGGCGAAGCCGGGCTTTTCGACGGGCGCAACTGCACGACCCATGCCGACTGCGTTGAGGGGCTGCGCCGCATCGCGCCACTGTCCCAGGTGGCCGAAAACCGCCTTTTCGTCGAGGATGGCAACCGCTTCTCAAGTGCCGGCATTTCCACCGGCATCGATCTGATGCTGCATGTGGTTTCCCGGCTGACATCCCCGGCGGTCGCGGCGCGTATTGCCAAAACAATGGTGGTTTATCTCAGGCGCAGCGGCAGCGATCCGCAAATCTCCCCCTGGCTCACCGGCCGCAACCACATCCACCCGGCCATTCACCGGGTTCAGGACCGGGTGATGGCCGAACCGGCGCAGGACTGGTCGCTGGAGCGGCTGGCCGATATTGCGGCGCTCAGTGAACGGCATTTATCGCGTCTGTTTCGCGAGCATACCGGCATCAGCGTCATCGACTATGTCAACCTTATGCGGGTCAATCTCGCGCGCGACATTCTTGCCAACAGCCGTCTCGATATGGAAGCCATCGCCGAGAGGGCGGGCTTTGCTTCCGCCCGGCATTTGCGGCGCGTGTGGCAACAGCATAATCGCCTTCCGCCCAGCCACTATCGCGGCTCTCAGGCCTGATAATCTCAGACCCCGCTGCTTCCTGATGAATGCCATCAAAGGAATTGAATGGTTATGCGGATGAGCAGTTGCTAACCTTGCCACCAAGACAGCAACAGGAGCATTCCCCGTGGAAAAACGAAGCCTCGGCCGCACCGGCCTCTCCATCGCCCCGATCGTTTTCGGCGGTAACGTGTTCGGCTGGACAGCGGATGAGAAGACTTCCTTTGCTCTGCTCGACGCCTTTTTCGACGCCGGGTTCAACGCCATCGACACGGCGGATGTCTATTCCGCATGGGTGGACGGGCATGTGGGCGGCGAATCCGAGGCCATTATCGGCAAATGGCTGAAGCAGTCGAGCGTGAAGCGTGAGGATGCAGTGATCGTCACCAAGGTCGGTTTTGACAATCGCGGCCAGAAGACCGGCCTCAGCGCCAAATGGATCGCAGAAGCTGTCGAAGCCTCGCTGAAGCGGCTGCAAACCGACTATATCGACCTTTACCTCGCGCACAAGCCGGATGCGGATGTACCGCTGGAGGAAACGCTCACCGCCTTCGCAAAGCTGAAGGAACAGGGAAAAATCCGCGCCATCGGCTGCTCCAATTATTCCGCCAGCCAGCTTCAGGACGCGCTGGACACGGCTGCGAAGAACAATCTTCACCGTTATGACGTGCTGCAGCCGGAATATAATCTCTATAACCGCGCGGATTTCGAAGGTCCGCTTGCCGAGCTTTGCCAGAAGGAAGAGATCGGCGTCATCAATTATTACAGCCTCGCCGCCGGTTTCCTGACCGGGAAATATCGTGCCAAGGCCGATACGGAAGGCGTCGCCCGCAGCTATCGCGTGGGCGAATATGTCAATACGCGCGGGCTTGCCATTCTGGGCGCCATGGATGCGGTGGCAGTGGAAACCGGGGCCAAGCTTGCCGATATCGCGCTGGCCTGGCTATTGCGAAAGAAGGCGATAACCGCGCCGATCGCCAGCGCCACCAGCCTGTCCCAGCTTGAAAGCTTCAAACGCGCCGTCGAGTTAAAGCTGACGGATGAGATGATGACGCTGCTCGACAAGGCGGGCGCGTAACATGGAACTCAGAATTCGCGATGCGCAGCCGGCTGACCGGACGGAATGGCTGCGCCTGTGGAACGACTATCTCGCCTTTTATGATGTCGATCTTGCCGATGACGTGACCGACCATACATGGGCGCGCATTCTCGATCCCGCATCCCGCGTCTCCATGCGGGTGGCCATGCTCGGCGACCGCATGGCCGGTTTCGCCATTCACCACTTCCATGATTCCACCTGGGTGAAGACGCCCGACTGCTATCTGGAAGACCTGTTTGTCGATGGCGAAATCCGCGGCAAGGGAACGGGCCGGGCGCTGATGGACGATCTTGTCGCCATCTGCAAGGAAAAGGGCTGGTCACGGCTGTACTGGCATACCGGCGAGGATAATCACCGCGCCCAGAAGCTCTACGACAGCTACGTGAAAAGCGACGGCCATATCCGCTATCGCATCAAGTTCTGATCAACTCCTGAAGCGGAAGAAATCCACGAAAGCCCTCAGCGCCGGTCTCATCTGCCGGCGTGATGGATAATAGATGTAAAAACCGTCGAACGGGGCGCACCAGTCCTCAAGCACGCGGATCAGCCTGCCCGCCCGAATATCATCTTCAACACGCTGCTCGAAAACAAAGGCAAGCCCTGCCCCGTCGATGGCAGCCCGGCGAATGAGGCTCTGGTCCGACAGGATCAGCGGCCCCTGCACATCGACCACCAATGGCTTGCCATTCTTCTCCAGTTCCCAGCGATAGATAAGGCCGCTGGCGAAACGCCGGCGGATGCAGCGATGCCGAATAAGATCCCGTGGATCCTGCGGCGGTGGATTTTCTGCGAAATAGGAGGGCGCGCCAACAATAGCGCCACGCCATGCGCCGCTCGCTTTCACCGCAATCATATCCGCATCGAGATGCTCCCCGAGCCGCAGACCGGCATCGAACCTTTCGCGACAATATCCTCGAAGCGATCATCCGTTGAAATTTCCAGTGAAATGTCGGGATAGAGCCGCAGGAACTCACCCAGCCGGGGCACGATGAGGTCCTCGGCAGCAAGTCGCGGCAGGGTGATGCGCAGGGGGCCGGCCGGTCTTCCGCCCTGCTCGGCAAGCGTCTCGATGACCGCATCGATATCGGCAAGCGCCGGGCCAAGCGTCTCGAGAAGCCGCTTGCCTTCCTCTGTCGGAGAAACGCTGCGGGTGGTACGATGAAGCAGGCGCAGCCCGAGGCTCGCCTCCAGCGACGACACCGCATGGCTGACGGCGGAAGGGGCAATGGCAAGTTCGGCGGCGGCCTTGCGAAAGCTGCGGCCTTCAGCAACGGCGGCGAGAACGGCCAGCTGGGAGAGTTGCACACGGTTCATTGTTCTAAATGATAGAACAACCCAAGCGGATTTGCAGCGATTATTTTTGCCGCAACGAGACGCTATTTTCTCATCACGCCCTGATGACGGGCGGTTCCTTTGGAAGGACGAACAGATGAAAAAAAGAACCCTTGGAAACAACCTTTCCGTTTCGGCGCTCGGCCTCGGCTGCATGGGCATGACCCATGCCTATAGCCCGACCGGCGATGAGAGCAGCGCAATTGCAACGTTGCACCGCGCCGTCGAACTCGGCGTCACCTTTTTCGATACGGCGGAGGTTTATGGGCCTTACAATAACGAGATTCTTGTCGGTAAGGGTTTGAAGCCCTATCGCGACAAGGTGGTCATCGCCACCAAGTTCGGCTTCAAAATCGACACCAGCAAACCCGCTGGCCAGATGATGGTGGGCACCGACAGCCGCCCGGAAAATGTGCGCGCCGTCGCCGAGGCCTCTCTCAAACGCCTCGGCGTCGATGAGATCGACCTGTTCTACCAGCATCGCGTCGATCCAAATGTTCCGATCGAAGACACCGTAGGCGCCATGGCCGAACTGGTCCGGCAGGGCAAGGTGAAGCATCTCGGCCTGTCGGAAGCAAGCGCCGAGACACTTCGTAAGGCACACGCCGTTCATCCGATCGCGGCCATACAGAGCGAATATTCGCTGTGGACCCGCGACGTGGAGGAAAACGGCGTGCTGGAAACCTGCCGTGAGCTTGGCATTGGTTTCGTCCCCTTCAGCCCGCTCGGGCGCGGTGCCTTGACGGGCGCGCTGAAGTCGCTCGACGGCCTTGCATCCGACGACTTCCGCCGCGGCCTGCCGCGCTTCCAGAGCGAAAACTTCGACGCCAATCTGGCGCTCATCAAGCTTCTGGAAGACATGGCGACTGAGAAGGGCGTGACCGCCGGACAACTGGCGCTGGCCTGGGTTCTGGCGCAGGGCGACTTCATCGTTCCTATTCCCGGCACGACAAAAATCGCCAATCTGGAGAAGAACGTTGCCGCGGCGGAGGTGTCGCTGACGGCAGAAGAAGCCGCCAGCCTCGGCGCGCTGCTTTCGCCTGCAAAAGTCGCCGGTGCGCGTTATCCAGAACAGATGTCACGGATGGCCAACCGATAAAAACAAAAAGCCGCGGCAGTTGCCGCGGCTTTTTTCATTCCGTCAGCTGCCTTCAGGCTCAAGCGCGCAGAACGCCGCCCGTGGATTTCTCGACATTGCCGACGATCTTGGCCGTGAGGGCCTCGAAATCCTCGTCCGTCAGCGTCTTGTCGACCGGCTGGATCTGCACTTCGATGGCGACCGACTTGCGGTTTTCACCGAGCGATGCGCCCTCGAAAATATCGAAGACATTGACGCCGGTGATCAGCTTGCGGTCGGCGCTGGTCGCAGCCTTGATGATGGCGCCCGCCTCTACCGACTTGTCGACCACGAAGGCGAAGTCGCGCTTAACGGCCTGGAAGGGCGAAAGCTCGAGCGCAGGCTTGGTGCGGGTTGCCTTCTTCTTCGGCTCCTGCATGGCGTCGAGATAAATCTCGAAACCGCAATAGGCGCCGGAGACATCCAGTTCGGACAGCGTCTTTGGATGGAACTCGCCGAAATAACCGAGCACGACCTTCGGACCCATCTTGATGGTGCCGGAGCGGCCGGGGTGATACCAGCCGGGGCCGCCGGCTTCGATCTGCACATTGGCCATAGGCAGGCCGCAAGCTTCCAGCACCGCCAGCGCATCGGCCTTGGCGTCATAGACATCCACGGGCTTGCCACCGCCCTTAAAAGCATTGGACCACATGCGGCCGCTGCCTGCGAGCGAGGCCGTGCCACGGCGAACACCGCCGGCAACGCGGCGCTGCCCATCAGGCGTATCGCCCTCATAGGTGCCGGAGACCTCGAAGATTGCGACATCACTATGCCCTTTATCGGCATTGCGCTGTGCGGCCGTCAGAAGGCCGGGCAGTAGCGAAGGCCGCATGTCCGACATATCGGCTGCGATGGGGTTGGCGAGTTTCAGCGCGGGTGAACCACCGCCGAACAGCTTTGCCTGCGCTTCCGGGATGAAGGACCACGTGACAGCCTCGAGCATGCCGCGGCTTGCCAGCGCACGGCGCGCGGTGCGGGTACGGATCTGCAGCGTGGTCAGGATACGGCCGTTGACGGCGCCGAAGCTTTCAAGCGGCTCTGGCTTGATATTATCGACGCCGTGGATGCGCATGACTTCTTCCACCAGATCGGCCTTGCCGTCGATATCAGGACGCCAGGACGGGACGGTGACGGAGACGCGCTCGCCGGTTCCCTCGACGCCGAAACCGAGGCCTTTGAGAATGGCGAGGCTCTCTTCCGCCGAGACTTCCAGACCTGTCAGGCGCTTCACTTCCGCCAGCGGAAAATCCACAACCTTGGGCTGATGGCCCTTGTAACCGACGACCCGAGCTTCGCCGGCGACGCCGCCGCACAGTTCGAGGACCAGTTCGGTGGTGCGCTCCAGACCCGGAACCATATATTCAGGATCGACGCCACGCTCGAAACGATAACGCGCATCGGTGATGATGCCGAGCGAACGGCCGGTCTTGGCGATATTGATCGGATCCCAGAGTGCGGACTCGATCAGCACGTCGACAGTGTTTTCATCGCAGCCGGAATGTTCGCCGCCCATGACGCCGCCGATGGATTCGAGGCCCTTCTCGTCGGCGATGACGACATTGTTCGGGCCGAGCTTGTATTCACGCTGATCGAGCGCGAGGATGGTCTCGCCCTCTTTTGCGCGGCGAACCGTCAGATCGCCCTTGACCTTGGCGGCGTCGAAGACATGCATCGGCCGGCCCTGGTCGAAGGTCATGTAGTTAGTGATGTCGACAAGCGCATTGATGGGACGCAGGCCGATTGCCAGCAGGCGCTGCTGCATCCATTTCGGGCTGGGGCCGTTCTTCACGCCGCGCACGATGCGCAGCGAAAAGCCGGGGCAGAGCGCCGCATCGTCCAGCTCAAGCTTCACGTCGACCGGGGTTGCGCCTTCCACCTTGAAGGACGGCGCGGGTCTCGTTTTCAGCTTACCGAGACCGGAAGCGGCGAGATCGCGGGCAATACCGTAGATCGAAGTGCAATCCGGGCGGTTCGGCGTCAGGTTGATTTCGATGACCGGATCGTCGAGCCCGGCATAGGTAGCGAAGGAGGTGCCGACCGGCGCATCTTCCGGCAGGTCGATGATGCCGTCGTGATCGTCGGAAATGTTGAGCTCCTTTTCGGAGCACATCATGCCATGGCTTTCGACACCGCGTATCTTGCCGACGGCAAGGGTAACGTCGATGCCCGGAACATACATGCCGGGACGCGCCAGCGCACCGACGAGGCCGGCGCGTGCATTCGGCGCGCCGCAGACGATCTGCACCGGCTTGCCGTCGCCGGCATCGACGGAGAGAACCTTCAGGCGGTCAGCTTCCGGGTGCTTCTCGGCGGAGAGCACCTTGGCGATGACGAAAGGCTTGTAGGCCGCCTTGTCGTCAACGTCCTCGACTTCGAGGCCAATCGCCGTCAGCCGCTCGCAAATCTCGTCCAGCGTCGCATCGGTATCCAGATGCTCTCTCAGCCAGGAAAGAGTGAATTTCATGTCTTTGCTCCTTGGCTAACCGGATTAAACGCTCAAACCGCCGAACAGCGTCGGCATGTCGAGCGGGCGGAAGCCGTAGTGGTTCATCCAGCGGACATCGGCGTTGAAGAAATCGCGCAGATCAGGCATGCCGTATTTCAGCATGGCGATGCGGTCGAGGCCCATGCCCCAGGCAAAGCCCTGATATTCATCCGGATCCAGCCCTCCGGCGCGCAGCACGTTCGGGTGCACCATGCCGCAGCCAAGAATCTCCATCCAGTCCTTGCCTTCGCCGAACTTGACGATGGGGCCGGAACGGTCGCACTGGATATCCACCTCGAAGCTCGGCTCCGTGAAGGGGAAGAAGGACGGGCGGAAACGCATGACCACGCTGTCGACCTCGAAGAAGGTCTTGCAGAATTCTTCCAGAATCCAGCGCAGATTGCCGACATGCGCCTTCTTGTCGATGACAAGGCCTTCGACCTGATGGAACATCGGCGAATGGGTGGCGTCGGAATCCTGGCGATAGGTCTTGCCGGGAATGACGATGCGGATCGGCGGCTTCTGGCTTTCCATGGTGCGGATCTGCACCGGCGAGGTGTGGGTGCGCAGCACCTTGCGCTCGCCGTTTTCATCCGGCTGGAAGAAGAAGGTGTCGTGCATTTCGCGGGCCGGATGGCCTTCAGGGAAATTCAGCGCCGTGAAGTTGTAATAGTCGGTTTCGATATCCGGACCTTCGGCGATCGAGAAACCCATATCCGCGAAGATGGCGGTGATTTCATCGACGATCTGGCTGATCGGATGAATGCGGCCGCGCTCGGCCGGAGACTGGCGGACCGGCAGGCTGACATCCACCGTTTCCGCTTTCAGCCGGGCAGTGATGGCGGCGTCCTTCAGCGCATTCTTGCGCTCGCCGATGAGGTCGGTGATTTCGGTCTTGAGCTGGTTGATGGCGGCGCCGCGAGTCTGGCGCTCTTCCGGCGTCATGCTGCCAAGCGTCTTCAGAAGCTCCGAAACCGAGCCCTTCTTGCCCAGCGCGGAAACACGCACGGCTTCGATGGCCGGCTCATCGCCCGCCGTGGCGATCTCCGACATCAATTGCGATTTCAAGGTATCAAGTTCAGTCATCTTTTCCTGCCTTGCCGGTCTTTTTAACAGCGGCTTCGGGGTTCACAGCATTCATCAGATAGTCGGTCGCCATGATAAAGCGTCGCAGATCACTACCCATCCGCACGCGCCCGATCAACCGGGCAACCGGTAAAAAACGCCCCAGAATGCCGGTCAGACGGCACAATTCTTCCAGCGCCCGGGGCGGGGCGTTTTCGCGCCAGCGGGCGAAGGCGGCATCGCAGGTTTTCCGCGCATCGCAGGCGCGTGTCGCGACCTGCAGAAACAGCAGCCAGATATCGCGGGCCTGCGCCGTCTCGAGCGGCATGACTTCCTGCGGGCGCTCCTCGAAATCCATGAAACCGACGCGGCCATGCTCGAGAAAAAAGTCGCGCACATGCGGGCGGCCATGACAAAGGCCTGCCGCATGCAATTCGCCGAGTGCCTCGGCAGATTTTACCAGCAGGGCATCATGTTCCGCCGGTCTTGCGGTTTTTATCGCGTCCATATGCTCCATGATGGTGGGGCCGACATCACCGAGGACAACGGCCGTCAACGAAGAATAGATGATGGGCGGAACGGGAAAACCGCGGGCCTTGAAGACCTGCAATGTTTCGAGCTCACGGCGCATCAGGCCTGCACCATCGAGCGGCGGCGATGGGCGCATGAAAGTGTAGGGAAGCAGCTTTGCGAGAAAGGTCTGCAGCTTTATCCACCAGGATGGCGTTTCGGTACCCTGACGCTTGATCCACACGGTTGTCGCGGAAAGCTCGAGTTTCTGCACGCGGCGCTCGCTCTTAAGCAAAGCCCGCATCAAGGCTGCGATATCGCCATCTTCGAGATGGACGTGGAAACCCTTCGCCTTTTCCGCCTCGCTTGCGGCAACCAGCATTCTTGCCCCCAATGGAACATGCCGACCGAAAGCCGGATGCCCCACCCTTCTGGCAACCCCGGTGCAAAACGCTCCACGCCTTTGCCGAAACTGCCGTGAATTCCAAAAACGAAAACCCGCGCCGGAGAACCGGCGCGGGTTTCAAATGAACAACAGATTGTCCGCGCCGTAATTACTTTACAGCGGTTTCAAACTCGTTGGCCGTACCAGCATCCTTGAGGTACTCAAGCGCCTTCTTCGCTGCTTCGACGAGCGCGCCGAATGCTGCCGGCTCATGGATAGCCATGTCGGACAGAACCTTGCGGTCGACTTCGATGCCAGCCTTGTTCAGGCCGTCGATGAAGCGGCCGTAGGTCAGGCCGAATTCGCGAACAGCAGCGTTGATACGCTGGATCCACAGAGCGCGGAAGTTGCGCTTGTTGACCTTGCGGTCGCGGTAAGCGTACTGCTTGGAACGATCCACGGCAGCCTTTGCTGCGCGGATGGTGTTCTTGCGGCGGCCGTAGAAGCCCTTGGCTGCCTTGAGTGTCTTGGTGTGCTTGGCGCGGGAAGTTACGCCACGTTTTACGCGTGCCATGTCATGATCTCCTTAAAGTGTCCAAATGTGCGGAAAAGTCTCAGAGACCGTTCGGCAGGTAGTTCTTGACGACCTTCTTGCCGTCAGCGTCGGCGAGAACCATGGTTCCGCGCGCGTCGCGAATGAACTTGTTGGTACGCTTGATCATGCCGTGGCGCTTGCCGGCGGCGGCTGCAACAACCTTGCCGGTTGCGGTGATCTTGAACCGCTTCTTTGCAGCGGACTTCGTCTTCATCTTGGGCATTTTGCTACTCCGTTTTTGTATCGAAACAGGCAGACGAGGCCTATTTCAAGCTATTCAGGAACGGCCTCGGCATGCCCTGCCGGACCGTTCGGACGCGCGCTTATAACCGCAGTCGGCTAAAAGCGCAACGGGGAATGAGAATTTCCCCTTGCGGTGGGATACGCGCCGGTGATGTGAACGCGTAAAAAGATTATTTCGGGGCGAGAACCATCATCATCTGACGGCCTTCCAGCTTCGGCTCGGCTTCCACCTTGGCAATCGCCTGGGTGTCTTCCTTCACCTGGAGGAGAAGCTTCATACCGAGTTCCTGGTGGGCCATTTCGCGGCCGCGGAACTTCAGCGTTACCTTCACCTTGTCGCCATCGTCAAAGAAACGGCCCATCGCCTTCATCTTCACGTCATAGTCATGCGTGTCGATGTTGGGGCGCATCTTGATTTCTTTAACTTCGACGATCTTCTGTTTCTTGCGCGCTTCAGCGGCCTTTTTCTGGGTCGAGTACTTCAGCTTGCCGAGATCGAGGATCTTGCATACCGGCGGTTCCGCGTTCGGCGAAATCTCAACGAGATCGAGACCGGCCTCCTCCGCCAGTTTCAAAGCCTGATCCGTCGGCATGCTACCGAGGTTCTGGCCCTCTTCATCAATAAGCTGAACTCTGGGAACCCGAATTTCCCGGTTGGAGCGCGGCCCCTCCTTGACGGGGGCATCGGCTTTGAAAGGTCTGCGAATGGTCGTATTCTCCTGATCTGTTTCTGGATCACGTCAGCAAAAAACAGCTTGTTTGGTACAAGCGGCGGAAATGTCGTTATTGCTGTGGCGAAGTCAATAGCATATCTGCCCGAAAAGATCACCTGTTGTCACGGTTTTTGCAAATACGCCGCCGTTGTTGCACCAAAATCAGGAGAATTGCATATACATGACCGAACAAGCCGCTGAATTCCTGCGTGTAGGCCCCGACAACGACACTCGCGACATTGCTTTCCTTCATCGCCCGGCGGCTTCGGGCGAGAATATGCCGATGCTAGTATGGCTCGGCGGCTATCGTTCCGACATGACCGGAACCAAGGCGGTTGAACTCGATCGCTTCGCCGCTGAAAACGGCCTTGCCTGCCTGCGGCTCGACTATTCCGGCCATGGCGCCTCCGGCGGCGACTTCAGGAAGGGCACGATTTCCCGCTGGCTGGAAGAGGCGCTTGCCGTGGTGCGCGCAAAAGCGCCGTCGCGCGTCGTTCTCATCGGCTCCTCCATGGGCGGATGGATTGCGCTACGCATGGTCGAGGAGCTGCGCAAGGCGGGTGGCGCGCCATCCGTCGCCGGTCTCGTCCTCATTGCGCCAGCGCCGGATTTCACGCAGGAGCTGATAGAGCCCAGCCTTTCGGATGCGGAAAAAACCTCTCTGGCGGAAAAGGGTTATTTCGAGGAACATTCGGAATATAGCCCAGAGCCCAACATCTTCACCCGCGCGCTGATGGAGGACGGGAAGCAGAACCGCGTGCTGCAGGGGATCATCACCACCGGCTGCCCCGTTCACATCCTGCAGGGCATGCGCGACCCCGATGTTCCCTATCAGCATGCGCTGAAGCTTCTCGAACATCTTCCGTCCGACGACCTCGTGCTGACGCTGATCCGCGACGGCGACCATCGGCTTTCCCGGCCGCAGGATATCGAGCGGATGCTCGCCGCGGTCAAAGCCCTTGCAATATAGGCATTTGCGCAACGCTCTTAACCATATTCGACGAGTCTTGCGCGCCGCCGATTGCTAGCGATTGACTCAAGCCCCCTATCCCTCTTAACTTTTCGTTAAGAATTAAGGGACGGGTTTCATGATGAACGCACCGCTGGCGCGTGCGCTGCTGTTTGCAGTTGCCGCCGGGCTAATGACTGCTGCCTCCGCCACGGCGGAAACCAAGGGAAGCCCTTCCATGGTGACGGGGGGGATCACATCCCAGCCGATCGGCCATTATGAGTTCTGTCAGAAATATGCAGACGAATGCAATATTCGCAGCAAGGCGACACCGCCGCCGCGCGTCACGGATTATGGCTGGGATGTCATTCGCGAGGTCAATACGTCCGTCAACACCACAATCGTGGCGATGACCGACCAGGAAATCTACGGCAAGGACGAAGTCTGGGAATATCCGACGACCGCCGGCGATTGTGAAGATTTCGTGCTGCTGAAGCGCAAGAAGCTGGTCGAGCGTGGTTTTTCCGTGGCTGATCTTCTGATCACCGTCGTGCGCAAGCCGGATGGCGAGGGCCATGCCGTGCTGACCCTTCGCACCACCGACGGCGATTATATTCTCGACAATCTCACCGACGACGTGAAGCTGTGGACCGACACCAACTATACCTATCTGAAGCGGCAGGCGTCCTTCAATACGGGCCGCTGGGTCTCGATCGAAGACGGTCGCGACGTGCTGGTCGGCGCATTGCGCTGACGTCTGGTTCCATG
Organism: Agrobacterium sp. LY4; assembly: GCF_001526585.1. Lineage (NCBI taxonomy): Bacteria > Pseudomonadati > Pseudomonadota > Alphaproteobacteria > Hyphomicrobiales > Rhizobiaceae > Agrobacterium > Agrobacterium sp. LY4. Next base: position 187,287 of record NZ_ASYA01000001.1, on the reverse strand, counting down.
TTTGATGGATTGAGAGCCCGCTATTGCGGGCTCTTTCTTTTTTCACCCATTACCGATGATGATGCCGGCCGCAAGCACCAGTGAGCCGCCGAGGACCACCTGAAACACCGCGCGCAGGAACGGCGTTTCCATGAAGCGGTTCTGAATGAAGGCGATGGCCCAGAGTTCCACGAAAACGACGACGGCGGCAATTGCCGTCGCTGTCCAGAAATGCGGAATGAGATAGGGCAAGGCATGGCCGAGACCGCCTATGGCCGTCATGATGCCCGAAGCCAGGCCCCTCTTTACCGGAGAACCGCGGCCCGAAAGCTTGCCGTCATCATGGGCGGCCTCGGTGAAACCCATGGAGATGCCCGCACCGACGGAGGCCGAGAGGCCGATCAAGAAGGTCTGCCAGGTATCCTGCGTGGCAAAGGCGGCCGCGAAAATCGGCGCAAGCGTCGAGACGGAGCCATCCATAAGCCCCGCAAGACCCGGCTGAATATAGGTCAGAAGAAATTGCCGTTTTGCGGTTTCCGCCTCTTCGGTCTTGCCGTTTTCATCCAGGTGTTTTTCTTCCAGCATCTGCGCGATGTCTTCGTGACCCCGCTCCGCCTCGGCCAGATCGCCGAGGAGCTTGCGCGTCGAGGCATCGCTGGTGCGCTTGAGGGCCTCATCATAGAAGCGGATCGCCTGGGCTTCCATCAATTCGGCCTGGGCGCGGATTTTTTCGAGCGACAGGTTCTTCACCAGCCAGTCCGGGGTGCGCTCATAAAAACCACGCACATGTTCGCGGCGGATTAGCGGGATGGTTTCTCCGAAGCGGCGGCGATGCATGTCGATCAGCACGTTTCGATGCTGCTGCTCGACCTCGGCCATATCATCGAAGACTTTTGCGGACTGCGGATATTGTGCACGCAGATGATCGGCATAGGAGCGATAGATACGGGAATCGTCTTCTTCAGACGAAATGGCGAGCGCGAGGATTTCCTGCTCACCGAGGGAGGAAAAGGGGCGTTTGGACAGGGAAAAAAGACTGCGAAACATGGCTGAAACCTTTTTTAGAATAATTCTAAATACATCCATGCTGCAGCAGGATCAAGCCATCTTAGAATAATTCTAATATGGCAAAGGGTCGCATTGCGGGCGGCATCGCGGCGGGGTAAATTCGCCAAAAAGGAAACACCATGCAGAACGACGTTGCGGCCAGAGCCGCCCACAGCGCGGAAATTCAGGACAGGGCGGAAAAAGCCATGGCGGAGATCGGCGTCGATGCCGGTTTCATCGATTTGCTGGTGGAAACATTTTATGGCCGCGTTCTTGAACATCCCACGCTCGGCCCGGTTTTTGATGCGCGGCTTGCCGGGCGCTGGCCGGAGCATATGGCCAGGATGAAACAGTTCTGGGCGGCTGTCGCGTTCAAGAATGGCGGCTATGGCGGCAAGCCCGTGCAGGCGCATCTCGGCGTAAAGGGCATGTCGGCGGAGCTTTTTCCGCAGTGGCTTGCGCTTTTTTCCGCCACGCTGGATGACATCGCGCCGAACAGAGAGGCCCATGGCTGGTTCATGGAAACGGCGGAACGCATCGCCAGAAGCCTGACGCTTTCACTGTTTTACAATCCCGCAATGGACGACCCGGCGTTGATGCGAAGCAAGTGACGCGGAAAGACGTGACGAAGCAATATTCGCCAAGCATCACCGGAGATCACGCAAGTTTCAAACATTCCCTCTTGATGGCTGCAGGGATAAATGATTAGTAGCCGGCGGGAGGCGTACCGTGCGGTTCGCCTGTAATATGCAGACATAGCAGGGCTTATCGACATGGATCGCAGATCATTTATCCGCAAGGCGGGCGCTCTCGGCGCCGGTGTTACCGCAACGGCGCTTGCCGCTCCGGCCATCGCACAGGAAAACCCCAAGATCACCTGGCGCATGACGTCGTCCTTCACCAAGGGCCTCGACATTTTGTTCGGCGCGGGCCAGATCGTCGCCGACCATGTCAAGGAAGCCTCCGGCGGCAACTTCGTCATTCAGCACTTTGCCGGCGGTGAAATCGTGCCGGCGCTTCAGGCGGCGGATGCGGTAACGGCCGGAACCGTCGAAATGGCGCATACCTGCGCTTATTATTACGTTGGCAAGGATCCGACCTTCGCGCTCGGAACCTCGGTTCCCTTCGGCCTCAATGCACGCCAGACCAATGCCTGGTTCAATCAGGCCGGTGGCAACGAGTTGCTGAATGAATTCCTTGCCCAGCACAATATCTACTCGATCCTCCTCGGCAATACCGGTGCCCAGATGGGCGGCTGGTTCCGCAAGGAAATCAACACCATCGACGACCTGAAGGGTCTGAAGATGCGTATCGCCGGCCTGACCGGCCAGGTGATGCAGAAGGTTGGCGTGACACCGCAGCAGATCGCCGGCGGCGATGTCTATGCGGCTCTGGAAAAGGGCACAATCGACGCCACCGAATTCGTCGGCCCCTATGACGACCAGAAACTCGGCTTCTACAAGGTCGCGAAATATTACTACTACCCGGCATGGTGGGAAGGCGGCCCGGCCGTGCATGCCTTCGTGAACCTGCAGAAGTTCAATGAGCTGCCGGAGAACTACAAGCGCATCCTGAAAGACGCCTGCGCCGCCGGCAGCGCCAGCATGCTGGAACGTTACGATGCGCGCAATCCGAAGGCGCTGAAGGAACTCGTGGCGCAGGGCGCCATCCTGCGCCCCTTCAGCCAGGAAATCCTCGATGTCTGCCACAAGGCGGCCCAGGACACCTATGCGGAGATTTCGGCCAAGAACGAAAACTTCAAGAAGATCTACGAGAGCCAGCAGGCCTTCAAGAAAGATGCCTATCTCTGGGCCCAGATCGCCGAATATACCTATGACACCTACATGATGATCCAGCAGCGCAACGGCACGCTCTGATCCCCATCATTTTCCGACGATCTTGAGACGGTCATCCGGCATCTGCCGGGTGGCCGTTTTGTTTGGCGAGACCAGCTTCCACACTTCACGCTCCCGCCAGTCGACCGGGCTCATGCCGGTGACGCGGCGGAATTCGCGGTTGAAGTTGGACTTGGTCTGGAAGCCGGAGGACAGCATGATCGTCGTCACCGATTGCTCCGTCTCTTCCAGCAGCCGGCAGGCTTCGCGGATGCGCAACTGGTTGACATATTGCGAGACATTGACGCCGAGCGAGCGGTTGATCGCGCCCGATATCTGCCGGCTCGGCAGGCCGAGGCGTCTTGCAAGCCGCGACAGGTTGAGGTTCTCATCACGGTAAAGCGCCTGCGTCTCCATCAGCCGATCAACCCTTGCAACGATATCCCGGTCCTGTTCCGATGGCTCCGCCGACGCTGACAATTCCGCGACAGGTTCCGTGGCTGTTTGCGGCGCCTTGCTCCTGCCGGCCAGAGCAGCCATGAGGCCAATCAGCAGCAGGCCGAAAAGATTGGCATTGCTGACCAGCGCTGCAACATTCTGCCCATGCGCCCATTCGAAATCGAAAAACACCAGAAGATCGAATAGGGCAGAAACACAAAGAGCGATGGCAGCGATAATAAGCGCCCGGTGCGCCGAGGTGACGCTGGCAAATTGCGCCTCGTCCAGCCCATCCGGGCCCTTTCTGCCAAGAAGAAGCAGGGCAATGGCGTGGCCGACGAAGATGACGATCAGCGCAAGATCAATCGCCATCGGCAAGGTGAGTTCCATGATGACGATGAGCAAAGGCGACAGGACGAGGTTGGCAAGCATCACCATCCTGCTCTCCGCCGCCACTCTCATCAGCCCACGAAAAGCAATGTAGACCAGCGGCGGCAGGCAGGCGGCGAGGACCGGCAAAACATAACGGGTTTCGCTGACACCATACCCCCAGCGCAGGCCGACAAGGACGGATTGCAGGGCACAAAGCGCGATCAGCGTCAGAAAGGCCCGATTGGTTCGCACATCGTCTCCGCCTCGCAAGAAAACGATGAACATGACAACCAGCAGAAGCGCCACGACGAAAGGTAGCGGAATGAACAGCACGAATGAATATCCCCGGAACAACGGCCTATATCGCCAATTCATGGACCAGATCGCGTTTCGGGACGACCTTTAACACGATCAAGGACGCAAAAAACATGTCGCGGCGCAGATTGAACCCCGTTCTTTCCAACCGCACGAGGTTTTCATGCGCCCCATCACCACCATCACGACCATCCTGTTTTCCGCTCTCGTCACCCAGCCTGTTCTTGCAGGCGAGGCTGTCGGCGTCAGCGAAACCACCATTCATTCGCCAGCACGCGGCAAGGACCTGGCCGTCACAATCTGGTACCCATCCGACGGAAAGGGTACGCAGACGCTTTCCGGCGATGACCGGATTTTTCAGGGCACGCCAATGGTCAAGGATGGCGCCGTGAAACCGGGTCGGCTGCCGCTTGTGCTTCTGTCTCACGGCTCGGGTTCACGAGTGTCCGGCATGGCGTGGATAGCCGCGAAACTTGCGAGCGAAGGTTTCATTGTGGCGGGAGCCAACCACCCCGGCACCACCAGCGGCGATTCCACACCCGCCGACACGCCGAAAATCTGGGAGCGAACGGACGATCTCTCCACGATTGTCACTGTTCTAACGGCAAAGGGCAAATGGTCGAGTGCGATCGACGCGCAAAGGATTGGCGTGCTCGGCTTTTCGCTCGGCGGCAGCGCGGCGATGGAGATTTCGGGTGCGCGCGCCGATCTCGATGCCTATGCGCGCTATTGCAAAGACTATTCCACGATGATGGATTGCCAATGGTTCGCCGGTGGCCGGGGTTATCTCAATGGCGAGGCGGTCGACGTGCCGAAGCTCGATCTCAGAACCCTCGACAAGGCCCGTTTCGAGCAGCAGAACCGCGATCCCCGTATTCGGTCCGCCGTGCTGGTCGATCCCGGTCTGGCGCTCGCCTTTCAGCCTGACAGCCTGAAGCAGATCGATATTCCACTGACCTTCATTAATCTGGGCAGCAAGGGCAAAATTCCGCCTGCCGTGCTTGCGGATAAACTCGCGGATGAAGTGCCCAGCGCGACCTATCAGCAGGTAGACGAGGCCAATCATTTCAGCTTCCTGCCGCTGTGCAAACCGGATGCCGACGCCTTTCTCAAATCCGTCGGCGAGCGCGATCCGATCTGCGAACCGGCCGGACTGAGGGACCGTGCGGATATTCACGCGCAATTGGAGACAATGATCGCTGCCGCCTTCAACCGCACGCTTAAGCCGGGTCAGTAAGGCGGCAGACTAAGAGGCCTAGCCGATCCGCTTGTAAAACAGGGTCGTGCCGCAAAAGCGTCCATCCGGAAACAAAGCGTAATCGGGGATGACGCCGACCCGCTCCCAGCCGAGATGAGGATAAATCGCCTCGGCATCGCTGCCCGTGGCCGTATCCAGCACCAAAAGGGTACGACCACGTTTCGCCGCCTCCTCTTCCACCTTTTGCATGAGTTTGCGGGCAAGCCCGAGGCCTCTCGCGGACGGATGCACGAGGAGCTTCATCAGATCGCCGCGATGCGGCTGGTTGGGTTTGGAGGCAAGTCCGACCTGAACGGTGCCCACCACCCTGCCATCCACCTCCGCCACCACATGAATGGTGCTGCCCTCGCCTGCCGCTTCTGCAACGGCTTGCCAGAAAGGCTGCGCATCCTGCGGCGAAAAAGGCAACATGAAGCCGACGGATGCGCCGCCGTTCACGCAGGCAGCCAGAACCTGACAGAGTTCGGGCAAGACATCGATGGTCTCTTGTCCGTTCAACACGCGGATGGTGGTCATATGAACTCCTGTCGGGAAAATCAGCGCTGTTTTTGATCCAGCACGACGGCATAACGGGCAGATTTTTCGGAAGGATTGTGGAAGACATGCCCTTCTCCAACAGGCATGAAAAGGCAATCGCCGGGCTCCAGCCGGTGAACGTTTCCGCCGCTCGTCATTTCCAGCACACCTTCGAAAAGCCAGACATATTGCGTCATCCCCCGGCTTGCCGCATGCGGTGGGAAACCCACGCGCGCGCCGGGCGGAAATTCGACTTCGACGATATCGACATCGGATCCCACACGCGGCGGGGAAATGGCGCGGCGGACATAACCGGTCTCCGGATCTTTCCAGAGCTGCTGATCACGCTTTTTCATGAGCGGGGAAACAGCCTCTTCGTTTTCGGCGAAGAAACCGGAAAGCGACAAGCCAAGGGCTGCGCAGATACGGGCCAGCAGCGAGGCCGTGGGGCTCGCTTCTCCACGCTCGATGCGGGAAATCATCGCGCGGCTGACGCCGGATTCGGACGCGAGCCGTTCCAGCGTTAGGCCGTTTTCAGCCCGCAATGTTTTGATCCGCTCGCCGATAGAGCGTTCAAGAATATGATCTTCGTTTTCCATCATATGAGAATTGCACTCTCATATGATGGAGTCAATATCCATGATAGTGGAAATTGATCATCGTGTTTGCCGCCGGTTGCTTGGCAGCAAAATGGGTGTCTCAGGCGCCGACCTGGGCAATCCAGTCGTTCAGATTATAGTAGTTCGTTACTCGACTAACTTTCCCGTCCTTGAGATCAAAGAAGGCACCAGCTGGCAGGACGTATTTCTGGCCATCGGCTTCGGGCAAACCTTCATCGGTTGCGAGATATTCGCCGTTCACGATGAATTCCGCGGAAGCACGCCTGCCGTCTTCGCTCGCCATGATGACCATGTCGGTGAGATTTTCCTTATAGCAGCGGTTCATGTGGTCCATGAAGGAGGCGAAGGCGGCCTTGCCGGTCTGGCGCTTGCCCTGATTAATGTCGTGCACGACCTCATCATGAAGAAGCGCCAGAAAGGCATCCATGTCCTGACGGTTGAAGGCTTCGTAATAGGCGCGGATGGTCTCGGCAGCGGTCATCGTCTTCTCCGTTCAATGCTTGCGCGGGTTTTCCATGACGGTATAACCAGTGCAACCGAAAGTGAAAATGCCCATGACCGTCGAAATCAAGTCTCTTTCCGGCATCGACGCCGTCCCCTATTTCGATGACCTGGCGCGGCTGCGGATCGAAGTATTCCGCGCCTTTCCCTATCTCTATGATGGCTCGCTGGACTATGAGCGCAACTATCTCGCGACCTATGCCGATACGGACGGCGCAGTTTTCGTGCTGGCGCTTGATGACGGCAAAGTGGTCGGCATGTCGACCGGCATGCCGATGGCGGCAGAGACCGAAGAGGTAAAGACGCCCTTCGTCAAAGCGGGTTACGCTCCGGACCGGATATTCTACTTCGGTGAAAGCGTGCTGCTGCCCGGCTATCGCGGCCATGGCGTCGGCGTGCGCTTCTTTGAGGAACGGGAGGCGCATGCAAGGCGGCTCGGCTTCGAGCGGTGCACTTTCTGCGCGGTGGAGCGGCCCGCAGACCATCCACGACGGCCGGCAGACTACGTTCCGCTGAACGCCTTCTGGGAAAAGCGCGGTTATAGCCATCACCCGGAACTGCGCACCAGTTTCACATGGCAGGACCTCGACGAAAGCGTTGAAAGCCCGAAACCGCTGTCCTTCTGGATGAAGACCATTCTTGCCGGAGACGGAGACAAATGACACGCCTCGCCGCCAGCCAATATGCCATCGAGCTGATCGAGACATGGGAGGCTTATGCCGCGCATCTTTCCGCCGTTGTTCGCGAGGCGAAGGAAAAAGGCGCTGAGTTGCTGCTGCTTCCTGAATATTCGGCCATGGCGCTAACCGGGCAATTGCCACCCGCCGCGCGCTCCGATCTGCATCGTTCCATCGAAGAGATACAGCCGTTGATCCCTTCCTGGGTAGAGCTTTGCGAGGAGCTGGCGCGGCAACATCAAATCCTCTTCCAGCCGGGCAGTGCGCCGGTGAAGGATCCGGACGGCCAATTCCGCAACCGCGCATGGCTGTTCGGCCCGGATGGGCTGATCGGTTATCAGGACAAGCAGATCATGACCCGCTTCGAGCGGGAGCAATGGAACATTCATGCCGGCATCGAGGGCCTGAAAGCCTTCGACACGCCGATAGGCAGGCTCGGCATCCTCATCTGTTACGACAACGAGTTCCCGATGCTGGGCCGCAGACTGGCGGAGCTCGGCGTCGAACTCGTTCTCGCCCCCAGCTGCACCGACACGCTGGCGGGCGCTTACCGGGTGCGGATAGGCGCGCAGGCCAGGGCATTGGAAAACCAATATGCCATCCTCTCCTCCCCCACCGCGGGCGAGGCCCCTTGGTCTCCCGCCGTCGATGAGAATCGCGGCCGCGCCGCCCTTTACGTGCCTTCGGACTATGGCATGCCGGCATCCGGTATCGTCGCGGAAAGCGAAAGCGATGCGGTGACACAGCGCACGCTTCTCATCGCCGATATCGATCTTGCCGCCGTCGCAAGGCTTCGCACCGAGGGACAGGTTGCCACCCGGCGCGACTGGCCGGAGCAATTTGCGATCTGAAAAGCCCATTTTAAAAGGCTTTTAACCAAATTCCCGCTTTGCGGTGTGACAAGCCCCTGCTATAGCGCGGGACATGAGCACAAATTCGACCCGCACGCCCCTGGACCATATCCGCAACTTCTCGATCGTTGCCCACATCGATCACGGCAAATCGACGCTGGCCGACCGGCTGATCCAGTCGACGGGCGGCCTTGCCGAGCGCGACATGTCGGAACAGGTTCTCGATTCGATGGATATCGAGCGCGAGCGCGGCATCACCATCAAGGCCCAGACCGTGCGCCTGCACTACAAGGCGAATAACGGCGAGACCTATGTGCTGAACCTCATCGACACGCCCGGCCACGTCGACTTTGCCTACGAAGTGTCCCGCTCGCTTTCGGCCTGCGAAGGCTCGCTGCTGGTGGTCGATGCATCGCAGGGTGTGGAAGCCCAGACGCTCGCCAACGTCTATCAGGCCATCGACAATAATCACGAGCTGGTCACCGTGCTCAACAAGATCGACCTGCCGGCGGCCGAACCCGACCGTATCAAGGAGCAGATCGAAGAGGTGATCGGCATCGACGCCTCCGACGCCGTGATGATTTCCGCCAAGACCGGTCTTGGCATTCCCGACGTTCTGGAGGCCATCGTCAACCGTCTGCCGCCGCCGAAGAGCGAAGTCGGCGAAAACGGACCGCTGAAGGCGCTGCTGGTCGATAGCTGGTACGACACCTATCTCGGCGTCATGGTTCTGGTGCGCGTCATCGATGGCGTGCTGAGCAAGGGCCAGCAGATTCGCATGATGGGTTCGGGCGCGAAATACGGCATCGAACGCGTTGGCGTGCTGACCCCGAAGATGGTCAATGTCGACAGCCTCGGCCCCGGCGAGATCGGTTTCATCACCGCCTCAATCAAGGAAGTCGCCGATACGCGTGTTGGCGATACGATTACCGATGACAAGCGCCCGACGGCGCAGGCCCTGCCCGGCTTCAAGCCGGCGCAGCCCGTTGTGTTCTGCGGCCTGTTCCCGGTCGATGCGGCCGACTTCGAAGATTTGCGCGCGGCGGTGGGCAAGCTTCGCCTCAACGACGCCTCCTTCTCCTTCGAAATGGAATCCTCCGCCGCCCTCGGCTTCGGTTTCCGCTGCGGCTTCCTCGGCCTGCTGCATCTCGAAATCATTCAGGAACGTCTCGAACGCGAGTTCAATCTCGATCTCGTCGCGACGGCACCTTCGGTCGTCTATGAAATGACGCTGACCGATGGCACGGAGAAGGAACTTCACAACCCGGCCGACATGCCCGACGTGGTGAAGATCAAGGAAATCCGCGAGCCGTGGATCAAGGCGACGATCATGACGCCGGACGAATATCTCGGCGGCATCCTGAAACTCTGTCAGGACCGGCGCGGCCTGCAGACGGAGCTGACCTATGTCGGCAACCGTGCGATGATCACCTATGAACTGCCGCTCAACGAAGTGGTGTTCGATTTCTACGACCGGCTGAAATCCATCTCCAAGGGTTACGCCTCCTTCGATTACAACATCATCGATTACCGCGAAGGCGATCTCGTCAAGATGTCGATCCTCGTCAATGGCGATCCTGTTGATGCGCTCTCCATGCTGGTTCACCGCTCGGCGGCCGACCGGCGCGGACGCGGCATGTGCGAAAAGCTCAAGGAACTCATTCCGCCGCACATGTTCCAGATCCCGATCCAGGCGGCCATCGGCGGCAAGGTCATCGCCCGCGAAACCGTACGCGCGCTGCGCAAGGACGTGACGGCGAAATGTTATGGCGGCGACGCGACGCGCAAACGCAAGCTTCTGGACAAACAGAAGGAAGGCAAGAAGCGCATGCGCCAGTTCGGCAAGGTGGAAATTCCGCAGGAAGCCTTCATCGCCGCTTTGAAGATGAACGACGAATAAGCTAAGTCGACTTTTTTTCGAGCCTTTGGATCTTAAAGTCGAGATAATCTCGAATGAATTCGTAGCGCGCTACCGTTGCTTTGCCACGGTAGCGTATTCGTATCTCATCGCCACCATCATCGATCAAGCTCTCCTCGCTCCACCCTTCCGGTACCTGACTATCGCTATCAGGTAAATCACGCACAGGAGGCGAAACTACTTTTTCTGATACATTACCGGTCTCTTGAACAACGACCTGTCCTATCTCCACTCCAGTTTTTTCACCTTCGAGGAAAACCCATAGGCGTCCTTCATGTTCCTGAATTTTCTCAACCCGCTTTGGCTCTTTTAGCTGGAATGCGCCGCCAATTTCTACTTGAACAAAATCGCCAACTTTAGCCCCTATTTTTGCTTGAGGCGAAACCTCCTGTTGGTTGTTACTGTCAGCGCCCGCTTCGCTGTTTATATTGGCAAATGATAAAGTTGCCCGATAAACACGAAGCACTTCATATGCAGCCTTGTCGGTAAATACTCCTCCGTGTTCATGCCCCCTATCGGACGTGAGATAGTAAAGAGGAACGCTGTCGTTCAGCCCAACAGCATCGCCAAAACGGGACCAAAGCTCAGAAAATATCGGAGGATTGAGCGCTGCTGCCTTTAATCCTTGCCGCACTTTCTCTTGTGGGGCATGTGGATTTAGAATTCCTTGAGCAAGCGTGGACACGCGCATTTTCCGTGCTGGGCCGGAAACATTTTCGAGCAAACCATACTGCAGCAACGTAGCAAACGTTTGGATCGTCGCGCTGCTCGTCACCGGTTTTCCATATGCCTTCGCTAGAACCTCCCTTGGTTGCGGGTGGTCACGAATCTCTGTAAAAATTCGTTTCGTTCTTTCTATCGCCAGATCCAGCGATATGTAAGGATACGCAGGACTACGCTGTTGCGGCGCTAATTTCCCGTTTTCTTCATCAGCCATAACATTCCTCAAAACCACTATCACTCATTATCGCGATAATTTTTACATCCTACCCGAATGTTTATTGCCAAGCAACCCGAATGATATTATCAAATGAAAGAGATCAGGAGAATCGCAATGATTAGAAGAGGGGCAGCCAACCACACCCAAGAGCACCGTCGCGGTTGGCAGTAACAAAAAGGGCCACAAAGCAGGAAGGCTGGTACCCGACCTGAAATGTGACCCATGGTGTCAGCGGACAAGCCCAAATCCGTTGGACGGAATAACTGGGAATGCCGATATCTGAAGCACTTAACACTTTCAGAATCGCATTTTCCGGTCTCCGTTTCAAGAGGGCATTCCGTCGTAGTCAGGAGAATATAATGACCAACGACAATATGCCGAGCTACACGCTCACTTTTGATGACGCCATCCAGATTTGGCTTCGCCACTGGAAGGGTGAATTCCAGAACCGGATTGCAGCGAGTTTCGATGTCAATCCGGGCCGCGTTAATGATGTCCTTAAAGAGCGGAAACATGTCGGCAGCCGTGAAGCGGCCCTCTCCCGGCGTTCCGCGTGACGAAAGGTTCTGAACATGACGAATAAACGCAATCAGCACGTTGTTCCTCATCCCGATGGCTGGGCCGTAAAAGGTGCCGGCGCAGAACGGGCAACGAGGGTGGTGGAAACCCAACGTGAAGCAATCGATATTGCCCGCGGAATCGCACAAAATCAGGCAACGGAAATGCTGGTTCACGGAGAGAACGGTCGCATCCGCGAGCGTAACTCCTATGGCAATGATCCGTTTCCGCCCGAGGGCTGATTGATCTTTTTACTGGTGCTGGTGGCCTCCCAAGGCCACCAGTTTTATCAATTCCTTTTATTCTCATATCTCCGGAAACAGGATCGACCGGTGAGCCGCAGCACCCGCCATGGCGCCGTCTCCCACCGAAAGGGCGACCGAGCCGGCGGGCCTTGCCACATCACCGCAGGCGAAGATGCCGCGGGCGGTGGTCTGTTTCATGGGATCTGTCACGATGGTCGATCCCATCGGCCCCTCCTCCACGGCGCAGCCAAGTTTTTCCAGCCAGTTCGAGGCGATACCCAATTTCGGCTGGGTGAAAAGGCCAGCCAATGCGATGCTGCGTCCATCCGCCAGAACAACATCCGCATGCCCCGTAATTTCCCGGATGCGGGTTGTTTCCACCCGCACGCCCCGGTCCGACAACAATGCCTGCTGATCCCCATCCGGCTCGAATACGCCATTGGTGAAAAAGGTCGTCTCGCCCCAGTCGGGCAGCATCAATGCGTGGTGAATGGCCAAAGGTGAAGCCGCGATGACGCCGATCTTTTCCTGATTGAGCTCGTAACCATGGCAATAGGGGCAATGGAAGACCGAAGAGCCCCAACGCTCTTTCAGCCCGGCAATAGCAGGCAATTCATCGGTGACCCCCATGGCGAGGATCAGCCGGTCCGCTGTCTCACGGCGTTTGCCATCGATCTCGACTACAAAATCGCCGAAGGAGCCTTCGGCATCGGTCACCCTGCCCTCAGCCCAATCTATGGTCGGGTAACGTTCGATCTGGCGGCGCGCCTCGGCGATAATTTCACCCGGCGCCTTGCCATCCTGGCCGAGAAAACCGTGGGAATGGCTGGCGAAACGGTTTCTCCGTTCACCGGCATCCACCACCAGAATGTTTTTTCTGGCGCGTCCAAGCTGCAGGGCGGCCGAGAGGCCGGCATAGCTGCCGCCGATAATGATGACGTCGAATTTCATGATGCACCCATCGTTTCAGGAAAGAGGCGGAAGTGCCCGTTCATTTCACGATACTTATATTGTTACGTGATTTTCGGAGTCAATAGTCACGCAACTTATATTGTTACGTCACCCCGAAAGTGATAGCTTCAGTGTAAACAGACGGGTTTGGACAATGAGACACGACACGCGCCTTTCACGGGTGCTGCATATTCTGATCCATATGGAAAATCATAAGGGTGCGGCGACATCCGAGAGCATCGCGGCGATGCTTCAGACCAATCCGGTGGTGGTGCGCAGGACAATGGCCGGCTTGCGCGAGCATGGTTATGTCTCGTCGGAAAAAGGCCATGGCGGCGGGTGGGTGCTGGCGCGGCCGCTCAGCGAAATCACGCTGCTCGATATTTACCGGGCGCTTGGCGCGCCGGAGCTATTCTCAATCGGGCTGGCGGGCGACAACCCGAACTGCGTCATCGAACAGGCCGTCAATGCAGCACTTTTCGACGCCATGAAAGAGGCGGAAAACATTCTGCTGTCCCGTTTCGGAAGCATTGCCCTTTCGCAACTGGCACAGGAGTCCATCAGCCGCTGGTCCAGGGTTTCCAACCACCCTTCCGCGATGGAGCAGCTTTAAGGGGCGGGCAACCGTCCTCCTCTCGCAAAGAAAAACCGCCTGCCCGGAGGCAGGCGGTTTTATCATATCAGTAGGCCCGTTACGGCTGGGTCTGCGTGCCGCCCGTATTCGGGCTTGCCGGTGCGGTGTTGTTCGCAGGCGGTGTTGCCGGAGCGGTCGGAGCCATGGGCGCCGGTGCCTGATCCGTTGCCGCAGGCGGCGTGGTGGAGGATGTCGTGGCCGGATCGGTGGTGGGGCCGCTCATCTGCGACCAGGCGAAAACGCCCACCAATACGACGACGATGATCGCCAACCACGGCACCCAGGACGACGACGTGCGGGCACGCGGTTCATTGCTGATATTCACTTCCGGACGAAGATCGCGGTCCGGACGCGGGTTGTTGGGATCGAATGTCATGGTGTTTCCTCCTCTTCATTCTGCGGAGAAAACGACGTTCACGGGATTTTGTTCCGATTCCTTCCAGAACGCTTACAACCGACAAGGTTCGGGCACTTGCTGAAGCGCCTCCGCCAGCACCGTCATGACCTGCGGACCTGCCATTTGCGACACATTGAAACGCATGAAACCGGAGGCGTTCTGCGAGGAACTGAACACATTGCCGGGGGCCAGCACCACCTGCCGCGAAAGCGCGCGGCGCGCCACATCGGCGGCATCAACCCCGTCCGGCAGGCGGCACCATAAAAACATGCCCGCCTGCGGTTCGATCCACGGCACACATCCGGCCGACCTCAGACGCGCCGCCACCTCCGGCATCGTTGCCGCAAGACGTTGCCTCAGCGCCTCGACATGCTTGCGGTAACTGCCATCGGTCAAGAGCGAGAGGATCAGCGCCGCCGAAAAATGCGTTCCGCCAAAAGTGGTGGCGATCTTGAGATCGGTCAGGGCCTCCACCCATGCGGCGGGTGCTGCAATGAAACCGCACCGCACGGAGGCCGACAGTGTTTTTGAAAAACTGCCTATCTGGACAACGCGGTTCAGACCATCGAAGGCCGCCAGCCGGGGCGCGGCCTGGGTTTCGAAATCGGCAAAAATATCATCCTCGATGATGGTCAGCCCCACCTGCTCGGCGAGCATCAGCAGGCGATGGGCGGAAACGGCGGAAAGCCTTGCACCTGTCGGATTATGGATTGCGGAATTGGTGATATAAAGCCGGGGCTGATGGTCTTTCAGCGCCTGCTCGAAGAGTGCCAGATCCGGTCCGGTCGGCGTATAGGGAACACCGACGATCTTCACCCGATGCGCCCGCAACAGAGCGTGGAAATTGAAATAACAGGGGTCATCGACAATAACCGTATCCCCCGGCTGCAGCAGGAAACGGCACAGAAGATCGATCGCCTGCGTGCCGGAATCGGTGAGCATGATCTGGCTGGCGCCCACCTGCACCCCGTGTTCGGCCAGCCGGCGCGACAGCAGCTGCCGCAGCGGCAGCAGCCCCATCGGGTTGCCATAATCCGTCAGCAGGGCGGCGTCGGCGCGGGCAAGCCCGCGCGTCGCCCGCCTCAACGCCTCCTGCGGCATCCACGATGCGGGAAGCCAGCCGCAACCGGGTTTGGCGAGAACGGAACCTTCATCCAGCGCCTGCCGCGAGACCCATAAAGGATCCACCGCCCTATCAAGCTGCGGCTCGATATGGGCGAGCGACAGGGGCGCAAGCGGGCCCGAAACAAAAAAACCGGAGCCGGGGCGCGAGCTTATCGTACCATCCGCCACGAGCCGGTCATAAGCCTCGACAATGGTGGAGGTGGAAACCTGCATGGTCTTCGCCAGCGCCCTGACCGACGGCAGGCGCGCGCCCGGCACGAGGCTGCGCGAGGCGATGCGTTGTCGCACACTTGCCATCACCTTTTCTATGCGCGTGCCCGCAGCGACTTGTCCGTCCAAACTTTCCTCCAACTGTACCGCTTGTGATACCATAACAGTTTGTTGAAATTGTATATGATTGTCGCTGTTCCTGCCAGCCATTCGGGATCAAGAAAGGCAAAACGCAGGAGTTGACAATGGACAAGACGACGAGCGGCTGGCTGAGCGGCCTGACAGGCGTGGTGATATTCAGCGGTTCGCTGCCCGCGACACGCATTGCGGTAACGGGTTTCGATCCGGTGTTCCTGACTGTCGCCCGCGCCAGCATTGCCGGCCTGCTGGCGATGGCACTGCTGTTTCTGTTCAGGCAAAGGCGCCCGGCGCGCGATGATCTGACATCGCTTTTCATCGTCTCGCTCGGTGTCGTGGTGGGCTTCCCGTTATTGACCGCGCTCGCCCTGCGGCATGTCACCTCGGCGCATTCCATCGTTTTCGTGGGGCTCTTGCCGCTCGCGACAGCAATCTTCGCCGTGCTGCGCGGCGGAGAACGCCCACGCCCGGTGTTCTGGTTCTTTTCCTGTCTTGGAAGCGCGCTTGTTGCAGGGTTTTCGCTGTCGAATTCGTTTGCCGCCGGGATCGAGGCCTCACTGGCCGGCGATCTTCTGATGCTCGGCGCAATCATCGTCTGCGGGCTCGGCTATGCGGAGGGTGCTGCCCTTTCCCGTAAGCTGGGCGGCTGGCAGGTCATTTCCTGGGCGCTGGTTCTTTCCCTGCCGGTAATGCTGCCGCTTGCTTTCTTCACCGGGCCGGAAACGCTTGCCGGCATCGACCCGCAGGCCTGGGCTGGCCTTGCCTATGTCTCGCTGTTTAGCATGCTGATCGGCTTCATATTCTGGTATCGCGGGCTGGCGCTTGGCGGCATCGCAGCCGTCGGCCAGCTGCAATTGCTTCAGCCCTTCTTCGGGCTCGCGCTTGCCGCAACCCTGCTGCATGAGGAGGTGAGCCCGGCCATGATCGCCGTTACGCTTGTGGTGGTGCTTTGTGTTGCAGGCGCGCGAAAATTCGCGCGCTGACGGCCGCCATCGTCAGCTCGAACGGCGGTCCACCCAGCGATGCCATGCATCCTCACTGCCGTTGAAGACATTGAGATCGATGCGGCCATCGACGCCATGTGACAGGCCGGAACCGGAATATTGCCAGAACAGCCACTTGCGGCCGGGATAAACCACTGACGGATGCTGGGCGACGGCGCGCAGCCAGAAGGGATAATCCTGGAATTCGCCCTGGAGGTTGTCCTTGTAAAAATCGGGCGCCGTATAAATGATCGGCCGCTGGCCGTAATGGCGCTCTAGCTTGTCCATGAAGACGCGCATCTTTTCCAGAACGCGTTCACGGGAATGGCGCATCTTGCAACTCGATTCGCCGTTATATTCCACGTCGATAACCGGCGGCAGGGCGTCCGGGTCGCGCGGTACATTACGAATGAACCAGTCCGCCTGTTCGCTGGCGTTGCGGCACCAGTAGAAGAAGTGGTAAGCGCCGCGGCGAATGCCCGCCTCCTTCGCACGCTGCCAGTTGGTGCGGAACATCGGATCGAGATGATCGCCGCCATCCGTCGCCTTGATGAAGGCGAAATTTGCGCCGCGCGTGCGCAGCTGCGGCCAATTTATATTGGCCTGCCAGCGGGACACATCCACGCCATGGACCTGAAAATGACGCGGCTGGACCCTGCCGAAATTGATCGGCTTCGCATCGCTGAAGCTGGAGCGGAAAATGCGGGAGCGTATCTGTGCACCGGCGCTCGCCGCCGGGGCCGCAGCCATAGCCAACTGTACCGGACGCTCCATCTGGTTGATCGTGGGGCGCTCCGCCGGCCGCACCATTCCCGCCGCCTGTGACGGAACCGGCAAACGGATTTCAGGTGCATTCTGCGTTAACGACGCCCTGGGGGTGACAGCGGAAAAGGCCTTGGGTTCGTCAGGCACCGGCCCGCCCCATGCCAAAACTTCCTGCCGTGGTTGAGCGGCGATGGCCTGGGTACCGACGCCTGCCTGCGGCACCGGTGCGGATGGCGTAACCGAACTCGTCGTTTCCTTCGAGGGCAAGCCGGCCATCAGGCTTTCCGGCCCGGAACTGGACGTGCAGCCTCCAAGCAGGAAGCAACCGAAGAAAAGTGCTGGCACAGCCGATGAACGCATGAGAACCCGTACGCAAAACAAATCGGGGGCACTCTGATGCCGCCCGGAGACCTCGAAATACAAATGCTAACGGAAGATTATCAAAAAAGACTGAATCTTATCTTTACGTCGGCACCCGCCGATGCGCTCGTCATTTCTGGCAGGCGAAACGGTTCGAGTTCTCGCGCGGCGGCGCGGCTCAGGCCGTCATGGCGGTCAGATCGACAGTGTCGGCGCCGGGGGAGTTTCTCTTGATCGATTCGATCGCATGGATGGCCGAAGCCTTCGCCTGGTATCCTTCCGACGAGAACATTGTTTCCCCGTTGGATGCCTTGAAGCGGAAACGATATTCGCCGGCCTTGTCCTGATAGATTTCGAATTTGTACATGATCTTTGCGCCTCCTTTCGCGCGGTAGTCCATCAGCCGCAACTCTGTTCGGCCTCGATCACTTTCGCAACGGAAAATCGGCGATCTGAATGAGCCGTACCCAGGCTCGAGCGATCTCCAGCCCGGCTGCATCGGCCATTTCTGCGCGCAAGCCACGGTGGTCACAATAATTCTCCAGCCAGCCCGGCGACATTCTTTCGACGGAAGCAGGAAACGCCTGACACCAGCCGTCAACCACGGCGGTAGAGGCCTCGAAATGGAATTGCGTGCCATAGACCGCACGGCCGATGCGAAAGGCCTGATTTCGTGTCGCGCCATTGGTCGCAAGCCGCGTGGCGTCCGGCGGAAGCGTAAATGTATCGCAATGCCACTGAAAAATCGGGAAGGTCTTTTCCAGCCCGGCCAATAGCGGATCGGACACGCCCTCTTCCGTCAGGGAGACATCCTGCCAGCCGAATTCCGGCGGCCCCGAGAGAATATTCTCTCCGCCATAGGCGCGCGCCAGCAACTGGCTGCCGAGGCACACACCCATGACCGCTTTACCAGCATCGCCAAAGGCTTTCATGAGAAGGGCGAGATCGGCCAGATAGGGATAAAGCGCATCGTCAAGCGCGTTCTGTTCGCCGCCCAGAACGACAAGCGCATCATGGTCGGCGGCATCCCTTGGGAGAGGCTCACCCGCATAGGCGCGGATCACATGGATTTCCGCCGCCGCTTCTTCCAGCGCTACGCCGAGTTGCCCATGCGGCGTACCCGCCATGTTTTCTATGATTGCGACGCGCATAAAACCTCGTGGAGACGACAATGGATTCAACCGGCCAAGAGTGCCGATCGAATCCAGCTTCACCACGAGAAAAATCGATTTTCAAGAGCCGCGGCGTCGTCAGTGCGACGACAAACGGATGACCTGACCTGATGCGCCTTAGAATTCACGCGCCAGCTTTGCGTCTGCGGAATGCCGGTTGCCACCACGAACGGCAAAGAACAGGAAAATCGTGGCCCAAAGGATCGATTTTTCCGCGCCGCCCAGACCTTCCGCCTTTACGATGCCGTGAAAATAAACCGTTACCAAAAGAACGATCATGGCCGCGAAAGATGCCGGCCGTGTGAACAGGCCGATGGCGACCAGAATGCCGCCGAAAAATTCTGTGGCAGCAAGCAGCGGCGACCAGAAGACGCCGGGATAAAAACCGAGGCTCTCCACCATGCCGACCGCGCCGAAAGGATTGACGATCTTGCCGAACCCATGGGTGACGAGGAGAAGCCCGGCCGTAACGCGCAGGATCGTCTCCACCAGATCGTGTGTCGCATTGTAAAGCGGTGCGAACGCCGGAACGAAAAGACGCTGACGATTATTCTCGAACTGGGCCATAGGATCTCCACGTTTCAGCCTTCGACAGCTTCTCTGTTCGCAAAGCCGCATGATAAGAACAAGCGTACGCCCGGTAAAAACATGAGTATTATAGTTGACATTATCGTGAACATTATTGCCGTCAGGCAGTGAAGGAGACGTGAGGATGACCGAGACCAAACCCCGCATAACCATCCGCTATTGCACGCAATGCAACTGGCTGCTTCGGGCAGGCTGGATGGCGCAGGAAATCCTGCAGACCTTCGCTTCCGATGTCGGCGAAGTCAGCCTCGTTCCCTCAACCGGCGGTCTGTTCGAGATCACCGTGGACGGCACGACCATATGGGAACGCAAACGCGATGGCGGTTTTCCTGGCCCCAAAGAACTCAAGCAGAGAATCCGTGACATCATCGACCCGCAGCGCGACCTCGGCCATGTGGACAGAACGAAGCATGAAGGGCTCGACACCTGATCCGGCGACATGTTTCAACAGCCCCAACCAAGTTTTTTCCCTTTAAAATCAATGATCGTCATAAAAGTTCAAAAAGTCTGTTGACACCGGGCGGCTGCCCTCGTACATCGCTCTCCGTCGCCCAGATGGCGGAATTGGTAGACGCGCCAGCTTCAGGTGCTGGTACTCGCAAGGGTGTGGAGGTTCGAGTCCTCTTCTGGGCACCATTCCATTTTTGATCTTAGCCAGATCAAGAACTTAGCCGAAAAAACAGCAACATATAGCCGACCGGTAAACGCCGGGAAGCGTGTTGCTTTTTCGTCTTTTCCACTTACATAAAAGCTACGAACAGGCCGCTTCCTTTTTTGTCGGAAGGCCTGTTGTCCTGTCTGAAATATGATCGACCTTGCCTGTTATGGCTGAGCGTCTTTGTCGCCACTATTTTGCGAATGCTGTTCGCAATTCGGCGTACAGGACAGAACGGTTCGCTCCGTCTGGCGGAAAACACGCACCGTATTGCCCTCGTCGATGGAGACGAGAATGCGTTCATCCACGATTGGATTGCCATCGGCATCCAGAAGCACGAGATTGGTCGTGCCGAAACTGCGACCTGTCAGAACAATCGTGGTGGCATCGGCAACCGTGGCATCGGCGACTTTGGAGTTGCCGACGATAACCTTGCTGACGGCACGGTCGAGACGAAGGACACGGGCGTGATTCATCGAAACGCGCAATATGTCATCCTCAGCAAAAGCGGGCTGCAGCGAACCCGATATAAAGACGGACAAGCCGACCACAATTTTCGCCAGTTTTCCGAATGACACGCGTTTGGCCCTTGCTCACTACCCGCACTTTATTGCTCCACAGAATGCGCGGTTTTAGTGAATGAAGCGTTAAATGGCAAAAATCCGCAATGAGGATGGTAACCATTCGTAATGTATTGATATTTTCACGTCTCTCCGCCCCGCGTCAAAACTGAACAGCTGCGCCTCTTTCAACCGAAACTTAGCCGGACGAGAGAAATGGCCAGCGTCTGAATATATTTGTTTATCAGCAAATATAAAAATGCAGACAATACTTTTCGTTTTTATTTACCAAGAGAAACTCATCCTGCCGTTTACTTTGAGTTAATCGTTTTTTTTAAGCGCTTGGAAATCGCTCCGTTGTAGTTTGAACCCAACCGAACAACGGAGAACAGTTGTCGGCGTGCTGAACCAACACAAGTTAGGAGAGACCCTATGACCAAGATTTTCGCTCGTTTCCTGAAAGACGAATCCGGTGCCACTGCAATCGAATATGGTTTGATTGCTGCACTTATTTCCGTTGGCATTATCGGTGGTACAACGGCAGTCGGCGGTAAGCTGAAAGACACTTTCACTTTCATCAGCACCTCGTTCACGAACTCGAAAGCCTCTACCGGCGGCGTTTGATTGATAAAAAGTATAATGCAGGTGATTTACCCAGAATTGGGAAATCACCTGCATTTGCTATTCTTCCAGCTGAATTGGATAGATTAAGGCAGGGTAATCATGATCGTCGCAGCGATTTTTCTTATTGTCCCGCTCTGCCTCAGTTTCGCGGCCTTGAACGATCTTTTCAGCATGACGATCCCCAACTCGATAACCGTCGTGCTCTTGCTATCTTTCGCTTTCGTTGCGCCCCTGTCGGGAATGGATTTGCAGACTTTTATCTTAAGTCTCGCAGGCGGCCTCGCCGTTTTTCTCTGCTGTTTTGTGCTCTTCGCTGCCAATGTCATGGGTGGAGGAGACGCAAAACTGTTGACTGGAGCGGCAGTCTGGTACGGCTTCAACATTTCTCTCATAGAATTTTTACTTGCGGTGACGCTGATCGGCGGCGCATTGACAGTTGGCATACTACTGCTGAGATCACGGTCCCAGGAAATCATAGCCATCGGCATACCGATCCCTGATTCCCTTATGGTTGCAAAGAAGATTCCATACGGTATCGGTATCGCTGCAGCGGGGCTTCTGACCTATGGGAATTGCCCCCTCGTAAAAGCGGCGATCACAAGCCTATACTAGATCAGGATTTCGATCCCAATCGTTTATAGAATTGTTAACTACAAATCCAAGCACACTATTAACCATAATTATACCAATCGCGCGTCATCCTGACGGGAGAAGAATCTGATTCCCTCAAGGATCGAGCATGAAACCGTCGCGTATCTTCATTCTTTCCGTTGCTCTGGTGGCCGCCGGTCTTGCCGGCCTTGTCGCCATGCAGATTTCCGGCGCGAAGCAGGTCATCGAAAAAGCAGAAACGATCATCCAGAAAGAACCGACGGTCAACGTTCTCGTCTCTTCGGTCAATCTGCCCGTCGGTAGCCGCCTGAACGACAGTTCCGTGCGCTGGACACCCTGGCCACAGGGCAATGTGGTCGACAGTTTCATAACGGAAGCGAAAAGGCCTGACGCCATCACCGAACTCACCGGCGCGGTCGTGCGGCTGCCTCTGTTCGAAGGTGAACCGATCCGGCCGGAAAAAGTGGTCGATTCCAGCACGCGCATCATGTCCTCGCTTTTGCCGGCCGGGAAACGCGCTGTCGCCACCGAGATTTCCGTCTCGACAGGCGCAGGCGGTTTCGTTCTGCCGAATGACCGGGTCGATGTGATCATGGTCCGCAAGGGCGACAACAACAACTTTCTGACCGAAAATGTTTTGAACAATGTTCGTGTCCTGGCAATCGATCAGCAGATCAAGGAAGGCGAGGACGGAACGTCGGCGGTGGTCGGCGCAACCGCTACACTCGAACTCACACCGGAACAGGCGAAGATCATAACGGTGGCGCAGCAAATGGCGGACCGTCTCACGCTTGCTTTGCGCTCCGTCGCCGATGCGCAGGAAAACGATACGCTTTCGGCTGGCCATCTTCTCAGCGGCGGTTCCGGACAGCCGGAAATTCAGGTGATCAAATCCGGCTCGATCGTGAAGAGCGGTCAAGGAGCATCACAATGACCGGAAGGCTCATGACAAATCGTCTCAACCAACGCCTGCGTTCATCGATAGCGGGTGGGCTCGCATTCTGCCTGGCCTTTTCAGGCGTTCCCGGCCAACATTCCCCCAAGTTTCTGCGCGTCAGCGAAGCGGAGGCGCAAAGCGCAAGCATCGTGCGGATTACCGAAAGCGGCACAGGCATTCGCAAGCGCTTAAAGCTGGGTTTAAACAAGGCGCTGGTCATCGACCTGCCCGAAGATGCACACGACATTCTCGTTGCCGATCCGAGCCTTGCCGATGCCGTCACCCGCACGTCCAGACGTATTTATCTTTTCGGTAAAACGGTAGGACAGACCAACATTTTCATTTTTGGTGAGGGCGGCCGGGAAATCGTCAGTCTCGATCTGGAAGTAGAGCGGGACATCGCCGGACTCGAGGCGAATATTCGCCGGTTCATTCCCGAGTCTGATATCAAGGTAGAAATCGTTTCGGACAACATCGTTCTTACAGGATCGGTGCGGACACCGCAGGACTCCGCACGCGCCGTTCAACTTGCCGACGCCTTTCTAAAAGGCGGTGAGGCCACCACCCGTAATATATCTCTGACAGGCGGTGACAATGGCGGCGATGCAGCGATTTTTGCGGAGCGCCGGCAGGTATCGCAAATTGTCAACATGCTGACGATTGAGGGGGAAGATCAGGTAACACTGAAGGTTACCGTCGCCGAAGTGAGCAACAGGTTCTGAAGCAACTCGGCTTCAACGGCTCCATCAGCAGTTCAACAAGCGGTAATGGTTTCGAATTTGCGAATCCGTCTAATCTTGGCAATGTGATCG
Organism: Agrobacterium sp. LY4; assembly: GCF_001526585.1. Classification (NCBI taxonomy): domain Bacteria; kingdom Pseudomonadati; phylum Pseudomonadota; class Alphaproteobacteria; order Hyphomicrobiales; family Rhizobiaceae; genus Agrobacterium; species Agrobacterium sp. LY4. The sequence continues at coordinate 163,694 of NZ_ASYA01000001.1, read as the reverse complement.
ATGGCGCGTCAAGAATTGCCAGTGGTGCGATAGGCTCGGGGTCTCTCAGATTCGCTTCTTATCTCACTGCAATGGAGCAGGCGGGCGTCATGCGTACATTGGCGGAACCAAGCCTGACGGCTATTTCCGGAGAGCAGGCAAAGTTCTACGTCGGAGGCGATTTCAGGATTGCCGGAGAACAGGAAGTCGACATCGACGAAGACACCGGGCGGCCCACAATTACGCGCACGACCAATACTGTCGATTATGGCATCACGTTAAACTTCAAGCCCGTGGTGCTTTCGCCAGGCCGAATAAGTCTCAAAATTGAAACCAATGTTTCCGAGCCCACCTACGAAGGCAATGTTGTAACCGGTAATTCGGGCCGCACGGTCCCAGGTTCGACCTACATGTCGGTCAGAAAGCGCGAAACCTCCACAACGGTCGAGCTTCCCTCGGGGGGATCGATCGTGATCGCAGGTCTCGTTCAGGACAATGTCCGTCAGGCCATGTCCGGGCTTCCGGGCATGTCGAAGATTCCGATTTTCGGCACGCTTTTCCGCAGCAAGGACTTCCTCCGCAACGAAACCGAACTGGTCATCATCGCAACGCCCTATCTGGTGCGGCCCGTTGCCCGCAATCAGATCGCCCGGCCAGACGATAACTTCAATCCGGAAAACGATGCCGCCATGTATTTCATGAACCGCGTCAACAAGGTCTATGGCCGCAAGGATCAGGTTCAGGCGGCGCCCTATCAGGGATCAGTGGGATTCATCTACAAATGACGACATGCACACAAAATCCCCTCTTCAAAGCAAGCCCGGTCAGGGCAGGAAGCGTCATGAAGGAACCCTATTCCTCCTTTTCCCCCTACTTTTCCGGAAGACGGACCGGCCTCGTCGTCGTTGCCGCGCTTGCCGCCGGCCTGTTGCAGGGCTGCGCACGCGATCCGATGACCACCAACGCCATTCCTGACGATTATCGCACACGCCACCCGATTACCCTATCGGAAGCGGAGCATTCGCTGGATATTCCGGTCTCGGCCAGCGACAGCCGGCTGACCACAGCGATGGCGGATAATGTTCGCGGTTTTGCCCAGAATTATGCGTCGATGTCGACAGGGATCATCAATATTCAGACCCCGTCGGGATCGGCCAATTCGGCGGCCGCATCGCGAATGGCGAAACAGATCCGCTCGACGCTTTCCGGTGCTGGTGTGGCGCCCGGCAAGATCATGGAGACGCGTTATGCCGCATCCCCGAATGGCGACGCCTCCCCCATCCGCCTGAGCTATGTCGCCGTTACCGCCATGACTGGCCAGTGCGGGCAATGGCCCGAGGATCTCTCGGATAATACCTTCGCCAACAAGAACTGGTATAATTTCGGGTGCGCGTCCCAAAGCAATCTCGCAGCGCAGATCGCCAACCCAATGGATCTGGTCGGTCCGCGCGGCATGAGCCCGATCGATGCCGAGCGCCGCGCGGTCGTCATCGACACCTATCGCGGTAAGACTTCGACGACGACGACAGATTGATGCGGATCCAACATTTGTCACGGCAGGAAATACGATGAGCGCTGTAGAATACGATATCAAGCCAAGCGGCGGCACAGAAGCCGAGCCGCCCGTGCGCGCTTCGGATATGGACCACCTGCGGCCCCTGCCCCGCATTTCCGTTCACGCTTTCTGCGTCAGCGACAATATGCAAGGCGTCATGGACGCATTGTCCAGCGACCGGCGCATGAGCAAGGTCACCCTGCGGGTGACCAAAGGTGATATCAATGCGGCAGCCACGATGTTTTCCACGTCGCCCACGCCCAATCTCATAATTCTCGAGACAGCAAGCTCACCTGCCTCGCTGCTGGACGATCTCGCGCCTTTGGCGGAGGTTTGCGATCCTTCCACCCGTGTCATCATCGTCGGCCGGCACAACGATATAACGCTCTATCGCGATCTCATCCGCAACGGCATTTCCGAATATCTCGTCGCCCCGGTCAATATGGCCGATCTCCTGGCTTCGATCGCTGCGATCTTCGTCGATCCGGACGCGGAGCCGCTGGGTCGCAACATCGCCTTCATTGGCGCCAAGGGCGGCGTAGGCTCGTCCACCATCGCGCATAATTGCGCCTTCGGCATTTCGAGTCTTTTCTCCACGGAAACCATTCTGGCGGATATGGACCTTGCCTATGGAACGGCGAATATCGATTTCGATCAGGACCCTGCCCAAGGCATGGCTGAAGCGGTCTTTTCGCCGGAGCGACTGGACGAGGTATTTCTCGACCGTCTCTTGACGAAATGTTCCGATCATCTGTCGCTTTTGGCAGCGCCGTCTCTTCTCGACAGGACCTATGATCTCGATCGTCAGGCCTTTCTGCCGATCCTCGAGGTTTTGCAGCGCAGTGCCCCGGTCGCGGTTCTCGATCTTCCCCACCAATGGTGCGACTGGACGCGGGCAGTCCTTTCGGAAGCCGATGAGGTGGTCATAACGGCGGTTCCCGATCTCGCAAATCTGCGCAATACGAAGAACCTCTTCGACGCACTGATCAAGCTGAGACCCAACGATAAATTGCCGCATCTCGTTCTCAATCAGGTCGGCATGCCCAAGCGTCCGGAAATCGCGCCGGCGGATTTCCTTGAGCCGCTGGAAATCGAGCCGATCGCGATCATTCCGTTCGACGCACAATTGTTCGGAAATGCCGCCAATAGCGGCCGTATGATCAGCGAAATGGATGAAAAATCCCAGACGGCGGAAACCTTTTCGCAAATCGCCCATACCATCACAGGCCGCTCCGTGCTGCGCAAAAGCAGGCGTGGCGGTCTGGAAAAACTGAAGAATATTCTCAAGCGCAAGTAGGCCTTCTGCCTGCGTCCTTAGACGGAAACGCCGATGTTCGGAAAACGCGGGCCTGAAAGCCCAGCCAGAAGCACAAAGCCGGATCTTGCTGCACCTGCGCCCATGCAGGTGACGACAGCGCCTGAGCCTCGTTCTGCTGCAATTGACACTCTTGAACCCGGCCAATCACCGGCAATGCGTCAGGCAACTGCAAACGCACCGCCCGCGCAGAGAAAACGTACCCGCACGGAAGATTACTACAATACCAAGAGCCAGGTATTTTCCGCACTTATCGATACGATCGACCTTTCGCAGCTCGCCAAGCTCGACGCGGAAAGTGCGCGCGAGGAAATTCGCGATATCGTCAACGACATCATCACGATCAAAAATTTCGCCATGTCGATCGCCGAGCAGGAAGAGCTGCTCGAAGATATCTGCAACGACGTTCTTGGTTACGGGCCGCTGGAGCCTCTCCTGGCACGCGACGACATTGCCGATATCATGGTCAACGGTTCCGGCCAAACCTTCATCGAAGTCGGCGGCAAGACCATCGAATCCGATATCCGCTTTCGTGACAATGCGCAGTTGCTTTCCATCTGCCAGCGCATCGTCAGCCAGGTCGGCCGACGCGTGGATGAGTCGAGCCCGATATGCGACGCACGCCTGCCGGATGGATCGCGCGTCAACGTCATCGCTCCGCCGCTTGCCATCGACGGTCCGGCGCTGACGATCCGAAAATTCAAGAAAGACAAACTGACACTCGACCAGCTCGTGCGTTTTGGAGCGATCACGCCCGAAGGCGCGACATTGCTCAAGATCATCGGTCGCGTCCGCTGCAATGTCGTCATCTCGGGCGGCACCGGCTCGGGCAAGACGACGCTTCTCAACTGCCTGACGAGCTTCATCGACAGGGATGAACGCGTTATCACCTGCGAAGACACCGCCGAACTTCAGCTGCAGCAGCCGCATGTGGTGAGGCTCGAAACACGTCCGCCCAATATCGAAGGGGAAGGCGAGATCACCATGCGCGATCTCGTCAAGAACTGCCTTCGCATGCGGCCCGAACGTATCATCGTCGGCGAAGTGCGCGGACCGGAAGTTTTCGACCTTCTCCAGGCCATGAACACCGGTCACGACGGTTCGATGGGAACACTTCACGCCAATACGCCACGCGAATGCCTCAGCCGTATCGAATCGATGATCGCCATGGGCGGCTTCACCCTGCCGGCCAAGACCGTACGTGAAATCATCTCAGGCTCGATTGATGTCGTCATTCAGGCGGCGCGTCTGCGTGACGGCTCGCGCCGGATAACGCAGATTACGGAAGTGATCGGCATGGAAGGCGATGTCATCGTCACTCAGGATCTGATGCGATACGAAATCGAAGGCGAAGATGCGAATGGCAAGCTGATCGGCAGGCACGTATCGACCGGCATCAGCAAGCCCAATTTCTGGGATCGTGCACGCTATTACGGCGAAGAGAAACGTCTGGCGGCCGCGCTCGATGAAATGGAAAAGACATCCTAAGGGAAAGCGACTGCCATGGACCCGACAATAGTGTTACTGGCCGTACTTGTCGCCATCTCGGCAGGAGCACTCGCCTACGTCTTTCTTTTTCAGCGGATAGAGGTCGAGAAAAAGACCACAAGCCGTTTCAAGCGGGTGCAGGCCGCAGAGACGGATCACGTAAATATCAAAGCTGCACGCGATCGGGTCCAGGAACTCAGCAAGCGCCGCAAATCCATGCAGGACAGCCTGCGGGATATGGAAAAAAAACAAAATGAAAAGGCGAAAAAAGCAAAAAATGTCAGCCTGCGCGATAAACTCGTGCAGGCTGGGCTGGCAATCTCCGTTCGGCAGTTTCATCTCCTGAGCGCAGGTGCTTCGGCTTTCGCCACTCTCATCGCACTTCTATATGATCTATCATTAATAACCGCCCTGCTCATAGGCGCAGTGGTGGCTTTAGGGCTGCCCCGTTGGGTATTGGCGTTTATCCTCAAGCGCCGGCAGAAAAAATTCCTTGAGGAGTTTCCCAATGCGCTGGATGTCATGTGCCGCTCGATCAAATCCGGATTGCCGCTGAATGACGCCGTGCGACTGATCGCGTCGGATGGTCAGGAGCCGGTGAAAACAGAGTTTCAACGGGTCGTAGACGCGCAGCAGGTTGGTATCGGGATTCCCCAAGGGATAGAGCGCATGATGCTGACCATGCCGCTTTTCGAAGTCAGCTTCTTCAGCACCGTCATCAATATCCAGGCACAGGCAGGCGGCAATCTTTCGGAGGCTTTATCCAACCTTTCGAAGGTATTGCGTGACCGAAAGAAAATGCGCGCCAAAGTGAACGCTCTGTCGATGGAGGCAAAAGCGTCGGCCGTCATTATCGGCGCATTGCCTTTTATTGTGATGCTGCTGGTGCACTTCACATCGCCCGACTATCTTGCAGTCCTCTTCACGGATATGCGCGGGCACATCATTCTGGGTGCATCCGGACTATGGATGCTCATCGGAATTTTCATCATGCGCCAAATGATCAATTTCGATATTTGAGGTCACCGATGACGGGAAATCTCCTTTCAGACCTGACGAATCCGCAAACTATCATTGCGATTCTCGTAACAGTGGCAGTTTTCGCCACCCTTTATACGCTCATTACGCCTTTCTTCGAACGAAAGGACTTTGCCAAGCGCATGAAAGCCGTATCGTCGGAGCGGGAACTTATTCGCAGCCGCGAGCGCGAGCGTCTGGCAACTGCAACCAGAGACGGCAAGGCCTCCCTGCGTGGCAACAACAACAAGTCCGCACGGCGAATCGTTGAAAAATTCAATCTCCAGGAAGCGCTCGCCGACAAGAACACAATGAACAAGCTGCGTGCAGCCGGTTTTCGTTCGCAAAATGCGCTTAATACATTTCTTGCTGCCCGATTCATATTGCCGTTCATTTTTCTGGCCGTCGCATTCACCTGGATTTTCGTTCTCGGAAATCTTGCGGATAAAGCCTTCTTCATTCGACTGATGGCCGTTCTTCTTTTCGGCTATATCGGCTTTTATGCTCCCAATATCTACGTTTCTAACCGCATGACCAAGCGACAGGCCTCGATCAAGCGGGCTTGGCCAGATGCACTTGACCTGATGCTGATCTGCATCGAATCCGGCGTATCAATGGAAGCAGCCATGCGCCGCGTAGCGGAAGAGATGGGTGAACAGTCGCCTGAACTGGCGGAAGAAATGATCCTGACGACAGCGGAATTGTCCTTCCTTCAGGACAGGCGTGTCGCGCTTGAGAATTTTGGTATGCGCACCCAACTGGACGGTGTCAAAAGCGTGGTGCAGGCCCTCATCCAGGCGGAACGATATGGCACGCCGCTCGCACAGGCTCTGCGCGTTCTCGCGCAGGAAGGTCGAGACGAGCGAATGAATGAAGCTGAGAAAAAGGCCGCAGCGCTGCCGCCCAAACTGACTGTGCCGATGATAGTGTTCTTCCTGCCGGTTCTCATCGCCGTTATTCTCGGGCCTGCCGGCATTCGTGTCGCCGACACGTTCTAGCGACGGAAACGCGCAGGAGCGAAACCGGAAATCGTTCGATCAGGGCGCAACCCTTCTATACCTGCGAAAGCGTATCAACCAGCCGGCTTGCCGTCCTTTTTCGCCAGTTGCTGCCAGGAGTTCTGCTGCGAAAGCATGGCACGCAGATAGGTGAGGTTTGCCTGCGCCTGCTGTGGCGAGAGTTCCTGAACCGCGATGCGCTCGGCTTCGGCAAAGCGGCCCTGTAGACCGACCACGAGCGCAAGGTTCTGGCGAACGCGGCTATCGGCGCCCGGCTGGGCGATGGCGGATTGCAGATATGTTTCGGCAGTGCGCGGATCGCTCGACAGGACATAGGACATGCCGAGGTTGGACAATACGCTCGGGTCGTTCGGCTTCAGGTCAAGCGCCTGCCTGTAGCGGGAACGCGCCTCGTTCGAGCGTCCAAGCTGATCGAGCACGGCGCCCTCGGCGGAATAAAGCCGCCAGTCGGGCCGGTCCGGCGTCTGCGCCCGCTGGATGGTCGAAAGCGCCTGCTCCAGCTGACCGGCGGCGGCCTGCGATTTGCCATAGGCGGCAAGGACATCGCGGTCGGCTGGATTGGCGATGGCGATCTGCTGCATGACGGCGAGAGCCTGTGTGTTCTTGCCGGTCATCATCAGCACGCTGGCATAATTCATGCCGACCGATTTATCCTTGGGGCTGCGTTCATAGGCTTTGCCGGCGCTCTCCTCCGCCTGCCGAAGCTGCTCCATGTTCATGTGATCATAGGAGCGTGTGGCGGCGGGAATGGAGCCGGTGGACATGCGATCGGGCTTGTTGGTGCCCGCGCATCCTGAAACCGCAAGAACCAATGCGGCAAGACATGCTCCCCGCAGCAACCCGGTCCGGCCTGTCTCGCCCAAAGAAAATGCAGTCATGGCAGCGCCCCCGCCCAAGAATGATCAATCTTGCGCCCGACACACGACAGACTCACATGACGCAACTTTCGCTTAAGCAATAATCTGTTAACCCTAACAGAGCGTTAATCGCACCGATTCTCGACATTTACGGAAGCATACAATGGCGCCCTATCAGTTCATCGAACGCCCAACCCCTTTCAGCTCCAAGGCCGGCAGCACATTGCCGGTTTTCGCCGTCACGCCGGCCCATATCGAACAGGGCGCCATCGATCCTGTTGCTCTGGATTGGGCAAAGAAGGCGGGGTTCAAGGCGGAGGCAGGCGCCATTCTCCTCGTTCCTTCCGCCGATGGTTCGCTGGGCGGCGTGCTTCTCGGCCTCGGCGGCAATCCCTCGGAAATCCCCTTCATCACCGGGAAACTCGCCCGTGAGCTGCCGGAAGGCGAGTGGCACATCGAGACCGCACCACTGACCGCCAATCGCCTCGCTCTCGGTTTCGGTCTCGGCAGCTACCGCTTCGACAAATACAAGACCACCAAGACGAACGGGGCAAAGCTCCTCATTCCGCAGGATGCGGAAGACGGCGAGATCAAGCGCGTTCTGGCCGGCGTTTTCCTTGCGCGCGACCTCATCAATGTTCCGGCCAACGATATGGGACCGGATGAGCTTGAGATTGCCTTCCGCGCGCTTGCCGCCCATTACAAGGCAAAGGTGAAGGTCACCACCGGTGACGATCTGCTCAAGGAAAACTTACCCCTGATCCATGCTGTCGGCCGGGCCAGCGAAAGTGCGCCGCGGCTTCTGGAGATGAACTGGGGCAAGAAGGGCAATCCACGCCTCACCCTCGTCGGCAAGGGCGTCTGCTTCGATACCGGCGGCCTCGATATCAAACCCGCCGCTTCGATGGCGTTGATGAAGAAGGATATGGGAGGTGCGGCCAATGTGCTCGGCCTTGCGCTGATGATCATGGATGCGAAGCTGCCGGTCGATCTTCGTGTTCTCGTGCCCGCGGTCGAAAACTCTATCTCCTCCAATGCCTTCCGCCCTGGCGATATCTACCGCAGCCGCAAGGGGCTGACGGTGCAGATCGACAATACCGACGCTGAAGGCCGTCTTGTTCTGGCGGATGCGCTGGCCTATGCGGACGAAGATGCGCCAGACCTGATGATCGACATGGCGACGCTGACGGGTGCCGCACGCGTCGCGCTCGGCCCGGATCTGCCGCCCTTCTATACAGATGACGAGGATCTGGCGCATGATATCGCGGAAGCCAGCATCGACACGGACGATCCGCTGTGGCGCATGCCGCTCTATATGGGCTACGACAAGGATATCCGCTCACGCGCAGCCGATATCACCAACGCGCCTTCGGGCGGCATGGGCGGATCGATCACCGCCGCCCTGTTCCTGAAGCGTTTCGTTACCAATACCAGGCGCTGGGCGCATTTCGATATTTACGGCTGGTCTCTGAGCGAGAGGCATCATTCATCGATCGGCGGGGAAGCGCAGGGCATCCGCGCACTCTTCCATTACATCGCACACCAGTTCGCGAAGTAATCTGCTGATAGGTTCGGGCTTCCACGGGCGCTTCCTCAACCGGAGCGCCCGTTCTCAATTTAGAGCATTTCCGGGCGGAAAACCGGGCTCCACTTTTCCTGGAAAAGCTTTAAACCAGAACCTTCTGTTCCTTGTGGTCTTCTTCGCCGAAGAACTTCAGGTAACGCTCCACTTCGGCCGGGTCACCGGTGGCCTTTTGCGGATTGTCCGAGAGCTTCACGGCCGGCCGGCCATTGGCGTCGCTCACCTTGCAGACGATGGAAATCGGCTTGAGGCTGGCGATGGTTTTTGGCGCGCAACCGGCAAAATCATTGGTGAGGTTGGTGCCCCAGCCGAAGCTCATGCGGACGCGGCCTTCGAAATGCCTGTAGGTGTCGATGATGGCGTCGACATCGAGACCGTCGGAGAAGATCAACATCTTCTTGCGTGGGTCGCGGCCCATCTTCTGCCACCACTCGATGATTTTTTCGCCGCCTTCGATCGGCGGCGCACTGTCGGGACGGAAACCCGTCCAGTCTGCCACCCATTCCGGCGCATTGCGCAGGAAAGCCGCCGTGCCGAAGGCGTCGGGAAGCACGATCAGCAGGTTGCCGCCATAAAGCCGGTTCCAGTCCTTCAGAACCTGATAGGGGGCAGCGGCCAGCTCCTCATTCGTTTGCGCCAGCGCTGCTACCACCATGGGCAGTTCATGCGCGTTCGTGCCCACGGCTTCGAGATCGGAATCCATGGCGAGCAGGACGTTACTCGTACCGGTAAAGGCGGGCCCGATGCCTTCCTTCAGCGCTTCGACGCACCAGCGTTGCCAAAGGAAGCTGTGGCGGCGGCGGGTGCCGAAATCGGAAATGCGCAGGCCCGGCAGTTCCCGCAGCCGCTCGACCTTCTCCCACATCTTGGCCTTTGCGCGGGCATAAAGCACATCGAGCGTGAAATAACCGAGCGAACGCATGGCGCTGCGCGAGCGCAACTCGTTGATGATGGCGAGCGCCGGGATTTCCCAGAGCGTCGTATCCATCCAGCGGCCATGAAAATTCAGCTCATATTGCCCGTCGCGCTTGAAAAGCTCATATTCCGGCAATTGATAGCTCGACAGCCAGGAGAGGAATTCCGGCTCGAAAATCTGCGAGCGGCCGTAAAACGTGTTACCCGCAAGCCAGATGTTTTCCTTCTTGGAAAGACGCAGGGTGCGTGCATGATCGAGCTGTTCGCGCAGCTCCATCTCGTCGATCTCTTCCGCCAGCCGCACCGTCTTCGTGCGGTTGATCAGGGAAAACGTCGCGTCGACTTCCGGATAGAGCTTCCAGATCATCTGCAACATCAGGAGCTTGTAGAAATCCGTATCGATCAGGCTGCGGACGATAGGGTCGAGTTTCCAGGTATGATTATGGACACGGGTGGCTATATCGGTCTTCGTCATACTCGCATTCCCCAATATCGGCCAAAGGTCAGAATAGCCGATGTCACTCCGCACCCCGGCAGGTATCAACCTGTCATGCGGAAGATTTATCTGAAAAAGCGACAACAAGTCCAGAGCACCGGCCAGGCAAATGCCCGCCGCCACCGCTCACGCATCGATTTCCCGAAGACCGCAATGGGGTTTTCGGTCCGCTGCTGGGGCGATGCCGCCTCAAAAGGTCGGGTCTACGGGGTTTATGCCGGGATACCAGTCCTTGGAAACCGGGTTTCTGCCGCCGAAGCTGGAAATTCCGTTTTCATCGGTGCAGCGGTAACCTTGAACGGGAAGTCCACGGCTGCCGAAAACATTCCGATAGGGGCCGCGCGAATATCCGGTCGAGCCAAGTGCGCTGTGGCAATTGTAACGGACCTTTGGCTGCAGCGTGCGCGGATCCTTGACGCCGGGCAGGTTTGCATAGGCATCCGGCGCGGGGGCAAAACCATTCTGGAAAACAGTCTGCGCCTGCGCCGACGCGCTCAGCAAAACCGCCGTGAGGATCGCTGCCAATCGTGTCGCCGTTCTTGTCTTCATCGATGCCGGTCCCGAACCATCATCCAACCGATGTAGGCTGTCGGCGGCTCTCGCACAAAGGGCCGCACAGGCACAATTTCGTGAAAGCCGCCTTTTCAGTCTTCCAGGCGGCGAAAAGCCGTCGGCTTTTCGTAAAGCCAGCCGATGCGCTCGATGGCCGCATCGAGATTTTCGCGTGCGACATTCATCGTATGGCCATTGGCATGCAGCAGCGTTTCCTCGTTTTCCATGAGGCCGACATGGCCCTTCCAGAAGACGAGATCGCCGCGGCGTAATTCATCACGCTCTATTTCCACGCCGAGCGACTTCACCTGCATGTCGGTATCGCGCAGAACCCGCCGGCCCGTCATGGCCATGGAAAGCTGCACGAGGCCGGAACAATCGATACCGAAGCCCGAACGGCCGCCCCAGAGATAGGGCGTTTCGATAAAGCGCAGCGCCACCGCCACATAGTCCTCTTCAAGCGCCACATCGACGGCGCGGCAATGGGCGGCGATGATGCCTTCGCCCTTTTCGGTCAGCAGGTAACGGGTGCCGCGTGTCTCCGCCTCGCCTACGATCTGGATCAGGCTACCCATGGACAGCGCTGCGACCGGCGGTTTGCGCAATTCAGCGGCCGGATAGAGAAAAGTGCGCGGTGCAATCACCCGATGGGTGGCGACAACGACATCGCCGATCGCCGTTTCCGGCACATAGCCGGCATAACCATCCGCATCCGCCTGCACCCATGCCCAGCCGTTCGCCCTGTCGAAAACACGGATGGTTTCGCCAGACAGCAGCTCGGTATCGATGCCGGCGGCAAGGTCCGGCGTCGGCCGCAGGCCAACAACCGGCACCGCGATCTGCGCGGGCGAGCCGCTGACAAAACGTTCGGCCTGCACCACGCCCTGCAGCTTTTCATCGGCGAGATCGGAGCGGAAGACATTCAGGCGGCGGTCGAGCATCATGGGTTTCACATCCAGAGGTTAGATCTTGCGTGCCTGATCAATAATCAGATCGCCGAATTTTTCCAGATAAAGCGCACCGGCCACGGTGCGTTTTATCACGACATTGCGCTTGTCCCGCTCATCCCGAACCCGGTCGACCAGTCCGAGAGCACCGAGACTGTCGAGGGCGCGGGTAATAACCGGTTTGGTTACACCCAGCATGGCGGCGAGGCCCCGCACGGTGTGCGGCGGCGGCACGAGATAAATCTGCAGCAGGATGGCGGTTTGGCGCAAGGTCAAATCCGGCTGATCGTCAATGACCTGCGCCGTGGATACACGATGCCAGAGACCCAGGGCCTCCGTGGGCGACAATTGTGCAGGCAAACCGTGACCCTTCCAGTCGTTGTCTTATCGTTTTCATTCAACCGAACGGAAAACTCAAGAACCATCCCGCACAAACAGAACCGCCGCACGGCGCAGATCAGAAAGATCGCGCGGCGCGGCGGTATTTGCTGACCCGTTTTCGAGCCATGATGTCCCCTCTGGACTTGCGGAATGAGACGCAGGAAGCGTGCCAATTTTGATGCAGCGCACAAATACTCGTAAAAACAGCAACTTAAGGCAAAAACTCCGCGTTGTGGCGAAGTTTTTCGCAAAGGATAAACAGCAATAAAAACAGGCAAAAAATAATTCAATGCTTAAAAACTGCCTTCCGCCGCGACAGCGGAAGGCAAGGATATCGCGGATCAGATCTCCGCGCCGCGCGCGGCATCGACCGCATCGGCATTCTGTCGCCGGTTATAGCGGATCGACGACCAGAGCGAGATGCCGATCAGGCCCGCGCCGCCAAGGCCCGTGATGACCTCCGGAATATGCACCATGGTCTGCACGTACATGATGACGGACAGGATGAGGATTGCATAAAAGGCGCCGTGCTCCAGATAGCGATATTCAGCCAGGGTTCCCTTCTCGACCAGCATGATGGTCATCGAACGCACATACATGGCGCCGATGCCGAGGCCGATGGCGATGATGAAGAGGTTCTGCGTCAGCGCGAAAGCGCCGATAACGCCGTCGAAGGAGAAGCTGGCATCCAGCACTTCGAGATAAAGAAACGCACCGAAGCCGCCTTTCGCCGCACCTTCCAGCATTTCCTGGCTGCGATCGAGAATGCCGCCGACGACTTCCACCAGCAGGAAGGTCAAAAGACCCCAGATCGCCGAATGGAAGAAAGTGTTGGCCGCGACCGGACCAAGTTCCGGATTGTCGCTAGCACCGATGATGCGGGAAAAGATCAGCATGACGACCAGCACGAAGGCAATCTCGATGCCCTTGACGGAGGAATAGGTTGCAGCCTTTTCCTCGATCCAGCGCACCCAGTGCACGTCTTTTTCATGGTCGAAGAAGAAGTTGAGACCGACCATCATCAGGAAGGTGCCGCCGAAAGCCGCAATCGGCAGATGGGCGTCACGCATGATTTCCGCATAACGTTCCGGCTGCGTGGCCGCCATGACGAGAGCCGTCCACGGGCCGACATTGGCCGCGACGACCACGATGAGAAGCGGGAAGACGATACGCATGCCGAAAACGGCAATCAGGATACCCCAGGTCAGGAAGCGGTGCTGCCAGACCGGTGTCATGTCCTTCAGCTTGTTGGCGTTGACGATGGCGTTGTCGAAGGAAAGCGAGATTTCCAGCACCGCCAGCACGACGCAGATGAAGAAGATCGTCGCCGTGCCGCCGACCGTTCCGGTCATTTCCCAACCGAGATAACCGCCGAGGATCAAACCGACCACGGTGACGATAAAGGCCCACTTGAAGTAGGTAAGGGTGTTTTTCTGGGCAGCGCTCATGTCCGGTCGCCTCCCATAACGAGGGCGTTCACGGACCGACGCAGGGCGTCAGGCCGCACGCAGAAAGCACGCGCGCGAAGCACATTCAGGTTTTTCATAGTTTTTAATCCGCCGGCCAATTTTTGCAGGCGGTACCGACATCGCGAGAGCGCCGTAAAACTCTCGCCAGAGGGGCCCGGCACCTTTGTTTCCTCTGCCGTTGCGAGACAAATCATCGCAGGGCTCTTTCTTACTCCCCGAAGATCACGCCTTCGTCAAGTCCCGTGATCGTGATCAAGGCCCTGAGAAAGATCAAACCTGCTCCACAGCCAGTCCTTCAGCGGTTTCGCGGCGGCGTTTGAGAGTATTTTCGCGGAAGAAGATATAAAGGCCGGAAAGAACGATCAGGCCCGCGCCGACGACGATACTCGTCTGCGGCACATCGCCGAAGAACAGCCAGCCGAAAATCACCGCCCAGAGCAGCAGCGTATATTGCAGCGGCGCGACGGTGGCGGCATCGGCGAGTTTAAGCGCCCGGTTGACCAGCACATGCGCCGTCATGGCGACGACGCCGAGCAGGCCGAGGAATGCCAGATCGAAACTGGACTGAACCGGCAGCCATCCCGATGGCGTGAGGAATACCGCGACAATGCCCGCAAGCGCCGCACCGATGATCTGCCAGAAGGCAAGCACCGTATCCGGCGTATTGCGCAGCTGGCGGCCAGATAACATCATGAAAGCGAAAGCGGCACTGCCGAGGATCGAAAACAATGCTGCGGAGGTGAGGCTTGCCGAACTGGGTTTGAGCGCAATGAGAACGCCGACAAAACCGATGGCGATGGCCGTCCAGCGACGCCAGCCCACCTTTTCTCCGAGCAGAAACGGCGAGAGCGCCGCCACATAGATGGGGGCGGCCAGCCAATAGGTCATGACATCGGCGAGCGGCAGGGCCGCGACCGCGAAATAGAAACAGAAAAGCTCTGCGGTGGAAAAGAAGACGCGCGCAAACTGAAGGCCGGGACGCTCAATTCTGACAAGGCCGGAGAGGCCGGCACGCCAGACGATCGGAACGAGGATAATAAGCGCCGCCGCGCTGCGAATAAGGATCACCTGACCCTGGCTATAGGTGGCTACGAGCCATTTCCCCATGGCGTCGTTCAGTGCGAAAAGCAGCATTCCAAGCAGCATGACGGCCACGCCGAGGCCAGTCGGCGAAAGCTTACGTATCATAGACATGTCAGTTCCGATCTCTCCCAATGGCTGCATTGGTCGTCCAGCCAGCCATCCTTTGTCAAGCCCCGAACGGCCGGGCCCGAACAATTAATAGTACTAATAATATCGGCATGTGGGATGTCAGATGAAGATTCGCCGTTCTTCGGCTACGAGTTCCTGGAGAAAATCGACCACCGTTCGGACCCGGACCAGTTGACGGGCGGATTCGTGATAGGCCGTCCAGTAGGACCGGCTGATGGTGAGGTGCGGCATGATCCGCAGAAGTTCTGGATATTGCCCGGCGATGTAATTATGCAGGATGCCGATACCCGCACCGGAACGCACCGCCTCGGTCTGCCCGGTGGCGCTGGAGATTTCAAAGGCGGCGTCCCAGTCGCGCATGATCTCACCGGTAAAGTTCAGTGAAGGCGAAAAGATCAGATCCTCCACGTAGCCGATCCGCCGGTGGCGCTTCAGCGCCTCGACATCATCAGGCGTTCCATAATCGGCCAGATAATCCGCCGAGGCATAAAGGCCCAGCGAATAATCGGTGAGCTTCGAAAACATCAGCCTGCCCTGCTCCGGCCTTTCGATGGTGATGGCGATATCGGCCTCACGCTGCGACAGGGAGAAAGAGCGCGGCACCGGCACGAGCTGGATTTTCAGATCAGGATAACGCGCCGTCAGCCGGCCGAGCCGCGGCGCGAGGAAGGAAACGCCGAGACCATCCGGCGCGCCGATGCGCACCGTTCCCGCCACCGCCGTATCGACGCGGCCGAGATTTGCCTGGGCATTCAGCATTTCGGTTTCCATGTGCTCGGCCCCGGCAAGAAGGCGCTGCCCCTCTTCGGTCAGCTCGCAGC
Organism: Agrobacterium sp. LY4; assembly: GCF_001526585.1. NCBI lineage: Bacteria > Pseudomonadati > Pseudomonadota > Alphaproteobacteria > Hyphomicrobiales > Rhizobiaceae > Agrobacterium > Agrobacterium sp. LY4. Next base: position 148,089 of record NZ_ASYA01000001.1, on the reverse strand, counting down.
CATTGGTGCTCCGCAGGAAGAGCTGCGTGCCGATGGCCGCTTCCAGTGCGGAAATGCGCCGGCTGAGGGTGGCATGGTTGACGCCAAGCTTTCTGGCCGCCGAAAGAAACTGGCCGCTTCGCGCGACGCTTAGAAACAAACGCACATCATCCCAGTTCACAACACCCTCCTTATGTCTATTTTTGCACAATGGATGCTTATTTCAGGCGATTGATTTGTGCAAATCGAAAGGTAATGCTGCGCCATCACATTCTGGAGGAAAACCCATGAAGGAAATCGGTCATTTCATTAACGGCAAGCATGTGCCAGGCACCAGCGGCCGCACATCGAATGTCTACAACCCGGCCACCGGCGAAGTGCAGGCAACCGTTGCGCTTGCCAGCGACGCCGAATTGCGCGCCGCCGTGGAGAGCGCCAAGGCTGCGCAGCCGAAATGGGCCGCTACCAACCCGCAGCGTCGCGCCCGCGTTTTCTTCAAGTTCGTCGAACTTCTGAACCGCGACATGAACGAGCTGGCTGTGCTGCTCTCCAGCGAGCATGGTAAGACCGTCGAGGATTCCAAGGGCGATATCGTGCGCGGCCTTGAAGTCTGCGAATTCGTCTGCGGCATTCCGCACCTGCAAAAGGGTGAATTCACCGAGGGTGCCGGTCCGGCCATCGACATGTATTCGATCCGCCAGCCGGTCGGCATCGGCGCAGGCATCACCCCGTTCAACTTCCCCGGCATGATCCCGATGTGGATGTTCGCGCCGGCGATCGCCTGCGGCAACGCCTTCATCCTCAAGCCTTCCGAGCGCGACCCGTCGCTGCCGATCCGTCTTGCCGAACTGATGATCGAAGCCGGTCTTCCGGCCGGCATCCTGAACGTCGTCAACGGTGACAAGGGCGCCGTCGACGCCATCCTGACCGATCCCGATATCGGCGCGGTCTCCTTCGTCGGCTCGACGCCGATCGCCCGCTATGTCTATGGCACGGCCGCCATGAACGGCAAGCGTGCGCAGTGCTTCGGCGGTGCGAAGAACCACATGATCATCATGCCGGATGCCGATCTCGACCAGGCGGTAAACGCGTTGATGGGCGCGGGTTACGGTTCGGCGGGCGAGCGCTGCATGGCTGTTTCCGTTGCGGTTCCGGTTGGTGAGGAGACGGCAAACCGTCTCGTCGAAAAGCTCATTCCGCAGATCGAAAGCCTGAGAATCGGCCCCTATACCGACGACAAGGCCGATATGGGTCCGCTCGTCACCAAAGAAGCGCAGACGCGCGTCAAGGGCCTGATCGACAGCGGCGTCGCACAGGGTGCGAAGCTTCTGGTCGATGGCCGCGACTTCAAGCTGCAGGGCTATGAAGACGGCTATTTCGTCGGCGGCTGCCTGTTCGACCACGTGACCCCTGATATGGACATCTACAAGACGGAAATCTTCGGACCCGTTCTCTCCGTCGTTCGCGCCAAGAATTACGAAGACGCGCTGGAACTGCCGATGAAGCATGAATATGGCAACGGCGTCGCGATCTATACCCGCGACGGCGACGCCGCCCGCGACTTCGCAAGCCGCGTCAATATCGGCATGATCGGCGTCAACGTTCCGATCCCGGTTCCGCTTGCCTATCACTCCTTCGGCGGCTGGAAGGCTTCGAGCTTCGGCGACCTCAACCAGCACGGGACGGATTCGATCAAGTTCTGGACGAAGACCAAGACGATCACCTCGCGCTGGCCGTCGGGTATCAAGTCGGGCGCTGAATTCGTGATGCCGACAATGAAGTAAGCGGGCAGAGCCCTCTACATTACAAAGAGCCTCGCTGTTTTCACGGCGGGGCTTTTTCGATTAAAAGATAACTTAAAAAATCAAGTTTTTCCTTCAAAATATTTCCACTTAAAGCTGTTATGGCGTAAGAGAGCAGTTGCGGCGTGGGGACGCTGCCAACCGACGATAACGGGGAAGCCTGCAAACTCAATCTGCCCGGAGAGGGGCATATCATGAGGGACTATTATGAGTGATATCTCAGTGAGTGCGGATCAGCGTGCGCTTGAACGCGGCTCGTTCAGCGGAAATGCCAAGGAATATTTCGGAATCTGGATCGTCAATATTCTGCTGACGATCATCACCATCGGCATCTATTCCGCCTGGGCAAAGGTGCGCCGCAAGCGTTATTTCAATGGCAATACCGTGCTGGCCGGTCGTGCCTTCGGTTATCACGCCACCGGCGGGCAAATCTTCAAGGGCCGGCTGATCGCCTTTGCCTTCATCGTCGTCTCGCAGCTCGTCGGCCTCATCCATCCCTTCCTGGTTTTCGTGCCGGCAATCCTGCTGATGATCTTCTTTCCATGGCTGATCACGCGCAGCATTCGTTTCAATGCGCGGGTGACGAGCTATCGCAATGTGCGTTTTGATTTTGTCGGAACGGCATGGGGCGCTTTTGTCTCCATCCTGCTTGGCAGCCTCGTCGCGTTCTTCTCCTTCGGCATTCTGGCGCCGCTGTCCAGCCGCTGGGCGAACCGCTATATTTTCAGCAACCTGCGTTACGGCGACCGGCCTTTCAGCGCCGATCCCAGGATCGGCAAGCTCTACCGGGTCTGGATCATTCCCGCGATCATGGTGGTGATCGGCGGCATCGTAGTCGGCTTTTTCGGCATTGCCGCCTTTGCGGCCAATAGCGCTATGCTCGAAGACGAGACGGCAGCCATGGCCACGGCGCTGGCTTCCCTTTATGTCGGAATTTTCGGCGCGTTTCTGGTCTATGGTCTTGCGGGTGTCGTCTATCGCACCGGCGTTCGCAATGTCGTCATCTCCTCCATGCTGCTGGACGGAAAGCACGACCTGCACAGCGATCTTCATCGCGGTCGCTACCTGTGGATCGTCATCTCCAACCTGATCGTCACCGTCTTCACGCTTGGCCTGATGCGGCCATGGGCGGCGGTGCGCGAAGCGCGTTATACCGTTGAACGCACGGCAATCCGTTTCAATGGCGATGTCGGCGAGGTTCTCTCCTCGATGGAGGCGACAGGCGCCGCCGTCAGCGCCGAATATATGGATATGGAAGGTTTCGAATTTGGTTTCTGATACCGGAGAAACCGTTGCGGGCGAGTGGCATGCCGCTCGCTCCAACCTTTCCAGCGTCGCCAGGCTGAAGCTTGGCGGCACGGTCCTTCTCGTGCTCGACGCGAAGGACAACCACGTCAGAACCCAGGCCGAGATAAAAACGGTGGAGATCAGCCACCGGGTCGGCACCATCCCCCGGGAGTTGCATTTTCCCGACGGGTCGCTGTTCGAAACCCGCGACAATGACGGCGTGGACCGGCTGCTTGGCCAGCACATTACCAAGCGTTCCGGTTTCGTGCACTGGCTGGAACAGTTCCGCCCACGGCTGATCGGCATCACCGCCGCAGCCGTTCTTCTGGCTTACGGCACCTATAAGCTGGCGCTTCCGGCGCTGGTGGAACTGGCGGTCGCCGTAACGCCGCCCATCGTTCCACAGGTCATGTCGGCCAGCACCATGCAGGCCTTCGACCAGGCGGTGTTTTCTCCAAGCGAACTTCCGCAGGAAGAGCAGGACGCCATCCGTGCGGAATTTGCCCGGATCGTCGCCCATGCGGAAGGTTCGCCCGAGGACTACAAGCTGAATTTCCGCAAGGGCGGTTATATCGGCCCCAATGCCTTTGCGCTTCCGGATGGCACGCTGGTACTGACGGACGAGCTGGTGGAACTCGCAGGCGACGACAGGCAGATGATCACCGGGGTTCTCGCCCATGAAATCGGCCATGTGGAATATGAACACAGCCTGCGGCAGCTTTACCGCGCCGCCGGGGTTGCCGGTCTCGTCATGCTGATTGCCGGCGATGTCGGTTCGGCAATGGAAGATATTCTCACCCAGGGTGGCGGTCTTCTGGCGCTATCGCATTCGCGCGATGCCGAGCGGCAGGCGGACCAGCGCTCCGTCGAACTGATGCGCAAGGCCGGGCTCGACCCAACCGCCATCGAACGGTTCTTTGCGCTGCTGGAGGAAAAGCTGGGCGACAAGGACGGCACCAGCATCGTGTCCACCCATCCCGGAACACCGGAAAGGCGCAAGGCCATTCTCGATTACAACGCTTCCCTGGACAACAAACCGGCGGGCAACTGACCCACCGGTATCGCAACTATCAGAGTTCGATCAAGAGCTAACTCAGTTGGTCGGGCCGTCGTTGAAACCCACTTCATCAACCAGTTCGGACGCCTGCTTGCGATGGGCCGCTATGTCCGTCAGCGGCAGCTTGTCCGGATTGATGGGGCCGAAGCCCTTCACGACATCGGATGGCTCCGCGCCGGGCAGCACCGGATATTCGAAGACCTGCTTGGCGTAGATTTCCTGCGCCTCGCGCGAGGCCAGGAATTCCATCAGCTTCAGCGCATTGTCTTTGTTGGGTGCGTATTTCGTCAGCGCCATGCCGGAGATATTTACATGTGTGCCGCGATCGCCCGCATTGGGGAAGATCACCCGCACCGATCCGGCCCATTCCTTTTCTTCCGGCTCGCGATCATTCGTCAGCATCAGGCCGACATAATAGGTGTTGCCGAGCGCGATGTCGCATTCACCGGAAAAGATCGATTTCGCCTGGCTGCGGTCGGTTCCGTCAGGCTTGCGAGCGAGATTGTTCTTCAGACCGGTCAGCCATGTGCGGGTATAATCGACGCCGTGATGGGCGATCATCGAGGCGATCAGCGCGATATTATAGGAATGCTGGCCGTCGCGAATGCAGATCTTGCCCTTCCATTTCGGATCGGCAAGCTCCTCATAGGTAATATCCTTCTGGGTCACCCGCTCCTTAGACGCATAGACCACCCGGCCGCGCGTGGTGAGACCAAACCATTCGCCCTCGGGATCGCGCAGATTGGCAGGGATATCCTTTTCGATGACGGGATCGTTGAGGACCGGCTGGGTAACCTTGCCCTCCTTCGCCTCGACGAGACGGGCGATATCGACCGTCAGCAGCACATCGGCAGGCGAATTGACGCCCTCAGCCTGAATGCGTTCCACCAGCCCCTTGTCGAGAAAAAGCACATTCGCCTCTATCCCGGTTTCCTTCGTGAAAGCATCGAGCAGCGGCTGGATCAATTCAGGCTGGCGATAGGAATAGACGTTAACCTCCCCCTCTGCCAAAGCGACGGGCGCGGCGACAAGGATCGTCAGCCCTGAAAAAACGGCAGCGGAAAAGTATGATTTCAAGCTTGCCATTATGAATGCCTCCATTACATTCCGATTCTTGACTTGTTTGTTCATGAATCATCCGGACGGTCAACAAGGCTGTTCGAGAAATATCGGATGGGTGCCAGTTTTTTCAGTTTCTGGAATTGTTCTAAACTGAAAAAGAGACTATATAACTCCACATTGAGAGTTAGGAGACCAGCATGCGCTTGACCAAACAGACCAACTATGCCGTTCGCATGTTGATGTATTGCGCCGCCAATGAAGGCCATCTGAGCCGCATTCCTGAGATCGCCAGAGCCTATGGCGTTTCGGAGCTGTTCCTGTTCAAAATCCTGCAGCCGCTCAACAAGGCGGGCCTGGTGGAAACCGTGCGCGGTCGCAACGGCGGCGTGCGTCTTGGCAAACCTGCCGAAAAGATCAGCCTGTTCGACGTGGTGAAAGTGACTGAAGACAGCTTCGCCATGGCCGAATGCTTCGAGGACGGTGCTGTGGAGTGTCCGCTTGTGGATAGCTGCGGCCTCAACTCGGCGCTTCGCAAGGCGCTCAATGCCTTTTTCGACGTTCTGGCGGAATATTCGATCGACGATCTCGTCAAGGCGCGGCCCCAGATCAACTTCCTGCTGGGCCTCGATACGGAAATGCCGAAGATCGCCGCCCTTCCGGCTGCCTGACCATCCCATTGTCGCATCGACAATTGCCATAGCCCGTGTCCTTCAGGCCACGGGCTTTTCTTTTATAGAATACGCATGAAATGTAATATTTTTGATCCTGCGTGTTGACGTCGCGAATGGAAGCGGCGCATTTGGTCGCGAGCTTTTTCAAGCAACCAATCAGCGTCGCAATGATCATCAAGCCTGAATTCCATACATTTGCGCTCACCGCGCTCGTCGGCGGCATAGGGGCGCTACTCGCCAGCCTCATCGATATTCCGGCACCTTTTCTTTCCGGCCCGGCGCTTGCCGTGACGATCACGGGGCTGGCCGGTGTAAGGCTTGGCGTTCCCGCCTTCATCCGCAATGCCTGTTTCGTCGTCGTCGGCATTTCTATGGGAACGAGCGTGACGCCCTCCGTGATCGACGCGGCAAAGACCTGGCCCGTGAGCTTCGTCGTTGTGCTCGTCGCTGTCGTTATCATGCTCTATGTCGCCTACTGGATCCTGCATTATGGCTTCGGTTACGACCGGACAACGGCGATGCTGGGCGCCTCTCCCGGTCATCTCAGCTATATTATCAGCCTCGGCGCAGAGACGAAAAGCGACCTTGCGACCGTCAGCATCGTGCAAAGCGTGCGGGTGCTGGCGCTGACGCTTTCCGTGCCGCTGATCGTCGAATATTTCGATCTCGTCAGCACGGAACCGCTTGTGGCCAACCCGCCAATGGGTCTGCTCACACTCGCGCTGACCATCGGCGCATCGCTTCTGACCGGCTGGCTTTTCCTGCGCTGGAAGTTTCCGGCCGCGCTGCTGCTTGGCGGCGTCGCCATTTCCATCGGCACCCACATTACCGGCCTTACCGAAGGCGGCGTTCCCACCTGGCTCAGCCTGCCCGTCTATGTGCTGATCGGTTGCCTTATCGGCACGCGCTTTTCGAATGTCTCACTGATGGACGTGCGGAAAGGCTTTCTGGCAGGCTTCGTCGTCACCATCGCCGTGATGCTGATTGCCGGAAGCATTGCCTGGATGATTTCCGGCGTGACCGGCGTTCCGCTCAATGCCGTCATGATCGCCTATTCGCCGGGCGGCCTGGAAACCATGGCGGCGATGGCGGTGATGATGCATGCCGATACCGCCTATGTCGGCTCCCACCACGTCATCAGGCTCTTGTTTCTTTCGGTTCTCATGCCGCTCGTCATGGGCAAGGATGCACGCAAGCGCGACGGAGAAACCTGACCATCGGCGTGTAGCGGAGCTATCGACGCAAAAACGCAGGTGGCATGCAACCATTTTTCCTCCCGGCCGTTTATATTCCGCCGCAATTGCGGCGGCGATCTTTCGCCTGTTCGGCAGGCTGACCCACCGGAGGAACATTCATGAACCGCTTGATGACGTTGACGGGCGCCGGACTTGCGCTTGCCCTTTCTGTTTCCATCGCTCAGGCGCAGGTGGTCGTGTCGTCGAAAATCGACACGGAAGGCGGTGTTCTCGGCAACATCATCCTTGCCGTCCTTAACCAGAACAAGATCGAAACGACGGATCGCATCCAGCTTGGCGCCACGCCGGTTGTGCGAAAAGCGATAACGGCCGGTGAGATCGACATCTATCCGGAATATACCGGCAACGCCGCGTTCTTTTTCTCCAAGGCGGACGATCCGCTCTGGAAAGATGCAGCCAAGGGCTATGAAGAGGCGAAAACACTCGACTTCGACGCTAACAAGATCGTCTGGCTGACACCATCGCCGGCAAACAACACCTGGGCAATTGCGCTGCGCAAGGATGTTGCCGACAAGAACAATCTGAAGACGCTTTCCGATTTCGGCAAATATGTTGCCGATGGTGGCGAGGTCGTCCTTGCCGCTTCTTCCGAATTCGTCAACTCCGCCGCCGCGCTCCCTGCATTTCAGACCACCTATGGCTTCACCATGAAGCCTGAGCAGCTGATCACGCTTTCCGGCGGCGACACCGCGGCCACGATTGCCGCCGCCGCCAACCAGACGAACAACGCCAATGCCGCCATGGTCTATGGCACGGATGGCGGCATCGCGCCTTCAGGTCTCGTGGTGCTGGAGGACGACAAACATGTGCAGCCAGTCTATCAGCCAGCGCCGATCATTCGCGAAGAGGTTCTGAAAAAGCACCCGAATATCGAAGAGCTGCTGAAACCCGTGTTCGAAAAACTCGATCTGGCAACGCTGCAGGATTTGAACGCCCGCGTGCAGGTTGGCGGCGAACAGGCCAAGACCGTGGCGCTCGACTTTCTGACAAAGAACGGCTTCGTCAAGTAACCGCTCGCGGCACCGGAGCGGGTTGCGGGAACCGGTGCGTTCCCGTGGTCCCGTCCCAAATCATGGTACACGGGCCAAAAGACAGGGGAGCAGGATTTGACGAAATGGCCTGACAAAGTGGGCGTTGTGATTTCGTGCCTGCTTCTTTATGCGCTTTTTGCCTCACCTTTCATGACATTCCGTGCCAACCGGATCGTTCAGGGCGAGACACGAACGGTCTTTGAAGCTCTTCCGGGTTCGGCTGCAACTGTTCTCGTCACCATCGTTCTTCTTTCGGCCATCATCGCCTTTTTCCGCTTTCCCACGCGATTGAAACTCGCATTCGCGCTCACCGGTCTTGCGGCACTGGCGGTTTTCGTCGGGCAGGCGGCATCTTTCCTCATGCCGGAGGGCAACGGTTTTGCCCGCGTTTCACCTGCCAGCGGCTTCTGGCTGATATTTGCCGGGCTGGCTCTGCTCGCTACGGATTGTATTGCGCGTCTTGAGCCGAAGCCCGCTGCCCGGATTTTGCTGCTGCTGGTGGCCATCGCCGCGCTCGCGGCCGTGCTGACAAGCGGCCTCTGGAACGACCTCTCCATCATCAAGGAATATACCGGCCGGGCCGATACATTCTGGACCGAGGCTTTGCGGCATGTGGAACTTGCCATCGGCTCGCTGATCGCAGCGACCGTGGTGGGCATCCCCCTGGGGATACTCTGTTACAAGGTCGAGCGGTTGCGCGCAGGCGTACTGAACAGCCTCAACATCGTCCAGACCATTCCCTCCATCGCCCTTTTCGGCCTTTTGATCGCACCGCTCGGGTGGATCGCGGCCACTGTGCCGGGTGCCGCGAAAATCGGCATTGCCGGCATCGGCATGGCGCCCGCTTTCGTGGCACTGTTTCTTTATTCGCTGCTGCCGGTGGTTTCCAACACGGTGGTCGGTCTTTCCGGTGTTTCGCAGGCGGTCCGGGAAGCGGCGCGCGGGCTTGGCATGACGCCGGTGCAACGGCTGCTGCGGGTGGAATTTCCGCTGGCCATGCCGGTCATCCTCACCGGCATTCGCATCGTGCTGGTGCAGAATATCGGCCTGGCGACGATTGCCGCCCTGATCGGCGGCGGCGGCTTTGGCGTTTTCGTATTTCAGGGCATCGGGCAGACAGCGATGGACCTCGTGCTGCTCGGCACCGTGCCGACGGTTCTTCTCGGCTTTGCGGCCGCGATAACACTCGACGCCATCATCGACAGCAATCTCTTCAGCGCAGGCGGAAGGCAAAAGGCATGATCGAAATCGACACCATCACGAAACGATATGGCGATGCAGCCGTCGTGGATCAGGTATCGCTGACTGTCGCGCCGCGCACCGTCACCGTCATCGTCGGTACCTCCGGCTCGGGAAAAACCACTCTGCTGCGCATGATAAACCGGCTGGTGGAGCCGACCTCCGGCACGATCCGTATCGATGGTGAGGATGTCAGTGCGATGCCCGGTTTCAAGCTGCGCCGCCAGATCGGCTACGCCATTCAGGGCCATGGCCTGTTTCCGCACCGGACGGTGGCCGAAAATATCGCGACCGTTCCGCAGCTGATCGGCTGGGATCGCAAGCGGATCGAGGCGAAGATCGACGCGCTGATGCATCTCTTCCAGCTCGATCCCGCGCTTTATGCCGACCGTTTCCCGCATGAACTCTCAGGCGGTCAGCAGCAGCGTGTCGGCGTGGCGCGTGCGCTGGCCGCCGAGCCGAACATTCTCCTGATGGACGAACCCTTCGGCGCGCTGGACCCGGTGATCCGCGCCAAGGCCCAGAACGATCTTCTCGATATCCAGAAAAAGCTCGGCGTGACCGTCGTTCTCGTCACGCACGATATGGACGAGGCCTTTCATCTGGCGGATCGTATCGCCGTGATGGACAAGGGCCGCATCGTGCAGGACTGCCCGCCGGCCGAACTGGTGCTGAAACCGGCAACAGATTTCGTGCGCACCATGATCGGCGACAACGAACGGGCGCTGAAACTGCTGTCCGTTCTCTCCGTTGCCGATGTCGTGGAGCCGGGAAACGCAGAGGGCGAACCGCTCAGCGAACATACAAGCCAGCGCGACGCTCTGTCGGCTATGTTATGGGCGGGCTGCGATGCCTTGCCGGTCGTCAGGGACAATGGGCAACCCGCCGGCCGGGTGCGGCGTGACGTTCTCCTCCAGCGTGCCGCCGGAGCCCCATGAAAAACGCCTTATCCTTGTTTGCCCTCGGTTTCCTGACGCTGGCGCTGGCCATCTTCCTTGCCGTGCCACAGGTCTTCGCACCGGTGTTTCGCCCTCTCGTGCAGGCCAATGCGCCGGCAATCTACACGCAGGCCAATCTGTTTTCCCTCACGCTGTCGCATCTGACCATTGTGGCGATTGCCACGGGGCTGGCCACGCTCACGGCGGGAGCGCTCGCGGTTCTCGCCACCCGGCCGTTCGGGGCGGATTTCCTGCCGCTGTCGCGCAGCATCGTCAATATCGGCCAGACCTTTCCGCCGGTAGCGGTGCTGGCGCTGGCCGTACCGATGATCGGTTTTGGCGAAAAACCAACGCTCATTGCCCTGTTTCTCTATGCGCTTTTGCCGGTATTCGAAAATACGCTGACGGGTCTTACAACCCTGCCCGCCACGGTGATGGATGCCGCGAGAGGCAGCGGCATGACCGGCTGGCAACGCCTTGTCAAAGTGGAGTTGCCGCTTGCCCTTCCAGCCATTCTCGCCGGCATCCGGCTTTCGGCGGTCATCAGCCTTTCGACCGCGACCATCGGCTCGACCGTCGCGGCGCGCACCCTCGGCGAAGTGATCATTGCCGGCCTGCAATCCAATAATCTGGCCTTCATTCTTCAGGGCGGGCTGATCGTTGCGGCGCTGGCGATCCTGATTCATGCTGCCTTTTTCGCCCTGGAGAAGAGTGCGGCGCGCAAAACCGGGCACTGACACAGGCAAGCCCCGCATTTTTATATTCCCGATGCCTGCCGCACATGGTAGGGGCTGACCGTCGAAACAGAAACATTCGAGGTTCGGGTGACACAGGCAATTGTCGTGATGGGAGTGAGCGGCTCCGGCAAGTCCACGGTCGCGGAAGCAGTGGCGGAGAAACTGGGCGTTGCTTTCATAGAGGGCGACAAGCTTCACCCGAAATCCAACGTCGATAAAATGTCCGAGGGTATTCCGCTGACGGACGAAGACCGCTGGCCCTGGCTCGATCTTATCGGCGCGGAACTGCGCAAGGGCAGCGAAAGCAACGGTGTCGTCGTTTCCTGCTCGGCGCTCAAGAAAATCTATCGCGACCGGCTTCGCAAGGCCACTGGCGGCCCGCTGGCTTTCGTCTATCTGGATGGCAGCCTGGAGCTTCTCAGCCGGCGCATGGGCGAACGCAAGGGCCATTTCATGCCGCTTTCGCTGCTGCAGACCCAGCTTGCCACGCTGGAAGTGCCGACCGGCGAACCGGGCGTCGTGACCGTCAGCATCGATGCCACACCGGAGGATATTGCGAAGAACGCACTTTCCGGTTTGAAGACGGTGACGTTCTAAAATCCAAGCCTGTCGCGCATGCCGTACCACCATGCGCCAAGCACGGTCAGCGGCACCCGGAAGGTCTTGCCGCCGGGGAACGGATAGTTCGGCAGCGAACTCCAGATATCGAAACGTTCGGCGTGGCCGGCAACGGCCTCGCCCAGTATCTTGCCGAGCAGATGGGTTGTCGTAACACCATGGCCGCTGTCGCCATGCGAGAAATAGATATTGTCCGACAGCCTGCCCATATGCGGAATGCGCGTCAGGGTCAGCGCGAAATTTCCGCTCCAGGCAAAGTCGATTTTCGTTTTTTCCAGTTGCGGGAAGGTTTTGAGCATGTTCGGGCGGATCACGCCCGTGAGGTCGGCCGGATCGCTGCCGCCATAACCGATGCCGCCGCCATAGAGCAGGCGATTGTCCGATGTCCGGCGATAATAATCGAGAATGTAATTGGCATCCTCAACGCAATAATTGGCAGGCAGAAGAGCCTCGATCAGGTCGGCATCGAGCGGCTCCGTCGCCATAACCTGGCTTGAGACCGGCATCATCCGGTCGCCGATTTCCGGCAAGAGTTTGCCGAGATAAGCGTTGCCGCAGACGAGGACATATTTCGTCTTGACGCTGCCTGTTGCCGTGCGCACGATGGGGTTTGCGCTCTGCTCCACCGCAATGACCCGCGAATTTTCGAATATGCGAGCACCGAGGCTTTCCGCCGCCGCCGCTTCGCCCTGCACCAGATTGAGCGGGTGGATATGCCCGCCGAAGCGGTCGATCATGCCGCCGGCATATCGATCGGTCTTCACATACTGGCCGACATCCGCCTTCGAGACCATTTCAAGCCCGCCATGGCCATGTTTCTCCCAATGGGCCTTATGGGCCTCCATCTCGCGGATCTGTTTCGGCGTAAAGGCGGCAAAGAAACCGCCATCGACCAGATCACAATCGATGGCGTATTTGGCGATGCGGTTGCGGATGATCGCGCCGCCTTCAAGCGACATTTCGCCGAGTTTCACCGCCTTGTCATGCCCATAGCGGCCAGCGATGGTCTCGAGATCGCGGCTATAGCCGTTGACGATCTGGCCGCCATTGCGACCCGAAGCGCCGAAGCCGACGCGGACGCCTTCCAGAACGATGACGGAATAGCCGCGCTCACTGAGTTCCAGCGCGGCGGAAATGCCGGTAAAGCCACCGCCGATGATGCAGACATCGGCGTCCAGCGCGCCTTCGAGCGTCGGCCGCACGGTTTTGACATTCGCGGAGGCCGCATACCATGACGATGTGTGGCCGGGATTGGGAATGTTCGTTACCTCAGCCATTTCACACCGTCCTGATATAGGCGTCATATTCGACGTCGGTTACACGCAGGGAAAATTCGGAAAGCTCCTGCTGCTTGCAGGCGGAAAACAGCGTGCGGTACCTCTGGCCGAGCGTCGCATAGGCAAAGCTCGACCGCGTGAAGCGCTGCAACGCATAGTCCCAGTTGGTGGGCAGCGGCTCGTGATTGATCGCATGGCTGTCGCCGGCAATTGCGCCGCCCGGTTGGCGCTTCTCCTTCATGCCTGCCAATGCGGCGCTCAGGATCATCGCGACAACGAGATAGGGATTGGTATCGGCGCCGGCGACCCGGTGTTCGATACGGGTCGCGGCCTTGCTGGCAACGATGACACGCACAGCCGCCGAGCGGTTGTCAATGCCCCAGGAGGCGTAGGTCGGTGCGTGTTCGCTGGGGGTCAGACGTCGATAAGAATTGGCATGGGGGGCGAAGATCGCCATGCTTTCACCCATGTTTTCCAAAAGGCCGCCGACCGAATGCATCAAGGCATCCGATGGGCCATCCTCTCCGGCGTAGATGTTCCTGCCGTCCCTGTCGAGAACGGAAAAATGCACATGCATGCCATTGCCGGCCTGCAACCCGTAAGGCTTGGCCATGAAGGTGGCGTCGAGGTCATGCCGTCGCGCCACGCCCTTTACGATACGTTTCAGAAAGACCGCGAAATCGGCCGCCTGCAATGCATCCGGCACATGATTGAGGTTGATCTCATATTGGCCGGGACCGTTTTCCCGCAGCGTCGTATCGGCAAGCACGCCCTGTGCGCGGCAGGCCGTGGCAATATCATGGAAGACGTCCTCGAAATCCTGCAGTTCGGAAATCGACAGAACCTGTGTCTGGCCCGTATGCCACCGACCCTCGCGGCTGTGCGGCGGACGAACGGGATCAAGCGCGGAGCGGACGGGATCGATCAGGTAAAACTCGAGTTCGGTCGCCACGACCGGCGTGAGGCCGGCCTTTTTATAAGCGCCCAGAACCTGCGCCAGAACATGGCGCGGATCGCCATAAAAGCCGGTTCCATCCGGATTTTTCATGGCCAGCAGAACCTGTGCCGTCGGGCGGCCAAGCCATGTTACCCGCGACAGCGTGCCTGGGACGGGGAAACAAAACCCGTCCGGATCGCCCGTGCCTTCCGCAAGACCTGCGGCATGCACATCCCGGCCCCAGATATCCAGCGCATAAACCGACCGGGGAATGGCCATTCCCTTTTCGAGCACGTCGATTGCCCGTTCGCGCGGAATCCATTTGCCGCGCGGCACGCCGTTCGCGTCTATGACGAAAGCTTCGAGAATTTCGATATCGGGGTTATCGGCGAAAAATTTCTTTGCGTTTTCAATATCATCCATCATGCACCAGCAAGCCGTTTCCATCTCGTTTCATGCGCAGCGAATTGCGCTAACGAAAGTCGTCCTGCTGCTGATAGATGAGAAACCTCGCCACCATGATGACGTTTTGCCCCTTTTCCCTTTGCATGCGACCATGTTACGTGGCCTGTCCCCGGAAGGCCAGCGGATTTAGCTATCAGGGATTGAACCTTTCCGGGCGATAGGCGTCGATGGCGATAACCGGCGTTTCGCCAAGCATGGTTTCGGCCAGCACACGGCCGGTGATCGGCCCAAGTGTGAGGCCATGGTGGGCGTGCCCGAAAGCAAACCACAATGTTTTATGCCGCGGCGCTTTACCGATGATCGGCATCATATCCGGCGTGCAGGGCCGCGCACCCATCCACGGTTCCGCATCCAGCCGGCCGCCGAGAGGAAAGACGGTGCGCGCCACCCGCTCTGCCCGCTCGATCTGCACGGGAGATTTCGGTGCATCGCGTTCGGCAAATTCAGCGCCCGTCGTCAGGCGGATGCCCTTTCGCATCGGCGCGAGGAAATAACCGCGCTCGGCGTCGATCAGCCAGTTATTGAGCTTCGTGCCCTCCTGCGGCGCGTAATGCATGTGGTAACCGCGTTTCACACCAAGCGGAAAACGATAACCCAGCCGTTCCGTAACGGTGTCCGCCCAGGGGCCTAGCGCCACGACGGCATGTTCGGCCTCGACCGCGCCGGTTTCGGTGCGCACCGTCCACCCGCTCACCGTCTGGCTGAGGGTGGAAGCATCACCCCTGACGAAGCTTCCGCCGAGGCTCTCGAACAGCCGGACATAAGCGAGCGTCAGCGCATGCGGATCGCGCACCGACCAGGGATCGTTCCATTTCAGGCCGCCGACGAAATCATGGCTCAGATGCGGTTCGGCTGCGGCAAGTTCCTCGGCGTCGAGTTTCGTATGGGAAATACCGTGGTCGCGCGCCAGACGCTCGGCGAAAGCAAAATCGGCATCCCGCCTCGCGGCGGTCCTGTAGGCCTCCATCCAGCCGTTCTTGACGATCAGATCACCGGCTTTCGCCTCCTCGATCAGGATATTGTGCTCCGAAACCGAATATTCGATCAGCGGCGCATAGGCACGGGCAATTGCCGCGTGGCGCG
Source organism: Agrobacterium sp. LY4 (assembly GCF_001526585.1). Lineage (NCBI taxonomy): Bacteria > Pseudomonadati > Pseudomonadota > Alphaproteobacteria > Hyphomicrobiales > Rhizobiaceae > Agrobacterium > Agrobacterium sp. LY4. Next base: position 132,650 of record NZ_ASYA01000001.1, on the reverse strand, counting down.
TGGCTGCGGAATTGTACCAGTAACGGCCGAGAAAAGGCGCGATCTTCGGCAGGGCAAAGAGGTGATAGCGGGCATCGACGCTGTTGTTCAGGGAATAGCGCAGCAGCAGGGCGAGGTCCTGCGGGAAGGCGTAAGGCACGACGCCTTCTCTCTGGATCAGCCCGGCATTGCCGAAGGAGGTCTCCTCGCCCGGCCCGCGCCGGTCGACCAGCACCACCGACTTACCCCTGCGGGCCAGCTGCAGGGCGATGGAGACCCCGATGATCCCTGCCCCCAAAACGATCACATCCGCTGCCATGGCAATCAATCCGTTTCCGCATCACATGCCCCTCAACATGGGTCGGCATTTTCCGCGAAGCAACAGAAAAATCATCACCTTAACAGAAACCGCAACGCGGCCTACTGGCTTATCGCCTTCGTTTTCATCGCCTCGATGTTGAAGGCGGCCGCCAGCAACGCCTTGGTATAGTCCTGCTGCGGGTTGGCGAAGATTTCCGCCGCCGGGCCGCTCTCCACCACCTTGCCGTGGCGCATGACGATCAGGTCGTTAGCGAGCGCCTTCACCACCTTCAGATCGTGGCTGATGAAGAGATAGGCGAGTTCGTGCTTCGCCTGCAGATCGCGCAGCAGATCGACCACCTGCGCCTGCACACTCATGTCGAGCGCGGAGGTCGGCTCATCCAGCATGACGAAACGGGGTTTAAGCACCATGGCGCGGGCAATGGCGATGCGCTGGCGCTGGCCGCCAGAAAATTCATGCGGATACCGCCAGCGGGTGGCCGGGTCGAGACCGACCTCTTCCAGCGCGGTGGCGACACGCGTATCGCGCTCGTCGGCAGACAGAGACCGCTCATGCACCTTCAGGCCTTCGGCGACGATCTCGCCGACCGACATGCGCGGGCTGAGCGACCCATAAGGATCCTGAAACACCACCTGCAGCCGGTTTCTGAGCGGCTTCATCATCTCGTAGGAATAGTGGTCGATCGACTGGCCGATGAAGCTGATGCGCCCTTCAGACGCAATCAACCGCGAGAGCGCCAAACCGAGCGTGGTCTTGCCGGAACCGGATTCGCCCACCACGCCCACAGTCTGGCCGGCGCGAAGGGTGATATCGATGCCGTCCACCGCCTTCACATGGTCGACCACCCGGCGCATCAGTCCCGCCTTGATGGGGAACCAGACCTTGATATCATCACCCTGCATGACCACCGGTTTGGTCGCGTCGGAATGCGGCGGCTCGCCCTTCGGCTCTGCCGCCAGAAGATGGCGCGTATAAGCGTGCTGCGGATCGGTAAACACCTGCTCCACCGTGCCGGTCTCAACGATCTTGCCCTTGGTCATGACGCAGACGCGGTCGGCAAATTTGCGGACAATGCCGAGATCGTGGGTGATGAACAGCATGGACATGCCGTGCTTCGTCTTGAGGTCGCTCAGAAGTTCGAGGATCTGGGCCTGAACCGTCACGTCGAGCGCCGTCGTCGGCTCGTCGGCGATCAGCAGTTTCGGCCGGTTGGCAAGCGCCATGGCAATCATCACGCGCTGCCGCTGACCGCCGGACAATTCGTGCGGATAAGCCTTCAGGCGCTTTTCCGGTTCACGGATACCCACCTGCAGAGCAGTTCCAGCGTGCGCGCCTGCGCCTGCGCCCCGGTGATTGCCTGATGCAGCTCCAGAATCTCGCCGATCTGCCGCTCGATGGTGTGGAGCGGGTTGAGCGAGGTCATCGGCTCCTGAAAAATCATGGTGACGTCGTTGCCGCGGACCGCACGCAGGGAGCGTTCCGGCAAAGTCAGCATGTCCTTGCCGTCGAACAGGATTTTTCCCGATGGATGGCTTGCCGCCGGATAGGGCAGCAATTTGAGAATGGAGTTCGCCGTCACGGACTTGCCGGAACCGGACTCGCCAACGAGGGCGACGACCTCACCCGGCATCAGATCGAAAGAGACGTGATCAACGGCGATGCTGGTCGCGCCGCCCTGGTGGAAAGCGACGGAGAGATCACGGACGGAGAGAAGCGGTTGGGTCTTTGTTTCCGTCATGGCGATCACCGGAACGTCTTGCGTGGATCGAAGGCGTCGCGCACCGCTTCACCGACGAAAATCAACAGTGAGAGCATGATGGACATGGTGAAAAACGCAGTGAGGCCAAGCCAGGGGGCCTGAAGGTTATTCTTGCCCTGCGCGATCATCTCGCCCAGCGACGGCGATCCCGGCGGCATGCCGAAGCCGAGGAAGTCGAGTGAGGTGAGCGTCGTGATCGATCCGGAAAGGATGAAGGGCAGGAAGGTCAGTGTCGCCACCATGGCGTTTGGCAGAAGGTGGCGGAACATGATCGTCCAGTTGCCGACGCCAAGGGCGCGGGCGGCGCGGACATATTCGAAGTTTCTGGCCCGCAGGAATTCCGCGCGCACGATGCCGACGAAGCCGACCCATGAAAAGAGCAGCATGATGCCGAGCAGCACGAAGAAGCCCGGCGGCAGGATGGCCGCGATGATGAGCAGGATGTAAAGCACCGGCATGGAAGACCAGATTTCGATGAAACGCTGCAACAGCAGGTCGGTCCAGCCGCCGAAATAACCCTGGATCGCGCCGGCGGTGACGCCGACAAGGGCCGACGCGATGGTCAGCGTCAGGCCGAAAAGTACGGAAATGCGGAAACCGTAGATCATCCGCGCCGTGACATCGCGGGCCTGATTGTCGGTTCCGAGCCAGTTGAGATTGCCAAGCGTGCAGCCGGGATCGGCATCGCCCTGCGGGTAGGCCGAGCAACGGTCTTTTTCATCCATCAACCAGAAAGGCGCGGTCGGCGCAGAGTGCGGAATATTGGAATTGACTGTCTGATAGGAATAGCGGATCGGCGGCCAGATCATCCAGCCATTGGCGTTGATCTCATCCTGAATGAAGGAGGATTTGTAATCGGTCTGGGCAAGGAACCCGCCGAATTTTTCCTCCGGATAATCCACCATAACCGGCACCAGAATCTCGCCCTTGTAGGAAGCGAGAATGGGTTTGTCATTGGCGATGAATTCCGCGATCAGGCTCAGGAAAAACAGGAGCAGGAACAGCCAGAAGGACCAGTAACCGCGCCGGTTCGCCTTGAAATTCTGCCAGCGGCGTTTGGTAGTCGGCGAAAACCATGGGCGCTTCGGCTTTTCTATCGTTTCGGCTGCGGCGGTATGGGCAAGCGTCATCACACGTCCCTCCGCTCGAAATCGATGCGAGGATCGATCCACGTATAGATAAGGTCGGAAATGAGGCCGACCACGAGGCCCATCAGGGAGAAGATGAAGAGCGTGCCGAACACGATTGGATAGTCGCGGTTGACGACCGAGAGATAACCGAGGCGGCCAAGGCCATCGAGCGAGAAGATATTCTCGATCAGCAGCGATCCGGTGAAGAAGGCCGAGATGAAGGCGCCCGGAAAACCGGCGATCACGATCAGCATCGCGTTGCGGAAGACATGACCATAAAGAACCTTGCGCTCCGTGAGCCCCTTGGCGCGGGCGGTGATGACATATTGCTTCTTGATCTCGTCGATGAAGGAATTCTTGGTCAGCAGCGTCGTTGTCGCAAAGGCCGAAAGCGACAGTGCGATAAGCGGCAGGGTCAGGTGCCAGAAATAGTCGATGATCTTCTGCCACCAGTTCAGCTGATCAAAATTATCCGACACCAGACCGCGCAGCGGGAACCAGTCGAAGAAGGATCCGCCGGCAAAGAGGACGATAAGCAGGATACCGAACAGGAAGCTCGGCACGGCATAACCGATGATGATGATGCCGGAGGTCCAGACGTCGAAGGTCGAGCCGTCGGACACGGCCTTCTTGATGCCGAGCGGAATGGAGATGATGTAGGAAATGATCAGGATCCAGAAGCCGAGCGACGCGGACACCGGCAGCTTGTCGATGATGAGATCGATCACCGAGGAATTGCGGAAGAAGCTGTCACCGAAATCGAAGCGGATGTAATTCCACATCATCTCGAGAAAACGGGTGAGCGGCGGCTTGTCGAAACCGAACTGTTTTTCGAGCTTGGCGATCAGTTCCGGATCGAGACCCTGCGCGCCGCGATATTTCGAACCGCTATCATCGAAACCGCCGGACTGACCCATGAGATCGCCGCCGCCCGAGAGCCGGTCGGAGGCGCTGTCGCCCTGCCCCGTCAATTGCGCGACGACCTGTTCCACCGGCCCGCCCGGCGCGAACTGGATGACGAGAAACGAAATGCCCATAATGCCGATGATGGTCGGGATCATCAGCGCCAGACGTCTGAGGATATAGGCGCCCATCAGCCTCTGCTCCCGGCCGATACGTCAGCGGTCTTCGTTTCTGTCAAACCCGGTCCTTTCCTGAAAGCGCTGCCTGCGCTTTAAGCGATTCGTCTCGCCCTATGTGAATCAAGCCTTCGGCGCGAAAGCAAGGCCAGCGTCAATTCGCGGCCTGGCTGGACCACCATGCTTCCGGAAAACCGACACCATATTGGGGCAGGTTTTCCGGACGGATAAGCGTATTCCAGTAAGCGATGAACATCTCACCACGGTAGAATTGCGGTATGACGTAACTGTTTGCCAGAAGTACCCGGTCGAGCGCGCGTGCGGCGGCCACCTGTTCATCCCGGTCGGGCGCAAATATGACCTTCCTGACCAACGCATCGACGGCGGGGTTCTTGATGCCGGCAATATTGTTGGACCCTTGCCGGTCGGCGGCGGTCGAGCCCCAGAAATCCGCCTGTTCGTTTCCGGGGTTCGCCGAAGTCGCCCAGAGCTTGACGATCACGTCATAATCGAAGCTGCGGGTGCGGTTGGTATATTGCGAGGCGTCGACGGTCCGGATCGTCGCGTTGATGCCGATCTTCTTGAGGTTCTGGACATAGGGAAGGATGGTTCTTTCCATGCCGGCGGAATCGATCAGAAACTCCATATCGAGCGGCTGTCCGGTTTTCGCATTGACCATGCGGTTGCCGCGCAGCTCGTAACCGGCTTCCTTCATCAGCCTGACCGCCTCGCGCAGATTGTCGCGCTGCTTAGCGGGGTCGCCTGCCACGGGGTTGCGATATTCTGTCGTGAAGACCTCCGGCGGAACATGATCCTTCAGTTCCTGAAGAATCTCCAGCTCTCGCCCGGTCGGCAGGCCGGACGAGGCCAGTTCACTGCCCATGAAGAAGCTGTTGATGCGCTGGAACTGGCCGTAAGCCAGCGTTCGGTTCAGCTCCTCGAAATCGAAAGCGTAGTTGAGCGCCTTGCGCAGGTTCGGGTTCTGGAACTTTTCGCGGCGCATATTCGGCACAAAGGCCTGCATGATGCCGACGGAACGATAGATATTCGGCAGTTCTTCCTTCTTGACGCGGCCTTCCTTGACGGCCGGGAAATCATAACCCGTGACCCAGCGGCTGGAGGAGGCTTCCTGGCGGAAATCGACGGTGCCGGACTTGAAGGCCTGGAATTCGACATCCTGATCGGCGAAGAAGGTGTAGGCGATGGTTTTGAAATTGTTCAGCCCGACATTCACGTTGACGTCCTTGCCCCAGTAGTCGTCGCGGCGTTCATAAGCGATTGTCGAGCCGGGAGAGACCGAGGCAATCTTGTAGGGGCCGGAACCCATCACCGGCTCCAGCGTGCCACGCGATATGTCGCGCGGCTTGCCATCCGGGCCGGCGGCTTCCCACCAGTGCTTGGGAACGATCAGCAATTGCCCGACAATCTGCGGCAATTCGCGATTGTTCTTTTCGTCGAAAGTGAAGGTAATGTCCCTTTCGCCGCTCACCTCCGCCTTGGTGACGTGGGTGTAATAGGTCGCAAGCTGCGGGCTCAAATCCTTGGCCTTTTCGAAGCTGAAGACGACATCCTCCGGCGTCACCGGTTTGCCATCCGCCCATTTCGCCTCCGCGCGCAGCCGGAAGGTGGCTTTCGAAATATCGTCCGGGTAACTCACGCCCTCGGCAAGAAGACCGTAGGAGGCCGACAGCTCCTCTTCCGTCGATTTCATCAACGTATCGAAAACAAGAGAAAGGCCCGTTGCCGCCTCGCCCTTGGCAAGCAGCGGATTGAGGGTATCGAAGGTGCCCGCCGTCGACAGGCGAAGGGTGCCGCCTTTCGGCGCCTTGGTGTTCACATAGTCGAAATGATCGAAGCCATCGGGATGTCTCAGTTCCCCGACCGTCGAAATCCCCTTCCGCCATACATCGGCCGATTGTGCGGAGGCCGCCGCCGGTATCAGCAGGGCGGATGCCGCAAGAGCAATGAGGAGACGGGATTTCAGTGGTGCCAATATCATCGGGGGAATGTCCCTGTTTTCGCGTTTGTTGGAGAGAGCATAAAACAAAGATTGGCAAAAAACAGATGCGCTGGCTCACAAGCTCTTTATCCGCGCCTTTATCCTCCCGCTTTGCAACAGGCGGGGTGAAACACGGTTTCAACAAAATCCCGTTCCAGTTTATCTTAAGGGGAAGAGAATCATCTGATCGGACGGGCACGACGATATGACGGCGGGATCATCGAGAGTTTTCAAAGCGGCCATGCTGGCGATTTCGGTCGTCTCCGCGCTGCAGTTGCAGATGGAAACCGCATCGGCCGAGGACAGGCCCGCGAAAGAAGTGTTCGGCCACATGGCGCTGCCTTCCGCCACGGGCTCGCAGCCAATCGGCTCCTATGCCAAGGGCTGCCAGTCCGGCGCCATCGCCATGCCGACGGACGGTCCAGGCTGGCAGGCCATGCGCCTTTCCCGCAACCGGCGCTGGGGCCAGCCGCAGATGATTTCCTTCCTCGAGCAATTTTCGCAGGATGCCCAGAAGATCGGCTGGCCGGGCCTGCTACTGGGCGATATTTCCCAGCCGCGCGGCGGGCCGATGCTGACCGGCCATGCGTCGCACCAGATCGGCCTCGATGTCGACATCTGGTGGCGACCGATGCCGAGCCCACGGCTCACCGCGGAGCAGCGCGAAACCGTGCCTTTCATCTCCATGCTGGACAAGAGCAAGTTCCTGACGGTCGATGACCGCAAGTGGTCACCGCTCAATGCCCGGCTGGTGATGATGGCGGCAAGCTACCCGCAGGTGGAGCGTGTCTTCGTGAACCCGGCCATCAAGCAGAAACTCTGCCAGACATGGACCGGCGACCGCACCTTCATGGGCAAGATCAGGCCGATCTACGGCCATGACGAGCATTTCCACATCCGTCTCGAATGCCCGCCCGGCGCGCCCAATTGCAAACCGCAGGCGGCCGTGGGCAAAGGCGACGGGTGCGACAAGTCGCTTGCGTGGTGGTTCAGCAAGGAACCATGGGCGCCGCCGAAAAAGGATCCCAATGCCAAGCCGGTGAAACCGCGCCCGGTCATGGTTTCCGATCTGCCCTCGGCCTGCGCCGCCGTGGCTGCCGCCCCTTCCACTAACCCCGAGGGACTTGCGGCCCAAGCCTATTCGCCTGCTCCGGCAACGCGCCAGCAAAGCGTGGAACAGGTCATTCAGGCAGCCCCCGCCCTGCAGCCGCCTTCGGATATTCCGCTTCCCACCCAGCGCCCGACATTGAACTGAAACAGAAATGGGGCATTCAACAGCTTCCCTTTTCAAATGGCGGCAAGCTGTTATAGAAGGCTTCAAATCGATTTAATTCTTGATGGAACGGGCTGGGACCATGGAAGAACAACGCTGTATCGCGCTCATCGCTCATGACGAGAAAAAGGACGATATGGCGGATTTCGCCCGTCACCACCAGAAAGCGCTTGCCGGTTTCAGGATCGTCGCCACCGGCACGACGGGCGGGCGGGTGCAGGAAGCCTGTCCGGGGCTCGAAGTCATTCGCCTCAAAAGCGGACCTCTCGGCGGAGACCAGCAGATCGGCGCGATGATCGCCACCGGCGAGGTGGACATGCTGATCTTCTTCACCGACCCGCTGACGGCGATGCCGCATGATGTGGATGTGAAGGCGCTGACCCGGCTTGCTACGGTTTACGATATTCCCATGGCGCTCAACCGCGCCACCGCAGAAAATCTCATCGACTTCCACGTCGCCAACTGAACCTCCCAACATGGAACAGGCAATGCCGAAGACGTCCGATACCGAATATCTGTCCTTTCCGATCCTTCTTGGCGACATCGGCGGCACCAATGCCCGCTTTTCCATTCTGATCGATTCCTTTGCCGAACCAGTTCACCTCACCACCGTGAAGACAGCGGAATATCCGACCATCGACGACGCCATCCAGCAGGCGGTTCTGGACAAGACCTCACTCCAGCCGGTCTCGACCATTCTGGCGATTGCCGGCCCCATCGAAGGTGACGAGATTCCGCTCACCAACTGCCATTGGGTCGTCAGGCCGAAGGACATGCTGGCCAATCTCGGCCTGAAGGATGTCATCGTCATCAACGACTTCGAGGCGCAGGCTCTGGCGATTGCAGCACTTGACGACGACAACCGCGAATCCATCGGCTCCGGCCGCAAGGATGTGCTGGCATCGCGCGTCGTTCTTGGGCCGGGCACGGGGCTTGGCGTCGCCGGGCTGGTTTACGCCCGCCATATGTGGTTCCCGGTGCCCGGTGAGGGCGGCCATATCGACATCGGCCCGAGAAGCACGCGTGATTATGCGGTTTTCCCGCATATCGAAACCATCGAGGGCCGTGTCGCCGGGGAGCAGATCCTTTGCGGGCGCGGGCTGGTCAATCTTTACCGGGCCATCTGCACCGCCGATGGCGTCGAGCCTGTCTTTTCCGATCCGGCCGACATTACCTCACAGGGGCTTTCGGGCGATAACCGGCAGGCGAAAGAGACCCTGTCCCTTTTCAGCACCTATCTCGGCCGCGTGGCCGGTGACCTCGCGCTGATCTTCATGGCGAAGGGCGGTGTCTATCTGGCCGGCGGCATTTCGCAGAAGATCATTCCGGCGCTGAAGAGCCCGGAATTCCGGGCTGCCTTCGAAGACAAGGCGCCGCACAGCGCGCTGATGCGGACCATCCCCACCTTCGTCGTCACCCATCCGCAGGCGGCTCTTTCCGGGCTTGCCACCTATTCGAGAACGCCATCCGATTTCGGCCTGTCGCTGGACGGACGACGCTGGAGGGCTTGATCGCTTGGCCTGTTCTTATGTGATGCTTGCGAAGCGGGCGGGCGGTCTTTAACGTCGCTGCTGCAAACATCAATCGACAGATACCGGCGGATCTCGATCCGCCCGAGATGAAAAGTGAGTGACAGCATGGGCAGCAGCGGCATGAAACTGGTGGTGGTCGGCGCGGCGGGCCGCATGGGACAGGCGCTAATCCGCCTTATTCACCAGACGCCCGGCGTCCAGCTGCACGCCGCCGTCGCGCGCGAGAGCTCTGCCTTTGTCGGCCGCGATGCGGGCGAGATCGCCGGTCTCGGCCCGATCGGCGTCGAAATCACCAGCGATCCGCTTCAGGCATTTCTGCATGCGGAAGGGGTGATCGATTTCACTTCGCCGGCAACCAGCGTCACCTTTGCCGGCCTCGCCGCACAGGCCCGCATCGTGCATATCATCGGCACCACGGGTTGCTCGGCGGAAGACGAGGAAAAATTCAAGGCGGCGTCGCGCCATGCCCGCATCGTCAAATCGGGCAATATGAGCCTCGGCGTCAACCTGCTCAGTGTTCTCACACAGCAGGCGGCGCAGGCGCTGGATGCGCAGAACTGGGATATCGAAATCCTTGAAATGCACCACAAGCACAAGGTGGATGCGCCCTCCGGCACCGCCCTTCTGCTCGGCGAGGCGGCGGCGGCGGGCCGCAAGGTCGATCTCACCACATCGTCCGTTCGCGTGCGCGACGGGCATACGGGTGCGCGTGAAGCCGGGACCATCGGTTTTGCCACGCTGCGTGGCGGCTCGGTGATCGGCGAACATTCGGTGATCTTCGCCGGAGAGGGCGAGCGCGTCGAGCTTTCGCATTATGCCGGCGACCGCTCTATTTTCGCACGCGGCGCGATTGCTGCAGCCGTCTGGGCCTTAGACAAGAAACCGGGCTTCTATTCCATGCTGGATGTGCTGGGGCTTTCGCAGGCGGAGTAAGCTTCGGCTTAATTCTCCACCGTGAATTCGACCGTATCGGCCGAAAAACGGCTGATGGCATATTGCACCGGTACGCCATCCATATCGGCATTCAGCGCCTGAGTGACGAGCAGAATTGCACCCGGCGACAGCTCCAGATCGGCCAGATCCTGCGTGTCCGCATGGCTGGCGGAGATGACGGTGGAAATACGCACGTAATCCGCCACGCCCAGCATATTGAAGGCAGCGGTAATCGAGCCGCTCTTCTGGTAAGCCTCCCCTATTCCGGCGAAACGATCCGCCGGAAACCATGTGGTCGAGCGGGACACCGGGCGGTTATCGGCCTTGCGCAGCGTTTCGAGACGTATGAGCGGCGCACCCGCCGGCAATTGCAGCCGCGCCGCCAGATCGGCATTGGCCGGTTCGGTCGTGTGGGAAAGAAGCAGCGCTTCCATTTCCTTGACCTGATCGCCGATGCCCTCCGTAAATCGCGTGCGCCGTGAAATCGGAAAACTCAGGCGCTCCTTGCGGGCGATCATCGTACCGCGCCCCTGCATCGGCTCGAGAATGCCTTCGCTGGCCAGTGCGGCAATGGCGCTTCGGACAGTATGGCGGTTGACGCCGAATTTTTCGGCCAGCGTCATTTCCGGCGGCAACATGCCGGTTTCATCGTGATCGCCCGCCGCGATCTCGCCTCTGATCCTGTCGGCGATCTGCCGCCAGAGCGCCACGCCGTTCTTTCTTTTCATCGCTGCCGAAGGGCTCATGTCACACGCTTGTCATTCACGAACGTTAAATGTACCTTATATTGTATAGTTGTCTATATCAATAGACATTAGAGGTCAAGCGATGATTCACGAAACTGCAGACTTGCATGCAGACAGAAAGCGGGTGGCGGCGCTTCTTGCCCGCGCCACCGTGCAGGAACTCGAAACCGTCTGGAACCGGCAGGATGAGAGCCCCCGGACGGAAAATGTGCGCGGGCCGGAAACCGGCCTCGTCATGGTCAAAGGCCGCATCGGCGGCGGCGGCGCGCCCTTCAATCTGGGTGAGACGACCGTTACCCGGGCAACCGTCAAGCTTGCTTCGGGCACAGTGGGTCACGCCCATGTTCTCGGCACCGGCCGCAAGAAGGCCTGGTACGCCGCCGTTTTCGATGCGCTCTGGCAGGAAAGCCCGACCCGCGGTTTCATCGAGACCGAGCTTCTTTCACCGGTCGAGAAACGATTGGCCGAGGAGAAGGACAGGAAAACAAAAGAGACCGCCGCCACCCGGGTCGATTTCTTCACCATGGTTCGAGGAGAGGATTGATGAGCGTCAAGGCCGAAGCATTGACGGGCGGTTTTTCCGATGCCGTCTTCGATTCCCAACGGATTTTCAAGAAACTCATGGATGGCATGGCCCGGCCGGGCACGCCGCAGACAATCGAAACCGCAGTCTCCCCGCCATCGCCTCTCGCCCCCGCCACCGGCGCGGTCCTGCTGGCGCTCTGCGATCACGATACGCCGGTCTGGCTGAGCGGCGCCCTACGGAAAACGACCGTCCCCGGCTGGATCGGATTTCATACCGGTGCGGTCCCGACCGAAGAAAAAAGCGCAGCGCATTTCGCCGTCATCGAAGCGGGCAGCGCCATAGCCTCCTTCGGTCTCTTCGCGCAGGGAAGTCAGGAATATCCCGACCGCTCCACCACGCTCATCATCGAGTTGCCTGATCTGGATGGGGGACGGGAATTGCTGCTCTCCGGCCCCGGTATCCGCCACGTCAACATCATCAGCCCCACCGGCCTGCCGGACATATTCCCGCGGCTGTGGGCGGAAAACAATGCCATTTTCCCGCGCGGCGTCGATGTCATCCTGACATCCGCCGACAGATTTGTCTGCCTGCCGCGCACGACGCGCATTCAACCCGTGGAGGCGTAAGATGTATGTTGCTGTCAAAGGCGGGGAAACCGCCATTGCCAACGCCCACCGGCTTCTGGCCGACAAGCGGCGCGGAGACCGTGACCTGCCCGCGATGACGGTGTCGCAGATCGTTTCGCAGCTTTCGCTCGCCGTCGACCGGGTGATGGCGGAAGCGTCTCTTTATGATCAGTCGCTTGCAGCCCTTGCCGTCAAGCAGGCCCGCGGCGACATGATTGAGGCCATCTTCCTGCTGCGTGCCTACCGCACGACGCTGCCGCGCTTCGGTTATTCGGTTCCGGTCGATACCGCTGACATGACGGTGCAGCGGCGCGTTTCCGCGACCTACAAGGATCTGCCCGGCGGGCAATTGCTGGGACCGACCTTCGACTACACCCATCGCCTGCTCGATCCTTCGCTTCTTGAGGACGAGGCCGTTGAGACAGCCACCCAGCGCGAAGGCGAGCCGGAACATGTCATGCGGGTTTCAGACATTCTAGCGCAAGAAGGATTGATCGAAACCGACGGCGATATGCCGGCTGACCATATTGCCGGCGATCTGACACGGGAGCCGATGGAGTTTCCGATGCCGCGTGACCTGCGCCTGCAATCGCTGGCGCGCGGTGACGAGGGTTTCCTTCTGGCGCTCGCTTACTCGACGCAGCGCGGCTACGGCCGCACCCATCCGTTCGTCGGCGAAATCCGCATCGGCGAGGTGGAGGTGGAACTGGAGGTGCCGGAACTCGGGTTTTCCGTCTCGCTGGGCGACATACAGGTCACCGAATGCCAGATGGTCAACCAGTTCAAGGGTTCTGCCAAGGCGCCACCGCAATTCACGCGCGGCTACGGTCTGGTGTTCGGCCAAAGCGAGCGCAAGGCCATGGCCATGTCGCTGGTCGACCGGGCGCTGCGGGCAGGCGAATTCGGCGAGGACGTCGTGGCCCCCGCGCAGGACGAGGAATTCGTCATTTCACACGCCGACAACGTGCAGGCAACGGGCTTCGTCGAACATCTGAAACTGCCGCATTATGTGGATTTCCAGGCCGAACTCGGTCTGGTCAGGAAAATGCGTGCCGATTTCGAGGCGGTCAACGCCAATGGCGCGGAGTGGATGGGCAATGCGGCCGAATAGCTCAGCGGCTGTGCTGCTCGCCAAACCAGTAAGCGCAAAAGACGGTCGATGCTGCAAACACAGCAAAGAACACGGCTGCAAGAATTCCAATCTCCATGAGCTTGTACTCCTTTTTTCACAAGGCTAACGCGCAATGCTTGAAGAAGTTTCATTTGACGACGGGCTGGCTGTCTACAACTTCGCCTATCTGGACGAACAGACCAAGCGAATGATCCGCCGGGCGATCCTCAAGGCCATCGCCATTCCCGGTTATCAGGTTCCCTTCGCTTCCCGCGAAATGCCCATGCCCTATGGCTGGGGCACTGGCGGCGTGCAGGTAACCGCCTCCATCCTCGGCCCAGACGATGTACTGAAGGTCATCGACCAGGGCGCGGACGACACGACCAATGCGGTTTCCATCCGCGCCTTTTTCCAGAAGGTGGCTAATGTTACCGTCACCACCCGCACCAAGGATGCGACCATCATCCAGACGCGGCACCGCATTCCCGAAGAAGAACTGCATTCGGGTCAGGTCCTCGTCTATCAGGTTCCCATTCCCGAGCCCCTGCGCTTCCTCGAACCGCGCGAGACCGAAACGCGTGTCATGCACGCGCTGGAGGAATACGGCCTGATGCACGTCAAGCTTTACGAGGATATCGCCCGCAACGGACGCATCTCCACCACCTATGCCTATCCGGTAAAGGTGGCCGGGCGTTACGTGATGGATCCGTCTCCGACCCCTAAATTCGACAATCCGAAAATGCATCTCTCGGACGCCCTGCAGCTCTTCGGCGCAGGACGCGAAAAGCGCATCTATGCCGTGCCGCCCTATACCGACGTCGTCAGCCTCGATTTCGAGGACCATCCCTTCGAGATCCAGCGCTTCGACAAGCCCTGCGCGCTGTGCGGTGCGGAGAATGTCTATCTGGACGAGGTGGTGCTTGATGATAAGGGCGGACGGATGTTCGTCTGCTCCGATACCGACCATTGCGAGGACCGCCGCGCCCATGGCCATAAAGGCCACCTGCTGGCGGATGTGAAGGAGGCCGCAGAATGAGCGACGCACCGCTTCTGAAAGTCAGGGACGTTTCCAAATATTATGGCGACCGCGCCGGCTGCCGCAATGTCTCCTTCGAGCTTTATCCCGGCGAGGTTCTGGCCATTGTCGGCGAATCCGGCTCCGGCAAGACCACGCTCCTCAACTGCATTTCCACCCGGCTGATGCCGACCGCGGGCAGCGTGGAATATCGCATGCGCGACGGTTCGGTGCGTGACCTCTATCATATGGGTGAGGCCGAACGACGTTTCCTGATGCGGACCGACTGGGGCTTCGTACACCAGAACCCGGCGGACGGGCTGCGCATGGCGGTTTCGGCCGGCGCCAATGTCGGCGAGCGGCTGATGGCCGTCGGCAACCGGCATTACGGCAATATCAGGCAATCGGCCAGCGAATGGCTGGAGCGGGTGGAAATCGGCACCGACCGCATCGACGATCAGCCGCGCGCCTTTTCCGGCGGCATGCGCCAGCGCCTGCAGATCGCCCGCAACCTCGTCACCTCGCCGCGCCTCGTCTTCATGGACGAACCGACCGGGGGCCTCGATGTCTCCGTGCAGGCGCGCCTGCTCGATCTGGTCCGCGGTCTCGTCAACGATCTCGGTCTCGCCGTCGTGGTCGTCACCCATGATCTTGCGGTGGCGCGGCTGCTTTCCCATCGCATGATGGTGATGAAGGGCGGCGATGTCATCGAGCACGGCCTGACCGACCGGGTGCTGGACGACCCGCGCGAGCCCTACACGCAATTGCTTGTTTCCTCTATTCTGCAGGTTTGACGCCATGCCGACGCCTCTTATCGTTTCGGAAGTCTTCAAAAGCTTCACCATGCATCTTCGCGACGGTATCGAATTGCCCGTTGTGCGCGATGTCAATTTCTCCGTTTGCGGCGGCGAATGTGTCGTGCTCGGCGGCCCGTCCGGCATCGGCAAAAGCTCGATCCTGAAAATGCTCTATGGCAACTACGCCATCGACAGCGGGCAGATTCTCGTTCGTCATGAGGGCCAGGTCGTCGATATCGGCAACGCCTCGCCGCGCACGATCCTCGATATCCGCCACCGCACCATCGGTTATGTCAGCCAGTTCCTGCGCACCGTGCCGCGTGTCGCCGCCATAGATGTCGTTGCCGAACCGCTTCTGGCGCGCAAGGTTGCCGCCGATGAAGCCCGCGAACACGCAGCCATGCTGCTTTCGAAGCTCAACCTGCCACGGGAACTATGGTCACTGCCTCCGGCGACATTTTCGGGCGGCGAGCAGCAGCGCGTGAATATCGCCCGCGGCTTCATCACCGACCATGCGATCCTGCTTCTGGACGAGCCGACGGCCTCGCTGGACGCCCTTAACCGGCGTGTCGTCGTCGATATGATCGTCGAGAAAAAACAGAAGGGCACGGCACTGCTCGGCATTTTCCATGACGAGGAGGTGCGGGAAGCCGTGGCCGACCGCATTCTGGACGTCTCACAGTTTTCTCCCAGAAAGGCAGCGGCATGAGCGTCAAGGTCGGTCTGGAACCGGTCATCCATGAGACCGCCCGTGTCAGCAACTCCGCGATCGGCCGCTATACCGAAATTTCGGAACGCTGCCGCATCGAGGAAGTCGAAATGGGCGATTACTCCTATGTCATGCAGGATGGTGCGATCTGGTGCGCCACCATCGGCAAATTCGTCAACATCGCCGCCTCCGTCCGCATCAACGCCACCAATCACCCGATGCAGCGAGCGACGCTGCATCACTTCACCTATCGTGCCCACAACTATTGGGACGATGCGGAGGATGAGACGGACTTCTTTACCGCCCGCCGCGCCAAGCGCGTCGTCATCGGCCACGATGTGTGGATCGGCCATGGTGCGACGATCCTGCCCGGCGTCACGGTAGGAAACGGCGCGGTGATCGGGGCGGGTGCAGTCGTCTCAAAAGACGTCGCGCCCTATACCATCGTCGGCGGCGTGCCCGCCCGGCTGATCCGGGAACGCTTCCCGGCGGAACTGGGCCGGCAAATGGATAATCTGAAGTGGTGGGACTGGGACCACGCTACATTGCGCGTCGCTCTCGACGATTTCCGCAATCTGGACGCCGAGGATTTCGTCGCGAAGTATGGCGGATGAAATCTCCCTCTACCGAACACCTGCAAATCCCGGGGCAAAACCCCGGGATTTGTGTTTATGCGATCAAAAAAACACACGGATTTGAACGGTCCAAGATTCGTCCCGAAAGCTTTGTCGGCGAACAGGAGGATGCGAGATCCGTGAAATCTGTAATATTTTGTTCATCAAACTGACATCCATACTTCACGCACCGCTGTTACGCCGAACCCCGTCAAAAAGAAGATTGGACGGGGAAATGAGCTTTCACCTGAAGCAAGTCACGCGCCGCTTTGGCAACCACACTGCGGTCGATTCCGTGAATGTCGAGATACCGCAGGGCCAGATGGTTGGCGTTATCGGACGTTCGGGTGCGGGAAAATCGACGCTGCTGCGCATGATCAACCGCCTCGTCGATCCGTCCTCGGGTTCCATCCATTTCAACGACACGGAAGTTTCGGCGCTGAAGGGCGCGGCGCTGCGCAGCTGGCAGCGCGACTGCGCCATGATCTTCCAGCAGTTCAATCTGGTGCCGCGCCTCGATGTGCTCACCAATGTCATGCTCGGCCGCCTCAATCACCGCTCGACGGCGCTCAGCCTGTTCAACATCTTCACCAATGACGAGCGCCTGATGGCCATCGCCGCCCTGGAAAGGCTTGGCATCGAGCATGTGGCCATGCAGGCGGCCGGCACGCTTTCGGGCGGTCAGCAGCAGCGCGTCGCCATCGCCCGCGCCCTGATGCAGTCTCCGAAGATGGTTCTGGCCGATGAGCCTATCGCTTCGCTCGACCCGCTGAACGCCAAGATCGTGATGGACGCGCTGCGCGACATCAACGAACGCGAGGGCATTACGGTCATCACCAACCTGCATACGCTGGATACGGCGCGCAATTATTGCGAACGCATCATCGGCATGTCTCAGGGCCGCGTCGTCTTCGACGGAACCCCTACTGAGCTGACGGCTGCGGCCGTCACGGAGATTTACGGAACCGATTCACAGGGGTCAGGTATCGACGAGACCATGACCTCGACCAGCATCAATATTCCCGGCGCGCAGCTTCCCGCGCGTCCGGTGCAGCAATCTGCCGGCCCCGAACCGCTCGCTCTCGCCGGGCTCTGAGGAACCGCTCAGCATCGTTTGCGCCCGCGTCAAGGGCCGATACTTCACAACAAACTCCGGCTCGCCGGGAAACAGGAGAAAGTCCATGTTGAAGAAAGTCCTTCTTTCGGCAGTCGCCCTTGGCGTTCTGGCCGGTTCCGCCATGGCTCAGGACGTCAAGGTTCTGCGCATCGGTCTCGACGGCTCCGAAAACGAAGCCGACCAGATCCGCAACACCAAGTGCGTTGCCGATGGCCTGAAGGCCGCGACCGGCGTTGCCGAAGTTCAGGTTTTCCCGTCGCCGGACTATAACGGCGTCATCCAGGGTCTTCTCGGCGGCACCATCGACATCGCTTCCATGGGCGCGTCCTCCTACGCCAAGATCGCTCTGGCCGACCCCAAGGCTGTCGACCCGATCCTGACCTATACGGGTTCTGACGGCTCCAGCGGTTATTACACCATCATGGTTGCCCGCAAGGACAGCGGCATCAAGAAGCTGGCCGATGCCAAGGGTAAGAAGATCGGCTTCGCCGACCCGGATTCCACCTCCGGCTTCCTCGTTCCGAACGTGGCGATCCCGAAGGAAACCGGCACGCCGATTAAGGAATATTTCTCTGAAACCGGCTTCGGCGGCGGCCATGAGAACCTCGTTCTCGCCGTTCTCGACAAGAAGTTCGACGTTGGCACCACCTTCGGTTCGGGCGTCGGCAAGTGGGAAGAAGGCTACTCGGGCGGCAACCTTCACCAGATGGTCAAGAAGGGCAACCTCGACATGGACGATATCGTCGAAGTCTGGAAGTCGCCGCTGATCCCGAACGGCCCGCTGATGGTCACCAACAAGCTCGGCGACAGCATGAAGCAGAAGGTTGAAGACTACTTCATGGAACTGCCCAAGAAGGACCTCGCCTGCTTCCAGGCCTACACGCAGGGCAAGAACACCGCCTACATCAAGGTCGATCCGTCCTTCTACCAGACGATCATCGACGCCCGTAAGTCCGTTATCGGCGGCTGATCCTGACTGAATGTTCTGAAAGCGGCGGTGCCCTATGGCATCGCCGCTTTTTGCCAATAAAGGAAAAGCGGCATGGCGACCACACTGCAACAGGGTACCCTCACGCCCGAGGGATTGAGCGCATCGTCCCGAACGGTCATGCGTCATTATCAACAGCAGCTTGCGACGCGGCGGATCTATACCGTCATTTCGCTCGTGGTCTTTCTAGTCACTCTCGCGGCATCGCTGAATTTTGCCAACGAGGCGAATTCAGGCAAGTTCTTCGAGCGCCTGCCATATTTCTTCGATTTTCTGAAAACGTTTGTGCCGGATAGCCCGCTTGAAATCTTCCGCGCGATGTTCGATCTGCCGTCGCCCTATGACAATGGCTCGATGAAGTACAATTACGTCGCGGATCGCGTCTATGTCACCGACAGCTTTTACATCCCGCATTTCATTTACCAGCTGATCATCACCCTCAACATCGCATTGGTCTCGACAATCATCGGTACAAGCTTCGCCTTCGTGCTCTGCTTCTTCGCCTCCACCAATCTCGTCGGCGCCGGTCTCGTGCGCTTTGTGGTGCGCCGGGTCATGGAAGTGCTGCGCGCTTTCCCGGAAATCGTCGTCGCCGGGCTACTCACCGCCATCCTGTCGATCGGTCCGATAGCGGCGATCATCGCGATTTCTGTCCACACGATCGGCGCTCTGGGCAAGCTGTTCTTCGAAGTGGTGGAAAATGCCGACATGAAGCCCGATGAAGGCCTGCGCGCCGCGGGCGCCAACTGGCTGGAGCGGGTGCGTTTCGCCATCGTGCCGCAGGTTCTGCCCAATTTCGTCTCTTACGCGCTGCTGCGCGCCGAAATCAACGTGCGCGCCTCCACCATCATCGGTGCGGTCGGCGGCGGCGGCATCGGTGAGGTCTTCCGGCTGTCGATCGGCAACGACCACGCCTCCAAGACCTATGCCATCATCATCCTGCTGCTGATCACCATCATCGCCGTCGACCAGTTTTCCAGCTGGCTGCGCCGCAGGCTGATCGGCCATCAATCCTTCGAATTCGGACGGGGAGCGGCCTGATGTCGTCCAGCTTCATTCTCAACACCGCCGACCGCGAGAGGCTGATGGCCGCGCATCCGCACGTGTTCAATCGCGGTTTCATGCAGCGATATGGCCTGCTGGCCGGCATCCTCATCGTCTTCGCCTATCTCGTCGCCTGCTTTTTCTTCTTCAATGTCGGGCCGGCTTTCATGCAGGGCCGGTGGGATCGTGCCTCGAGCTATATTCAGGACTGGTATTCCTGGCGTGCTCAGCCGCGCCTGCGTTTCGAAGACGGCAAGGTGGAGCCGCAATGGTCCAGCCGCGGGCAATATCCGGTCGATGCAAAGATCGACTGGCTGCAGCCCCTGCCGGGTGGCGGCTACAGCGTCGTTTATGCGGGCATGGAAAACCGCCTCGATGTGACCCCGACCCGGGTGGATGTCTATGTCGACGGCAAGAATTACCCCGTCATCATCAATGGCGAACAGGCCCGGGTATCCGACGACGTGCCGCAGGAAATCCAGCAGGACGGCAACAAGGTTCTCGTGCATTTTGGTTTTGCCGGCCAGGCGGAAATCCGCACCAGCCAGGTCTATGTTCAGCGTCGGTTCCTCGGATGGGCGAATTTCCTGTTCGACACCAAATCGGAATTCTGGGGCAAGGGCTATGGTGAACTCGCCGCTCTCGCGCTGTGGGGAGAAAGGCTCGATCCCGAGCGCTCCAATATCGGCCATATGGTGGATGATTTCCTCGACAACAGCGTCTGGCAGCATGCCGATATTCTTTCCAAGCTGATGCAGACGCTTGTCATGGCCTTTGTGGGCACGCTGTTCGGCACGCTCGTTGCCCTGCCGCTCGCCTTCATCGCCGCGCGCAACATCACCGCCAACAGGGCCGCAAATTGGGGCATGAAGCGGCTGTTCGACTTCCTGCGTTCCATCGACATGCTGATATGGGCGCTGTTCTTCACCCGCAGCTTCGGGCCCGGACCGATCCCCGGCATTGCCGCGATCTTCTTTACCGATACCGGTGCGCTCGGCAAGGTCTATGCCGAGGCGCTGGAAAATGTCGACGACAAGCAGCGCGAAGGCGTCAAATCGGTCGGCGCTTCCCCGATTGCGGTCAACCGCTTCGGTGTGCTGCCGCAGGTCCTGCCGGTCTTCATTTCGCAGTCACTCTATTTCTGGGAAAGCAACACCCGCTCCGCCACCATCATCGGCGCGGTGGGCGCGGGCGGCATCGGTCTGAAACTACTGGAGGCGATGGGCACCAATGCCGACTGGGACAAGGTAGCCTACATGGTCCTGCTCATCCTCTTCGTCGTTTTCCTGTTCGACCACATCTCCAATTCGCTGCGTTCACGCCTGATCGGCAAAACACAACACTAGGCCTGAAGGGATGGAATGGCGAACGTCGTAATGATGTTCGTCATCTCCGCCGGACACTTGCGCAGTCCCGATTTATGCCGGCCGTATCCGTCATCATCTCTGCCTGTGTCTTCAGCACATTCGGAAGCTTGCCGCATTTCCAATGCGCTTTTTTCCTTCGGCATCATCATTCTGTCACGGAAACCAATTACCTCGCACTCCTGACCTTGCGGGAAGCTGGCGAGTCACGCCAAATAGCTTCTCATCCTTGGTCTCCCATGACACTGAAGAGTGCTTGCCGTGCGCTATGCCATCTATTTTTCTCCGGCTAAAGATCACCCGTTGACTGAGGCGGCGTCACGCTGGCTCGGCCGCGACGCATTTTCCGGCACGCTGCATGACGACCACGACGACTATGCCGACATGACGGAGGAGCCCCGCCGTTACGGTTTCCACGCGACCCTGAAGGCTCCTTTCGAGCTTGCCGAAAAATACAGCGAGGCGGAGCTGCTCACGGCCTTCGAAGATTTCGCAGCCAGCCAGTCCACCTTCGAAATTCCGCGCGTCGTCGTCGGTGCACTCGGGCCCTTTTTCGCACTGATCCCGGACCGCACCTATCAGCCGCTGCAGGATTTTGCCGCCGAGATCGTCGATCATTTCGACCGGTTTCGCGCGCCCCTGTCAGAGACCGATATTGCCCGTCGGCGGCCACAGATGCTGACGGAGAGCCAACGGCAAAATCTGTCTCT
The DNA here is from genome assembly GCF_001526585.1 of Agrobacterium sp. LY4. NCBI lineage: Bacteria > Pseudomonadati > Pseudomonadota > Alphaproteobacteria > Hyphomicrobiales > Rhizobiaceae > Agrobacterium > Agrobacterium sp. LY4. The sequence continues at coordinate 111,277 of NZ_ASYA01000001.1, read as the reverse complement.
CTGGGGTTATCCGCATGTCATGGATGATTTCCGTTTTCACATGACGCTGACCGGCCGCATCGACGAGAGCGAGCAGCCCGCCATGCACGAGGTGCTTTCGTCGCGGTTTTCCGAATTCACCGATCGACCTCTCAGCATTTCCGGCCTCGCCTTGTTCGTTGAAGAAACGCGCGGCGCGCCCTTTACCGTTCATAGCTGGCACCCCCTTGGCCAGCCACCAAAGAAAGATGCGAACCCATGACCGAGCACGCCCTTTCCAATGCCCGTATCGTTCTGGAAGACGATATTATTCTGGGCTCAGTCCTGATCCGTGACGGCAAGATCGCCGATATCAGCGAAGGTGCTTCCAAAACCGGCGAAGACCTCGAAGGTGATTATTTGATCCCGGGTCTGGTGGAACTGCATACCGACCATCTTGAGCAACATTATTCGCCGCGCCCCGGCGTGATCTGGGACAAGATCGCCGCCATTCAGGCCCATGACGCCCAGGTGGCCGCCTCCGGCATCACCACCGTATTCGACTGCCTGCGGCTCGGTTCGGATGAAGACGGTGGCTTCAAGAAGGGTGAAATGCGCGAAATGGCTGACGCCATCGAGGCCGCGGCGGATCAGAACCGCCTTCGTTCGGATCACCTGCTGCATCTGCGCTGTGAAGTCGCTTCCTCGGATGTGCTGGAACATTTCGAAGACTTCGAAACCGATCCGCGCGTACGGCTGATTTCTCTGATGGACCACTCCCCGGGGCAGCGCCAGTTCCAGTCGATGGATCAATATATCTTCTATTACCAGAAGAAGCGTGGGCTGAGCGACGAGGCTTTCGCCGAGTTCGTGCGGCGTCGGCAGGCGGCGTCGGCGGAATATTCCGCCAAGCACCGCGATTATCTGGCCGCCCGCTGCGCCGAGCGCGGCATTACGGTCGCAAGCCATGACGACGCCACCGAAGCACATGTCGGCGAGGCTATCGGCCACGGCGTAAAACTGGCGGAATTCCCCACCAGCGTCGAGGCCGCAAAAGCCTCGCACAGCGCCGGCATGAGCGTGCTGATGGGCGCGCCGAACATCGTTCGCGGCAAGTCCCACTCCGGCAACATCGCCGCCCGCGACCTCGCGGAGATCGGCGTGCTGGATGTTCTTTCTTCCGACTATGTGCCCTTCAGCCTGCTCTTCGCGCCATTCCTGCTCGCCGATCAGGTAGAAGCCATCAGCCTGCCGGAAGCGCTGCGCATGGTCACCGCCACGCCGGCGCGCACCGTCGGCCTTCTCGATCGCGGTCGTATCGCGACGGGATTGCGGGCCGATCTGGTCCGGGTTCACCGCGAGGATGGTGTGCCGGTCGCCCGTTCCGTCTGGCGTCAGGGCAAGCGCGTGGCATGACCGATGATGGGCAGGATAGCCGGCGCGCGGCATCGCCCGGCACGATGATCGTGATTGTCGGCCCGAGCGGGGCCGGCAAGGACACGCTGATGGACTATGCCGCAGCGCGACTGTGTGGGCGGCCGGGCTTTCACTTCACCCGCCGCGTCATTACCCGCAGCGGCGATGCGGGGGGTGAAAACCACGATGCCGTTTCGATGCACGAGTTCAACCGGCTGGAAGATGAGGGCGCCTTCGCGGTGTCCTGGCAGGCGCATGGGTTAAAATATGGCATCCCGGCCGCTGTCTATCGTCATCTCAATGCGGGAGATGTGGTCATCGCCAACGGTTCGCGTTCCGCCCTGCCGCATTTCGGCACCGCCTTTTCCCGTCTTAAGGTCGTGAACATCGTTGCGCGGCCGGATGTGCTGGCAAGGCGGCTGGAACAGCGCGGGCGGGAAAGCCGGGACGATATTCTCCGGCGGCTGGAACGCAGCTCGTTGACGGTCGTTGGAGATTTCGACGTGACGACCGTCGACAATAGCGGCGCTATCGAAGATGCCGGCCAAGCCATCATGCAAGTGCTGGAGCAAAGCGCAGACACCGACCGCACTTAAAATCCCGGAGCCGGGCTGCTCGACAAACGCTCTCTCAAGGCTTACCATCAGGCGACAATTTCCAAACATGGTACGCCAAGGCGAGGGATGCCCGAGAAAAGGGTCAGCGACGAGATAAGTGTGGTGGCCGGTCTGGCTGCCGGCGTCAGCAATTATGCCCGGTCCCGGGGCATCGATATCGCGCCGATCTGCAAGGCTCTGGACATTGATCCAGCCATATTCAGCAGCCTAACGGAACGTATCAGCCTCGATAGATTTTCCCGCCTGCTCGAAACCTGCGCACTGATTTCCGGCGACGACGCCTTCGGTCTGCAATGCGCTTCCACCTTTCCAGCGGGTGCATCCGGCGCGTTCGGATATGGGCTGATCAGCGCACCGACGGTACGGGCGTTCCTGCGTTTTCTTCAGGACCATGTCTATTACGCGACCAACAACAGCAATTTCACCATGGTAACGGATGCCACGCAGGTAACCCTGTCATGGTCCTTCGCGCCGGTTATCGCCAAACGCGATCAATATGTGGATTTGTCGCTCGCCGTCCTGGTACAACGTCTCCGAGATATTCTCGGAGATCGTATCAACCAGATCGAGATCGGTCTGGAGCGGCCGAAACCAAGTAATATTCAGCTATTTAAAGAAAGAATGACCAGGCGCGTCAGTTTCTCCCAGCCGATCCATACCATGCGTCTTCCGGTATCGCTTCTCGATGTGGTCAATCCGAATGCGGATGAGCGGCTGTTCGAGCTGATGAACCTGCAATGCCGCATGTTGCGACCGGAAACATCGGCGGACGCGACCCATTTCATTGACCAGGTGAAGCGGTACATGCAGATGCGGCTCTCGGATGCCGAGCTTTCGCTCGGCGAGATCGCTCCCTATTTTAACCTGTCGGAACGGAGTTTTCAACGGCGGCTCGCAGAGCTCGGCACCAATCTCAACGAGATAAAGGACGCCATTCGCAAAAATGCCGGTTTCAAACTCCTCGTGGAAAGCGATCTTCCGGTATCCGACATCAGTTACAGGCTTGGCTATTCGACACCCGGTGCGTTTTCGCGTTCCGTTTCCCGCTGGTTCGGCGCGACACCGACCGACATTCGCAAGAAACACGCGCATCATTCCGCCGGATGATACATGTTGACGGCATCAATATTTCGAAATGACCCATTAAATTTGAGAAATATGTCGATGCTCATCGCAATATGTGCCGAAACATAACAATAAAACGAAAAACTTGGCGCGAGATGTTATTCTATCGGCGTGGCACATCGCCTATTAGAGCGCCGCATATCCTTCGGGTGTGACGAAAACATTCCAGAGCCTTGAAGCTGCATTTCACGCCAGACCAATTGTGGTCCTTGGCGATATCGATGTCGCAGTTCCTTTCAATGCACAGAATAGAGCGTCCGCGCCGCGATCGACTGGCTGCGAAAGCGGCCCTGTATTGCATAATTACCGATGCCCGATGAAACCTATTGGCGAAATTAGCGTTTCTGTTCGCGTATAGACAGAGCGGTAAACGAGCTGGTTTCGGGGAATGAATCATTGACTGATCGTGCCCCGGGAAGGCCAATCTCTTTTAAGGCTGAAAGAAAATGTCTTCAAATACGCCGCATGAACATCGCCAGACGCGTGAAATCATCCTTTCGGAGCGTGAGCGGCATTATCTGGGGCTGGTCGCGCGGGGCAAGCATCCGTCCCACATCGCCTTGATAACCGGCGCGGACGAAGCGGACGTGAAGGACACTCTTGAAAGGGTGCGCCACAGGCTGGGCGCCACCAATCTGCTGAATGCCGTCAGCATCGCCCTGCTGCGCGGCCTGATCGAACAGGACGCGTAATCGCCACCTGATATCCAAGCTTACGCGAAACGTCCCCTCCCGTAAGCTGAAAACCGAATGAGCGGCTTTCTGCGTCAAAATCCTTCCATATCAATGGCGGGATGGCGGACCAAAGCGGGCTGGACATGATGTCCGGCCCTATCGACGCAAATGCAAAGCAGCCATTTACGGTTTGCCCGGCGGGTCATATTCGACCCGCCGGGTTTTTATTATCACGTCAGAGCGATTGAATTTCGGCCAGAATATCGCTTTCGATCACGATGCCGCTTTCCAGCGCCTGCTTGCGAATCCCCTGGCTTCGGCGACCGGGCAGACGCACATTTTCCTGCTTTTCTATCTCGCCGGCGATGAGCGCCAGCCGCTCGGTAAAGGCCGCACCACCTGACGATACCGGGTCTATGGCGATGATCGTGTGGCCGAGAGAGGGCGGCGCTCCCTTGTCGTCGAGAAGGGAAGAAGCCTCGAATGCGAAGTTTCCGCCTGTCACCGCAGCGGCCATGATCTCCACCATCAACGCCAGCGCAGCGCCCTTGGCCTCGCCTGCGGGCACCATGGTTCCCTCTATGGCCTCTTCGGGATCGGTCGTCGGCCGACCATTTCGGTCGAGCGCCCAGTCGCCGGGGATGGTTTCACCCTTCTGGCGGGCCGCCATGATCTTTCCGCGCGCGACCTTGGAGAGCGCGAGATCGATGACCAGCGGATCGGCGCCGCTGACGGGAGTGGCGAAAGCGATTGGATTGGTTCCATAAAGCGGTTTGCTGCCGCCCCAAGGCGCCATGGATGCCGGGGCGTTGGCGAACATGAGTGCGACAAAACCCATTTCGGCGAGGCGTTCGACGGTCAGCGCCATGACACCCGCATGATGGGAGCGGTGGATGGCGGCAAGCGCAATGCCCTGCTGCCGGACCATGTCCGGCAATTCCCCAAGGGCGCAATCGATCGCCGGATAGGCATAGCCGTGATTGGCGTCGACCGAGAGCACACCCGGCTTCACGCGGGTCGCCACCGGACGCGCCTTGCCATCGACCTTTCCAACCCGCGCCTGCCGGACATAAACGGGGATGCGGCGAAAACCGTGACCGCCTTGACCGGCCGCCTCGGAGGCGACGAGCGCCTTTGCTACCGAACGGGCGTTTTGCGGCAGAACGCCGTTGCGCTCAAAGATAGAGGATACGAGATCCTCCGCCTCTGCGATTGAGAATTTCATGATTTTCGTGATTCCTGTTGGCTTGCATGCGATGGGACGGATTGGTCCTACTTTGCGGTATACGGTCGCTGCAAATCAACATGGAAAATAAATCGGGCATCCCATCCTCTCCAGAGTCGGGATGCCCTTATGCGGTCGGGCTGTTTCACCCTACTTGAAAAGAATCGGCAGGGTAAAACTCGTATTTGCGCCTGGCGGCGGCGGCGAGACGGACGCTCTTTGTATGACGGCCAGAAGCTTCTGATCCATCGCCGAGTCACCGGTGGATGAAATAATCCTCGCACCGCCGACGGAACCACCGCTGTCTATCTTGAATGAAACCGTAATGGTCATCCCCGATTTTCCAGCCGAACGCACCAGTCGCCGCTGCATCGCCGAGCGCACTTTCGCACCCCAATCGGCATTTGACATGGACGAGGACGAGAAGGAGCCGGCATTGCTGCGCGATGCCGCCGTCCGGTCGGACTGCTGGGCTTCAGCCTTCGCCGTTTCGCGCAGTTCCGATGCCTGCTGCGGTTTGGGACGCTGGCGCTCGACCTTCTTTTTCTCTTCCGGCTCTTTTTTTTCCACCTTCTTTTCGACGGGCGGCGGAGGAGGACGCATGACGGGCAGAGGAACCTCGACATTTTCGAGTTCCGCCATCATCTGCTCCTGAACCGGATCGACCGGCTCCACGGGTTCGGGAATTTCCTGCGGTTCGACGATCTCCTCGACCGGCGGTTCAGGCGGCTGCACCGGCTCTGGCGGCGGCGGCGTTTCCGCAACCGGCTCCGGTGGCGGCGGCTCTTCCGGGGCAGCTTCCTCCACCGGTTCGCTGCTGTCGCTCTTCACCTCTTCGGCGTCCTCGACATCCTGCGCGGGCGTCGTTTCTTCGGTCTTGACGGCCTCCGGTATCGCCGCCATTTCGATCATGATTGCAGCAGGCGGCGGCCCGCCGGCATCCAGCTCTTCGGGCTCCTGCATCAGATAATAGGCAAAACCAGCGTGAACGCCCAGCATGAGCAGCGCCGCGGCGGACCACAGCGTCACTTCCCCGAGACGGGAATGCCGGGCCTGCGGGTAGCCGTTTTCAGTCATGGCGCGGTTCCCGGCGCTGCAGGTTGCCCAACGGCGGCGGGCTGCGATGCGGCAGCCGCGTTTTCCAGTCCTACGAGGGCGATCTTCAGATAACCGGCATCTCTCAGCAGATTCATGATTTCCATGAAGTGGCCGTAATCGACCGCCTTGTCGGCCCGCAGGAAGATGCGCGTATCCTTCTTGCCGCCCGTCTGCCGGTCGATGGTGGCGGCCAGTGCTTCGCGGGCAACCGCATCATTGCCGAGATTGAGCGAGAGATCGTCCTTGACCGTCAGATAAAGCGGCTCCTCCGGGCGTTCCGCCGGCTTTGCGGTGGATGCGGGCAGATCGACATTCACATCGACGGTGGCCAGCGGTGCGGCCACCATGAAGATGATGAGAAGAACCAGCATCACGTCGATGAAGGGCGTGACATTGATCTCGTGGTTTTCGGAGAGATCGTCTCCGCTATTTTCGCGAATACCGCCAGCCATGGCCGATCACCGTCCAACCAGCGATACTGCGGGCTTGCTGGTGCTGCCCGGCGGAATACGGCGGAAATCGAGATCGCGGCTGACAAGGCGTTCCACACCGGCTGCGGCATCCGCCAGCAGATGGCGGTAACCGGTGATGGAGCGGGCGAAGACGTTATAGATCACCACGGCCGGAATAGCGGCGACAAGGCCGATGGCGGTGGCGAGCAGCGCCTCGGCAATGCCCGGCGCGACGACGGCGAGGTTGGTCGTCTGCGATTCCGAAATGCTGATGAAGGAGTTCATGATGCCCCAGACGGTGCCGAACAGACCGACGAAGGGAGCGGTGGAACCGATGGTCGCAAGAACACCCGTTCCGCGCGACATGCGGCGACCCGCATGGGTTTCGATACGCGACAGCGCCGAAGAGACACGCTCCTTGATACCGCCGCCATCCGTATGTTCGACCACCGCATCGGAAAGCTGCATTTCGTGGGTTGCCATGCGCAGCATCAGTGCTGCCGGCCCGCCCTTCTTTTCGACGGCCTCGGTGGCCTCGGTCAGGGTTTTTGCCCTGCGAATGACCTTGAGCGTCGAGCCGGCGCGCACCCGCGCACCTGCAAGCTCGATAGACTTCGCGACCCAGACCGTCCACGTGACCAGAGATGCGAAGGCAAGACCGATCATGACACCCTTCACGACCCAGTCGGCCGCCATGAACATGCCCCAGGGAGAAAGGTTGTGCGGGATATCCGCACGATGTTCAGCGCTCGCGGGCTCGGTGCTGACAGGCTCTATCGGGGTCGCGGCTTCATTCGGCGCGGTCGTCTGGCCCGTCTGTGCGGGTTGCTCGGTCTGCGTCGGCTGCGGCGCCAGGCCTTCGGCTCCCGGCGCGGTATTCGTCGCGGGCTGAGCCGGCGCAGGCTGGACCGGTGCGGGCTGAGTTGACTGAGGCTGCGAGGGTGCGGTGGCAGCCGGCTGTTCCGGTGCAGTCGCGGAAGGCTGGACGGGCGCGGCAGCCGGAGCGCTCGGCGTTGCAGGAGCGGCCGGCTGTGCCGGCTGAACCGCTTCCGTTTGCGGTGCGGTCTGTATCTGGGTTTCCGGTGCCGTCTGAGCGAAAACCGCGCCGGCACTCAAGCCGGCCAGCAAGGTGACAGTCATGGCAAGGGAGAGATGCCTTGTTGTGTTTGCCTTGTTGAAGGATGCGGAAGAAGTTGAGGTCTCAGCTGACATAATTTTTATCCCGGATTTCCGTCGATGAACTCATCCGCAGATTGACCGGTTCCTGAAAACCGGGGTCATGAACGGATACCGTCGTGAAAGCTTGACGTTCCGATAATAAACCTGAGTTCTTTTGACAACTATTATATTGTCAAAAGACGACCCGTAAACTCTTCTTTACAAAAAATTGACCGATCGAAGGCCTTCAGCTGCTCTGCGAGGGCGAAAACTGCGCAATGAGAGCATGACGGTCACCGGGATAGGTGACACGGACACGAGTGATATAGTCCGCCCCATGCCAGGTCCGCCGATCGATCACCAGACAGGCAGCACCGGAAGCAATACCGAGCGCGGCTGCATTTTTACGGTCGGCGGAAACGGCGCTGATGCGATGTTCGGCAGCGCTCCAGGGCACCATTTTCAGCAGCCACGTCCCCGGCCCGATCTGTGAAAAATCCGCGGCTTCCGCCTCCGGAACGGCGGTGACATTAATGATGCGCTCCTCAAGGCAAAAGGGAACGCCGCCGGCGAAATGCGTGCAGGTGAGTTCCAGGACCGGGGCCTCGGCGGCAAGCGCCATGGCCGCGCCGTCTTCTTCCCCCGCAGGACGCAGCCGTCGTTTGTCAAGACGGTAACCGTAGACCAGACCCAGCGCCTGCACCTCCCGCTCAATATCGTGGATTTCCAGAACGGCGGATTGCGCATGGGGCTGGCGAACGAAGGTGCCGAGACGGCGGCGTCTTTCGATGAGTCCGCGCTGCACCAGTTCGCCGAGAGCCTTGTTCACCGTCATGCGCGAACAGGCATATTGCCGGGTCATCTCGTGTTCGAAGGGAATACGATAACCCGGCGGCCATTCGCCCGACATGATGTGGCGCTCGACATCATTGCGAATGCGCTCGTGCAGCGATTTTTCCTGAAGATCGGCGCCTGTGCTCCTCATCCCGATGCTTTTATCCTCCCCTTTGCCGGATCAACTATCCATGGGCAGCGGCGGCAATCGCCTCGCTGCGGATTTCCTCCGTAAGCTTGGCGCGCAGCTCAGAAAATTCCGGGCTGGCCTTGACGGTGTAGTGACGCGGATGCGGCAGGTCGACCGGCGTGATCGACTTGATGCGACCCGGCCTTGCGGACATGGTCACCACACGCGACGCCATGAAGACCGCCTCTTCGATATCGTGTGTGACGAAAATGACCGTCTTCTGCTCCCGCTCCCATATACCGAGCAGCAGTTCCTGCATCAGTCCGCGCGTCTGGTTGTCGAGAGCGCCGAAAGGCTCGTCGAGTAGCAGGATTTTCGGGCCGTTCGCCAGGGCACGGGCAATGGCCGTTCTCTGCTGCATGCCGCCGGAGAGCTGTTTCGGCCAATGGTTCTCGAAGCCGCGCAGGCCGACCTTGTCGATATAGCTGTCGACAATCTCCCATTTTTCCTTCTCGGCAACGCCGCGTTCGCGCAGGCCGAAGGCGACGTTTTCGCGGATCGTCAGCCAGGGAAACAGGGTGTAGGACTGGAACACCATGCCGCGATCCGCCCCCGGCCCCGTCACCGCCCTGCCGGACAGCAGCACTTCGCCCGTCGTTGGGCGGTCGAGACCGGCGATGATGCGCAGCAAGGTCGATTTTCCACATCCCGACGGGCCGAGGATGGTGACGAAATCATTGCGGGGGATTTCCAGATCGGTGGGCTGGAGGGCCAGCGTCGGCTGCCCGCCCTGCACACCCGGAAAAGTGCGGCTGACGCCCTTGATAACGAGTTCGCTCATCAGGCAAGCCTCCAGGCGAAAAGCTTCCGGTTCAGCGATTTAAACGCGAAGTCCGAAATAAGACCGATAATGCCGATGACGATGATGCCGAAGATGATCTGCCCGGTCGCCATCAGCGCCTGGCTGTTGATGATCATATAGCCGATGCCCGAGGAGGCGCCGATCAGTTCAGCGACAATGACATAGGTCCAGGCCCAGCCGAGAACGAGACGGAGGATTTCCGCAATATCGGGCGCATTGGCGGGAATGAGAACACGACGAACAACGCCCCGGTCCTTCGCACCAAGCGTATAGGCGGCCTCCACCAGATCACGCCGCGTGCCGGCGACAGCCACGGCCACCATCAGGATGATCTGGAACACCGCGCCGATGAAGATCACCAGCAGCTTCTGCATCTCGCCGATGCCGGCCCAGAGAATGAGGAGCGGCACGAAGGCGGAAGCCGGCAGATAGCGTGCGAAGGAGACGAAAGGCTCAAGCAGCGCCTCGATGGGCTTATAGGCCCCCATGGCGATGCCGACCGGCACGGCAACGAGCGATGCCAGCACGAAACCGCCGACCACGCGCCAGATTGTCATGCCGATATCGCTGGCAAAACCCTGATCGGTCAGCAAATAGATGCCGTCCTTCAGCATGGTGATGGGGTCGGCCAGAAAGGTCGGCGATACGAAACCGCCCAGCGTGGCAAAGCCCCAGGCGGAAAAAAACAGCACGAAGAACAGGATGCCGAGAGCAATTCTCGTGCTGTTCCTTATGGGTTGAAGAGGTTGCATCTGTCGCCTGTCCGGAAAACCGGCGCGGCACCTTCGCCGCGCCATCAGAACGCCGTGCGCGTTTCGTGACGCACAATCGACGCACTCACTTGTCTTTGGCTGCAATATTCCCTGCAGGGAATGCGGCCGCCTTTTCTGTTACTTGATGAAGGACGTATCCGCGAGGGTCGAAAGATCGGGTTTCGACTTTATCACGCCGATTTCCAGCAGCAGGTCCGCCGATTTTTCCGAGAATGCCTTGAATTCACCCTCGAAAAACTTCTGGTTGGCGGCCTTATCCTGCCATTCGAGGAACTTTGCCGAAGCGGCAAAGGCCTCGCCGGTCTGCTTCACATCCGCCCCCATCGTCGCATAGGACTTTTCGGGATCGGCCTTGATGAGCTCGAGGGCCTGGAAATAGCTGTCCGCCAGGGCTTTCGCCGCCTGCGGATTGGCCTTCAGGAAATCCGGGGTGCAACCGAACGTATCCATGACGGCGGGATAATCCAGCGTCGTGGCGAGGATTTTGCCCTTGTCGGGGGCGGCGCGGACGGTGGACAGATAGGGCTCATAGGTCATGGCCGCATCATTTTGACCGGCAACGAATGCCTGCGCGGCCGGTCCCGGCTCGAGGTTGACGACCTTGACGTCTTTAAGAGTGAGGCCGTTTTCCTTGAGGATCCAGGCAAGGAAGAAATAAGGGGAGGTGCCCGGCGCGGAGGCGGCAACCGTCTTGCCTTTCAGGTCCGCGACCTTGGCAACATCACTGCGCACCGCAATGCCATCCGCGCCATGCGACTTGTCCATCTGGAAAATCTGGGTGGATTTCACGCCATTGGCATTCCACGCGATCCATGTTTCCACCGTGGTGGCGGCGCACTGAATGTCACCGGAAGCAAGGGCCAGATGGCGGCTCGCCTGCGGGATTTTCTTGATGTCGACCTTCAGGCCGTTCTTTTCGAAAATGCCGGCCTGTTTGGCGAGCGTCAGCGGCGCAAAACCGGTCCAGCCGGACATGCCAATCGTCACCGACGTCTCGGCATAGGCGGAAGCGGATGAAAAGAGCGCGGCGACTGTGGCGAGAACCCATGTTTTCTTCATGATCTGAACCCCTTTTGATTTATTTTTGTGCGATGTTGTTTATCGCTTTATTTGAGGCATGGTAGGCAGGGATTTTATATTTGTCTAGACAAAATAGAAGCTTCCGAAGGCCTCCAGAAAGATTGCAAATACACCATCCGGCATTCTAGACATAGGATAACACGGCCCCGCGCGCAGGCCGCCGTTTTTCCATATCGAGCTTTCCATGACCAGACAAAGACGTCGCAGTATCATCAGGGCAAGGCGAACCGGAACTGGAATTGCACTGGTTGCCGCCATTTCCTTCATCGCGGGCATGACGGATGCGGTGGGCCTGCATATTTCAGGTGACTTCGTATCCTTCATGACCGGCAACACCACACGCGCCGCAGTCTCGATGGAGGCTGGCCTCTATTCCCACGCCGCGAAACTGCTTTTCGCAATCGTTGCCTTCGTGGCGGGCAATGCCGGCGGCATCGTGGTGGCGCATAAGTTCGACCGGCGCATCTTCGCCGTTCTGATGGCGGTGGGATTGCTGGTAACAATTGCCGCGCTGCTCGGCGGCGAGACTTCCGCTCTTGCGCAATTTTATCTCGTCGTTTTCGCCATGGGCATGGTCAACGCCGCCGTTGAGCACATTGAGGGACTGCCAATCGGGCTTACCTATGTGACCGGCGCGCTTTCCCGCTTCGGCCGCGGCATCGGTCGTTTTCTTCTCGGCGAACGAAGCCTCGACTGGGGCATTCAGATCGTGCCATGGCTTGGCATGATATGCGGCGCGATATGCGGCGCCGTTCTCGCCGCCACCCTGCAATCGAATGCCCTTTGGGTGGTTGCGGCCACGGTTTTCGCCGTCGCCATCGCCACCTTCATCATCCCGCGCTCGCTTCGCCAGCGCTACAATCAAAGGGTCAAAATCCGGCGAATTACGCCTTGAAAATCGTCGCCGTCACTTTCGCGAGATGGTGACGAATTTCGTGCCGCGCACCCGCACCGTCATCAGGCAGGGCTCCTTGTCGGTACGCTCGCAATAACGCGGATGCATCTTCAGCACAAAAACCATGTTGCCGAAGCGCTTGATGAAATCATAGTCGTAAATTCGGGCCGTCGCGATCATCAGATAACCGCCCTCTTTCACCTGGACATAGAAATTATAGGGGCATCCCTCGTCGTCGCAGCTGCGGCCCTCTTCGCCGTCGCAATCGAGAACGCCGTGATTGACGACGGCGTCCATCAGCCCGTCATTGTTGATATCCAGCCGCGTGACGAAATCGTCGCCGAAGGCCGCCACCTTGCACTCGTTGCGGAAATGATCCTTCTCGTAGATCTCGGGGTCGTTCACCAGTTGCTGCTGCGCCGAGAGCGCCACCGGAAACATCAAGAGAACCAGCGCCTGAAGAGCGGCAACGAGAGCGATTCGCACGGCATTTTCCTTTGCATCCGTTTCGGTTATGGATGTTGCGATCATCCGGGCGGCCAGCCTAGAGTTTAGTGCTTGCGCGACACTGACGTGTTCGCAGCCCGTGTTTCCGGGGGGAACCTTTTCATGACGCTTCTGGGTTTTCTCGACTATGCCGGCGTCGCCATCTTTGCCGCAACCGGTGCGCTCGCCGCCTCGCGCAAGCAGCTCGACCTGATCGCTTCCTGTTTTTCGCCGCCGCGACCGGCATTGGCGGCGGCACGGTGCGCGATCTGGTGCTTGGCAGGACGCCGGTATTCTGGGTGGTGAACCCGACCTATATCCTCGTCTGCGTCTCGGTCGCGGTGCTGCTGTTCTTCACCGCGCATCTGTTCGAATCCCGTTACCGCGTACTGATCTGGCTCGATGCGCTGGGCCTTTCCGCTTATTGCGTCATGGGAGCCGCCAAGGGGCTTGCCGCCAGCGGCTCCGCAACCGTCGCCATCGTCACCGGCGTTCTGACGGCGACGTTCGGTGGTGTGTTGCGCGATATTCTCGCCGGCGAACCTTCCGTGCTGCTGCGCCCGGAAATCTACATCACCTGCGCGCTCTTGGGCTCCTCCACATTCATTGTCGTCTATTTCCTCGGCGCACCGCTTTATGCCGCATCAGCCGCAGGCGTCCTGACGGCCTTCGCCGTCCGGTCAGGCGCGCTGATCTTCGGCTGGACTTTTCCGCCCTACAAGGCAAAGCCCGGCAGACGGCCGGAAGACATCATGAAGTGATATATGGAAGACCGCCGAAAACAGAAATGGCGCCCGTGGGCGCCATTTCTGTTTTCGGACTTAAGCCTCATCCGCGCTTGCGACGAAGGCGGATGACCACGTCCACATGGGCGATTTCCATGCCCTCGGGCGCTTCCGGCAAATTGTCGATCTGGAGGTTATTGACGGGAATATCCAGAACCTCGTTCTCGCCCTCCACGAAGAAGTGGTGGTGATCCGAGACGTTGGTGTCGAAATAGGTGCGGGCGCCTTCCACGGCGAGAACACGGATGAGGCCGGCTTCGGTGAACTGGTGCAGCGTATTGTAGACCGTGGCGAGAGAAACGGGCACGCCGGCGGTGACCGCCTCATCGTGCAGTTCCTCGACCGTCAGATGGCGATCGCCCTTTGCGAAAAGCAGATCGCCCAAAGCCACACGCTGTCGCGTGGGGCGCAGCCCCGAGCGCCGCAACCTCGTTCCGATATCCAATGTGGCGTCAAATGCCATGCAATCCCATTCCAAACAGAGGTATGAAACTTACCAATTGCATTAGCATATATCTTTTGCGGCGAGTGCTTTCAATAGTTTCGGCGTGGCTTAGGCGCGGCAAATGGCGGCAAACCGGCCATTCCTGCAAATTTCCTCTGGTTCCAGCCGTACGGTTCCTGTATGCGGACGGCATATTGAGGTAATGACTTCTGCGAAGAAGGTTCGAAGACAAAGAATGTGGGCAGAGCGGCCTCTGCCCTTGCAGCGCTTCATTTTGAACCTAACTTGCTCTAGTGAAGTCGATCAACACCAGTAACTGGGGAAGTGAAAGCGGTATGGCAACGAGGCAATCAAGTTACAATTACGAGGAGATCCTGTCCTGCGGTCGCGGCGAATTGTTCGGCCCGGGAAATGCACAGCTCCCATTGCCCCCCATGCTCATGGTCCATCGCATTACCGAAATTTCCGAAACCGGCGGCGCCTTCGACAAGGGTTTCATCCGCGCCGAATACGATGTCAGCCCCGACGACTGGTATTTCCCCTGCCATTTCCAGGGCAACCCGATCATGCCGGGGTGCCTGGGCCTTGACGGCATGTGGCAGCTGACCGGCTTCTTCCTCGGCTGGCTGGGCGAAGAAGGCCGCGGCATGGCGCTTTCCACCGGCGAAGTGAAGTTCAAGGGCATGGTTCGCCCTCACACCAAGCTCCTTCAATATGGTATTGATTTCAAGCGCGTGATGCGTGGCCGTCTGGTGCTCGGAACCGCTGACGGCTGGCTCAAGGCGGATGGCGAAACCATCTATCAGGCGACGGACCTGCGCGTAGGCCTGTCGAAGGAAAAGGCTGCCTGAGGCAGACGGAATAGTCCTGACAAACGCCGGGCGGCTTCGGTCGTCCAGCCGAAATCTTAAGAAAAGGTCCCTTTCATGAGACGAGTTGTTGTCACCGGCCTCGGTATTGTTTCTTCCATCGGCGGTGATGCCGCTGAAGTCACCGCATCGCTGCGCAATGCCAAATCCGGCATTTCATTTTCGCCGGATTTTGCCGAACACGGTTTCAAATGCCAGGTCTGGGGTAAGCCGTCTCTCGACCCGACCGATCTGGTCGACCGCCGCGCCATGCGCTTCCTGTCGCAGGGCGGCGCGTGGAACCATGTCGCGATGAAGCAGGCGATCGCCGATTCCGGTCTCGAAGAGAGCGACATCAGCGGCAATGAGCGCACCGGCATCATCATGGGTTCGGGCGGTCCTTCCACCCGCACCATCGTCGAGGCAGCCGATATCACGCTGAAGAACAACAGCCCGAAGCGCATCGGCCCCTTTGCCGTGCCGAAGGCCATGTCCTCCACCGCCTCCGCGACGCTTGCCACCTGGTTCAAGATCCATGGCGTCAACTACTCCATCTCGTCGGCCTGCTCCACCTCGGCGCATTGTATCGGCAACGCCGCTGAAATGATCCAGTGGGGCAAGCAGGACGTGATGTTCGCGGGCGGCCATGAGGATCTGGACTGGTCCATGTCCAACCTCTTCGACGCCATGGGCGCCATGTCGTCCAAGTATAACGAGACGCCGAGCGTCGCGTCGCGCGCCTATGACGTCAACCGCGACGGTTTCGTGATTGCCGGCGGCGCGGGCGTGCTGGTTCTCGAAGAGCTGGAACATGCAAAGGCGCGCGGCGCCAAGATTTACGCCGAGATCGTCGGTTACGGCGCGACCTCCGACGGTTACGACATGGTGGCGCCTTCGGGCGAAGGCGCAATCCGCTGCATGCGGCAGGCGCTTTCCACGGTCAAGGGCGACATCGACTACATCAATACCCATGGCACCTCGACGCCGGTTGGCGACAGCAAGGAAATCGGCGCGATCCGGGAAGTCTTCGGCGACAAGATCCCGCATATCCAGTCGACCAAGTCGCTCACCGGCCATTCGCTGGGTGCGGCCGGCGTGCAGGAATCGATCTACGGCCTGTTGATGATGCAGGAACGCTTCATCGGCGAAAGCGCGCATATTTCCGAACTCGATCCCGAATTTGCGGGCGTTCCGATTGTTCGCAGCCGCATCGACAACGCCAAGATCGACACCATCCTTTCCAATTCCTTCGGCTTCGGCGGCACCAACGCCACGCTCGTCTTCCAGCGTCATAACGGATAATTGCCCATGAACGGCATCATGCAGGGTAAACGCGGCCTCATCATGGGCGTCGCAAACAATCATTCCATCGCCTGGGGTATCTCCAAGGCGCTTGCGGCACAGGGCGCGGAACTGGCCTTCACCTATCAGGGTGAAGCGCTCGGCAAGCGTGTGAAACCGCTCGCCGCCGAACTCGGATCCGATTTCATCGTGCCATGCGATGTCGAGGATATCGCCTCGGTCGACGCCTTGTTCGCGACGATCCGCGAAAAATGGGGCTCGCTGGATTTCATCGTCCATGCCATCGGCTTTTCCGACAAGAACGAGCTGAAGGGCCTCTACGCGGATACGACGCGCGAGAATTTCAGCCGCACCATGGTCATTTCCTGTTTCTCCTTCACGGAAATCGCCAAGCGCGCCGCAGAACTGATGACCAATGGCGGCTCGATGCTGACGTTGACCTATAATGGTTCGCAGCGTGTCATTCCGAACTACAACGTCATGGGCGTCGCCAAGGCGGCGCTCGAGGCGTCCGTTCGCTATCTCGCCGCCGATTACGGCCCGCGTGACATCCGCGTCAACGCCATCTCGGCCGGTCCGGTCCGCACGCTGGCGGGTGCCGGCATCTCGGATGCGCGGGCGATCTACGCATGGAACCAGAAAAACGCACCGCTTCGGCGGACGGCGGATATCGACGATATCGGCGGATCGGCGCTTTACCTGCTGTCCAATCTGTCGCGCGGCGTAACCGGCGAATGCCATTATGTGGACTGTGGTTATAACATCACCTCCACACCCACGCTGGAGGTTCTCTCCAAAGCGGATGCGGAATAAGCGTCCGTTTCAGCGTCAACAAAAGCCCGGCCATGTGCCGGGCTTTTTATATTGTGGGCCGTATCAATTTCGGAAATCACTAAAGTATAATTTATTGGAGTAACTGAATTTAAACATCGGGTGGTTATGGTCCGCAACAAATTCAACGGTTGCGCTTGCCGCATATTCTTAGAGATCGATATCGCCTCATGCGACTGGCCAAACTGAAGCCATTGCTGGAAAAATTCGGAGTCTCGCGCGACGGGACAGCGGCTATAGAATTCGCGATACTCGCGATCCCCTATTTCCTCGTCGTCTTTGCGATCATCGAGACCTTCATCGCCCTGATGGCGGAACAGGTCGTCGCCAATGCCACCGAGAACATGGCGCGGCGTCTGCGCACCGGGCAGATCAGCAGCTCGATTTCGAAAGAGGATTTCCGCAAGAGCTTCTGCAATGAAGTTTCAGTGATGATCACCTGCTCAGCGGATGAAATCCAGAAAGAACAGAAGCTCTATATCGACCTTCGCTCCTTTACCGCCTTCAAGGATATTCCGACCACGATACCGCTGAAGGCCTATGGCGAATATTACGATCTCGATACGGCTCAATTCGGCTTCAAACCGGGCGGGCCGGAAACCATCAACATGTTGCGTGTTTATTATCGCTGGCGTGTGGTTGCCGATATCATCCGGCCATACCTGACAAAAATACGTCCGGCCGACGGATCGATGCCCTCACATTTCCTCATCGTCGCGACAAATGCGTTCATGAACGAGAAATACATCACAGGCGGGGGCTCATGATGGCAGGGCTGGTGTCCGTTGCGGCAAACGGCAAACGACGCCTGATGGCGCTCGTTTCACGCTTTGCCAAAGATCGCCGAGGCGTGGGCGCGGTGGAGTTCGCGATCCTCTTTCCGATATTGCTTGCGCTTTATCTGACCTCGTTCGAATTGACGATCGGATACAACACCTACAAGCGGGCAAGCAGCGCAGCAGCTTCCATCAACGATCTGATATCGAAAACAGGTTCCGTCGATAAAACCTATCTCGCGGGCATGCAGGATGTCGCAGCCGCCGTGTTTGCGCCCTATAGTACCAAGGGTCTGCAGCTGAAGATCAGCGGCATCAAGATCGACGCGCAAAAACAGGCGAAAATCACCTGGTCCTGGGATGAGAAAAATCTGAGACCCTATGCGGTGGGGTCACCGGTCGCCGTTCCGACGCGCCTGCTCGTGGAAAACAGCTTTCTCATCCACGTCGAACTTTCCATCCCGCATGAATTGCTGATGTTCATGCCCGATCTTGCCTCGTCCGGGGTGAAGTCGATCACGATCGGCCGCGAGTATTTCTTCAAGCAACGCGACGCCGAGACCGTCTGCACCAATTGCTGAACCAATCGGTGCGTCAGAACGGTCTCGTCATGGCAATAGTTAGTAGACGTCGCGCAGATAACGTTTTTCGCGTTTCAGCCGGTTCACATACTCGCTCGCCGCCTCGGCGGAGATGCCGGCCTCATCGCTGACGATGCTGTGCAGGGCATCATCGACATCCTTCGCCATGCGGGTCGCGTCGCCGCAGACGTAGAAATAACCGCCCTCTTCAAGCCATTGATAGAGCGCCTTGCCGTTCTGCCGCATGCGGGTCTGGACATAGATCTTCTCCGCCTGATCCCGCGAGAAAGCGAGATCGAGGCGGGTGAGCACACCATCGCGGCTCATGTCGCCAAGCTCGTTTTCATAGATGAAATCCGACTGCCGGTGCTGGTCGCCGAAAAACAGCCAGTTTTTGCCCTTTGCGCCTCGGGCTTGCCGTTCCTGCAAAAAAGCCCGGAACGGCGCGATGCCCGTACCCGGTCCCACCATGATAACAGGTGCATCATTGTCCTGCGGCACACGAAACGCCTTGTTCGGCGAGACGAAAATCCCGGCACTCTGCCCGGCCTCCACGCGGTCGGCGAGATAGGTGGAGCACACGCCGCCACGCTCACGGCCCTCGGCGCGATAACGCACGCTGGCGATGGTCAGATGCACGCTGTTTTTTGCAACCAGCGGGCTGGAGGAGATGGAATAGGCGCGATGTTGCAGCGGCTTCAGGAATGTCACGAATTCAGCAACATCGAATAGTGGCTTTCCGCCGAGATTGATGAGGTCGAGAATATCCTTGCTCCAGAGAAAGGCGGCCAGCTGCTCCCTGTCCCCGTTTGCGAGAATGTGGCTGAGTTCGTCATGCCCCGCCCGCTTGCCGATTTCGGCGACGAGTTCGCGCGAAGGCGTCGATATCTCGAACATGTTGAGAAGCGCATCGCCGACCGGCCGGTCCAGCACGGCGATTTGGCTGTCCGCAGCCGCCCCGAAGTGTTTCAGCAGCGCGCCGACCAGTTTCGGATCGTTCAGGGGCACGACGCCAAGAGCGTCACCCGCCTCATAGTCCAGGCCGCTTTCGCCGAGATCGAATTCGTAGTGGCGAATTTCCTTGGACGAGCCGGGACCGGACAGGCGACGATTGACGCTTACCTCAGCGGAATAGGGATTTTTGCGGCTCCAGCCCTGTTTTGCCCGTACGGGCGGCTCGGCGATGTCGGGCATGGTGACAGATGCCGCGCTGCCGCCATCGACAGCAACCGCGAGCGGCAGGGTCTCACCGATCCATGCGGCGGCAGCGTCCTCAAAGTCGATATCGCAATCGATACGCGTCTTCATACGCTTGCCGCCGAGTTGTTCGAACCGCGTATCGATAAGCTTGCCCGCCTGGCAGAAGCCGTCATAGCCGGTATCGCCGAGCGCGAGGACGGCAAAATTCACCTCGTCCAGACGCGGCGCGCTGTCCGCGGCGAGCGCTTCCCAGAAAAGCTGGGCATTGTCAGGCATTTCACCTTCGCCATAGGTCGAAGTGACGACGATGACCCGCTTCATGGCGCCGAGACTGTCCATCGAGACATCATCGAGTGCCGTCACCACCGGCTGCATGCCCTGCGCGCGGGCGGCGGCGGCAATATCCATCGCCAGCGCCTCGGCATTGCCGGTCTGGGTGCCGAAGAGAATATTCAGCACACTGGCCGCCGCCCTGGGAGCAGCGGCGGCAACCGATGTCTCCAGGCCGATGGCGGCACGGGAATGGAGCCCCGCCAGAAAACCGGAAAGCCATGCGCGCTGATCACCGTTGAAGGGCGCGTCTTCGGGAATATAAGGTATCTTCATCATGCTGCCCTGTGGCTGGATGCGGTGGCGAGGTCGGGGATGGCGCGGGCTGCGAAAAGCTCCTCGAAGCCCGGCAGACGGCCGATCTTCTCGATGTTTTTCCGGTTCTGCTGAATGATCCAGCCATAGGTGCCGGGGCTGTCCACCGACCAGATGTTCCTGCGCGCCAGCGCCTGTTTGTAATCGTCGAGCCGCTTGGCGGCGATCATCACCGCAAGCTGTTCATCGCTATGGTCTGAAAGCGCCTCGCGCGCATATTTCAGCAGCCGTTGCATCAGCGCATAATCTTCCGTGAGGATGAGATTGCGCACGGCTTTTTCGATGGCGGGATCGGAAGGGCCCGAGGCCAGCGGCAGCCGCTGCAAAGCGATGGCCTGCGCCATGCTCAACACGGTATAATTGTTGAGCAGCGCATACATGTCTTCCGTATCCGTCTCGCCATAACCCGGCACCGTTCCGTTCAGGACGGCCTTGCGGTCGCGATAGGCGAGTTTGAACTTGCGCAGCTGGTGGGCGGCAAGCGCGGATGCAAGTTCCTCCAGCAACTCCTTGCGGGGCTTGGCTTTGAGGATCTCATCGCTGTCCTGATAAAGCAGCAGGGCACGCGGCATGCCGTAGACGAAATTATGCTGTTCACTTTCCCAGTTTTCCAACAGCCATGTCGCCTTGGCCGAGCCGGTCTCCGCGACATGCAAGGTCAGAAGCTGGTGGACTGCCTGATTGTGAATCGCGGCCTGCTCATCCTCTCCCGTGATCGCGCCGAGCAGGATGGAATCGTGGCTGACCTTCTTCGGCAAATCGCCATAGGGATCATATTGATAAACAAAGCCGCCGCTCATGCCGTTGCCGAAACCCTTGCCGAAGCTGCCCAGGTTCAGCACCGCGCCGTTGGTCATGTATTCGCAGGCGAAATCACCCACGCCTTCGACCACGGCGGTGGCGCCGGAGTTACGAACGGCGAAACGGTCACCCGCCTGCCCTTCCACGAAGGTGCGGCCGCCGGTGGCGCCGAACAGCGCGAAATTGCCGACCAGCACATTACCGCCCGCCTCTTCTGAGCCGCCGCCGGGGGAGCGCACGACGATGGTGCCGCCGCAGGCGCTTTTGCCGACGCCGTCATTGCAGGTGCCGGTATGGACCATGACCATGCCGTCATTGCAGAAAGCGCCGAAAGACTGCCCGGCGGAACCGGACGTATCGATGCGCACCGAACCTGCCTCCAGGAACCGGCGGCCACGGCTGTCCCGCTTCACCGCCGGCAGCGCATCCGCCTCTTCATCGGAAAGCTCATGGTTCAGCATGCGTTCGATATCGACGGCGAGCTGGCCACCGACGCTCTTGTTGCAATTGTTGAGGAAACGATTGCCGCCAAGCTCGATGTTCTCGCGCCTGCTGTCGACCAGGGCCGAGCGCACGAGTTCGATGAAGGCATCGTCCAGTGCAAAGTCCTTTTCCATATAGACGGGGCTGTCGATCTTCACCTCTTCGACCACGGCAAGCATTGCCCGGAGGTCAAGCTGGCCGACGCTCGCCGGATGATCGAGGAGATGAAGAAGATCGGAACGGCCGCGTGCCTCCCGCAGCGAGGCAACCCCGAGCCCGGCCAAAATCTCGCGCGTTTCATGGGCGATATTCATGAGATATTGCGCCAGCGCCCGCGGATCGCCGTTGAAGGCTTCCTGATTGGTGGTGAGACCGGCCGGGCACTTGATGTTGCAGTTCTTGGCCATGACACATTTCAGCATCATCAGCGCCGTCGTGCCGAATTCGAAGCTGTCGCCGCCAAGAAGGGCGGATTTCACCACGTCGCTCGCCGTCTGGTGTGCGCCGGAGCAACGCAGCAGCACCTTGGCGCGCAGGCCGGTGGCGCAAAGCGCCTGATGGACCTCGGCAATGCCGATCTCCGCCGCACGGCCGGTATATTTGAGGCTGGTGACGGCCGCCGCACCCGTGCCGCCGGTATTGCCGGCGACATTGATGACATCCGCCCCCGCCTTGGCGACGCCGACCGCAATCGTGCCGATGCCTTCCGACGAGACCAGCTTGACGATGACCCGCACGCGCGCTGCCTTGGCGTCATGGATGAGCTGGGCCAGATCCTCGATCGAATAGGTATCGTGATGCGGCGGCGGCGAGACAAGCTCGACGCCCGGCGTGCCGCCGCGTGCGGCGGCGATTTCCACCGTCACCTTGGGAGACGGCAACTGCCCGCCCTCACCCGGCTTTGCGCCCTGACCGATCTTGATCTCGATTTCCTCCAGCATCGGATCGGCAAGATAACCGGCCCAGACGCCGAAGCGGCCAGAAGCGAACTGCTTGATGCGCGAGGCACGGATGGTGCCGTAACGGGAAATATGCTCGCCACCCTCACCCGAATTCGACATGCCGCCGACCATGTTGGTGCCATGGGCGACCGCCTCATGGGCAGCGGCAACCAGCGCGCCGTGGCTCATGGCACCCGATGCGAGGGTTTTGGTGATCTCGCTCGCCTTCTGAACGGCATCGAGCGGAATGCTTTCCGGTGCAGTGCGGATAAGCGAGAGATAGGCGGATGCTTCACCCTTAGCCTGAACCATGAGTGCGCCACCTTCCAGCCAATGGCCTGGAATATCCGCGCCGAAACGGTCGAGCAGCGATTGGCCGAGTGCGGCAAGCCGGGCAAGCTCATGACCGTGCGGGCCGGTCAATTGCAGCCGGAAAGCGCCGTCTCCCGCCTCTTCGCAGCGCAATCCGCGCACCATGAAGCTGTTATTGCCCTGCCGGGAAAAACGGCCCATTTCCCGACGGAATTCTTCCGCGGAACCGGCGAAGGTCAGATCGGCCGGCAATTCCAGAACATCGCGCAAGGCGGCGGGGCGGCGCGCCCTTTCCTCCGCCATCATGCGGGCGAAGGCGCGGTAACCAGGTGTTACCTCGAATCTGTCGATTGCGTCTGGCGTTAGCCGGTCGAAGCTGTTGTGATAATAGGCGGCATCGTTGAGACCGAACGCATCTTCGAGCCGGTTGAGCGGCAGGAGACGCAGCGCCTCCTCGTTTTCGGTTCCCTTGTCGAAACCGATCTTTTCCTCCGTCATATCCACGAAACCGCGCACCGCCGTTGTGCCATAGGAATGGCCGGCGCCTTCCGCGCGCTCCTTGAAGAGGCCGAGCAGCGGAATGTCGTTTTCGCCCTTCACGGACAGCGCCTTGCAGTGCCAGTCCGCCACGGCCTGCGCGATGACGGCGAAGTTGACGCCGCCAACCGGGGTCTTCACATTCGGGAAATAGCGCTTCAATACAGCATCGTTGGTGTCGAGGAAGTTCGGCTCGAAGAACTCGCCGCCAATGTAACTTTCCGCCGTGCACAGGCCGACCTTGCCCATGGTCTTCATCAGCGACTTTTCCGCCGCCTTGGCAAAACGCTTGAAGGCCTTGTCGGCATCGGCACCGAATTTCTCCTCAGCGCGGAACTGCACGCCAAGCGGATAGACGGCAGAAGCGCCGAAGCCGAGGCCGGCTGCTATGTGATGCGAGGAAGAAAACTGGCCACTTTCCACGATCAGGGAAATACGCAGCCGCAGACCTTCCTCGATCAGCCGCTGATTGATGGCGGAAACGACCATGATCATCGGCAGAGCGGCGCGGCCTGCCGAGACATGCCGGTCGGTGATGACGGCGATGCCGCCTTCCTCTGCTGCGAAAGCCACAACCTCATCGCAGAGACCATCGATTGCCTGCCGCAGGGCCGTTTCATTAGCCTCCGCAACATCGAAGACCGGCGAATAGAGCATTTCAAAACGACGAAGGGGCGTCTCCGACTGTTCGCGAATACGCAGCATATCGAGATGGGTCAGGATCGGAGAGCGCACGACGATCTGGCGGGCCTTCTTCGCGCCGCTGTTCGGCTTCGCACCGAGGGCGACACGCAACGTCATGCCATCGGCCTCACGAATACTGTCGAGCGGCGGATTGGTGACCTGCGCGAAACGCTGTGAAAAATACTTCGCGACGCCGCCTTCCTGATCGGAAAGCGCATTGATGGCATTGCCGTAACCCATCGCCGAAATCTTTTCCGCGCCGGAGGCCAGCATCGGGTCCATCAGGAACTTGAAGCTTTCCTGATTATGCGAATAGGCGACATAACGCTGGTGGCGTTCCAGATCGCCATTGTAACGCAGCGGCGAGCCCTGCTTGTCGGCGGGCACCTCCGGCAGATCACCAAGCATTACGCGCGCTTCAGATAGCAGCGAGGAATAGTCCCGCTGCGCGGCCAGAAGCTCCAGCGCCTCGACCGTGGAAAAAGCACGACGCTCGGCGTGATCGTAATAAAGCATGCCGCCCGCCTCGATGCGGCCGCGGCGGATGACGCTTTCCGCCGGAAACGCGATCTGCCCGGCCTCCGACATGACGCAGAGATAATCTTGCGTCTCGACGGTGCGCAGCGGGCGCAGGCCGAGGCGATCAAGCCGCGCGCCGATGATGGTGCCATCGCCGAAGATCAGCGCGGCCGGGCCGTCATTCTTTTCCTCATAGAGCGAGAAATACTCCAGCATCGCCTTGACGTCGGGTGACAGGGTATCGTCGTTTTCCCAGGCTGGCGGCATCATCGAGACCACGGCGGTGACGAGGTCGAGACCGTCTTCCATTACCCGTGCCTGCAGGGTCTGATCCAGACGGCAGCTGTCCGACTGGCCCTTCGGCCGAATGATGCTGGCATTCTTCGCCAGCGCCACGGCCGCTTCAGACAGCCGGTTCTTCTTGTCGGTATTGAGTTCGCCATTATGCGCCATCAGGCGGAAGGGCTGCGCCATGGAGGGATGCGGATCGGTATTGGTGGAAAACCGCGTGTGGAAATACATCGTATGCACTTCATGGCGCGGATCGGTAAGGTCACAGAAATAGGGCATGACCTCATGCGAGTTCAGACGCCCTTTCAGAACCTGCGTGCGGGCGCTGAGTGACAACGGATAAAAGCCGGCAAGTTCCGGCACGGTATAGGCAAGCGCCTCGATGGCCAGCAGCGCCTTGTGGATGCGCCAGTCGAATTCGGCGAGGGTTGCGCATTCGGCAGGAGCCGAGAAAACCCATTGCCGGATCGGCAACTGGTAAGGGATGGCGGCGGGGCGGATGGCCGCGTCATTCACCGGCACATCGCGAACGAGCAGGATTAAAAAGCCCTGCTCTTTGAGGGCGTTTGCGATGATACCGACAGCCTCGCCGTGGAAAGCCGGATTTTGCGGCAGGAAAAAATTACCGACGCCGAACCGGCCGGCCTGCAAGCCGGCCTCACCGGTCAATTCCCGAAAGAAGGAGAGCGACAAATCCAGCGACACGCCGGCACCATCGCCGACACCTTCCGCCGACATGCCGCCGCGATGCGGCACGGCACAGAGCGCCTCATGGCCGCGCTTCAGCACATCATGCGTCTGCACGCCGTCCTTGCGGGTGATGAAACCGACACCACAGCTGCTTTTTTCAAAAGCCGCATCGTAAAGGCCGAATTTTTGCTCCGTCACACTCAAGGCACTCTCCTCTCGTTGCGCATTTCGCGCGGCATCGCCCTCTTTCCCGAAACCCGGCGCGTCAGCCGGCACTCTGCGGGCGGAGCCGCAGGCGACCTGGCTGCTCCTCATTCTGCTGCTTATCGGCGTTTAATGGCGCGAACGGTCGTTTTGCGGCCGTCAAACGGCTTGGCGGCGATGGCCGCTTTTTCGCAAATAATGATCGTCGTCGTTCGCATCGCGTTCCCTGATGGCCGGCTTTCCGGCGGTGAGATACACTGAATTACGTCAGTATTGCTTACATAATATTTCATGATCGACCGAGTCAAGATTAAAATCGACTCGGCGCAATAAAAAAACAAAAACGCCGCGAAATCCGACAGGATTCCGCGGCGCGATGGCTGCAGAGATTTTTAAATTGCCTAGATCACTCCGAAGGCATGTCCAGCGTGCGGCTGAACCAAAGGGCAATCAGCGTGCAGAGCGCACCCGACATCAGGTAAATACCGACTGCGAAAAGGCCGAATTTGGACGAAAATCCGAGCGCGACGAGCGGCGCAAAACCGGCGCCGATCAGCCAGGAAATATCCGAGGTGAGCGATGCGCCGGTATAGCGGTACTCACGGCTGAAGCGGGAAGCAAGCGCGCCGCCCGCCTGCCCGAAAGACAGGCCAAGCAGCGAGAATCCGATCAGCACAAAGAGATAGCGGCCAATATCGCCGGAACCAAGAAGAACCGGCGCAACCAGACTGAAAAGGCCGATCAGCACCGCTGCGATGGCCAGAAGCTTCCGCCTGCCGATCCGGTCGGCCAGAATACCGGAGACCACAATCATTCCGCCGGCGATGATGGCGCTGACGAATTGCACGAACAGGAAGTCCGAGACACGCTGGCTGGTGTTGAGCGAAACCCAGCTCAACGGGAAGACCGTGACAAGATGAAAGAGCGCAAAGCTTGCCAGCGGCACGAATGCACCTGTGACCACCACCGGAAACTGCGAGCGCAGCATCTTGAACATGGGGCGCGGTTCCAGCTCGTGCTGTTCCAGCATGGCCTGGAATTCCGGCGTCACGATCATGCGCAGGCGGGCGAAGAGCGCGAGAACATTCAGCGCCAGCGCCACGAAGAACGGGAAACGCCAGCCCCAGGCGAGGAATTCCGCATTGGAAAGCTGTGTCACGAAGACAATAAAAAAGGCGCTGGCGAGACCGAAGCCCATGGCCGCACCGATCTGCGGCATCATGGCGTACCAGCCGCGCTGTTTCTGCGGTGCATTCATGGCGAGCAGCGAAACAAGACCGTCCCATGCGCCGCCGAGCCCAAGGCCCTGGCCGATGCGGAATACCGCCAGAAGACAGGGAGCAAGCATGCCCGCTTCCGCATAGGACGGAAGAAAGCTGATCGCCATGGTGGAACCACAGAGCGTGAAGAGGGCGGCCATCAGCTTCACGGCGCGCCCGAATTTGCGGTCGATCTGGAGGAAGATCAGCGAGCCGATCGGCCTTGCGATAAAGGCCAGTGAGAAAACCGCAAAGGAATAGAGCGTCGCCGTCAGCGGATCGACGAAAGAAAAGAAGACGTGGGGGAAAACGAGCGCGGAGGCGATGGCATAGATGAAAAAGTCAAAGAATTCCGTCATTCTCGCAAGAATGACCGCAATCGTGATGCGATCCGGATCGACCTTAACGGGACCGGCCCCATTTCCGTTCGCCTCCGGCGCCTGCCCAAAGGATGGAGCAGCATTCGTATAACTCATAATATCCCTCCTGCGTCATGGACGAACCATTTCCTGTAACGCGCCGGCTCCTCTTCCGTTGCGTTACGATGCGACGGATTGTCACACGCACCCTACGTAACGTCAATTGAAGTTTGGCAATAAAGGGTTGCCCAGTCAGCCGACCATGCGATAATGCACGCGCTCCGTCCTTAAACGCAGCTCTGCCCGAGACATGGTGCATCGCGAAGGTTTCGCTGCACCGCGACAATATACCTCATTTGAAAAATGATGTTCGGCAATTATTCGCGGCATAATCCAAACTGTACGAGTTCAAAGAACGTGCGCATGATCAAAAAACTCCCGTCCGCCCTTCTGGCAATCCCGGCTCTGCTGCTGCTCAGCGGCTGTAACCTCGTGGTGATGAACCCTTCGGGCGACGTCGCCATCCAGCAGCGCGATCTTATCATCACGTCCACGGTCTTGATGCTGCTGATCATCGTCCCCGTCATCGTCCTGACGCTTTTCTTCGCATGGAAGTATCGGGAATCGGCAAAGGCCGAGGATTACGATCCCGAGTGGCACCACTCCACGCGCCTTGAAATGGTGATCTGGTCGGCTCCGGTCGCCATCATCCTGATGCTCGGCACGGTCACCTGGATTTCCACTCACCGTCTCGACCCCTATCGCCCGCTGGAGCGTATCGACGAGAACCGCCAGGTGACCGCCGATGTCAAACCGATCACGGTGGAAGTGGTGGCCATGGACTGGAAGTGGCTGTTCTTCTATCCCGAACTCGGCATTGGCAGCGTTAATGAATTCGCTGCTCCGGTCGATGTTCCGATCAATTTCAAGATCACCGGCACGACGGCGATGAACTCTTTCTTCGTGCCCGCGCTCGCCGGCCAGATCTACGCCATGGGCGGTATGCAGACCAAGCTGCACGCCGTCATCAACAAGGAAGGCGTTTATGACGGCTTCTCGGCCAACTTCTCCGGCCCCGGCTTCTCCCACATGCGCTTCAAGTTCCACGGCCTCAGCCAGCAGGGCTTCGACCAGTGGGTGGCGAAGGCGAAAGAAAGCGGCAAGGGCTTCGGCCGTCAGGAATATCTGGAATTCGCCAAGCCTTCCGAGCGCGAGCCGGTACAATATTTCGCTTCGGTCGATCCCGAACTCTACAGCGCCATCCTCAACCGCTGCGTCGAGCCCAACAAGCTCTGCATGCGTGACATGATGCATATCGACGCCAATGGCGGCGGCGGCAAGGAAGGCATCGATATCGCCAAGGCGCTGAACTCCGTCGTCTGCACGCCGCTTGCGCCCTTTGGCGTCGCCAGCGGTCCCCAATCCACTCCGGCTGCGCTCGAAGGACAGACTTTCGAGCCTGCGGCGCTGCCGGAAACGAAACAAGTCGCTGGCTGACGGATACGTCCCGGCATTATGCGGCGCGGCCAATGGCTGCGCCGATCTTATGTCTTAGAATCGCAAGAGGCTAAAAATGATCGTCAATTCCGATCAAACGTCGTTCCTGTTCGGGAAGCTGACATGGGAGTCCATCCCGCTTCACGAGCCCATTCTTGTCGCGACCTTCGCGGCCGTGGCTCTGGGCGGTATCGCCGTCGTCGGCGCCCTCACCTATTTCCGCCTCTGGGGCTATCTCTGGAATGAATGGTTCACGAGCATCGATCACAAGAAGATCGGTATCATGTACATCATTCTGGCGCTGGTCATGCTTTTGCGCGGTTTCGCCGATGCCATCATGATGCGCGTCCAGCAGGCGATCGCGTCTGGCGGATCGGAAGGTTACCTTCCGCCGCACCATTACGACCAGATCTTCACGGCCCACGGCGTCATCATGATCTTCTTCATGGCCATGCCGATGATCACGGGTCTGATGAACTTCGTCGTGCCGCTGCAGATCGGCGCCCGCGACGTTTCGTTCCCCTTCCTCAACAACTTCTCCTTCTGGATGACCACGGCCGGCGCCGTCATCACCATGATCTCGCTGTTCATCGGTGAATATGCGCAGACCGGCTGGCTGGCCTATCCGCCGCTCTCCGGCATCGATGGAAGCCCGGGTGTCGGGGTCGATTATTATATCTGGGGTCTGCAGATCGCCGGTGTGGGAACGACGCTATCGGGCATCAACCTGATCGTGACGATCATCAAGATGCGCGCGCCTGGCATGACCATGATGCGCCTGCCGATCTTCGTCTGGACATCGCTGTGTTCGAACATCCTGATCGTGGCCTCCTTCCCGATCCTGACCGGCACGCTCGCCCTTCTCACCCTCGACCGTTACGTTGGCACCAACTTCTTCACCAACGATCTCGGCGGCAATCCGATGATGTATGTCAACCTCATCTGGATCTGGGGCCATCCCGAAGTCTACATCCTGGTGCTGCCGGCCTTCGGCGTCTTCTCGGAAATCGTCTCGACCTTCTCCAACAAGCGCCTTTTCGGTTATGCATCGATGGTCTACGCCACGGGCGTCATCACCATCCTCGCCTATATCGTGTGGCTGCACCACTTCTTCACCATGGGTTCCGGTGCAAGCGTCAACGCTTTCTTCGGCATCACCACGATGATCATCTCGATCCCGACGGGCGCGAAGATCTTCAACTGGCTCTTCACCATGTATAAGGGCCGCATCAAGTTCGACGTTCCGATGCTCTGGACCATCGGCTTCATGATCACCTTCGTCATCGGCGGCATGACCGGCGTTCTTCTCGCCGTTCCACCGGCGGACTTCGTGCTGCACAACTCGCTGTTCCTCATCGCCCACTTCCACAACACCATCATCGGTGGCGTCGTGTTCGGTGTGCTTGCGGGTATCGTCTACTGGTTCCCGAAGGCATTCGGATACCGGCTCGATCCGTTCTGGGGCAAGCTGTCCTTCTGGTTCTGGTTCATCGGCTTCTATTTCGCCTTCATGCCGCTTTATATTCTCGGCCTGATGGGCATCACCCGCCGTATCAGCCAGTTCGAAGATAATTCCCTGCAGATCTGGTTCGTGATCGCCGCCTTCGGCGCCTTCCTGATCGCGCTCGGCATAGCCTCCTTCGTCATCCAGCTCATCGTCAGCTTCCTGAAGCGCGACAAGTTGCGTGACGTGACCGGCGACCCCTATAACGGCCGTACGCTGGAATGGTCGACATCGTCGCCGCCGCCCGCCTACAACTTCGCCTTTACGCCCGTCATCCATGATGTCGACGCCTGGGCGGATATGAAGAAGCGCGGTTACAACCGTCCCAAGGAAGGCTTCATTCCGATCCATATGCCGAAGAACACCGGCGCGGGCGTGATCATCAGCGCCATCAGCGTGGTTCTCGGCTTCGCCCTGGTATGGCACATCTGGTGGCTTGCGGCTCTGTCGATGCTCGCCATCATCGCGGTCTCCATCGCCCATACCTTCAACTACAATCGCGATTATTACATTCCGGCTTCCGACGTTTCGACGGTCGAAGCGGAGCGTACCAAGCTGCTCGCGGAACAGGCGTAACGGAACATGTCTCATACACCTGCACAAAGCGTCGACGGCGCTGAACCACCGGTCTTCTACCTGAAGGAAGACCATCACCCGGAGAACGGCACCTCGCTGGGCTTCTGGCTCTACCTGATGAGCGACTGCCTTATCTTCGCGACGCTGTTTGCCACCTATGCCGTTGTCGGCCGCAACTATGCGGCCGGCCCTTCCGGCGCCGACCTGTTCGACCTGAAGCTGGTGGCGATCAATACCGGCTTCCTGCTTCTCTCCTCCATCACCTATGGCTTCGCCATGCTGGAAATGGAAAAGCAGAAGGTAAAGGCCACGCTGGTCTGGCTGGGTGTGACCGGCCTCTTCGGCCTCGCCTTCCTCGCCGTGGAACTTTACGAGTTCCATCACCTGATCGCGGAAGGCGCGGGTCCGCAGCGTTCGGCGTTCCTGTCGGCCTTCTTCGCGCTGGTCGGTACGCACGGTCTGCACGTCACCTTCGGCATCATCTGGCTCGTCACGCTGATGTTCCAGGTCGCCAAGCACGGCCTGATCGCGGCAAACAAGCGCCGCCTGATGTGCCTGTCGATGTTCTGGCACTTCCTTGACGTCATCTGGATCGGCGTCTTCTCCTTCGTTTACCTCATGGGAGTTCTTTGATGAGTTCCGAAGCACACGCACATCACGACGCGCATGGCGACGACCATCATCACCATGATGGCGCGAGCCACGGCACCTTCAAGAGCTACATGATCGGCTTCGTCCTGTCGGTCATCCTGACGGCGATCCCCTTCTGGCTGGTCATGGGCGACGTTCTTGAAAACAAGACCCTGCTGGTCATCGCGATCATGGGTCTCGGCGTCATCCAAATCTTCGTGCACATGATCTACTTCCTGCACATGGACACCAAGTCCGAAGGCGGCTGGACCTTCATGGCGCTGATCTTCACCGTCGTGGTGCTCCTGATCACGCTCTCCGGCTCGCTCTGGGTCATGTACAACATGAACAAGAACATGATGCCGCTGCACATCGAAGATGTGAAGAACCTGCCCTGAGCAGCATAATAAACGGCCTGCCGGGTTTCCGGCGGGCCGGCTAACGCACCAACACATAACCCCATGAATCGTGGTGCGATTTATGGGGTTATTTGCTGGAAAAAGCGCATGCGGGCGCTAGAGTTTTTCGCTTTTCTTCGAATCGCGAAAACACTCTAACTCTTTGTTTTGGCGCATTTCCGGACGGAAAACCGGGTTCCACTTTTCCTGGAAATGCTCTAGGAAACCCGCCAAAGCAGACTGGTTTCTGCCAGGCGCGCTTCGCAAGGACCGTGACATGAGCGAAACCACACCCCATAACCGGCGCATCCGCCCTGCGGCCATCGTCGTCCTGTTCCTGACCGTTGTTCTGACGGGTCTGCTGCTCGCGCTCGGTACTTGGCAGGTCAAGCGCCTTTCCTGGAAGCTCGATCTTATCGAGCGGGTCGAAGCCCGCGCCCATGCCGATCCCGTCGACGCCCCTGCCGTCAAAGAATGGCCGGCGCTCGGCGATCCGGCGGAATACGAATATCGCCGTGTGAAACTGTCCGGCACCTTCCTCAATGACAGGGAGGTTCAGGTCTATACGGTCACGGACCTCGGCCCCGGTTACTGGGTGATGACGCCGCTCAAGCGGGACGATGGCTCCAGCATCATCGTCAATCGCGGCTTCGTGCCGTCCGACAGGCGCGACCCGTCCTCCCGCCAGGAAGGCGAACCGACCGGAAACGTCGAGATCGTCGGGCTGATGCGCGCGCCCGAGACCGGTGGGCTTTTCCTGCGCACCAACGATCCGGCAAACGGCCGCTGGTATTCCCGCAACATTCCGCAAATCTCGCAGGCATCGGGCCTTTCCGATGTCGCGCCGTTCTATGTCGACGCCGATGCGACACCCAATCCGGGCGGCCTGCCGGTCGGCGGCAAGACCATGCTCACCTTTCCCAACAACCACCTCTCCTATGCCGTTACGTGGTATATTCTGGCGGCGATGGTGGTGGCTGCGGGGTGGTATGTCCTGCGCAACCTCAACGCCCCCAAACCGAAACGGGACAAGGACTAAGCAGCTGGTTTTACCGGATGGTTCATAAAAGCACTTCCTTCTTCACGTTTTGCTGATCTATAACGACAGTTCGGCCTGACATTGCCCGTCGGCGCATTTTGTTTCGGTGAGTTATGGCAAGAGCATTTCTTCTCGTTCTGGATTCCTTCGGCGTCGGCGGCGCACCCGACGCGGAGCGTTATGGCGATCTTGGCGCAAACACACTCGGCCATATCGCGGAATTCTGTGCAGCAGGAGCTGCCGACAAAGCGGGGCTTCGCTCCGGTCCGCTGAAACTGCCGAACATGTGTTCGCTCGGCCTGCTGGAGATCGCGCGGCAGGCAAGCGGCGACATTCCCGCCGGCATGGAACCGCCTGAGCGCATTTTCGGCCTGCACGGCTCCGCCAGCGAAATCTCCAAGGGCAAGGACACGCCTT
This sequence comes from Agrobacterium sp. LY4, assembly GCF_001526585.1. Classification (NCBI taxonomy): domain Bacteria; kingdom Pseudomonadati; phylum Pseudomonadota; class Alphaproteobacteria; order Hyphomicrobiales; family Rhizobiaceae; genus Agrobacterium; species Agrobacterium sp. LY4. The sequence continues at coordinate 77,940 of NZ_ASYA01000001.1, read as the reverse complement.
CCGGTCACTGGGAGATCGCCGGTACGCCCGTCACCTTCGACTGGGGATATTTCCCGACGGAAGGCGATGCGTTTTCGCCGGAACTGGTGGAAGCGATCTGCAGGCAAGCCGATATTCCGAGCATTCTCGGCAATTGCCATGCTTCCGGCACCGAGATCATCGCTGCGCTCGGCGAGGAGCATATCAGGACCGGTAAACCGATCTGCTACACCTCATCCGATTCCGTTTTCCAGATCGCCGCGCATGAAACGCATTTCGGTCTGGAGCGTCTCATCGCGCTCTGCGAGACCGTGCGCAAGCTGCTCGATCCGCTGAATATCGGCCGCGTCATCGCCCGCCCCTTCATCGGCGAGACGGTCGCGACTTTCGAACGCACCGGCAACCGCCGCGATTTCTCCGTTCTGCCGCCGGAGCCGACCCTGCTCGACAGACTTCTGGAGGCCGGCCGAAAAGTACACGCCATCGGCAAGATCGGCGATATCTATGCCCATCAGGGCGTCTCGCGCGTCATCAAGGCAAATGGCAACAGCGCCCTGATGGATGCGACGTTGCAGGCTATCGACGAGGCTGAAAACGGCGATCTCGTCTTCACCAATTTCGTCGATTTCGACATGCTTTATGGCCATCGCCGCGACGTTGCCGGTTACGCCGCCGCCCTTGAGGCCTTCGATGCGCGAATCCCCGAAATCCATCGCAAGATGGCGCCAGGCGATATCGCCCTTCTGACCGCCGATCACGGCTGCGACCCCACCTGGCGGGGCACGGACCATACACGGGAACGGGTGCCGATCATGGCATTCGGGCCGGGCATTCGCTCACGCGATGTCGGCATCCGTTCAAGCTACGCCGATATCGGCGAAAGCATCGCCCACCATCTTGGCATCGAGGCCGGTTCTCACGGCAGGAGCTTCATTTGACATCGCATTTGCTGAAAGCGGAAATTCACTGCCACATCGAAGGTGCGGCCCCGCCCGCCCTTGTCGCGAAACAGGCGGAGAAATACGGCATCGACACCAGCGGCTTTCTGCGGGACGGCCAATATGTCTGGTCGGATTTCGCCGAATTCATCCGTTGTTACGATGCGGTGGCGCAGGTGTTCAAAACGGATGAGGACTATGCCATCCTGACTGAGACCTACCTGACCGAACTCGCCGAAGCCAATACGATCTATAGCGAACTGATCATTTCGCCCGATCACGGCGACCGCATCGGGCTCGGTGCCGACGCCTATCTAGCCGGCATTGCCGAAGGCATCCGCATCGCAAGGGAAAAGACGGGGATCGAAACCCGCATCATCGTCACCGGTGAGCGCCACTTCGGCCCGGAGCGGGTAATCGCCGCGGCCGAATATGCGGCACGTGCCCAACATCCGCTGGTGACGGGCTTCAACATGGCCGGCGAGGAGCGGATGGGCCGCGTCGCCGATTATGCACGCGCCTTCGACATCGCCCGCGATGCCGGCCTTGGACTAACCATTCATGCCGGCGAGGTTTGCGGACCGGAAAGCGTTGCCGATGCGCTCGATCTCGTCAAACCGTCCCGCATCGGGCATGGCGTGCGCGCCATCGAAGATGCCGGTCTCATCACCCGGTTGGCCGAGGCGGGAACGGTTCTGGAAGTCTGCCCCGGCTCGAATATCGCTCTCAACGTCTATCCTGATTTTGCCAGCCACCCGCTGAAAGCTCTCAGCGATGCAGGGGTGCGAGTGTGCATCAGTTCCGACGACCCGCCGTTCTTCTTCACCTCGCTTGCGCGGGAATATGCGCTGGCTGCGGATGAGTTCGGCTTCAGCGATGCCGAGATCGACCGCATGACGCGGACCGCGCTGGAATGCGCCTTCGTGGACGAGGCAACACGCGCACGACTGCTTGCGAAACTCGACGGCGCCTGACGTTGCGGTTCGCAGGGTAAAACCGCGAAGAAGGCTTGCGAAAAGCACGCTTTCGGTGAATTACAGGGGCATAAGATAAAAGGAAGGCCAGTTTCATGGACGGCGTCACAGTCATCGAACATCCGCTGGTGCGGCACAAACTTACCATCATGCGCAAGAAGGAAACTTCCACGGCCGGCTTCCGCCGCCTGCTCAGGGAAATTTCGACGCTGCTCTGCTATGAAGTGACGCGCGACCTTGAGATGACGATGGAAACCATCGATACGCCGCTCGAAACCATCGAAGCCCCCGTGCTCGAAGGCAAGAAGCTGGTTTTCGCCTCCATCCTGCGCGCCGGCAACGGCCTGCTGGAAGGCATGCTCGAGCTCGTGCCTTCGGCGCGTGTTTCCCATATCGGCGTTTATCGCGATCATGACACGCTGGAAGCTGTCGAATATTACTTCAAGGCTCCGGAAAGCCTCGATGCGCGCCTTATCATCGTTGTCGATCCGATGCTGGCAACCGGCAACTCCTCCATCGCCGCCGTGGAAAAGCTGAAGGAACGCGGTGCGAAGAACATCCGCTTTCTGTGTCTGCTGGCGGCGCCCGAAGGCATCAAGAATTTCCGTGAAGCGCATCCCGATGTGCATATCTACACCGCCGCCATCGACAGCCATCTGAACGAGAAGGGTTATATCGTTCCCGGCCTCGGGGACGCCGGCGACCGCATGTATGGCACCAAATAACGCCGTTCATCATCGCTTAACCGTTTGAGCCATTCGCCGCCCGATAAGCGGCGAATGGCTTTTTCTTTTAAGATTTCAGCATGTTTTACGTCTATTCTCGGCAAAAATAACCCTGCCCTTTGAGGAGCAACGACTTGCTGGCGCGCGCGATTTTCCTGCTTGTTGGTCTTTCGGTCGGTGCCACGCAAATTCCGGCGCTGGTGGAAAAATTTCAGCCGCGCCCGGAAACGAGCATCGAGAAAGCGGAAGCCAGACCCGAAGCGGCCAAACCGGAGTCCGTCTCCCTTGGCGGCGTCAATCTGAAAGCGGATGCCCGCGGCCACTTCAATGCCACCTTCCGCATCAACGGCAAATCCTTCGACGGGCTTGTCGATACCGGCGCTTCCATGGTCGCCATCAACGAGACGATTGCGCGCCGTCTCGGTTACGGCGTCAACAGCCTCGATTTTAAATATGCGATTTCAACGGCCAATGGTCAGACCATGGCGGCCTATGTGAAACTGGACCGGGTGGAGATCGGCGCTATCCGGGTTCAGAATGTCGACGCCATGGTGCTGAAGGACAATGCGCTTAGCAACATGCTGATCGGCATGAGCTTCCTGAAGCAATTGTCGTCTTTCAAGGTATCGGGCGGCGAGATGCGGCTGGTCAGGTGATCCGCTCGAGAATGGGCGCATCGATTTCCGGCGCGCTGTCAGCAATTCCATAGCAGGCCGCTATTCTTTTCACGGCATGTTCCGCTTCGTCACTGGAAGCGGCGTGGACAATGGCGATCGGCTCGCCCTTTTCCACTTTCGTACCGAGCGGCAGGATATCCGAAATACCGACGGAAGGATCGATCGTGTCTGATGGCTTTCTTCTGCCGCCGCCGAGTTCGACGACAACCATGCCAAGATCGCGCGTGGCGCAGGAGGCGAGCAAACCGCTGCGCTCCGCCAGAACCGGAAGAATGACCGGCGCTGATGGCAAATAGCGCGACGGGCGCTCGACGAAATCCGATGGACCGCCCAGTGCCGAAGCCATCCGCGCAAAGATTTCCAGCGCCCGGCCGGAGGAGAGCGCAGCTGACGCCAGCGCCTCTCCTTCCTCCAGCGTGGCCGCCTTTTGCGCCTGCACTAGCATTTCCGCCGCAAAGGACAGGACCACCTTTTCAAGACGGGTGCCGGCCTTGCGACCGGCCAGAAAATCCAGACAATTGACGATTTCGACCGCATTACCGGCGGCATCGCCGAGCGGCTGGTTCATGTCGGTTATCAGCGCCGTTGTCGGCAGCCCTGCACCATTCGCCACATCGACCAGCGCGCGGGCCAGATTGCGGGCATCCTCAACACTCTGCATGAAAGCACCGCTGCCGACCTTCACATCCAGAACCAGCGTCTGCAGCCCGGCTGCAAGCTTCTTCGACAGGATGGAGGCCGTGATCAGCGGTATGGAATCGACCGTCGCGGTCACATCGCGAATGGCATAAAGCCGTTTGTCGGCGGGAGCGAGATCGCCCGTCTGGCCGATGATGGCGCAGCCGACCGTCTTCACCGTCCGGCGAAACAACACCTCGTCCGGCATGACGTTGTAACCGGGGATCGCTTCCAGCTTGTCCAGCGTGCCGCCGGTATGGCCAAGGCCCCTGCCGGAAATCATCGGCACGGCGAGACCGCAGGCGGCAACGATGGGGGCGAGCATCAGGGAGACATTATCGCCGACGCCGCCGGTGGAATGCTTGTCCGCCACCGGCCTGCCGAGATCGCTCCATGAGAGGATATCGCCGCTGTCGCGCATCGCGAGTGTCAGCGCCACCATCTCATCCCGGTTCATGCCGCGAAAGAACACCGCCATGGCAAAGGCGGCCGCCTGCCCTTCCGAGATGCCGTCTTTCGAAAGCGCCTCTATGAAAGCGGCAATCTCCCGAGGCTCAAGTGACAGGCCATCGCGTTTGCGGCGGATGATTTCCTGCGGGATCAAGCTCAATACCCGCTGGCGGCCTTGGCGGGCTCGCCGCCGGCCAGCACGTTCAGCACATCATCGAGAACACCCGAAGCGCCGAAACGGAAGGTGGACGGCATGGCCCAGTTGGGCGCCATGATGGTTTCCGCAAGCCTGAGGTAAAGCGTGGCGTCCTCCACCGTGCCGATGCCGCCGGCGGGCTTGAAACCCACCTTCTGCCGGCTGTCGCGGATCGCCTGCAACATGATGTCGGCTGCCTCCAGCGTGGCATTGATGGCAACCTTGCCGGTTGAGGTCTTGATGAAATCGGCCCCTTCGGCAATGGCGAGTTCGGATGCGCGACGGATCAGCGCCTTGTCCTTCAACTCGCCGGTTTCAAGAATGACCTTGAGCAACACGGGTGCTGCGCAGGCCTTGCGAACGGCGGCCACCATGGTGGACACCGCCGTTTCATCGCCTGCTATGAATTTGCGATAGGGAATGACGAGATCGATTTCGTCAGCGCCGTCGCGGATTGCCGCCTCGGTTTCGGCAACCACGGTCGCGATGTCCAGATCGCCCGAAGGAAAATTGACGACCGTGGCGATGCGGATAGCATGGTCTTTTCCGAAAGCAGCACGGGCCTGCGCCACGAAGCGCGGCCAGATGCAGATTGCAGCCGTATTGCCGTATTCCGTATGCGCCCTTTGGCACAAAGCCGCGATCTGCTCGGGTGTGCAGTCTTCCTTAAGATTGGTCAGGTCCAGCAAGGACAGTGTCAGGGCAGCCGCTTCGCGCGGACGCTGGAGTTCCATGGTCACGCTCCTCCTGCGATCATTTCCTTTAAGATAGCGGCAAGTCTCTTGCCGCCCACCGGAGCCATGTCCTTGGTTTCCTCATGGCTCAGTTCCGCGCCGGTCATGCCGGCACCGTAATTGGTAATAACCGATGCGGCGGCAACGCGCATCCCGAAAAAGCGCGCAAGGATGACTTCCGGCACGGTGGACATGCCAACGGCATCCGCCCCCAGCAGCCGCGCCATGCGGATTTCCGCCGGCGTTTCGAAGCTCGGGCCGGAAAACCACATATAGACGCCGCCGAACAAAGGCACCGTGGCGCGGATGGCGGCGTTGCGCATGGCAAGCATCAGATCGGGATCGTAAGCGGTGGTCATGCCGACGAAGCGGCGGTCGCTTTCCTCGCCAATCAGCGGGTTCATGCCGGAATAGTTGATGTGATCGGTGATCTGCATGACCGACCCGGGCGGCATATCCTGCCTGACCGAACCTGCCGAATTGGTGAGGATGAGCGACTGCACGCCGAGACCGGCCAGCGCCCCGATGATCGCGCGCATGGCGGACGGATCGCCCTTTTCGTAATAATGCACCCGGCCGGAGAGCATCATGACCGGCTCACCACCAAGATAGCCCGCCACCAGCTCGCCCGCATGGCCGGAAACGCCGCTTGCGGGAAAACCGGGAAGTTCGGCATAGGGCACCCGGATCGGATCGCTGACGTCTTCCACCAGTGAACCGAGACCCGAGCCGAGGACGATGGCGACACGCGGCATCAGGCCGTTCAGGCGTTCCACCAGAATATCGATCAGCATATCCGGCATCAGGGCAGCTCTGTCTTGAAGCTGAAGGGCAAAAGCTCTTCCATGGTCATCACCTTCTGCACGCCGGTTTCGTCGCAGAGATAGACTTTCGTATCCGGCGTGGCGAATTCGGCGATCTTCTGCCGGCAGCCGCCGCAGGGTGGGCAAAGAGCAAGCTTTTCGGCGATAACGGCGATTTCGCTGATCTTCTTCGCCCCACCCATGATCATGGCGCTGATGGCGGAAGGTTCAGCGCACCACCCCTGCGGGAAGGAGAGGTTCTCGATATTGGCGCCCTTGTAGATCTTGCCGTCTTCGGCGCGGATCGCCGCACCGACCGGAAATTTCGAATAGGGCGCATGGGCAAAGGCCATGGCCTCCACCGCTGCCTCGAACAGGGCATGGGACATCGGGTCTCGGGACATGGGTTTAACGCTCCTTCGCATAGGCAACGCCACCGGCCTTGGGGGGCTTGGCGACGCCGATGAAACCGGCAAGCAGGATGCAGGTCAGAATATAGGGCATGGCCTGGAAAATCTGCACCGGCACCTCGCCGATACCGGGCACGGATTTACCCTGCATGAAGTTGGCGAAGGCATCCAGAAAACCGAAGAGCAGGCAGGCGAACATGACCGGCACCGGCTTCCATTTGGCAAAAATCAGCGCCGCGAGCGCAATATAGCCCTTGCCGGCCGACATATTGGCGATGAAGGCCGCCGATTGCGCAACGGCAAGATAGGCGCCCGAGAAACCGCAGAGGAAACCGGCGACGATGACGGCGCGAAAGCGCATCCATGTCACCGAAATGCCTGCCGTATCCACCGCGCCCGGGTTTTCACCCACGGCGCGCAGACGCAGGCCGAAACGGGTGCGGTAAAGCACCCACCAGGAGAGCGGCACCGCCAGAAAAGCGAGATAAGTGAGGATATTGTTGCCGGAGATGACATTGGCATAAAGCGGGCCGATGAAAGGCACTTCGCGCATCGCATCCGCACCCGGCAGGATGATCGGCGCAAAGCGGCCTTCGGACGGCAATTGCGGCGTGCGGCCGCCCTGCCCGAACCAGGCTTGCCCCAGAACCACCGTCAGGCCGGCGGCGATGAAGTTGAGCGCCACGCCCGACACAATCTGATTGCCGCGATTGGTGATGACGGCGAAACCATGGATCAACGAGAAGAGGATGGAAACAGTGATGCCCGCCAGTAGACCGGCCCATGGGTCCGCTGTGAGATAGGCGACGCAGGCGGAGGCGAAGGCCGCCGCCAGCATCTTGCCTTCAAGCCCGATATCGAACACGCCGGCGCGTTCGGAAAAAAGCCCGGCAAGTGCGGTAAAGAGCAGCGGGATGGTGAGGCGGACGGTCGAGCCGAGGATGCTGACCAGCATATCGAAAAAATCCATATCGGCTCACCCCTTTGCCAAACGCTGGTAGATGCGGACGACCGCCGGCCGGTACATATATTCCAGCGCGCCGGCAAACAGGATCACCAGACCCTGGATCACCACGATCATCTCGCGGGTAATATTCGGCATCTCGAAAGAAAGGTCCGCACCGCCCTGATAGAGAATGCCAAACAGCAATGCCGAGAAGATGATGCCGAGCGGATGGCTCCGCCCCATCAGCGACACGGCAATGCCAACGAAGCCTGCACCGCCGACGAATTCCACCTGCAGACGGGCGGAAGCCCCCATGACCGGGTTCAGCGCCATCATGCCCGCCAGACCGCCCGAAATGAGCATGGCGATGATGACGGTGCGTGCATAGGGAATGCCGGCATAGATAGCGGCTGAGGGACTGATGCCGAGCGTGCGCATCTCATAACCGAGCTTGGTGCGCCAGATCAGCACCCAGACGAGGAAACACATGACCAGTGCGATGATGAAGGAGACGTTGAACGGCGCCGGCCCGAGCTTAAGGCCGAACAGCGCCATCAACCAGTCAAGCTTCGGCAATTGCCCGCCCGGCAGAAAGGTGCGCGTTTCCGGCGCCATCTTGCCCGGCACGATCAGCACATTCACCAGCAGATAGACCATCAGTGCAGCCGCGATGAAGTTGAACATGATGGTGGTGATGACGACGTGGCTGCCGCGTTTTGCCTGCAGCCAGGCCGGAATGAAGGCCCAGGCCGCGCCAAAAAGCGCGGCACCGATGACGGCGAAGGGCATCGTCACATACCACGGCACGTAACGGTCGAGCGCCAGCGCCACCAGCGCCGCACCCAGCCCGCCAATATAGGCCTGACCTTCGGAACCGATATTGAAGAGGCCGGCATGGAAGGCCACGGCGACGGAAAGGCCGGTGAAGATGAAGCTCGTCGTGTAGAACAGCGTGAAGCCGATGGCGTCGCCACGGCCGAGCGCACCTTCGATGAGCAGGCGCAGCGCCGCCAGCGGGCTTTCCCCGATCGACCAGACAACGAGGCCGGAAATCAGAAAGGCGGTGACGACGTTCAGCAACGGCAACAGACCGTAGCTGATCCAGTTTGGTAGGGGTACGGAAGCGGTGCTCATTCATGCCTCATGCGGCGATGCCGGCCATCATCAGGCCCAGCGTCTGTTCTTCGGCTTCCGCCGTTTTTTCTCCAACGACACGGCCGGCGAACATGACCATGATCCGGTCCGAAAGGGAACGGATTTCATCGAGCTCGACCGAAACCAGCAAAATCGCCTTACCGGCATCGCGCATTTCAATGATGCGGCGATGGATGAATTCGATGGCGCCGATATCCACGCCGCGTGTCGGCTGGCCGATGATCAGCATCTTCGGGTCGCGTTCGATTTCGCGGGCGACGACGATCTTCTGCTGATTGCCGCCGGAAAAATTGGCGGTCTTCAGCTGCGGGTTCGGCGGGCGGATATCGTATTTCTCGATCTTTTCGACCGCATCCCTGCGGATGGCCTCGGGGTTGAGGAACGGTCCTTTGCCGTAACGCTCGTCATGGTGATAACCGAGGATGGAGTTTTCATATTCCTCGAATTTCAGCACCAGCCCCATATGGTGGCGATCTTCCGGGATATGCGCCAGACCAAGTTTGCGCAAGATCGCCGGATCGGGACGGTCCACCTTCTGGCCATCCACCCATATTTCTCCCGAATAGGGCTTGCGGATGCCGGCGATGGCTTCGAGTAGTTCCGACTGGCCATTGCCCGCCACGCCGGCGATGCCGACGATTTCACCGGCGCGGACGTCGAGCGAGACATCGTCCACCATGGTGACGCCGCGACTGTCCTTGACAGTGAGATTGCGGATTGAGAGCAGAACATCGCCCGGTGTCGTCTCGCCCTTTTCCACCCTGAGCAGCACGCGACGGCCAACCATCAGTTCGGCCAGTTCCTCCACGCTGGTTTCGGAGGTCTTGCGGGTCGCGACCATTTCACCGCGGCGCATGACGGAGACGGAATCCGTGATCGCCATGATTTCGCGCAGCTTGTGGGTGATGAGGATGACGGTCTTGCCCTGCTCGCGCAGGACGCCGAGAATCTTGAAAAGGTGATCGGCCTCGGCCGGCGTCAGAACGCCGGTCGGCTCGTCGAGGATCAGGATTTCGGCGCCACGATACATGGCTTTAAGGATTTCGACGCGCTGCTGCAGACCGACCGGCAATTCTTCGATGACCGCATCCGGATCGACTTCCAGACCGTAATCGTCCTCGAGGCGCTGCAATTCCTTGCGGGCCGCCGCCCGGCCCTTGGCGAGCGATGCGCCGCCTTCCGCGCCGAGCATGACGTTTTCCAGCACGGTGAAATTCTCCACCAGCATGAAGTGCTGATGCACCATGCCGATGCCGGCATTGATGGCCGTCTGGCTGTCACGGATCGCGACGGGCGTGCCATTCACCCGGATTTCACCGGCATCCGCCTGGTAAAAGCCGTAGAGGATCGACATCAGGGTCGACTTCCCGGCACCGTTTTCCCCGATGATGCCGTGGATCGTGCCCTTGGCGACGGTCAGATTGATATTCTTGTTGGCGTGAACGGCACCGAATTTCTTGTCGATGCCCACCAGTTCGATTGCAGGGTCCATACTCAAACCGAAACCTCTCCGAAGGCTGGATATGAAAAGGGCGCAAGATGAAAAACATCATGCGCCCCCGTTACATATCATATCATTTCGGGCAGGAATTATCCGCCATGTAGTCATGAACCTTGACGGCGCCGGAGATGATATCGGCCTTCGCCTTGTCCACGGCGGCGGTCATTTCCGGCGTGATCAGGGCCTTGTTGTTGTCGTCGACCGCGTAGGCGACGCCATCTTCCTTGACGCCGAGCGCAACGATGCCGGGGGTGAACTTGTCGTCTTTGGCATCCTTGTAGGCATTGTAGACGGCCAGATCGACGCGCTTGACCATGGAGGTCAGAACAGAGCCGGGATGCAGGTGGTTCTGGTTGGAATCGACACCGATCGAGAACTTCTTGTTGTCGGCGGCAGTCTGCAGCACACCGATACCGGTCGCACCGGCTGCCGCGTAAATCACGTCCGCACCCTGGTCGATCTGGTTCTTGGTGAGTTCGCCGCCGCGCACCGGATCGTTCCAGGCAGCACCCGTGGTGCCGGTCATGTTCTGGAAGACCTCGATCTTGTCGTTGGCCGCCTTGGCACCCTGTGCATAACCACAGGCGAACTTACGGATCAGCGGAATATCCATGCCGCCGATGAAGCCGACCTTGCCGGTCTTGGAGGCCATGCCGGCCAGCAGACCGACGAGATAGGAGCCTTCGTGCTCCTTGTAGACGACGGAGCGGACATTCGGCAGCTCGACGACGGAATCGACGATGACGAACTTGGTGTCGGGGAATTCGGCTGCGACCTTTTCCATGGCCGAGGTCCAGGCGAAGGAAACGGCAACGACCGGGTTGAAGCCCTTGCTCGCAAAGTTGCGGATGGCCTGTTCGCCCTGCGTGTCGCTGGTCGGTTCGAAATCGCGGAACTCGATGCCCGTTTCTGCCTTGAACTTTTCAGCGCCGGCCGCAGCGGCTTCGTTGAACGATTTGTCGAACTTGCCGCCCGTGCCATAGACCAGCGCCGGCTTGATATCGGCGGCGAGCGCGGAAGCCGACATTGCGGCGAGCGCAAAAAGCGTCAGAAGGGATTTTTTCATTGTGCAGCCCTGTTGTTGCAATTGATATTTTAAGGGTCCTCCCGCAATCCCGTTGACCGGGAATGTCTGCGGAACCGCCAGCCGTTTTCCCGGCTGTGCTTGCCTCATATCCTTGCATGGCTCAATGAAAAATTCATCCGGTTTTTTTGACCCGGTGGAAAAACTTTATTCTGGCGCTTTTTTGGTCTTTCCACCGGGGCGACCTGCAAAAAATCTAGTCGATATTGCAGCTTACGCCGGTTCCCCTCAGGCCGCAGTAGCCGCCCGGGTTCTTGGCAAGATATTGCTGATGGTAGTCTTCAGCGTAATAAAACTTTTCAAGCGGCCCGATCTCGGTGGTGATGGCGCTGCCATGGCCGGCCTCGTCCAAAGCCTGTTGAAAAGCATCGCTCGCCTTCTGCGCCTGCTGCAACTGCCCTTCCGTCGTCGCGTAAATGGCGGAACGGTAGGTCGTGCCAACATCGTTGCCCTGCCGCATCCCTTGTGTCGGATCATGCTCCTCGAAGAATATCTTCAGCAGGCCCGAGAGTGAGATAACCGCCGGATCGTAGACAACCTTGACCACTTCGGCGTGGCCCGTCTGGCCCGTCGTCGTCTCCTGATAGGTGGGGTTGCGGGTGAAGCCGCCGGCATAACCCACCGCCGTCACCCACACGCCCGGCGTTTTCCAGAATAACCGTTCCGCGCCCCAGAAGCAGCCCATGCCGAGATAGATGGTTTCAAGTCCGTCAGGATAAGGCCCCTTCAAGGGCCGGCCATTGACGAAATGGGCTTCCGGCACCGCAAGCGCCTCTTCACGGCCGGGCAAGGCGGTTTCTTCGGTCGGCATCGTCGTTTTTTTTGAAAGCGTATCGAACAGGAACATTCGGTCCTCCATGCGGCCAGTTCCGCCGCTTCTTACGTTTCACATCTGCGGGCGCCCAATTCGACAGACACGGGGTCAGGCCGACAAACGCCTCATCGCCTTGTGTTTCCTGTAACCCGCCATCCAGCAGAGCAGGGAAAGCGCCAGGGAAACGGCAAATGCGGGCACCGCCGACAGGGCATTTTCAATGAAGCGCCACGCTTCAGGGTGAATATAGTGAGCCATGGCCGCTTCCACCATGGTACGGGAAGCAGGAAGAAGATAGTTCCAGACGGACAGGATGCCGGTGACGTTGACCGAGGATGTGGAAACCGAGCGGATCGAACGAGCACGCCCAGAAAAACCGCCGCAACGAGGAAAAGAAAGCTCAAAAACCGCAAAAAAGCTTTCATCAGGGACACCTCGCTTACGATCTGCCGGTCAGACAGCCATATTTTGAAATCTATAATGCATCGATAAAGGCGGGAAAACCGCTTTGCAATCGCATCGGAACGCAGGAAATTGCCGACATTTCAAAAAACTGTCAGATTCGTGTTGATCCCTGCGAATTCATCGGTATATATCGCGCCGTTCCAGTGATTTGCATTCTTCAAAACATGCAGATTTGAAAAAGGACAGGTGGCCGAGTGGTTTAAGGCGCACGCCTGGAACGCGTGTGTGCGTGAAAGCGTACCGTGGGTTCGAATCCCACCCTGTCCGCCATTTCACCCCACCCCGATGCCGTTAAAAGCAAGCCTCACCGGTTCGCCCGCCGCGATGCCGACCGACGGCGCCGTGTCGCACACAAGTCGCGTTTTCCCTCTTCCGCAAGCCGTGATGGCTATGCTTCTGCACAGACAGGGGTTTCTTGCGCTTTTTTGCTGCGCTTCCCCCTCTCTTGCGCCTTGCAGCAGGAAAAATCGCTCCTTATATACGCCGCAGAACTGCAGCAAATACTGCAAATCCAAGTCAAGGAGCTGCCACAAGAATGCCTCACGGGGTTCCGACAGCTCGCTTCAAGGAGAGAAGAGCATGGCAAAAGTAATCGGTATCGACCTTGGCACGACCAATTCCTGCGTTGCAGTGATGGACGGCAAGGACACGAAAGTAATTGAAAACGCGGAAGGCGCACGCACCACGCCGTCCATGGTGGCATTTTCCGACGATGGCGAACGCCTTGTCGGCCAGCCGGCCAAGCGCCAGGCGGTCACCAACCCGACCAACACCCTGTTTGCGGTCAAGCGCCTCATCGGCCGCCGTTATGAAGATCCGACCGTCGAAAAGGACAAGGCTCTGGTCCCCTTTGAAATCGTCAAGGGTGACAATGGCGACGCATGGGTGAAGGCGCAGGACAAGCCCTATTCCCCTTCGCAGATTTCCGCGATGATCCTTCAGAAGATGAAGGAAACGGCTGAATCCTATCTCGGCGAAAAGGTCGAGAAGGCCGTTATCACGGTTCCTGCCTACTTCAACGACGCCCAGCGTCAGGCAACCAAGGATGCCGGCCGCATCGCCGGTCTGGATGTTCTGCGCATCATCAACGAGCCAACCGCGGCAGCACTCGCTTACGGCCTCGATAAGAAAGACGGCAAGACGATCGCCGTTTATGACCTTGGCGGCGGCACCTTCGATATTTCCGTTCTGGAAATCGGCGACGGCGTCTTCGAAGTGAAGTCGACGAACGGCGATACCTTCCTCGGCGGTGAAGACTTCGACATGCGTCTGGTCGAGTATCTGGCCGGCGAGTTCAAGAAGGATCAGGGCATCGACCTGAAGAACGACAAGCTCGCTCTGCAGCGCCTCAAGGAAGCTGCCGAAAAGGCGAAGATCGAACTTTCGTCCTCGCAGCAGACCGAAATCAACCTGCCGTTCATCACGGCCGATGCTTCCGGTCCGAAGCACCTGACGCTGAAGCTGACCCGCGCCAAGTTCGAAAGCCTGGTGGACGATCTGGTGCAGCGCACCGTCGCGCCTTGCAAGGCAGCACTCAAGGATGCCGGCGTTTCCGCTTCCGAGATCGATGAAGTCGTTCTCGTCGGTGGCATGAGCCGCATGCCGAAGGTGCAGGAAGTCGTCAAGCAGCTGTTCGGCAAGGAACCGCACAAGGGCGTGAACCCGGATGAAGTGGTTGCCATGGGCGCCGCCATCCAGGCCGGCGTTCTGCAGGGCGACGTCAAGGACGTTCTGCTGCTCGACGTGACCCCGCTGTCGCTCGGCATCGAAACGCTGGGTGGCGTCTTCACCCGTCTGATCGATCGCAACACGACGATCCCGACCAAGAAGAGCCAGACCTTCTCGACCGCCGAAGACAACCAGTCGGCCGTGACCATCCGCGTCTCGCAGGGTGAGCGCGAAATGGCGCAGGACAACAAGCTGCTCGGCCAGTTCGACCTCGTCGGCCTGCCGCCGGCACCGCGTGGCGTTCCGCAGATCGAAGTAACCTTCGATATCGACGCCAACGGCATCGTGCAGGTTTCGGCGAAAGACAAGGGCACCGGCAAGGAACAGCAGATCCGCATCCAGGCTTCCGGCGGTCTCTCCGACGCCGACATCGAGAAGATGGTGAAGGACGCCGAAGCCAATGCCGAAGCCGACAAGAAGCGCCGTGCGGGTGTGGAAGCCAAGAACCAGGCCGAAAGCCTCATCCACTCTACCGAGAAGTCGGTGAAGGAATATGGCGACAAGGTTTCCGAGACCGATCGCAAGGCTATCGAAGACGCCATTGCCAGCCTGAAGACCGCCGTCGAAGCCGCTGAGCCGGATGCAGACGACATTCAGGCCAAGACCCAGACCCTCATGGAAGTTTCCATGAAGCTCGGTCAGGCCATCTACGAAGCGCAGCAGGCCGAGGCCGGCGATGCTTCCGCAGAAGGCAAGGACGACGTCGTCGACGCCGACTATGAGGAAATCAAGGACGACAAGAAGTCCGCTTAATCGCGTGACCTCCCGTCTCCTGAAAACATATGCAAGACATCCGGCTGCCGACGTGCAGCCGGAAATCCATTTGCGGGGCTTGTTAACTTAATGGCGAAAGCAGACTTTTACGAAACACTTGGCGTCAGCAAGACCGCGGACGAAAAAGAGCTGAAAAGCGCCTTCCGCAAACTCGCGATGAAATACCATCCGGACAAGAACCCGGACGATGCCGATTCCGAACGGAAATTCAAGGAAATCAACGAAGCCTATGAAACGCTGAAGGACCCGCAGAAGCGTGCGGCCTATGACCGTTTCGGCCACGCCGCATTTGAAAATGGCGGCATGGGCGGCGGTGGCGGTTTTGGCGGCGGCGGTTTCGCCAATGGCGGCTTCTCGGATATCTTCGAAGACATCTTCGGCGAGATGATGGGCGGCGGCCGTGCGCGCCGCTCTTCCGGCGGACGCGAGCGCGGCGCCGACCTTCGCTACAATATGGAAATCACGCTGGAAGAGGCCTTCACCGGCAAGACGGCGCAGATCAGGGTTCCGACCTCGATCACCTGCGATGTCTGTTCCGGCTCGGGTGCAAAGCCCGGCACGCAGCCCAAGACCTGCGCCACCTGTCAGGGTTCCGGCCGGGTGCGTGCAGCACAGGGCTTCTTCTCGGTGGAACGCACCTGCCCCACCTGCCATGGTCGCGGGCAAACGATCTCCGATCCCTGCGGCAAGTGCCACGGTCAGGGCCGTGTAACCGAAGAACGTTCGCTTTCCGTCAACATTCCCTCGGGCATCGAGGACGGCACCCGCATTCGCCTGCAGGGCGAAGGCGAGGCCGGCATGCGTGGCGGTCCGGCGGGCGATCTCTACATCTTCCTGTCCGTGCGTCCGCATGAATTCTTCCAGCGCGACGGCGCCGACCTTTATTGCACCGTGCCGATCTCCATGACGACGGCAGCACTTGGCGGCACTTTCGATGTCACGACGCTCGACGGCACCAAGTCGCGCGTTACGGTTCCGGAAGGAACCCAGCCGGGCAAGCAGTTCCGTCTGAAGGGTAAGGGCATGCCGGTTCTGCGTTCGGCGCAGACGGGCGACCTCTATATCCAGATCCAGATCGAGACGCCGCAGAAACTCAGCAAGCGTCAGCGCGAGCTGTTGCAGGAGTTCGAGCAGCTCTCCTCCAAGGAGAACAATCCGGAATCAACGGGCTTCTTCGCCCGGATGAAGGAATTCTTCGACGGCTGATTGTCGCCGCCCCATGCTTTAAGAACGCCGCCACCCTTCGGGACTGGCGGCGTTTTCGTTTCCGGCTCAACCGGAAAAGCCGCCTTCATCCAGATATTGCCGTTCCGCCGGCGTCGTTTCCCGCAGCAATATGTGATTGCGATGCGGAAAGCGGCCGAAACGCTCGACGATATCGCGATGTTCTTCGGCGTGGTGAAGATAGAGCCCGCCAAGCGGCTGGTTCAGAACGCAGGCATGCTGCTGGGCCGCCATATCTTCGGCATGGGAAAAGGGCAGATAGAAGAAAACGCGCAAATCCCCGCCCATCGCCTGATCGTGGCCACGGCGAATGGCCTCGTCGGCAAAAAGCCGCGCCAATGGGTCGGTTGCATACATGTGAGCGGTGCCACGAAAGCAGTTGCGCGGAAACTGATCCAGCAGAAGCATCAGCGCGAGACTGCTTTCCGCGCCCTCCAGCCAGTCGTCCAGCTCACGCCGTGCTGCTGCAAAATGGGCATCGCGGAAACGGTCGTGAAAGTGGTTGTCGAAGGCGGCGTCCTTGTCGAACCACTTGTCCGGTCCGGCCTTCTTCCAGAAATCGACGATATCGGCGGCCAGCGCGGCGGTGTCGTTTTTCATTCGTTCTTCCCTGTCAATAATGCGGCGGCCGGGTGATCGCGGGCGCGTCCAGCGATTGTTCCTCCAGGCTCAGGAACCTCTCCGTCAGCCGCTCGAGCTTGGCGCGGGTCTGTTCCACCACCTTCCACTGTTCCGCCAGCTGATCGGACAGCTCCTCTATCACCTTCGCCTGATGCGCGGCCGTCTCCTCGAGCGCGATGATCCGTTTTTCGGTTTCCGACGTCATATCGACCTCTCTTTCCAGCCCTTCCTTGGGCCTAAAAGCGCCTAAGTCAACCATATGTCGCTTTGGTGAAGCGAATTCGTCATGGCGATCCAGAAACGGAAAAAGCCGGCGATGTTTCCATCGCCGGCATCCGAGTCTTTGGCATTGCTCAGTCTTCTTCTACGAAAACCTCTTCGCGCTTCTTCTTAACGCTGGGCAGGAAGACGACGATCAGCACGGCCAGAGCAATGAAGAGCAGGGTGGCGCTGATCGGCCGGGTGACG
Source organism: Agrobacterium sp. LY4 (assembly GCF_001526585.1). Classification (NCBI taxonomy): domain Bacteria; kingdom Pseudomonadati; phylum Pseudomonadota; class Alphaproteobacteria; order Hyphomicrobiales; family Rhizobiaceae; genus Agrobacterium; species Agrobacterium sp. LY4. The sequence goes on along the minus strand of NZ_ASYA01000001.1, from coordinate 60,596 downwards.
AAGGTGGTCGGATCGCCGCGCGACAGGATCATGGCCCGGCGCAGGTTCTCCTCCAGCAGCGGCCCAAGCACGAAGCCCAGGAGCAGCGGCGCCGGCTCGCAGCGCAGTTTCACCAGCACGTAACCGATGAAGCCGAAGAAGGCGACGGCATAGAGATCGAAGACGTTGGAATTGACGCTGTAGACCCCGATGGCGCAGAAGGCCATGATGATGGGGAACAGCACATAATAGGGCACCGTCAGAAGCTTCACCCACAGCCCGATCAGCGGCAGGTTCAGGATGACGAGCATCAGGTTGCCGATCCACATGGAGGCAATGATGCCCCAGAACAGCGCCGGCTGTTCGATCGCGACGTTCGGACCCGGCACGATACCCTGAATGATCATCGCGCCGATCATCAGCGCCATCACCGGATTGGCGGGAATGCCGAGCGTGAGCAGCGGGATGAAGGAGGTCTGCGCGCCGGCATTGTTGGCGGACTCCGGACCGGCCACACCAGCAACCGCACCATGCCCGAATTCTTCCGGGTTCTTGGAGACGCGTTTTTCCACCGTATAGGAAGCAAAGGCCGCGAGGATCGCGCCGCCGCCCGGAAGAATGCCGAGAGCGGAACCAATGACCGTGCCGCGCAGCACCGGCGCGATCATTTTCCTGAAATCCTCCCGTGTCGGCATCAGCCCGCTGACCTTGGCGATCAGCACCGAACGGGTGCGCTCATTTTCGAGATTGCGCAGGATTTCGGCGATACCGAAGACGCCGACGGCCACGGCCACGAAGTTCAGACCGTCGGCATATTCGCGGATGCCGAGGGTGAAACGCGGCGTACCGCTATAGATATCGGTGCCCACCAAACCCAGCAGCAGGCCCAGCACGACCATGGCCAGCGCCTTGACGATGGAGCCATGGGCAAGCGCAATGGAAGAAACGAGGCCGACGACCATCAGCGAGAAATATTCCGCCGCGCCGAATTCAAGCGCAATCGCCGTCAGAGGCGGAGCGAAGATCGCCACGAGGAAGGTGGAAACCGTGCCGGCAAAGAACGAGCCGATGGCGGCAATGGCGAGTGCGGCGCCCGCCTTGCCCTTGCGCGCCATCTGGTAACCATCGATGGCGGTGACGGCAGATGACGATTCGCCGGGCATGTTGATCAGGATGGCCGTGGTCGAGCCGCCATATTGCGCGCCGTAATAAATACCGGCGAGCATGATCAGCGACGAGACGGGCTCGAGCTGGAAGGTAATCGGCAGCAGCATGGCGATGGTCGCCGTCGCGCCGATGCCGGGCAGCACGCCGATCAGGGTGCCGAGCAGCACGCCGATCAGGCAGAAGAACAGGTTTGCCAGCGAAGATGCCGTGACGAAACCGAGAGCGAGATTATCGAGCAAATCCATCACGGCACCTCAAAATTTAAGCCAGGGGCCGAGGCGCTGGAACGGCAGGCCGAGACCGTAATTGAAAACAGCGACGGAAAAGACCGTGATGGCAGCGGAAAGAATGACCGCCATGAGCGGGCTCATCTTGTGCGAGGCGAAGGCTGCGATAAGGGCGCTGAAAAACAGTGCCGGCACGAAACCGAGACCCCGGACAGTGAAACCGAAGAAGATCGGCGCGGGCAGGATGAAGAATATGCCCCGCCAAGCGATCGCTCCGATACCTTCTCCGGCCGGCCGGGCTGAGCGCAGAAATATGACGCCACCGAGCAGGATCAGGATGATTGCCAACACGAGCGGGAAATAGCCCGGCCCCATGCGAAAAGCGGTTCCGATCTCCAGCCCATAAGACTGCAAGGCGAAAAAGACGCCAAGTCCCATGAAAATTGCCCCGCAGACTGCCTCGGCAGGGTCATTAAATAACGACTTCATGAAAGATGCCTCTCCACCGCGGCCGGCATCACACCGGTCCGTCTGTTAAAATGATCACGGTCGACCGGCGGCGAGACACCGCCGGTCATTCCGCGTTCATCAGTCGGCGTATTGGCCGGCAGCTTCGATCACCGGCTTCCAGCGCGCGATTTCGCTTTCAAGCTTGGCCTTCAGCGCCGCAGGCGTCGCATCGCTTTCCGAGGAGGGCGTGGTGCCGAGTTCGGCAAAACGAGCCGCGACATTCTTGTCCTTCAGCGCGACCTGCAGCGACTTGGAGAGCTTTTCGTTGATTTCCGCAGGCGTGCCCTTCGGCGTATAAATGCCGTGCCAGATACCCACTTCGAGCTTCGGCAGGCCCGCTTCGACAACAGTCGGCACATCCGGCAGCACGTCCAGCCGCTTGGCCGTGGTCACGGCATAGGCTTTCACGGTGCCGCCCTGGATCTGCTTGGTGGTGTTGGTGGTCTGGTCGCACATGATGTCAACCTGGCCGCCGAGCAGATCGGTCATGGCCGGACCGGTACCCTTATAGGGAACGGTGACGAGTGGGGTTTCGATGGCGCTCATGAACAGCATGCCGCACAGATGCGAGGCAGCGCCGATGCCGGCATTGGCGACGGTGACCTTGTCCTTGTTCGCCTTGGCGTATTCGATCAGACCTTTCAGATCCGTCGTCTCGAGGTTCTTGCGCGACAGGATGGTCATCGGCACTTCGGTGACCAGGCCGACATATTCGAAGGCGTTCAGCGTGTCATAGGCAAGCTTGCGGTAAAGCGTGGCGCTTGTCGCCATGCCGATATGGTGGAGAAGAACGGTGTAGCCGTCCGGATCGGACGATGCCACACGACCAGCACCCAGCGTGCCGCCTGCGCCGCCGACATTTTCGACGATGATCTGCTGGCCGAGATCCTTCGACATGGATTCAGCGACAAGGCGCGCAACCGTATCCGTCGGGCCGCCAGCGGCAAAGGGCACGACCATGGTGATGTTGCGCTCTGGATAATTCTGAGCGGATGCGGACAGCGCAAAAAGGGAAACGGCAGCGGCGGCAGCAAGGCCGGTGACTGTCTTCAGTATTTTCATCGATTCCTCCCGGATGAAAATGTTTCGCCACTTCAGCCGCGCATGCTCCTCCATGGCGACCGGGGTGAGATATTTGCGATCCGGGATCACCGTTCAGCAATGGCGGTCTTGTAGTGAGGTGCGCTTTTATTGCCATCCCGGACGGCAATGGGTGGATTTCTACCCATAGGGGCTCATCCATGGGTGGAAATCCACCCATCAGACCTCGGTCATGTGTCGGTGCAGCCCGTATTTCTGCATTTTTTCGTAGAGCGTTTTGCGCGAAATGCCGAGATTCTCATAAACGGATTTCAGATTTCCGCCGTGTGCGGCGATTGCATGTGCGATCAGGCTTTTTTCATAAGCCGCGACCCGCGCGGCAAGGGCCGCCTTTCCGTCATCCTGAAACGGCAGCGAAGCTTCGGAAACATCGCTTTCCAGACCGAGAACGAAGCGGTCTGCGGCATTGCGCAATTCACGCACATTGCCTGGCCACTCACGCAGGGAGACGGCCGAAAGCAGACTTTGCGACACCTCCATGTCTTCCCGCCCGTAACGGGCAGCGGCTTCCCGCACGAGATGCAGGAAAAGTAGCGGTATATCTGCGCTGCGCTGCGAGAGCGATGGCACGAGAAGTGTCGCCACGTTGAGCCGATAAAGAAGATCGGCACGGAACCGGCCAGCCGCAACTTCATGTTCCAGATCGACCTTGCTGGTGGCGATGAAACGGACATCGAGTTCGACCGTTTCATTCGAGCCGAGACGGGTAATCACCCGTTCCTGCAAGACACGCAGGAAGCGGCCCTGCAATTCGAAGGGCATGGAGCCTATCTCATCCAGCAATATGGTGCCGCCGCGAGCATGTTCGAACTTGCCGTAGCGCGGGCGCAGCGCTCCGGGAAACGCACCGGCCTCATGGCCGAATAGTTCACTTTCAATCAGTGTCTGCGGAAGGGCGGCGCAATTGATCGCCACGAAGGGCCGGTTGGCTCTGGCGCTGATATCGTGCAGAGCCCGCGCCACGACCTCCTTGCCGGCGCCCGTATCACCGACGATCAGCGTATCGGCGTCTGTCGCGCCGATGGCGCGGATACGATACCGCAGATCGACCATGATCTGGGTTCTGCCGGGCAGACGCGTTTCGAGATCGTCATGCTTGCCCGCTACCGCCTTGAGGCGGCGGTTTTCCAGTACCAGCGCCCGCCGGTCATTCGCCCTTTTGATGATGCCGGCGAGATATTGCGGCGTGAACGGCTTTTCGATGAAATCATAGGCGCCGTTGCGCATGGCGTTGACCGCGAGCTGAACATCGCCATGGCCCGTCATCAGGATGACAGGTATTTCAGGATCGAGCTCCCGCACCTTCTGCAGCAGCGTCATGCCATCCATGCCGGGCATCCTGATATCGCTGACCACGACCCCGTCGAAGCTGTAACCGATGAGTTCGAGCGCATGTTCTGCGCTTGCCAGCATGGTGACGGCAAAACCGGAAAGCTCCAGCGCCTGCGCAGTGGAAAAGCGCAGCTCTTCCTCATCATCGATCAACAGAACCCGCGACATGGTCATTCCGCAGCCGCCTCCACGCGCCAGGCGGCGGCCGGCAATTCGATCTCGAACTCCGCCCCGCCATCTTCATGGTTTCTGACACGGAGCTGGCCGCCAAAATCCTTGATGATGTTATAGGAGATGGACAGGCCGAGACCGAGGCCGCGCCCCACGCCCTTGGTGGTGAAGAAGGGATCGAAAATGCGTTCTGAAATCGCCGCCGGCACGCCCGGACCGCGATCACGAATGAAAATCGACACCGACTGGCCATGCTGCAGGGCCCTCAGCGCAATGCGGCGATCCTCGCGCCCCTCCACCGCATCGGCAGCATTGGAGATGATGTTGACGAGCACCTGCTGCAGCCGCACCGGGCCGGCCTTCACGGCAAGCGGCACCCGGCCGAGATCCACATCCAGCACCGCATCGGCGGCCTTCAGGCGCGCACCGACGATTTCGAGCGTATCGCGCAGGACGGCTTCCAGACTTACCGCGGCCATTTTTTCATTGGGCTTGCGGGCGAAATTCCTGAGATGCTTGCTGATGGAGGCCATACGGTCGATAAGGCCCGAAATGCGCCTGAGATTTTCCGTCACCTCCTCCAGCCGTCCCCGCTCCACGAGAAGCGAGGCATTTTCGGCGTAGTTCTTGGCGGCTGCGAGCGGCTGGTTGAACTCATGCGACAACGCCGCCGACATCTGCCCGAGGGCTGCGAGCTTGCCCGCCTGCACCAGATCGTTCTGCATCTTGCGCAATTGTTTTTCGGTCTGGCGGCGTTCGGCGATTTCGTGCTCGATCTCCTGATTGACCCGCGCCAGATCGGCCGTACGCTCCTCCACCCGGCGTTCCAGCTCCGCCTGCGCCTCCGCCTGATGCGTCAGGCGCTCCCGCAGACGACGACGCCTTTGCAGCATGGCGGCGATGAGGGCGGCGGCAAGGCACAGGCAGAGGATGATGGCTATCATCGCCGTCTTCACCTGCGTTCGGAGCGAACCCGTGTCCATCAGCACGCTGACTGTCCAGCCCGCGTCCGGCATCGGCTGCGACAGGACCATATATTCCCTTTCACCGTCGTCCTGGCTGATCGTCATCAGCTGATGCGAACCGAAATTGCCGTTTTTCAGGGGCAATTCCTTAAGGGCGGCATTGGCGTAGCGGCGGGAAGTCTCCGTTCGCGCCAGCCTTTCGGGCGTCAGCGGCATCAGGCCGGAATAAAGCCATTGCGGCGTTCCGGTCATGAAGATGATGCCTTCCGGGTCCGATACCAGAATTCGGTTCTCGCCATCGCCGAATGACGCTTCTATGCCTTCAATATCGACCTTGAAGACGATGACGCCCTTGATCTCCTCGTTGAAGAGAATGGGCGCTGAAAAATAATAGCCACGCTTGTGGGAGGTGGTGCCAAGCGCAAAGAAGCGTGACTGGAAGCCTTTGGCTGCATCCTGAAAATAGGGGCGGTAGCTGAAATTCTCACCGACGAAACTCGTTGGACCATCGTAGTTGCTGGCGGCGATCGTCTCCCCATCCAGCGTGATGATGTAGATATCGGAGGATTCCAGCAGGGTGTTGATGGATTTGAGGTAGATATTGGCGCGCTGGCGCAGTTCGGCATCCTTGGGATGTGCGACCAGTTCCTCAATGTCGTCATGATCGGCAATCAGGGCCGGCAGCGGCTCGTAACGGTTCAAAAGCCCGCCGAGCGCAGAGACGGCCAGCCGCAGCGTCGTGCGGCCCTGCTCGGACATTTCGCCGAAATAGCTTTCCGCGATGATGCCGCCACCTCTCGTCACGGCGCCATAACCGAGGCTGAGGCTGAGAAGCATCAATAAAATCCAGCGATATTTCACCGAAGCTCCCCTCCTGTTGCAGGCATCGAAACCTGCTCTCCCTGAAAGAGTGTAGGAGGAGTGGCCGAATTTTCCAAGTGAGCGGAAAAGGCAGGTGGACGGTCCCGAAAACAAAAAACCGGCCACGAGGACCGGTTTTTTGCAAAGATGATTTCAGAAAAGCTTATGCGCTTTCCTTCGGCGTCAGAACCTGACGGCCGCGATACATACCGGTCTTCAGATCGATATGGTGCGGACGGCGCAGTTCGCCGGAGTTCTTGTCTTCAACGTAGGTCGCAGACTTGAGACCGTCAGCCGAGCGGCGCATACCGCGCTTGGACGGGCTTGTTTTTCTTTTTGGTACAGCCATTTTTGTTACTCCACTTAAGCGGCGAAACAACGGAACCGGCCAGAACCAAAGGCCGAATGTCGGATGTCTCGATATCGGAAATTTGGCGCGCTTATACATGCCCAAACGGGCTTTGACCAGCCCTGACGCACATTTTTTCCGATTCAACGGAATCAGCGTGGCGAGCGATCCTCGGGCATCTCATATCATGCCTCACGCCTTATCGAAAACGACAAGCTCATTGAAGTGGTTCATGTCCTTAAATTCACAGAAAGCTGGCGGCCGCATCTCTATGACCGGCGCTGCGGCGCGCAGCTTTTCCAGTTCCTCATCAAGCATCGCCTGCCAGCGCGGCAGGCACTCCGGCTCGAACCAGCGGATGATATAGGACAGGGTGATGTGAAATTCGTAAATGTCATGATCAGGATGTCGGTAGCCGAAGAAATCGGCGAATGTATCCCGCCAGAGAGCCACGATCCGATCGTCCTCGGCGGTTGCGCCCTTCATCACCAGTCCCACCGGGCGCAGGCCCGTAACCTGCATGTTGAAGGCCGGCAAAGCTGGAAAGGCGGAAAGACGGTCGCGATAGTAGTCCGTCATCGCATCGACCGACGCATCGAGCGGCATTTCGCTCGGCCAATAGGGAAGCATGCGCCGCAAATCGTTGACACCCTGGAATACCGTCATGTGCAGGCTGGAAATAGGGGTGAAGGCGAGCTGCGGCGCCTCGGCCATATCCAGAAAACGCTGGCGGGTCGCAATGATCGCCTTTTCAGTCTGCGATCCCTCGACAAGATGGCAGACGACCGTGTTGCCCGAGTCGGGCAGAAACTCGCCATCCGCGTTGAAGCGGCTGCCGAGATGGCGCGGCGGCTGATCGTGGTTGGCGGCGGAAATATAGCCGAGATCTTTCGAGACGAGCGGGGCGTGCATGGGAAACTCCTTGTGAGACGTTTCACTAATCCCCGCACGCGACAAAGCAATGACATCCGCGGGTCATTGACCGATCAATGCGCCTCATCCCAATTGTCAGCGGCGCGGGCATCCACCTTGAGCGGCACCTCCATGGAAATCGCCGGCATGGCCGCGTTTTCCATCACCGAGACGACAACCGGCAAGGTCTTTTCGATTTCCGCCTCCTCGACTTCGAAGATGAGTTCGTCGTGCACCTGCAGCAGCATGCGGGCGGAAAGCTTTTCCGCCTCCAGCGCAGGCTCGATACGAACCATGGCCCGGCGGATGATATCGGCGGCCGAGCCCTGGATCGGTGCGTTGATGGCCGCGCGTTCGTTGAAGGCTTTTACCGAAGGGTTGGAAGAGCGGATTTCCGGATAATGCGCGCGGCGGCCGAAAATCGTTTCGACATAGCCGTTTTCGCGGGCGAAGGCTTTGGTTGCCTCCATGTAGTCGCGAATGCCGGGAAAACGCTCGAAATATTTCTTGATATAGTCGCCGGCTTCGGAGCGGGCGATGCCGAGCTGGTTGGCGAGACCAAAGGCGGAAATGCCGTAGATAATGCCGAAGTTGATGGCCTTGGCGCGGCGGCGCACTTCCGACGGCATGCCTTCCACCGGCACGCCGAACATTTCCGATGCCGTCATGGCATGAATGTCGATGCCGTTTTCAAAGGCGTTGCGCAGCTGCGGAATATCGGCGACATGGGCCAACACGCGCAACTCAATCTGGCTGTAATCGGCCGACAGAAGCTTGTGACCGGGCGTGGAGATGAAAGCCGTGCGGATCTTGCGGCCTTCGGCGGTGCGAACCGGGATGTTCTGAAGGTTCGGCTCCGAAGAGGACAGACGCCCCGTGGTGGTGGAGGCGAGCGCATAGGACGTATGCACCCGTTTCGTCTCGGGATGGATATATCCCGGCAGCGCATCCGTATAGGTCGATTTCAGCTTCGTCAGCTGCCGCCAGTCGACGATCTTGCGCGGCAGTTCGGCGCCTTCCGCCGCGAGATCTTCGAGAACCTGCGCCGAAGTCGACCATTGCCCGGTCTTGGTTTTGGAACCGCCCGGCAGGCCCATCTTGCCAAACAGAATATCGCCGAGCTGCTTTGGCGAGCCGATGTTGAAGCGTTCGCCAGCCAGCTCGTAGATTTCCTCTTCGAAGGACGCGGCCTTCTGGGCGAGTTCGCCGGAAAGACGCGAGAGAATCTGCCGGTCGACGGTGATGCCGCGCTCTTCCATATGCGCCAGAACCGGCACGAGGGGGCGCTCCAGCCGCTCATAAACCTTGGTCAGCCGTTCCGAGACAAGCCTCGGCTTCAGCGCCATCCAGAGCCGCAGGGTGACATCGGCATCTTCCGCAGCATAAGCGGTCGCCTTGTCGATATCGACAAAATCGAAGGTGACGCTCGACTTGCCCGATCCCGCCACGTCCTTATAGGCGATCGGCGTGTGGCCGAGCCAGCGTTCGGACAGCGAATCCATGCCATGCGTGGCCTTGCCTGCCTCGAGGACATAAGAAATCAGCATCGTGTCGTCGAAGCTCTGCATGACGACGCCGTGGCGTTTCATCAGCAGATAGTCATATTTCAGGTTCTGCGCGACCTTCAGAACGGCTTCGTCCTCGAGCAGGTCCTTCAGACGCTCCAGTGCCTCGGCAAAGGGCACCTGCCCTTCGGCCAGTTTGATGCCATCGCTGAAGAGATCGCCGCCGGAACCGGTCTTGTGCGTCAAGGGAACATAGGCGGCCCGAATATCGGTGCCCGTGGCATCCTTGCCATTATCAGCAATGGCCAGAGAAAAACCGACAAGTTCCGCCTGCATCGGGTCGAGCGAGGTCGTTTCCGTATCGAAGGCGACGACGCCTGTCTCCCGGGCCGCCGCGATCCAGCGGTCGAGCGTCGCAAGGTCCCTGATCGTCAGATAGGCGGTCGTATCGATCTTGGCCGCGGAAAAAAGCGCCTGTCGCGCTGTGGCGAGATCAGCGGGCGCGCTGCCCTCCCCCGTTACTTTCCTTGCCGGAGCGGCAGGCGAAGCCGAAGCGCCAGCGGCGTTAATGGCCACTTCGCCAGCGTTCACGGCAGCGGACGGCGCATCGAGATCGGGACCATGGGCATCGGCACCCCATTGTACCGGCACATTGGCGGGGTCGATGGCGGAAGCGTCGGTTTCGGTCGCCTCGGCAACCCGGCGTGTCAGCGTTGTGAATTCCATCGCCTTCAGGAAGGCGATCAGTTTCGGCCCGTTCTGCGGTTCGAGCACCAGCGCTTCGAGAGACTGATCCAGCGGCACATCGGTTCTGAGCGCCACGAGCTGTCTGGAAAGGCGGGCAAGCTCCGCATTGGCGATGATATTTTCCCGGCGCTTCTGCTGCTTGATTTCGCCCGCCCGCGCCAGCAGCGTATCGAGATCGCCGTATTCCTCCAGCAATTGCGCCGCCGTCTTCGGGCCGATGCCGGGAATGCCCGGAACATTATCGGTGGAATCGCCGGTCATCGCCTGCAGGTCGATCATCTTTTCAGGGCCTACGCCCCACTTCTCGACAACGTCCGGAATGCCGATCTGCTTGTCCTTCATGGCGTCGTACATGTGTACATTGGCCGTAACGAGCTGCATCAGATCCTTATCGGAAGAGATGATCGTAACATCGGCGCCGATCGCCTCGGCCTGCCGGGCATAGGTGGCGATGATATCGTCCGCCTCGAAGCCTTCCGTCTCGATGCAGGGAAGGTTGAAGGCGCGCGTCGCTTCACGGATCAGGCCGAATTGCGGCACCAGATCTTCGGGCGGCGCGGTGCGGTTGGCCTTGTAGAGATCATAAAGCTCGTTACGGAAAGTCTTCGACGAATAGTCGAAAATCACCGCAAAATGGGTGGGCGTCACGCCGACATCGGTATTGCGCGCATCCTTCAGCAGCTTCCACAACATGTTGCAGAAACCGGAGACGGCGTTGACCGGCAGCCCGTCCGACTTGCGGTTCAGCGGCGGGATTGCATGGAAGGCCCGGAAAATGAAACCGGAACCGTCAACGAGGAAGAGATGATCGCCTTTTTTCATGGGTAGCATGGATAGCGCGGGGCCGTTTTGACGTCTACCGAAACTTCGCACAACGCACCGTAAAGAGCGGGGAATGAAGCAGTAGCACAGGCCTGCAAAATTCACCTGAACGTTACCGATTTGTAATCCGCCCTTCCCTTGAAAAGCCGCATTTGCAGACACATTTCATAAGGGACGGCGCCTGATCACGCCGTAGTCTGATAGCTGGCTCGTCCCCCGCCGCGTCAGACCGGACAAAGGCCTTTCCCCCTCTCCGGGCCTTTGTCCTCCAATATGACCGCCATGGCCGACCCCTCCCGGCCATGGCGGTTTTATTTTATGCGCTGTTTCGGGCTGGCTTAAACATATCATGCGATATATATCGCGCTATCGAATTGCCGGGCTGAGCCGGCCGTGATGCTTTATGGGCGGAAAAATGGGTTTTTCCCGGGACGAATCGGCAATCTATCTCGCTTCGAAAATGGCGCGGGAATTCACCATGGCGCTGCAGAAAAGAGCCGCCGCCCTGGGTTTCTCGCCCGGGCAATTCCCCATCCTCATCGAGCTCTGGCATGAGGACGGCCTGACCCAGCGGCAATTGCTCGATAGAATCGATGTCGAACAGGCGACGCTCGCCAATACGCTCTCGCGCATGGAACGCGACGGGCTGATCGTCCGCAAATCCCATCCAAGCGACCGCCGCGCCCAGATCATCGAACTGACCCAGCGCGGCAGGGATCTGGAAGCCAACGCCATTGCCGCCTCCGAAGCCACCGAAGACGCGCTGCTCAAGGATTTCCGGCGCTTCGAGAGGCAACTGCTGCTGGAATATATGCGCCGGGCGATCGAAAGCGCCAAAAAAGCGAAATAGCATTTACAGCCCGAAACCGCTTCGCACTTTCCCTGAACTGCTCTATCGTTCCGGCGGCCGCACGTTTGCCGATTCACGACGCGCCGGCCCCCTTGTTTCCCGCGATGCGCGATGCCCGGATGTTTCGTCTTATCGCCGGGTCACGACAGACATGACAGGATCAGCGATGACAGACGTTTCCCCCATTCTTTCCACCGCCGACGACAATCTCACCTCCAGCCTTGAGCGACTGTTCGAGCTCGTACGCATTCCGTCGATTTCGACGGACCCCGCCTACAAGGCGGAATGCCGCAAGGCGGCGGAATGGCTGGTCAGAACGCTTTCGGCGCTCGGCTTTACGGCCTCCGTGCGCGATACCGCCGGCCACCCCATGGTCGTGGCGCATCACGATGCGGCCATCAAGGACGCGCCGCATGTGCTTTTCTACGGCCATTATGACGTCCAGCCGGTCGATCCGCTCGAGCTGTGGGAAAACGATCCGTTCGAACCCGCGGTCAAGGATATCGGCGCCGGCCGGCAGGTGATTACCGGACGCGGTACGGCGGACGACAAGGGCCAGCTGATGACCTTCGTGGAAGCCTGCCGGGCGTACAAGGCTGTCAATGGCGGCCTGCCGGTGCGCGTCACCATTCTTTTTGAAGGCGAAGAAGAATCCGGCTCGCCGTCGCTGAAGCCTTTCCTCGAAGCCAATGCGAAAGAACTGAAGGCCGATTATGCGTTGGTCTGCGATACCGGCATGTGGGACAGGGATACGCCCGCAATTGCCGCAGCCCTTCGCGGCCTGGTCGGCGAAGAGGTCGTCATCACCGCGGCCGACCGCGATCTGCATTCCGGTCTGTTCGGTGGGGCGGCGGCAAACCCCATCCACATCCTCACCGATATTCTCGCCGGCCTGCATGACGAGACCGGCCGGGTAACTCTTTCAGGCTTTTATGACGGCGTGGAAGAAACCCCAGCCAACATCAAGGCCTCCTGGGAAACGCTGGGCCGCACGGCCGAAGCCTTCCTCGGCGAAGTCGGCCTTTCGGTTCCCTCGGGCGAAAAGGGCCGCTCCGTGCTGGAGCAGACCTGGGCGCGGCCGACGGCGGAAGTCAACGGCATTATCGGCGGCTATACCGGCGATGGTTTCAAGACCGTGATCGCCGCCAAGGCCTCCGCCAAGGTGTCTTTCCGCCTCGTCGGCGAGCAGGATCCTGCGGCCATTCGTGAAAGCTTCCGGGCCTATGTGCGCTCGAAGATTCCCGCCGATTGCTCCGTGGAGTTCCACGAACATGGCGGTTCACCCGCCATCCAGCTGTCTTACGATTCGCCCGTGCTGACCAAAGCCAAAAATGCGCTTTCGGAGGAGTGGCCGAAACCTGCCGTCGTTATCGGCATGGGAGGCTCGATCCCGATTGTCGGCGATTTCCAGAAGATGCTGGGAATGGATTCGCTGCTTGTTGGCTTCGGACTTACCGATGACCGTATTCATTCGCCGAATGAAAAATACGACCTGCAGTCCTTCCACAAGGGCATTCGCTCCTGGGTCCGCATTCTCGACGCGCTCGCGGCGAAATAATCCTGAAAAAAAGAGGAGGCGCCAAACATTCGGCACCTCCTCGGCACATAAAACAAAAAGGCCGGGCAAGCCCGACCTTTCCATCCGTTTTCCGTCAATGCCAGTACATCCGTGGTCAAAGCGTTTAAACGGTCTGATGCTCCAGAGCGCGTCAAGGATATCGACGCTGCTTTCCGGCTCAGGATCGGCTGCTTTGGTTAATCTTTGGTTAACGCAACAGCAGCGGCACTTTTAAAAAGCGCCATTCCCGGCAGTTCCGGTCCGGAGCACTGTTGAACCCTATATTGGTATGTGACCTGGCTTTTTCAAGGGCAACCGGTCCAGCCCCTTCCTGCAAAAGAAAAAGGCCGGAAAAATCCGGCCTTTCCATTCATGCGGATGACCCTTTCGGGCCAAAGCGCTTATCAGGCAGCAACGAGGTTGCCTGCGGACATCTTGCCCGAGCGACGATCCTGCATCAGCTCATAGGAGAGCTTCTGGCCGTCGTTGAGGGCGGTCAAACCAGCGCGCTCAACAGCGGAGATGTGAACGAATACGTCCTGCGAACCGTCGTCAGGCTGAATGAAGCCGTAGCCCTTGGTTGCGTTGAACCACTTTACTGTACCAGTCGCCATAACGATTTCCTTCCGTTGGCAATTGTATTTGCACTGCGAGCAGTGCGGACTTGGGTCGAATTTGAAGGAAAAGATCGTCGTGAGCGTCTAAAAAGACGCCGAAGCTCTGGTCGTCAAACAAATATCGATGGCGAAGTACCTAGGTTGGAAGGGGCTGAAAGTCAAGTTTCTTTGAACACGACCATCTGGTCAGGGTTCAGCAGGGAGCCAGACAACAGGAACGTCAAAAAGCAAAAACCCGGCGCGGGAGGAGGTGCGCCGGGTTCTTGAAACTGACTGACAATTGGGAGGAGGAGTATTGTCAGTCCAATCGGGCGACGCTGGGAGGAGGAGTGCGTCGCTTCGATGATTTGAAGATACAGGATCGCCGCTTAAAAAACAGACGTTTCATCGCAGCGCAGCATTGCGCATAATGCATAGCTGTTTCGAGGTGACTTGAAGCTTCTCCGCGTAACGCCTAATAAATACGCATGTCTATCGAATCCGTCAGAGCCTTTTTCACCGAAAAGTCGCCCGAGGTTGCCGTGATCGAAACCGAAACGAGTTCGGCGACGGTTGCGCTGGCAGCCGAAGCGCATGGTGTCGACCCCGACCAGATTGCGAAAACCATTTGCCTGAAGGCGGGTGAAACCATTCTTCTCGTCGTCGCCGCCGGCACGAAGCGGCTCGACAACCGCAAATTCCGCGATCATTTCGGCGCAAAGCCGCGCATGCTCGGACCGGAAGAGGTGGTTGCGGTGACCAGCCATCCCATAGGCGGCGTGTGCCCTTTCGGCCTGCCCTCCCCACTTCCGGTGTTTTGCGACGTCTCCCTGAAAAACTATCATGAGGTGGTTCCCGCGGCCGGCGCCACCAATGCGGCGGTGAAGATTTCGCCGGAGGCGATGGCCGAGCTGACGGATGCGGAATGGGTCGACGTCTGCCAATGACGCCGATTTGATCCGGCCAGGACTTAACCCCGCCTTAAATTGCCGCATTTAAACTCTTCATCCTGGATTAAGGATCGCGCAGGCATAGAAGCCTGAAACCCAAACGGGATGCGCGCGGTTTCGCGAATAGGAGCGACTTCGGCTGGATGGCAGGCAAGGGTAAATCACGCGAACGGGTAGAACCCTCCTTCGGGGATTTCCACGAATCCGGTGATGACCTGCGCCTCGACGCCAGCGAACGCATCAGCGGAACCACAAAGCAGCAAGCCGGGAAACCGAAGCCGACATCCGGCCGCACCAAATCCAGGAAAAAAGAAAAGCGCACCCGCGGCTCCGGCCGCGGCGCGACGGGCTTCATTCGCTCTCTCGTCTATTGGTGCATCGTACTCGGCATCTGGGGCGGCATCGGTGTTGCAGGTCTCGTTCTCTATTACGGCGCGCGCATGCCGAGCGCCAGCAGCTGGTCCATTCCCGAACGCCCGCCGAATGTGAAGATCGTTTCGGTGAATGGCAGCGTGCTCGCCAATCGCGGCACCACCGGTGGCGAGGCGCTCGCGCTGGAAGATATGTCGCCCTATATTCCGCAAGCCGTCATGGCCATTGAGGACCGGCGGTTTTATTCGCATTTCGGAGTCGATCCGCTCGGTCTCGGACGTGCCATCGTCACGAATGTGCTGACGGGGCGAACCGTGCAGGGCGGCTCGACGCTGACGCAGCAGCTCGCGAAAAACCTGTTCCTCTCGCCGGATCGCACGCTGGAACGCAAGGTTCAGGAAGTGCTGTTGTCCTTCTGGCTGGAGCATGAGTTCACCAAGGACCAGATTCTCGCGATGTATCTCAATCGCGTCTATTTCGGCTCCAATGCCTATGGTGTCGAGGCAGCCTCGCGGCGCTACTTCAACAAATCCGCGCGCGACGTCAATCTGGGCGAGGCGGCCATGCTGGCCGGGCTTCTTAAAGCGCCCTCGCGCCTTTCGCCGGCGCGCGATCCGCAGGCGGCGGAAGAGCGGGCGCAGGTTGTGCTGCAATCCATGCGCGATGTCGGCTTCATCACCGACGATGAAATCAAGACCGCCATGTCGCAGCCGCCAACCAAGGCGAAACGGTTCTGGTCAGGTGCCGAACATTACGCCGCCGATATGGTGTTGGAGGAAGTGCGCAACCTCGTCGGCGAGGTCAAGCAGGACATCGTCGTCGACACGACCATCGACCCCAATCTTGAGCGTGACGCCGAAAAGGCGCTGACCCACGTGCTGCAGGGTGACGGCAAGAAGCAGGGCGCTTCGCAGGCGGCGCTGGTTTCCATCGATGGCACGGGCGCGATCCGGGCCGTGGTGGGCGGGGCGGATTATGCCGAAAGCCAGTTCAACCGCGCCGCCAAGGCAAAACGGCAACCCGGCTCCGCATTCAAGCCCTTCGTTTACGTCGCCGCACTCGAATCCGGTCTTACTCCCTATACCATCCGCAACGACGCACCGGTGCGCATCGGCAACTGGACCCCGGAAAATTACGAGAAGAAATATCGAGGCGAAGTGACGCTCGCCACCGCGCTCGCCAATTCGCTGAACACCATTGCCGCGCAGCTGGTGATGGAAGTGGGTCCCGATCGTGTGACCCAGGTGGCACATCGCATGGGTATAGAATCCGAGCTGCAGAACAATGCCTCCATCGCGCTCGGCACCTCGGAAGTGTCGCTGATGGAGCTGACGGCCTCCTACGCTCCCTTCATGAATGGCGGCTACAAGGCGACGCCGCATATCGTCAAACGCATCACCGATGCGGATGGCAAGGTGCTTTACGAAAACAAATACGACAATCCGCCGCGCGTCCTGAGCGAAGAGATCGCCGCGACCATGAACAGCATGCTGTCGCGCGTCATCACCGAAGGTACCGGCAAGGCGGCACGGCTGCAGGGCTGGCAGGCGGCAGGAAAATCCGGCACGACGCAATCCTTCCGCGACGCCCTTTTTGTCGGCTACACAAGCAACCTGACCACCGGCGTGTGGTTCGGCAATGACGACGGCACATCGATGAAGAAGGTCACCGGCGGCGGGCTTCCCGCAAAGGCCTGGAAAGATTTCATGACCGCCGCCCATTCGGGGCTTTCGCCCTCGCCGCTCTTCGGGCTTGGCGCAGGCGGCGTGCCGCCGCTTGGGGAAATGCAGCAGCCGGCGCCGGAAAGTGCGCCCCCGTCCATCGGCGATATCATTTCCAATGCCCTCGGCGGCGGAACGGTGGATACGCGCGCCTATCCCGAAGCCCCGGTTGCGCCGAATCCGAATGAGCCCGGTGCACCGATGCCGCCGGCAAATATCCCTTCCCGCGATATCGAACCCGGCTATTCAGCCGGCAACGGGCCTGTACCACCCGCCGATATCGGCGGTCAGGCGCCATCCGGACCGAAGCAGACAACCCTGCTCGATATTCTGATGGGAAACTGACGGCTTAGAGTGGTCGAAAAGCGCTGCTCTCAGGGCCGCTGACGATTTCGACAGCGCTGCACGAAAATTCCCGATTTTGCAGGATTTGGTCCAATGGGACAGGCCGCCTCCGCAGCCACGAGCGGAGAGGATGCCGACCCTGCAACATCCGCGTGCAGTCGCATTAACCGTAGATTGCCATTTGCGGCGGGGCGGTTACATTTCGGATGACTTTTTACGGTAAATGAATTATTAATCGTTCATATAAATTAATTTTCTTCTATCAAAATAACTTTTCAGGGCTTTATATTATGCTGGGTACTAAAGGCTCATCGCATGCCGTTTTTTACGGTGCCTCCTATTCCGCAGCCACCACTTTCGAATCGCCGGAAACGCAACCTTCCTCTTCGGAAAAAACCGTCTCCGCATTCCTGCGCGGCCAGTTCGCGCTCAAAAGAACGATTGACATCGCAGGGGCGTCCATCGCCCTTGTCGCACTCGCGCCGGTGCTGCTCACCGTGGCAGTGATGGTCAAACTCGACAGCAAAGGACCGGTCCTGTTTTCGCAGGTCCGCTGGGGCATGAACGGGCGGAAAATCCGTGTCTATAAATTCCGCTCCATGAGGACCGATCTTTGCGACGCCACCGGCGTGGCGCAGACGGTGAAGAACGACCCCAGAATAACCCGGATCGGCGCGGTTCTTCGCCGCACGAATATCGACGAACTGCCGCAGCTTCTGAATGTGCTGAAAGGCGATATGTCGCTGGTCGGGCCCCGCTGCCATGCCATCGGCATGCTGGCGGCCGGCCGTCTTTATGAGGAGCTGGTGCCGCACTACCATATGCGGCACCGGGTGCGGCCGGGCATTACCGGCCTTGCACAGATGCGGGGGTTGCGCGGCCCGACGGATCGCAGCGACAAGGCGCGCGCCCGAATCGTCTCCGATCTTTATTACGTCGACAATTTTTCGCTCTGGCTGGATATCAAGATCATGGTCGGAACGGTGATTTCCGAGTTGCGCGGCGGCAAGGGGTTCTGATTTTTCAGGCGCCACTGCCTCAGCCGCAATCCGCCGCTGCAGAAATAAAAAGCCCGGCCGATGCCGGGCTTTTTTCATGAAACCATCGTAACGATTAGTTTGTCGACGCGGGAGCCGCAGCGGGATCCGGAAGCGGTGCCGGGTTTGCCGACAGCGTCCGCAGATAAGCGATGAGATCGGCGCGTTCCGCCTCCTTCTTCACTCCCGCAAAGCCCATGGCCGTGCCGGGAACGTGTTTCTTGGGAGCTTCGAGGAAGAAGCTGAGATGATCGTAATCCCAATGCACGGAACCGCCCTTGGAGAAATCCTTCATCCCTGCGGAGTAGCTGAAACCTTCATGGCTGGCGATCGGCCGGTTGACGATATCGAAGAGATTGGGGCCGACCTTGTTTGCACCACCACTCTCTCCGGTATGACAGCTCGTACACTTCTTGAAGACCGTCTCACCCTTGGCGGCATCGGCGCTCGCAAGCAATTGTGCGATCGGCGTCGCCGCGGCAGCGGCTTCTCCGCCGGCTGCTTCGCCGCCACCCTCTGCCGCAGCAATGGCGTAACCTTCCTTTTCGGGCGCAGGCGCATGGAAAATGCCCTCAGACGCAATCGACACCGACATCAGGACGAAAACCGTGCCAAGCAACGCCCCAACGCCCATATTTACATAAGAATTCATCTATATGCGCTCCCTCGCATCCGCTTGATATAACGGGCATCTTGAAATTGCTCGAAAGCTATGGCTTTTGCACAGCCTGCGCAACTTGAATAATGCTCCCCACACCGTGACGTTTTGACACTTTTCGGGCGGGATTTGAAGGGTGTCGGATGAAGAATCGGGATTTCGAGAAAGCTGTCGTCCTCATACCGGCGCGGATGGCATCCACGCGCCTGCCGGGCAAGCCGCTCGCCGACATCGGCGGCAAGCCGATGATCGTGCAGGTGGCGCTGCGCGCACGCGAGGCCGGCGCAGAGCGAATCGTTGTAGCCGTCGATGACGAACAGGTGTTTTCGGCCGTCAAAAATGCCGGTTTCGACGTGATGATGACGCGCGACGACCACCAATCCGGCTCGGACCGCATTTTCGAGGCGCTGCAGAAAGCCGATCCCTATGGCAAGGCGGAATATGTCATCAATGTCCAGGGCGATCTTCCGACCATCGAAGCGGAGACGATCCGCGCTTCGCTGCGTCCGCTGGAAAATGCCGCCGTCGATATTGCGACACTGACGGTCGAAATCACCGACGAGGAAGAAAAAACCAATCCGAACGTGGTGAAAGTGGTGGGCAGCCCGCTTTCCGAGTCGCGATTGCGCGCGCTTTATTTTACCCGCACCACCGCCCCTTATGGCGATGGACCGCTTTATCACCACATCGGGCTTTATACCTATCGCCGCGCAGCACTCGAGACATTCGTGAGCCTGCCGCCCTCGCCGCTGGAAAAACGCGAGCGGCTGGAACAGCTGCGCGCGCTGGAAGCCGGCATGCGCATCGACGCCGAAATCGTCAGTTCCGTGCCGCTCGGCGTCGACACGCCGCACGATCTGGAAAAAGCCCGCAAAATTCTCGTAAGCAGAACCCTCTAACGGACAGTCCCATGACCTTGAGCACAAATCGCATTGCCTTCCAGGGCGAATTCGGCGCGAATTCCGATATGGCCTGCCGCGACATGTTCCCGGATATGGAGCCTTTGCCGTGCCCGACATTCGAGGATGCCTTCAACGCCATTGAAAATGGCGAAGCCGATCTCGGCATGATCCCGATCGAGAACACGCTGGCCGGCCGCGTTGCGGATATTCATCACCTGCTGCCGGAATCGCGCCTACACATCATCGGCGAATATTTCATGCCGATCCGCTTCCAGTTGATGGTGATGCCGGGCGTGAAGAAGGATGAAATCCGCACCGTCCACAGCCACATTCACGCGCTTGGCCAGTGCCGGAAAATCATCCGTTCCAACGGCTGGAAGCCCGTCATCGCCGGCGATACGGCGGGCTCCGCAAGGCTCGTTTCAGAAAAGGGCGACCGCAGCATGGCGGCACTTGCGCCGCGCCTTGCCGCCAATCTCTACGGCCTCGATATTCTCGCTGAAAACGTCGAGGATTCGGAAAACAACGTCACGCGTTTCGTTGTGCTTTCCCGCGATGAAAATTGGGCCAAGCGTCAGTCTAGCGACGAAATCGTCGTCACCACCTTTGTCTTCAACGTCCGCAATATTCCGGCCGCGCTCTACAAAGCCATGGGCGGCTTTGCGACAAACGGCATCAACATGACGAAGCTCGAAAGCTACCAGCTCGGCGGCAAATTCGTAGCAACGCAGTTTTATGCCGATATTGAGGGCCATCCCGATGACGAGCCGGTGCGGCATGCGCTGGACGAGTTGCGCTTCTTCTCCGAAAAAGTCCGCATTCTCGGTGTCTACAAGGGCCATGCGATGCGCGGCAAGCTCAACCAGGGTTGAGCCTGCCGAACGCGATTATTTCGTCCATTCCACCCAATCGCGCATCATCCGATGCGCGATGGCGCCACCGGGAGGCGCGGAAAAGCCCTCACCCGTCGCCGTTTCCAGCATCTTAGCGACTTCCGCCCGTGTGAACCAGCGGCAATCCTCCAGTTCGATCTCATCGCGGGCAATATCGAAAGACAGTGCCTCGGCATAACAGCCGATCATCAGCGTATGCGGCATCGGCCAAGGCTGCGACGCGTGATAACGCACGCGACCGACTTCAACACCGGATTCCTCATGCGTTTCGCGGCGGACGGCCTGCTCGATGGTTTCGCCCGGCTCCACAAAACCGGCAAGGCACGAATACATGCCCGGTGCAAAATGCGCACCACGGCCAAGCAGGCAAAGATCACGCTCGATATCGATCGTCATCATGATGACGACGGGATCGGTGCGGGGAAAAATCGTGTGGTTGCAGGCGGCGCAGATACGCTTGTAGCCGCCGATGCGCAGTTCCATGGTGCCGCCGCACTTACCGCAAAACCGATTGTCGGCGTTCCAGTGGGTAAGGCTGACGGCCTGGGCAACCTCGCTCAGCAATTCCTCATCGAGAAGATGGTCGCGATAAAGGGTGCGGGCGTCGGCGAGTTTATAGTGGCTGGCCAGCTGGTCCTCGGCTACGGCGACCGGCACCGCAATTCTCGGCTCGCCGGTTTCGCGATATCCGAGCAGCACGGCATTGTCGAAATCCGGCTGCAGTTCAGCCAGCTCATAAGCGGAAAACAGGGGGTCGATGACCTGTTCGTCATGCTTCAGGACAAGTCGGTTGCCCGAAAAGGCAAAAATATGGGTGCCATCGACTTTCAGCGCATCGGCAACGCACTCCTCCGTCCGCTTTTCAGCGAAACGGTCGAGGGCGTTCTTGGAAAAGGCTGTCAGCAGGCTTGCTTCGGGATGGGGGGCAGTGGTTTCAAAAATTTTCATGGAAATCATCAGAGCGCGCCGGAGATTTTTTTCATCAAAGTTTCCTTTTCGCCCGCGGCATAGGGCACAGGCGTTCCGTGACCCCAGATGGGACCCGGCCAGCAGGTGTCGCCTTCATTGCGAGCGATTATATGGACATGAAGCTGCCGGACGATATTGCCCAAAGCACCGACATTAATCTTGGTGGCTCCGGTGATTTCTTTCAAGGCAGACGCGACGAGATTGGTCTCGAATGTCAGCACGGCCTGATCAAGCGGGGTGAGATCGAACAATTCACTGACGCCGTCTCGTTGCGGCACCAGCACCAGCCAGGGCCAGCGGTTGTCGTTTTGCAAACGCAGTTCACATAGTCCCAAACGCGTCACAAGCACGCTGTCGCGCGCCAGTCTGTCGTCCAGCCGGAATGTCTCCAAGGTGTCCTCCATGTTTGTTTTCATTGTGATAGCAGTTTTTTGAAGGCTTGGCTTGCATTTGCTTTCGATATTGCCGATATGTGGCCCCGGGAGGTTGGTGGTGGACGAGCCACTCGCCAACCGGGTCAGGTCCGGAAGGAAGCAGCCCTAACGAGCCCGGCACGGGTCGCCGTGCCAGCCTCCCACCTTTTTAAAAGACGTGCTCAGCTTTCGCCGGGCCAGTTCAGCGCCCCAAGACAACTGGCAAAACAAACTGGCGAGGCAATGAGCGACACCGTACCCACCACATCAAGCGAATCCCAGGTCGGGACCGGCTACCGGGTACTGGCGCGCAAATATCGCCCCAAGGATTTTTCCGATCTGATGGTCGGCCAGGAGCCGATGGTCCGCACGCTGACCAACGCGTTCGAGACCGGGCGTATCGCGCAGGCTTATATGCTGACCGGCGTTCGCGGCGTGGGCAAGACGACCACGGCCCGCATTCTTGCCCGTGCGCTGAATTACAAGACCGACACCATCGACAAGCCGACCATCGACCTGCGCATTCCGGGTGAACATTGCCAGGCGATCATGGAAGGCCGGCATGTCGACGTGATCGAGATGGACGCCGCCTCCCATACCGGTATCGACGATATTCGCGAGATCATCGAACAGGTGCGTTACCGCCCGGTTTCGGCACGCTATAAAGTCTATATCATCGACGAAGTGCACATGCTGTCGACGCAGGCCTTCAACGGTCTTCTTAAGACCCTTGAAGAGCCGCCGGAACATGTGAAATTCATCTTCGCAACTACTGAAATTCGCAAGGTTCCAATTACCGTTCTGTCGCGCTGCCAGCGCTTTGACCTGCGCCGCATCAGCGCCGCCGATCTGGTCGGCCTGTTCACCGCCATTGCCGGCAAGGAAGGTTTCGAAGCCGATCCGCAGGCCCTTTCGATGATCGCCCGCGCGGCCGAAGGGTCCGCCCGTGACGGCCTTTCCCTGCTCGATCAGGCGATTGCTCATGGTGGAGGCCGCGTTGAAGCCGAGGCCGTGCGCGGCATGCTCGGCCTTGCCGACCGTGCACGTATCGTCGATCTTTTCCAGTATGTCGTCAAAGGCGATGTCGCAGCCGCCCTTTCGGAGTTCAACGGGCAATATGAGGCAGGCGCAAACCCTGTCGTCGTGTTGAACGATCTTGCCGATTTCACCCATCTCGTCACCCGCATGAAATACGTGCCTGACGCGGCGGAAGACCCCTCGCTTTCCGAGATCGAGCGCGGGCGCGGCGCGGAATTTGCCGAGACGATTGCGGTAACCGCGCTGTCGCGCATCTGGCAGATGCTGCTGAAGGGCATTCCGGAAACGGAAAACGCTTCGCGTCCGGCGGGTGCGGCCGAAATGGTGCTGATCCGGCTTTCGCATGCCGCCAATCTGCCCGCACCTGAAGATGCCGCGCGGCGCTTGGCGGAGCTTTCGAACGGTGACGGCGGCTACGCCAATGGTGGCCCTTCGGGCGGCGGCAATGGCGGCGGTGCCCGCGCCTATTCGTCAGGACAGACCGTGGCTGCGGGAAGACCTGTCGATCTTCCCGCCCAGCGCCAGACGACACCGCAGGCCTCCGCCGTGCTGCGCGCGGTTCCGGACAGCCGCCCGCAGGAGATGCAGGTCGCGGCACCGAAAACCGAAGAGCGGCCGGAGCCGAGAGTTCCCGTCAATTCGGTGCAGGATATTGCCGATCTTTGCCAGAAGAACCGCGATCCCGTCATGCGGGCCAAGGTGCGCAACTTTGTGCGGATGGTGCGGCTGGAGCCAGGCCGGCTTGATATGCGCCTCGGCGAAGGCGCGCCCGGCTCTCTGCCGGGTGAGCTTGGCGTCAAGCTCAAGGAATGGACCGGTATCCACTGGATCGTCAGCCTCAGCAAGGAACAGGGCGAGCCAACCCTTGTCGAAGCAGAAGGCAATGCCCGGGATGCCCGTCTTGTCGATGCGCGTCAGGATCCTGACGTTGCCGCCATTCTGGCGCAGTTTCCCGGCGCAAAGATCACCGACGTACGCATCCGCGCCGCCGCACAGGATGAGGCCGAAGAGATCGCACCGCCATCGGTTGCCGAATCGAGCGAAGGCGACATCCTTCCCGGCGACGACATCG
This sequence comes from Agrobacterium sp. LY4, assembly GCF_001526585.1. Classification (NCBI taxonomy): domain Bacteria; kingdom Pseudomonadati; phylum Pseudomonadota; class Alphaproteobacteria; order Hyphomicrobiales; family Rhizobiaceae; genus Agrobacterium; species Agrobacterium sp. LY4. The sequence goes on along the minus strand of NZ_ASYA01000001.1, from coordinate 36,574 downwards.
AGTTTTAAACAAAAAGAACAGGAGATTGGCACATGCGTGACATCATGGGCATGATGGGCAAGGTCAAGGAAATGCAGTCCAAGATGGAGAAGGTGCAGGAAGAAATCGCCGCCCTTGAAGTCGAAGGCAGGGCCGGTGGCGGCCTCGTGACCGTCATTCTCAACGGCAAGGGCGAAATGCGCGGCCTGAAAATCGATCCTTCGCTGTTCAAGGAAGACGAGGTGGAAATCCTCGAAGACCTGATCGTTGCTGCCCACAAGGACGCCAAGGAAAAGGGCGAAGCGCAGGCGCAGGAAAAGATGGCGGGCCTGACCGCCGGCCTGCCGCTGCCGCCCGGCATGAAATTCCCGTTCTGATATAATCCGACCGAAGAGGATGGCGTGATGCACGCCGTCCTCGCGTCTAGAAAGGGTTAGGCTTCCAGCATCGCGCGAAACCGGCTTGCAAGCGGCGTTTCGAGATAGGCCCTGCGTTCGGCCATGTCGAGCTGCATGGGGCGGAAGCGCTGTAGAATAGTCGGTATGGCCAGTTTCGTTCCCTGATAAGGTGCGAAGGCGATATCCTCCCCGGCGGCGAGCATTCCGCCTTTCAGCACCCGGCAATAAAAACCCGGCTGGCCCGCCTGCCGGAAGCGCGGTGCGAAATCGGGATCGCCGATGCGGGCTGACAGGGTGGCGCAGGGAATGCGGGCGGCGGTTACCTCCAGCAGGACTTCGCTGGCCGAGAACCTGTCGCCGACATGGAGTTTTGCGCTGTCCACCCCCTCCAGCACGAGGTTTTCGCCGAAAAATCCCGGTTCGACCACAAAACCGAGAGAGCGGGACCAGAAGTCGAGATCGATGGACCCCATGACGTAAATCGCCTGATCCGGCCCGCCATGATGTTTGCGATTGCAGACGGCGTCGCTGACGATACCTTCGGCATCCACCATGACCGGGCCCTGCACGGCATGTTTGAAGATTCCCGTCTTCGCCGTCTTTCCCGGCAGGCTTTTTGCCTCGCCCCGGCATACCGCCCTGATTTTCATGGACTGCCCTTTGCGCTTCATGATTCCCGTTTCCCGATTTATGCAGTAGAAAGCGCTCATGGCAAAACGAGTCACCGGTCCCGAAATTGAAAAACTGATCCAGCTTCTGGCAAAAGTGCCGGGGCTTGGGCCCCGTTCGGCGCGGCGGGCGGCGTTGCATCTCATCAAGAAGAAGGAACAGCTTCTCGGGCCGCTGGGCCATGCCATGGGCGAGGCCTACGACAAGGTGAAGATCTGCTCCTGCTGCGGCAATGTCGATACAATCGATCCCTGCACCGTCTGCACCGACGACCGGCGCGACCAGTCGGTCATCATCGTGGTGGAAGACGTGTCGGATCTTTGGGCGCTGGAGCGGACGGGCGCGATGAACACCGCCTATCACGTTCTCGGCGGCACGCTGTCGCCGCTCGACGGCGTCGGGCCGGAGGATTTGAATATCAAAGGCCTGATCGACCGTGTCAGCGCCGGCGGTATCCGCGAGCTTATCATCGCCGTCAATGCGACGGTGGAGGGGCAGGCAACCGCCCACTACATCACCGACCGCCTTTCCGGTCTGGACATCAAGATCACCCGGCTTGCGCATGGCGTGCCGGTGGGCGGTGAACTCGATTATCTCGACGAGGGTACATTGACGGCGGCGCTTCGGGCGCGCACGACGATCTGAAGCCGCCCTCCCTCCCCGTCATTCAAAGAGGAGACCGAATGCGAAACCATTTTGCCCCGAAGGCACTGGCTGCACTTCTTTCCGTTTTTTCAGCCACGCCGGCCTTGGCGCAATCGGCACCGACAGGAGCAGCGGCAGCCCGATATGACGCTGAATTTAATGCCTGGCTGAAAAAGGAAATCTGGCCGGAAGCCCGCAAGGCCGGCATTTCGCAAAAGACGCTTGAAGCTACGCTCAGCGGTCTGTCCATCAGCTGGAACCTGCCCGATCTTGTCATTCCCGGCCAGAAGCCACCGAAGGAACAGAGCCAGAGTCAGGCGGAATTCTCCTCGCCCGGTGCCTATTTCTCCGAAAAGCGGCTGCAGGGGCTTGCCGGCACCGGTCGTTCACTTGCCGCCACCCATGCGGCGACGCTGCGCAGAATCGAGGCGAAATACGGTGTGCCCGGTGATATCGTCGTTGCGATATGGGGCCGCGAATCCGGTTTCGGCAGGGCGAAACTGCCGCATTCCGTGGTCAATGTGCTGGCGACGAAAGCCTATATGTCGACCCGCAAGGAGATGTTCCGCGCCGAGCTGATCGATGCGCTGAAGATCGTCGAAAGCGGTGATATCGCAGCCTCGCGCATGATGGGCTCCTGGGCCGGCGCGCTCGGCCAGCCGCAATTCATGCCGTCGAGCTATCTCAAATATGCCGTGGATTTCGATGGCGACGGCCATCGCGATATCTGGAATTCCGTACCGGACGCGCTGGCATCCATAGCGAACTACCTTTCCCAGCGCGGCTGGCAGCGCAATCGCGACTGGGGCTTCGAAGTCTCGATCCCCGCCAATGTCTCCTGCGCGCAGGAAGGCCCTGATCTTGCCCGGCCGGTAGCCGACTGGGCGAAGATGGGCATTACCCGCATTTCCGGAAAAGCCTTTCCGGCCAACGACCTATCCGCCGATGGCATGATGCTGGTGCCGGCCGGACGGCACGGGCCGGAATTCGTGGTAACGCCAAATTTCTACGTCATCAAGGAATATAACAATTCCGATCTCTATGCGCTGTTCATCGGCAATCTCGCCGACCGCATCGCCCATGGGGCGGGCCCGTTCAAGGGTGAATGGGGCAATGTCGGATCGATGCTGCGCTCGGATGTTCTCGCCATGCAGAAGGCACTGGTGGCCAAGGGTTACGATGTCGGCAAGGCGGACGGGTTGGCGGGCTTCAAGACGCGCCGCTCACTCGGCGACTGGCAGGCGAAAAACGGTCTTGCGCCTACATGTTTTCCGGATGCGACGCTGAAGGCGAAGCTGAGATAATCCGCTTTTAGCCCTCGCCTCTCAATGCTGATCGGTGTGGGGCTTATGAAAAATATCGTCGGTCGGCGGAATGGTCTGCCGCTCGATCATCCGGTGCACGCGCGGCCGTGTCTTGCCGCGGTGAAGCTCGAGCAGCCGATCCCAGGCCTCCGCATCCGCCTGGGTGCGGCGGTGGTTGTGGCGGACATATTCCACCCAGGTCGGCACATGGTAACTTTCGGTCCAGATGTCGGGGTTTTCCAGATCGCGCATCAGGTTCCAGTTGCGGGCACCATCCCGGATGCGGATACGGCGGCGCTCGGCCATCAGCGGCAGGAATTCGCCGAGGTCCTCGTCGTGAATTTCATAGTCGATGAGGATGGCGATGGGGCCGCTGCGCGGCTTGATATCCAGCCTCAGCGGCGGTTCCACGAAGCGGTTGAGCGGATCGAGATTGAGCGAAGCGAAGGCCGGCATGGCGAGCTTGAGACCGACGACGACGCCGAGCAGCATCAGTGCGCACGAACAGAGCAGCGAATAGGAAATACCGTAATCTTCCGCCAGCTCGCCCCACAGCCAACTGCCGACCGCAATGCCGCCGAAGGTGAGCGTCTGGTAGAGCGAGAGCGCTCGGCCTACCACCCAGCGCGGGGTTGAGAGCTGGACGATGGTGTTGAAGAGCGACAGCGCCAGAACCCAGCAGGCGCCGGCAACGGTCAGAACCAGCGAGGTGACGATCGCACTGGTGCTGACCGCCGTTACGCCAGCGCTGAAGGCGAAGCCCAGAAATGCGACGCGCACGATCCATTCGCTGGACAGGACCTCGCGCAATCTGGCGCTGTCAGCGCACCGCCAATGGCGCCGACGCCGAAGGCGCCCAGCATGACGCCATAGGTCAGAGGGCCGCCTTCGACGAGATCGCGGGCGACGATGGGCATCAAGGCAAGGATGGCGCTGGCGGAAAGGCCGAAAAGGAAGCCGCGCACCAGCACCTTGCCGATGTTGGGCGACATCGCCACATAACGCATGCCGGCCGAAATGGCGGCCAGAAGCTGCTCGCGCGGCAGGGTCGAGGCGTATTTGGGCGGCTGCCAGCGAAACAGGGCGTAGATCAGCGTGAAGTAGCTCAGCGCATTCACGAAAAACGCGGCAGCGGCGCCGGCAGCCGCGACGATGATGCCGCCGATCGCCGGGCCGACACTGCGGGTGATGTTGAAGCCAACGCTGTTCAGCGTCACGGCGGCCGGCAAATCCTCGCGCGGCACCATTTCGCCGACGGAGGCCTGCCAGGACGGGTTGTTGAGCGCCGTGCCGCAGCCGATCATGAAGGTGAAGAAGAGCAGAAGCCACGGCGTGAGCCAGCCGGACCAGGCGAACACCGTCAGCAGCACGGAGGCCGTCAGCATCAAAAGCTGCGCCGAAATCATGATGCGGCGGCGGTCGAAACTATCGGCCAGCGCGCCTGAAATCAGCGAGAACAGCATGATCGGCAAAGAGGTGGAGGCCTGCACCAGCGCGATCATGTTTTCCGAACTTGAGAGCGACGTCATCATCCACGCGGCGCCCACCGCCTGGATCAGTCCGCCGAAATTCGAGGCAAGGCTGGCGATCCAGATTCGTCTGTAAGTCAAATGCCTTAAAGGCGCGAGTGGCGATTTACGGTCAGGCACGCTCTGTCCACTTGATGCAACTGCGATTTGTCAAACGGCAACTATAGACAGTGCCGGCAATCATGCCAGCCTTTCCGACATGGTAAGGGTGAAAATGTGGCCGGAGCCGTCACTGTAACGCAGACGCCCGCGAAAACCTTGCAATCCTGCCCCGATGGGTCTATATGACCCCTGAAATTCTTGATCGCTTGATGAAGAGTGGGGCCGCAAGGCTCCGCTCTTTTTCGTTAGGCGAACCGGAAACCACGGGCTGAGAGCCCGGTGAAAATCAAAGACCGGAAGGCCAGATGGCAGACACCGCACAAGAACCGCGACTGATAACCGAAACGGGCATCGACCAGCGTATCGCCGAGATTATCGAGCCTGTTTTGACGGGCATGGGCTATCTTCTGGTGCGCGTGCGGCTCTCCAACCAGAACGGCATGACGCTGCAGGTGATGGCCGAGCGTGAAGACGGCACCATGACCGTTCAGGACTGCGAAGCCATTTCGATGGCGATTTCACCGGTTCTTGATGTGGAAGATCCGGTCGATAAAGCGTATCATCTCGAAGTTTCCTCGCCCGGCATCGACCGGCCGATGGTTCGCAAATCGGATTTCACCCGCTGGCAGGGTCATCTGGTGAAGGTCGAAACCTCCATTCTGGTCGAAAACCGCAAGCGGTTTCGCGGCAAGATCGTCGAGGTTAATGCCGATGGCTTCAAGCTGGAACGCGACCAGATCGCCTATGGCGAAGAGCCGACCGTCATCATTCCGTTCAGCGCGCTTTCCGATGCGAAGCTCATTCTGACGGACGACCTTATTCGTGATGCGCTGCGGGCAGACAAGGCGGCAAAGGCCGCCGCCGCAAACCAGAACGACGAAAACGAAGCAGACGAAGACTAATTCCAACGTAAAGCCCGAAAAACGGGCGATCAACGCAATTATGCGACTTACGGAGATAGAAAAATGGCAGTGAGTGCTAACCGGCTTGAGCTTCTGCAGATCGCCGATGCTGTGGCGCGCGAAAAGGTCATCGACCGCGAAATCGTGCTTGCCGCAATGGCCGACGCTATCCAGAAAGCCGCCCGCTCGCGCTATGGTTCGGAAACCAACATCCGCGCCGACATCAACTCCAAGACCGGCGAAATCCGCCTGCAGCGTCTTCTGGAAGTGGTCGAGGCGGCTGAGGACTATTCGACCCAGATCCCGCTCGAACTTGCCCGCGACCGCAACCCCGACGCCAAGCTCGGCGACTTCATCGCCGACCCGCTGCCGCCGATGGATTTCGGCCGCATCGCCGCCCAGTCCGCCAAGCAGGTGATCGTACAGAAGGTGCGCGAAGCCGAACGCGACCGCCAGTATGACGAATTCAAGGATCGCATCGGCGAAATCGTCAACGGCACCGTCAAGCGCGTCGAATATGGCAATGTCATCGTCGATCTCGGCCGTGGCGAAGGCATCATCCGTCGTGACGAGATGATCCCGCGTGAAAACATGCGTTACGGTGACCGCGTGCGCGCTTACGTCTACGACGTTCGCCGCGAGCAGCGCGGCCCGCAGATTTTCCTGTCGCGTACCCATCCGCAGTTCATGGTGAAGCTCTTCACCATGGAAGTTCCGGAAATTTACGACGGCATCATCCAGATCAAGTCGGTTGCCCGTGACCCGGGTTCGCGCGCCAAGATCGCCGTTATTTCGAATGACTCATCGATCGATCCGGTCGGCGCCTGCGTCGGTATGCGCGGTTCGCGCGTTCAGGCCGTCGTCGGCGAATTGCAGGGCGAAAAGATCGACATCATTCCGTGGAGCCAGGAGCCGGCATCCTTCATCGTCAACGCCCTGCAGCCCGCCGAAGTGGCCAAGGTGGTTCTGGACGAAGAATCCGAGCGCATCGAAGTGGTTGTTCCCGACGAGCAGCTTTCGCTCGCCATCGGCCGCCGCGGCCAGAACGTGCGTCTGGCATCGCAGCTGACCGGCTGGGATATCGACATCATGACCGAGCAGGAAGAATCCGAGCGCCGCCAGAAGGAATTCAACGAGCGTACGGCACTCTTCATGGACGCCCTCGACGTCGACGAGATGGTCGGCCAGGTTCTGGCTTCCGAAGGCTTCGCGCAGGTCGAAGAACTTGCCTATGTCGATCTCGACGAAATTTCGTCGATTGACGGTTTCGACGAAGACACCGCCGATGAAATCCAGACCCGCGCCCGCGAATATCTGGAGCGCCTGGAAGCCGAAATGGACGCCAAGCGCAAGGAACTCGGTGTTACCGACGAGCTTCGCCAGATCGACGGCCTGACCTCGCAGATGATGGTTGCGCTGGGTGAAGACGGTATCAAGACCATCGAGGACTTTGCCGGTTGCGCGGCGGACGATCTGGTCGGCTGGAGCGAGCGCAAGGACGGCGAGACGAAGAAGTTCGAAGGCATCTTCTCCAAGCTCGACGTATCGCGCGTCGAGGCTGAAAACATGGTTGTGCAGGCCCGTCTTCTGGCAGGCTGGATCACGGCCGAGGAGCTGGCTTCCGAAGAGGAAACCGATGCGGAAGCTGCCGAGGAGGCGGATACCGCCGAACAGGAATGACATCGCAGGCGCATGAGCCGGACGAGCTGCCCGAGACGGATGACGACGGGCGGCTCCAAGGCGACGTCAATGGACGTATGTGCATTGTGACACGGCAAAGCGGATCGCCGGATGAGCTGATCCGCTTCGTCGCAGGGCCGGACGGCAGCGTCGTTCCGGATCTGAAACGCCAATTGCCGGGGCGCGGCTGCTGGGTAACACCCGAGCGCGCCCTGATCGAGAAAGCCATTGCGAAGAAGCTTTTCGCGCGGGCACTCAAACGCGACGTCAAGGCCGGACCGGAGCTTCTTGCTCTTCTCGACCGGCTGATGGCGCAGCAGCTTGCCGGAATGATGAACATGGCGCGCAAGGCGGGCCAGTTCATCAGCGGCGCGATGAAGGTCGATGCCGCCGTCCGGTCCGGGAACGCGATTGCCGTGTTCCACGCGACCGATGCTGCGGCCGACGGCGTGAGAAAACTGGACCAGGCCCGCAAGGCCTGGGCGCTCGGCAGCGATGCCGGCAACGAAATTCCGTCCTTCCGGCTCTTCAGCGGCGCCGAAATGGACGAGTTGATGGGCCAGAATGCTTTTATCCATGCCTGCGCGCTTGCAGGGCAGGCGGGTGAGGGTGTAGTGAAGCGCGCAACGATGCTTGAGCAGTACCGTCTTGGCGGTCGATCTCAGGCGGAACGCGACGCTGCCCGGACAGAACAATGACGCGGTTGCCCGACATGAACGGTCGCCGCGTTCCGATGCAGCAATTGAACGACGAGACCTGATGAACGTCATCCGGTTCTCGTCCGAAGGAACGGGAACGGAATGACCGACAACAACGACGACAAGACACTTAACGCGCCTGCCAAGAAGACTCTCACCCTCAAGCCGGGCGGGATGAATCAGGGCACCGTGCGGCAGGATATGGGTCGAGGTCGCACGAACGCGGTTGTCGTGGAAACACGCAAGCGCCGCCCCATGCGTCCTGAAGACGAGAAGCAGGTTCATTCGGTTGCAGCACCCGCTCCGAAGCCGGCCGCCCCTGCCCCCGCGGCAGCACCGCGTCCGCAGGCGCCGCAGCAGCGCATCCACCAGCCCAGCGGCCAGCAGCAGCGTCCGGGTTCCTCCCAGCCGCAGCAGCGTCCCGGCTCGTCCGCACCGCAGCAGCGCCAGCCTGAGCGTCCGCGCGGCAACGTCCTGCACGACCTGTCGGCAGGCGAGATGGAAGCCCGCCGCCGCGCACTGATGGAAGCACAGGCTCGCGACGTGATCGAAGCCAAGCAGCGTGCTGAAGACGAAGCGCGCCGCAAGGTGGAAGAAGAGCGCCGCATCGCCGCCGAAAAGGAAGAAGCCGCACGCCGTGCCGTCGAAGAGGCCGCAGCCGCCAAGGTAGCAGCAAGCCAGCCCGCCGTGGAAGCAAAGCCGGAACCGGTCGATGAAAAGCCGGCCGCCGCCCAGCCGGCGCCGCGCGCCGAGGCCCGTCCTCAGCCCGCCGCTGCCGCCCCTGCCCGCGCAACTCCCGAAACCGCCGCTCCGCGCGGACGCCGTACCGATGGCGACGACGAGGATGATCGCGGTGCACGCCGTGGCAACCTGCCGGTCCGTGGCAAGGTCGCCGCACCTGCACCGGCAAAGCCGGCTGCCCGCCTGAAGACGGAAGAAGAACGCCGTCGCGGCAAGCTGACCGTTACCTCGTCCAACCTCGATGAAGACGGCACGCCGCGCGGACGCTCCATGGCATCCATGCGCCGCCGCCAGGAAAAATTCCGCCGCAGCCAGATGCAGGAGACCCGTGAAAAGGTCATGCGCGAAGTGATCCTGCCGGAAACCATCACCATTCAGGAACTGTCGCAGCGCATGTCCGAACGCGCAGTCGATGTCATCAAGTTCCTGATGAAGGAAGGCCAGATGATGAAGCCGGGCGACGTGATCGACGCCGATCTGGCGGAACTGATCGCCGTCGAATTCGGCCACACCGTCAAGCGCGTTTCCGAATCCGACGTGGAAGAAGGCATCTTCAACCAGGCAGACGACGAAGGCGAAATGCTGCCGCGTCCGCCGGTTGTCACGATCATGGGCCACGTCGACCACGGCAAGACCTCGCTGCTCGACGCCATTCGTCAGGCGAATGTGGTCGCAGGCGAAGCCGGTGGCATCACCCAGCATATCGGTGCCTATCAGGTCGAAAAGAACGGCCAGAAGATCACCTTCATCGACACCCCCGGCCACGCCGCCTTTACGGCCATGCGTGCCCGCGGTGCGCAGGCGACGGATATCGCCGTTCTGGTGGTCGCCGCAGACGACAGCGTGATGCCGCAGACGATCGAGTCCATCAACCATGCCAAGGCAGCCGGTGTTCCGATCGTCGTTGCGATCAACAAGATCGACAAGCACGAGGCAAACCCGGAAAAGGTTCGCCAGCAGCTCCTGCAGCACGAAGTGTTCGTGGAATCCATGGGCGGTGAAGTGCTTGACGTGGAAGTTTCCGCCAAGAAACAGTTCGGTCTCGACAAACTGCTTGAAGCGATCCTGCTGCAGGCTGAAATTCTCGATCTCAAGGCAGATCCGAACCGTACCGCAGAAGGTACCGTCATCGAAGCGGAACTCGACCGCGGCCGTGGTGCCGTCGCTACAGTTCTCGTGCAGAAGGGTACGCTGAAGCCTGGTCAGATCATCGTGGCCGGCGACCAGTGGGGCCGCGTTCGCGCCCTCGTCAACGACAAGGGTGAACACGTCAAGGAAGCCGGTCCGGCCATGCCTGTCGAGGTTCTCGGTCTTTCCGGTACGCCGTCTGCCGGTGACCGTTTCGCGGTTGTCGAAAACGAAAGCCGTGCTCGCGAGATTTCCGAGTACCGCCAGCGTCTGGCACGCGACAAGGCTGTCGCACGTCAGACGGGCCAGCGCGGTTCGCTGGAACAGATGATGAGCCAGTTGCAGACTTCGGGAATGAAGGAATTTCCGCTGGTCATCAAGGCAGACGTGCAGGGTTCGGTCGAAGCCATTATCGCTTCGCTCGACAAGCTCGGCACCGACGAAGTCCGCGCTCGTATCGTTCACTCGGGCGCTGGCGCCATCACGGAATCGGATATCTCGCTTGCCGAGGCCTCCAACGCCGCGATCATCGGCTTCAACGTTCGCGCCAACGCACAGGCACGTACGGCTTCCGAACGCGCCGGCATCGAAATCCGCTACTACAACATCATCTACGATCTGGTGGATGACGTGAAGGCAGCGATGTCGGGCCTGCTTTCGCCGGAACGTCGCGAGACCTTCCTCGGCAACGCGGAAATCCTCGAAGTGTTCAACATCACCAAGGTCGGCAAGGTCGCGGGTTGCCGCGTCGTCGAAGGCAAGGTGGAACGTGGTGCGGGTGTGCGTCTGGTACGCGACAACGTCGTCATCCACGAAGGCAAGCTCAAGACCCTCAAGCGCTTCAAGGACGAAGTGGCAGAAGTGCCGGTCGGTCAGGAATGCGGTATGGCCTTCGAAAACTACGAAGACATCCGCGCCGGCGACACCATCGAGTGCTTCCGCGTCGAGCACATCACGAGAACGCTCTAAGCCATGCTGGCTTATGGCCTGAAAACGAAATGGACGGCGGCTCTGCTCGCCGTCTGTTTTCTTTTCGCGCACCCTGCTATTGCGGAAGTTTGCGACAAAGCAGGATGGGAACCAGAGGACGGCGTCGTTACCCTGTCTTCTGAGATAATAAGCGGGATAATTAGGTCGACCTTGGCGACTCTGCTGATCGCTCTGGGAGCATATAAGCGCTGGTTCTGGCTTGTTTGGTCCATGATGCTATATTTGCTGCTGGGGCTAATGGTTACGCTTTACGAGCCTCTTCTTGGAGATCCAAACGATCCATATATTGAAGCCATGATAAGAGAAGGCTGTCTGCACTCGTTATCGTGGATCATCATTACAGCCTCATTAAGCGTCCCGCTCCTTATCGGAACTGCAATTGTGCTTCAACGAACAACAAAAAGCCTGAGATAAAATGGCAAAAGCTACATCATCGGCCCCTTCGCAACGCATGCTGCGTGTTGGCGAACAGGTGCGCGCCGCCCTGACACAAATTCTCCAGCGCGGTGAAATCCGCGACGATCTGATCGAAAGCACCGTCATTTCCATTTCGGAAGTGCGCATGTCGCCCGATCTCAAGATCGCCACCGCCTACGTGACGCCGCTCGGCGTTGCCGACCACACCGATATCATCAGCGCCCTGAACCGCCATGCAAAATACATGCGCGGCCGTCTCGGCCCGCAGCTTCGGCAGATGAAATACATGCCGGAACTGCGTTTCCGCGACGATACGAGTTTCGACAACTACCAGAAGATCGACGCACTCCTGCGGTCACCGGAGGTGCAGCGCGATCTTGGACCTTCGAACGAAAAAGACGACGAACAGAACTGAAGCATGTCCAAACCACGCAAACAGCAGAACCGCAAACCCAAGGGCCGTCCGATTTCCGGTTGGCTCATTCTCGACAAGCCGCTGGATTTCGGCTCCACCGAGGCCGTTTCCAAGATCAAGTGGCTGTTCAATGCCCAGAAGGCGGGCCATGCCGGCACGCTCGATCCGCTTGCTTCCGGCATGCTGCCGATCGCGCTTGGCGACGCCACCAAGACCGTCCCCTATGTCATGGACGGCCGGAAGATTTACGAGTTTACCGTGACCTGGGGTGAGCAGCGCTCGACCGACGATCTGGAAGGCGAGGTGGTCGATTCCTCCGAGCAGCGCCCGGACGAACAGGCAATCCGCGATCTTCTGCCCAATTATACTGGCGTTATCATGCAGACGCCGCCGCAATTTTCGGCCATCAAGATCGCTGGCGAGCGCGCCTACGATCTGGCGCGCGACGGCGAGACGGTGGAAATTCCCGCGCGCGAGGTGGAAATCCATCGCCTGACGCTGCTTGCCTGTCCGGACGCCAATACCGCACATTTCGAAGTGGAATGCGGCAAGGGCACCTATGTGCGGGCGCTGGCGCGCGACATGGGCCGCGATCTCGGCTGTTTCGGCCATATTTCGGAACTGCGCCGCACCATGGTCGCCCCCTTCGGCGAAGACATGATGGTGCCCCTCGAAACCTTGACGGCACTGGAAGCCGTGGAGGATCGCGACGAGCGACTGGAGGCGCTGGATGCCTTCCTGATCGACACGGCCGAGGCGCTTTCCGCCCTTCCCCGCCTCATCATCAACGACGACCAGGCGCACCGGCTGAAGATGGGCAACCCCATCCTGCTGCGCGGGCGCGATGCACCGGCCAACCATCCGGAAGCCTATGCCACCGCGCATGGCAAGCTCGTCGCCATCGGCGAAATCGGCGAAGGCGAATTCCGGCCGAAGCGTGTTTTCGGCTAAGTCAAGGCTCAAGAGGCGCTGTCAATCGCCTCTTTCAATTGCACCCGGAATAGTTTATAGGCAGCGCCAGCTTGGGCTTTGCCTATGCTGCTGAATGGCCAGAGCTGGACGACATCCCGGCTTTAGGCGTCCCATTTTTCCTTAAAACAGAAAGGATCGTCCGATGTCGATTACTGCAGAGCGCAAAGCCGCCCTCATCAAGGAATATGCCACGAAGGAAGGCGACACCGGTTCGCCGGAAGTTCAGGTCGCAATCCTCACCGAGCGGATCAACAACCTGACCGGTCACTTCAAGGACCACAAGAAGGACAACCACTCCCGTCGTGGCCTTTTGACGCTGGTTTCGAGCCGTCGTTCGCTTCTCGACTATCTGAAGAAGAAGGACGAAGCCCGTTACACCAAGCTGATCGGTGCTCTCGGCATTCGCCGCTAATAACTTCTCCGGCGGGTTTCGCAACGATGCCCGCCGGTTTTTATATCCGGCCTTTGAGGCCACAGAAATTTCCGGGCGTTCGCCGCAAATGTGGCCCCGGACGATAAGGGTGACCCGGATGGGCCGGTGCCGCCTTTTTCAACCGCAGACCTGTCATGGGGCAGGATTGCCGGATGCTTCTTTGGGAAGCCTCCCGCTGTCTTGCCCGTGATTGAGTCACAGCGCTGCTTCCGCCGGTACGACGCCGGAGCGGGCAGCCACAACCAAGGACAAGATATGTTCAATCAACACTCCGTGGAAATCGAATGGGCAGGCCGCCCGCTGAAGCTCGAGACCGGCAAGGTTGCCCGTCAGGCTGACGGCGCCGTCATCGCAACCTACGGCGAGACGATGGTTCTCGCGACCGTGGTTTCCGCAAAGTCTCCGAAGCCGGGCCAGGACTTCTTCCCGCTGACCGTCAACTATCAGGAAAAGACCTACGCAGCCGGCAAGATCCCCGGCGGTTACTTCAAGCGCGAAGGCCGTCCGAGCGAAAACGAAACGCTGGTTTCACGCCTGATCGACCGTCCGATCCGCCCGCTTTTCCCGGAAGGCTACAAGAACGACACGCAGGTCGTCGTCACCGTCATCCAGCACGATCTGGAAAACAACCCCGACATTCTGTCGATGGTCGCCACTTCGGCAGCGCTGACCCTTTCCGGCATTCCGTTCATGGGTCCGATCGGCGGCGCACGCGTTGGCTACATCAACGGTGAATACGTTCTGAACCCGCATCTGGACGAGATGGAAGAATCCACACTCGACCTGGTTGTCGCCGGTACGTCCGACGCCGTTCTGATGGTTGAATCCGAAGCCAAGGAACTCAACGAAGACGTCATGCTCGGCGCCGTTATGTTCGGCCACAAGGGCTTCCAGCCGGTTATCGACGCGATCATCAAGCTCGCCGAAGTTGCCGCCAAGGAACCCCGCGAATTCGAACCGGAAGATTTCTCCGCGCTCGAAAACGAAATGCTGGCGCTCGCCGAAGCCGAACTGCGCGACGCCTACAAGATCACCGAAAAGGCAGCCCGCTACGCCGCCGTCGACGCCGTAAAGGCAAAGGTGAAGGCACATTTCCTGCCGGAAGAAGGCGAAGCCAAGTACACGCCGGAAGAAATCGGCGCTGTCTTCAAGCACCTTCAGGCGAAGATCGTTCGCTGGAACGTTCTCGACACCAAGAGCCGTATCGATGGCCGCGACCTGTCGACCGTTCGTCCGATCATCTCGGAAGTCGGCCTGCTGCCGCGCACGCACGGTTCGGCACTCTTCACCCGCGGTGAAACCCAGGCAATCGTTGTTGCGACCCTCGGCACCGGCGAAGACGAGCAGTATGTCGACAGCCTCACCGGCATGTACAAGGAACGCTTCCTGCTGCACTACAACTTCCCGCCCTACTCGGTCGGCGAAACAGGCCGCATGGGTTCCCCGGGCCGTCGCGAAATCGGTCACGGCAAGCTCGCATGGCGCGCTATCCGCCCGATGCTGCCGACTGCGGAACAGTTCCCCTACACGCTACGCGTCGTTTCCGAAATCACCGAGTCCAACGGCTCCTCGTCGATGGCAACCGTTTGCGGCACCTCGCTCGCACTGATGGACGCCGGCGTTCCGCTGGCCAAGCCGGTTGCCGGTATCGCCATGGGCCTCATCCTTGAAGGCGAGCGCTTTGCGGTTCTCTCCGACATCCTCGGTGACGAAGATCACCTCGGCGACATGGACTTCAAGGTTGCGGGTACGGCCGACGGCATCACCTCGCTGCAGATGGACATCAAGATCGCCGGTATCACCGAAGAGATCATGAAGATCGCTCTGGAGCAGGCTCAGGGTGGCCGCAAGCACATCCTCGGCGAAATGGCCAACGCCATCACCGAGAGCCGCAGCCAGCTCGGCGAATTTGCACCGCGCATCGAAGTGATGAACATTCCGGTCGACAAGATCCGTGAAGTCATCGGTTCCGGCGGCAAGGTCATTCGCGAAATCGTTGAAAAGACCGGCGCGAAGATCAACATCGAAGACGACGGCACCGTCAAGATCGCTTCTTCTTCCGGCAAGGAAATCGAAGCGGCCCGCAAGTGGATCCACTCCATCGTTGCGGAACCGGAAGTCGGCCAGATCTACGAAGGCACGGTTGTGAAGACCGCTGACTTCGGCGCTTTCGTCAACTTCTTCGGCGCCCGTGACGGCCTCGTCCACATCTCGCAGCTCGCTTCCGAGCGTGTCGCCAAGACCTCTGACGTCGTCAAGGAAGGCGACAAGGTCTGGGTCAAGCTGATGGGCTTCGACGAGCGTGGCAAGGTTCGCCTGTCCATGAAGGTTATCGACCAGGCAACCGGCAAGGAAGTCGCTGCCGACAAGAAGAAGGAAGACGGCGAAGCCGCTGCCGAATAAGGCCGCGCCGCCAGACCCTATCGAGGCGCGGGTTTTGCCCGCGCCTTTTTTTCGTTTTGTTATCGTTTGTCTTTTCGGAAAAACCGGTTTCCACTTTTCCCTGACAAACTCCACCCTACCTCGAGGACGCTCCCATGAGCCGTGACGCCGTGAAAACCCTTTTCCATCCCTTTGCCTCGGACATGCTTTCCATGCCGAAAGAGGGCGAACGCGTTCTGTTTCTGGGAGCGGAAGCAGGTCCCCGGCTGGATGGTTTTGACGCGGAGATCGTCGCGGTTCAGCATCTACGGCCGCTTTATCGTGCTCTGCAGGCTCAGGGCGCTGAGGTGACACCGGATATTTCGGGCGAGGACTACGATGCGGCGCTGCTGCTCTGCGGCAAACATCGCGGCGAGAATGAAAACCGCGTCGCCGAAGCGCTTTCGCGCGTGAAGGCGGGCGGCCTGATCGTCGCGGCCGGATCGAAGGAAGACGGTATCGTGACGCTGCGCAAGACGCTGGCAAAGCTTGGCATCGAAGCGGAATCGACGCCGAAGTATCACGGCGTCGCCCTCTGGTTCAAACGGCCGGACGATGTTGCAGCCGTCGTATCGAAGCTTGCTCAAAAGCCCGTCACGGTCGAAGGCCGCTTCACCGCCCTGCCCGGCATGTTCTCCCATGACCGCGTGGACGACGGCTCGGAACTGCTCGCATCGCGCCTGCCCACAGATTTTGACGGCAATGCCGCCGATTTCGGCGCGGGCTGGGGTTATCTCTCCGTCATGCTGGCCGAGAAATCGCCGCGCACGGCCCGTATCGATCTGTTCGAGGCGGACTGGAATGCGCTGGAATTCGCCAAGACCAATCTTCTCGAAAACAATCCGCGGCTGACGGCGCGCTTCTTCTGGCAGGATCTGGCAAACGAGCCGCCGAAGGAAAAATACGATCTCATCATCATGAACCCGCCTTTCCATGCGGCGGGACAGGCAGCAGAACCTGCTCTCGGGCAGGCTTTCATCAAGGCTGCCGCCGGCGCGCTGCGCAGCGGCGGCAAGCTGCTGATGGTCGCCAATCGTGGCATGCCCTATGAGCCGGTGCTCGCGGCGGAGTTCCGCACCAGCACTGAGGTGTGCCGCAACGCCCGCTTCAAGATTCTGAGCGCCCAGAAATAATCAACTCGGCAAAATAATCAGCTCAGCAGCCATGCCCACAGCGACACGGAAAGAACGCCTGTCGCCGTGGAAATGCTGATGGTGGAGGCCGCAACGCTGTGGCCGATGCCAAAGCGGTTGGCGATCAGCCAGGCATTCACGCCCGTCGGCACGGAAGATGTGAGCACAAGCGCTGCCGTCCATTCCCGGCTGAGGCCGAGAAAGTGACCCATGGCCCAGACACAGGCCGGGAAAAACAGCAGCTTGAATACCGTCATGGTGACGGCAATGCCGAGATTGCCGCGAATGGTGTATTTCGTCAGCGCCATGCCGAGCGAGATAAGCGCCGCCGGCCCCGCCATGGAGGCGATCTGATCGACCACGGTTTTCAGGATGGGCGTCAGCGCCACGCCGGAAACATTGGTCGAAAGCCCGATGAACAGGCCGATCACCAAAGGATTGGTGATGAGGTTGCGGCCCACCTGCTTGAAGACCGCCGCCATGCTTCGCTTTTCCCCGCCGACCGCCTTGTGCGTGGCGTTTTCCATCAGGATCGTGCCGGCGATCATCATCACCGGCAAGTGGATGGCCAGCAGAATGGAGAGAGCCACCAGCCCCTCATCCCCGACGGAGCGCCCGACCAGCGGCAGGCCGATGAAGATATTGTTCGCAAATGCCGAGGAAATGCCGGCAATGACGGCGATGCGGACATCCTGCTTGAAGACATAACGGGTGACGATATGCCCGACCGTCCAGGTGACGGCCACGCCGGCGAAATAGGTGATCCAGAGCCGGAAGGGCGAAGCACCGTGAAAATTCGCTTCCGCAAGTGTGCGGAAGATCAAGGTCGGCACGGCGATCTTGAACACGAAATCGCTGAGGATATCGCCGGCATCGGCCCTGAACAGACCGGCCTTGACGGTGAGCCAGCCGATCAGGATGAGAATGAAAATCGGGGCGACATTCGCGGCAACGGCAGACATGGAGGGAAAGCTTTCGCGGCTTTTGCGGGAGATACTCCGCTTTAGAGCCTTTTCCACGGGAATGGAATCGCGAAAACGCTTCCACTCTTTGTTTTCGCCAAATGGCGCCCAAGAAGGAGAAGGCCAGTGAGCCGCTTCGGGCAGAAAGCTCATCTTGGCCCGTAAAATTCGCAAGGCCGAATGTTGCCCAAAAGAAAAAGCGGGGTCTCCCCCGCCTTTTATGTCCGTTATATGCCGCCAGTACATCCGTGGCGGAGATAACGGTTGAGCCAGAAGACCATCATGTCTTCCATTCCGGTATGCATTCACACACCTTTTGCTCTGACAAATGAAATAGCTTAACCACATTACAGGCAGATGACGCGTTTTCGCTCCTCGCGGAGAACGGCATATTTTCTGTTTGGGCTTTTCTTGCCGCCAGAAATGTTTAAGACCTTTCGAAAAATACGCACACACCGTGCGAAACGGATAGGGCCTATGACGAAATTCGACGTACTGACTGTCGGCAATGCCATCGTCGACATCATTTCCCGCTGCGATGATCGCTTTCTCAACGACAATGCCATTACCAAAGGCGCGATGAACCTCATCGACGCGGAACGGGCCGAGTTGCTTTACTCGCTGATGGGACCGGCTCTCGAAGCCTCCGGCGGCAGCGCTGGCAACACGGCGGCAGGCGTAGCGAATTTCGGCGGCAAGGCCGCTTATTTCGGCAAGGTGGCCGAAGACCAGCTCGGCGAAATCTTCCAGCACGATATTCGCGCGCAGGGCGTCTATTTCGAAACCAAGCCGGAAGGCACTTTCCCGCCGACTGCGCGTTCGATGATCTTCGTAACCGAGGATGGCGAGCGTTCGATGAACACCTATCTCGGCGCCTGCGTCGATCTCGGTCCTGAAGACGTGGAAGAAGACGTGGTGGCGGATACGAAAGTCACCTACTTCGAGGGTTACCTGTGGGACCCGCCGCGCGCCAAGGACGCCATTCGCGAATGCGCCCGCATTGCCCATGAAAACGGCCGCGAAGTCTCCATGACGCTTTCCGACAGCTTCTGCGTCGGCCGCTATCGCGACGAATTCCTCGACCTGATGCGTTCCGGTACTGTGGACATTGTTTTCGCCAACAAGCAGGAAGCGCTTTCGCTTTACGAAACCGACGATTTCGAGCTGGCACTGACCAAAATCGCAGCCGACTGCAAGATCGCAGCGGTGACGATGAGCGAGGAAGGCGCCGTCATCCTGCGTGGTACGGAACGTGTAAAGGTCGAAGCCTATCCGGTGCATGACGTGGTCGACACGACGGGTGCCGGCGATCTTTTCGCTGCGGGCTTCCTGTTCGGTTATACGCAGGACCGGTCGCTTGAAGATTGCGGCAAGCTCGGCTGCCTTGCCGCTGCCGCCGTCATTCAGCAGGTCGGGCCGCGCCCGATGTCATCGCTCAAGGCGCTTGGCAAGAAGCACGGCCTTATTTAAAGGCTTCACCGGGGTAAGCACCCCAGATTTCGCCCTGCGAAACCCAGCCCGAGGCCTGGCCGGCCTCGGCGCGGCACCAGTCGCCATTGCATTCACCGATCCTGAAGACGACGCCCGGCTCAAGCCGCGCTACGACGGAAGCGCCCGACTGCGCCTCACGGCGCATGTTCACGTAAACTTCCTTACCCTTGCCACGCATCCACGGAGCCGCAACGGCCGTACGCTCACCCGAGAGCAGAGCCTGATTGACCCAGCCTTCCGTACCGTCAGCATCGCGGATGCGCCGCCAGTTCTCATATTCCTGAATGATTTCCACCGGCATTCCCGATTTGAGATACATCCATGACACGGCATAATCCGTGCTCGGTCCGATGCGCATGTTGACGCGCTTGGATTTCAGGCTGACAAAACGCGGCAGCGGCAGGCCGCTTGCGCCTTTGGCGGCACCCTGCGCCATGGCGTCGGTTGCCGCACCGAGGAGGCCCAAAGACAATGCAATGCAAACGATAGAAACCACACTGCGCATGCCCATTTCCGTTTCCCGCCTTCTGCAAACCGGATGATATTTAAGGAGGCTCGCTTCCACATGCCTCAAGCTTCAGCGAGTTTTATTTGTCTTCGCCGGTGGGTCTGGTAGAAACGCCCTGATTGAAAGAAATTATCGCTCTTTCTGGTTAATGACTTCTGAACAAGGCAGCGGCAAACGATGACCCACAAGAAGAGACCGACAGTCTATATCACCCGCAAATTGCCTGACGTCGTCGAAACCAGAATGCGCGAACTCTTCGATGCCGAACTGAATATCGACGATACGCAGCGAAGCGAAGACGAGCTTGTGGCCGCCATGCAGCGGGTCGATGTTCTGGTGCCCACCGTCACCGACCGCATCACAGCCGCCATGATCGAGAAGGCCGGACCGCAGCTGAAGCTGATTGCGAGCTTTTCCAACGGCATCGACCATGTGGATGTGGACGCCGCCGCCCGAAAGGGCATTACCGTGACCAATACGCCCAATGTGCTGACCGAAGATACGGCCGACATTACGATGGCGCTGGCGCTTGCCGTGCCGCGTCGCATGATCGAAGGCACAAGGGTGCTCGCCAATGGTGCGGACGAATGGCTGGGCTGGTCACCGACCTGGATGCTGGGACGGCGCATCTCAGGCAAGCGCATCGGCATTGTCGGCATGGGCCGCATCGGAACGGCGGTGGCGCGGCGCGCCAAGGCCTTCGGCCTTTCCATTCATTATCACAACCGCAAACGCGTCAATCCGGCGACGGAAGCGGAGCTTGAGGCGACCTATTGGGACAGTCTCGACCAGATGCTGGCGCGGGTGGATATCGTCTCCGTCAATTGCCCCTCGACGCCCGCAACCTATCACCTGATTTCGGCGCGGCGGCTGGCGCTGATGCAGCCGACCAGTTACATCGTGAATACCGCACGCGGCGATATCATCGATGAAGCGGCGATGATCCAGTGCCTGCGCGAAGGCAAGATCGCCGGCGCCGGTCTCGATGTCTATGAGAATGAGCCCGCGGTGAATCCCAAGCTCATCAAGCTCGCCAAGGAAGGCAAGGTCGTGCTGCTTCCGCATATGGGCTCTGCGACGATTGAGGGCCGTATCGAAATGGGCGACAAGGTCATCATCAATATCCGCACGCTGTTCGACGGCCACCGTCCGCCGAACCGGGTGCTGCCGGGGCGGAACTGAGCCGGTTCGGGCCGCCATCTTTCGATCATGGGGAGGGAAGAATTCAATGGGTATCCGGGCGAAGTTCTTGGCGTTGATTTCCGTTCTGCTCATGCTGGTCGGCGGTCCGGCCTGGGCCGCTTCACCTTCCCCTGAAGAGACTGCGGAACTCTATTATCGCGCCTGGCTGAATTTTGATCGCGCGAGCATGTCCCACCTGAACAGGGAATGGGGAGCTTCGGGCGGCGGCCCGCGCTACACCGATATGGAACTGGTTGCGGACCCGGTCGCGTGGCAGCGCAAGAACAGGGGCATGCATTCACCCAAGGGGACGACAAACGAACAATCGGAGCAGTTCGCAAGGCTCTGGGTGGCGAGTACAGCGCGGGTGCGTTGTAAGGCGGAGCCTGCGCGTCTCGGTGCACAAACGCCCACGGGTGTTGTTGTGGCACGAATCAAGATGAACTGCTCTCTGCCGGATGTCGCGCCAGCCTTCCAGCGGTTGAAGGCCAGCGCAAATGCGAACGAGACAGGCGATAGAACGCGCATGCCGTCCGCAAGACTGATGAAGCAGATGGTGGAAGCGACGAAGGCGGCTCCTCTCACCCACAAGGTCAGCACGGAAATCCAGCTCTTCAGCGGGCCGGACAAAGCTGTGTGGCGGGTCGGGTCGGCAGAAGACCGGCCGCAGACCGGCATTGACCGCATCTCCTCCGGTTTTCTCTCCCAGATGGTTCAATCCGGCCTTTTGCAATAGGCTCTGCGATGGCGAAGGACACAATGGGGTCGGCTGAAGGCAATTTCAGTCGAGGAACTTGGTCATCTCGATCGAGGTCGTGTGATCGTAACCGGCATGGGCGTTTTCAGCGGTCTTGACGAAACCCCACGCGGCGAATCTGGCGTGATTGGCGATGAGCTCGATGCGGGTTTCCAGCCGCAGCGCCGGCAGCGCCAGTTCGCGGGCCAGCGCTTCGGATTGCCGCACAAGCATCCGGCCGATGCCCTTTCCCTGTGCTTTCGGCGAAACGCATAATTTGCCTATATAAAGGCAGGCCGGCTCCGGCCTGCAAAACAGGCAGCCCAGCAGTTCATCGCCGTTCAGTGCGACGAAAGCGATCTCCGTCCTCGCCTTCTCCGCAAGATTTTCCAGCGTCAGGCGATGAGCCGACGACGGCGGATCGATGACGCCATCCATATAAGCAAAGGAGGACATGATGAGCGCCAGCAATTCCTGCCAGCGATCGAACTCCTCCCCGATCCTGACGATCTCCATCATGGTTTCTTCCCAGTTGACCGCCGCTTGTATCGCACGGTTTCGAAACGGGCCGACAGGGCGTCGTAGAGGAGCAGACGGCCGATCAGCGGCTCGCCTGCACCGGTGATAACCTTGATCGCCTCCATGGCCATAAGCGTGCCTATAACCCCGGTCAGCGCGCCGACAATGCCTGTTTCAGCGCAATTGGGAATGAGGCCCTGCGGCGGCGGTTCCGGAAACAGGTCGCGGTAACCCGGCAAAAGACTGCCATCGGCGCTTGCCTCATAGGGTTTCAGCACCGTCACCGAACCATCAAAACGGCCGACAGCCCCCGTCACCAACGGTCTTTTCGCAGCCTCCGCCGCATCGGCAGCCGTATAACGCGTATCGAAATTGTCCGAGCCGTCGATCAGGAGATCGAAGGATCGCAGATGGTCATGCGCCCAGACCTGCGAAAAGCGCTCTTCATAAACACGCGTGCGGACATGCGGATTGAGCCGGGCGATGGCCTTGCGCGCGCTCTCCGTCTTCAGCTCCCCAATCGTACCGGTATCGTGGATGACCTGTCGCTGCAGATTGGACAGGGAAACCACATCGTCATCGATCATGCCGAGCGTGCCGACACCGGCGGCGGCAAGATAATGCAGGACGGGAGCACCGAGGCCGCCGGCCCCGATGACCAGCACACGCGCCGCCTTCAGCCGCTGCTGGCCCACGCCGCCAATTTCCGGCAACAGGATATGGCGCTTGTAGCGTTCGATTTCTTCCGGGCTCAGCGGGTCCATGTCGCCCTCCATCTCTTAGCCGTCATGCGGTGATGCTCCCGTGGGATACATTGAAGAATTGCGCCCTGTCGCCAAGGGCGGAGAACATCGCCGTATCCGTTCCGGTCATAAAACTCTGGCCGCCAAGCGCATGAATGAGATCGAACAGAGCCGCCCGCCTACCCTCATCCAAATGGGCAGCGATCTCGTCCAGCAGCAGAACCGGCGCATGACCAGTCATATTGGCGGTCAGCTGCGCATGCGCAAGCACCAGCCCCACCAGCAGCGCCTTCTGTTCCCCGGTTGAGCAGCGCTCGGCCTCCATGTCCTTTTCCGCATGGCGCACGAAGAGATCGACGCGGTGCGGCCCATCCAGTGTGCGGCCGGCAGCGGCGTCACGATACCGGCCATCGCGCAACATAAGCCTGTATTCATCCTCCAGATCGACGGCGGGACGATTGAGCCCATCGTCCATGAAACCGGAGAGGGAAAGCGCCGCGGAAGGGAAAGCGGCATTGCCCGCCCGCCCCTCAATCAGGCTCTTCAAGAGGCCGAGCATCTCATAACGCGCAATCGCCATGGAGATGCCGAGTTCGGCCATCTGCTTTTCGATGCCGTCCAGCCAGACCGGATCGAAGCGGCCTTCGGAAAGCAGGCGGTTGCGGCCACGCATGGCCTTTTCGAAATCGCTGGCCCGCCTTCCGTGAGCGGGGTCGAGCGACAGCACCAGCCGGTCAAGGAAACGCCGGCGGTCCGAGGACGAGCCGGTAAAGAGGCCGTCCATCGCGGGCGTCAGCCACAATACCCGCAGATGGTCGGTCAATTCATCGACGGATTTCACCGGCGTGCCATTCAGTCTCAGGCGACGCGACACCACCTCGCCATCGCCTTCAATTCCCGTACCGATGGCGACTTCGCCATCCATGCCCTCGACATCGGCGAAGATCGAGAAACCAGTGGCTTCAGCCCCTACCCGCGTCACGTCAGACAGGGTGGCGCGGCGAAGGCCCCTTCCGGGTGAGAGAAAGGAGACGGCCTCCAGAAGATTGGTTTTGCCGGAACCGTTGTCGCCCGTCAGCACAACATGGCGGTCATCGAGCGTGAGCGCAGCCGCCGCATAATTGCGGAAGTCCGTGAGTTTCAGCCGTAAAAGCGACACCTTGTTCGTCATGTGTACGGCCTAAAACGAAGATGGACGGATAGCAAGGTGGGGAACGTCCGCCCGCACCGAAGACAGCCGCTAGTGTGCAATTCATTCTTCAGTAGCAACTTTTTTAGTCGCCGGTTATTTATGAGCCGGTCCTCATCACCGGTAGCCCATTCATGCGCCTGATCTTGTCTCTCTTTCTCACTCTCGGTCTTCTCTCCTCCTGCGCAGGCCGACCGGGGGCGGATGTGCTGGAGGCCGTCAACACCAGGACCCGCGACACGAAAATCGTCACCGCCTTCGTGGCGAGCACGCGGGAGAAAAACACGGACGCAAAAAAGGGCTTCGGCACGGCGCGGGCGATGGAGCCGAACTACGCCAGTTTCGATATTTCCATTCCGCCCACCCATAAAAGCGGGAAAATCGAATGGGCCAGCGGCAAGCCCGACCCGAAAAAGGATTTCGTCGTTACCAGGGCCGATATGCTGACGAAGACGCGCTTCAATGCCGATCTTGGCGACATAGCCCGCTCCGGCAAGCAGATCGCACTTTTTGTACACGGCTATAATTACAGTTATCAGGAAGCCCTGTTCCGCGCGGTGCAGATGGCGGCGGATGCCAATATGAACGGCGTGCCGCTGGTCTTTTCCTGGCCGTCGCAAGCCTCTGTCGCCGGCTATGTGGCCGACAAGGAGTCCGCGACCTTCTCACGCGATGCGCTCGCCGCGATGTTGATCGATCTCACCCGGCAGACCCCGAAGAAGAGCGTCGTCGTGTTCGGGCACAGCATGGGCGGCTGGCTGGTCATGGAGGCGCTACGGCAATTGCGCTTCCAGGGCAGAAACGATGTCATCGCCAAGCTGCAGGTGGTGTTGGCTGCGCCCGATATCGATGCTGATGTCTTCCGCAAGCAGATCGAGGTTGTCGGCCGGCTCAGCCCGCCGCTCACCGTTCTCGTTTCCAAGGATGACCGTGCGCTGAAAGCCTCTTCCATCCTCGGTGCCGACGTTACCCGTATCGGCGCGCTGGATGTCACCGACCGCCAAGTGCAGGAGGCCGCTCTCAAGGAGGGCGTGCAATTCGTCGACATTTCCAATCTGAAGGCATCGGACCCGCTCAACCACGACCGCTATGCGGCGCTTGCTTCCATGGTGCCGCAACTTGAGGCAAGCAGGCGCGGGGGTGACATCAACAGTGCCGGAGCCTTTGTTTTCGATGCGATCGGCGCCACCGTCGCCAGCCCCTTCCGCCTTGCGAGCCAGGTGGTGAACCCGCAATAGTTTTGCGGGTCCTGCCGACAAACCGGTTTCAGAAATCCCAGTCCTCATCCTCGGTCGCAACCGCCTTGCCGATGACATAGGACGAGCCGGAACCGGAAAAGAAGTCGTGGTTCTCGTCGGCATTGGGCGAGAGCGCCGAGAGGATCGCGGGGTTGACCCGGCAGGCCTCGGCCGGAAACAGCGCCTCATAACCCAGATTCATCAGGGCCTTGTTGGCGTTGTAATGCAGGAACTGCTTGACGTCCTCCGTCAGGCCCACGCCGTCATAGAGGTCTTCGGTATATTTCGCCTCGTTGTCGTAAAGTTCGAGCAGGAGATCGAAGGCGAAATCCTTGATCTCCTGTCTCTGCGTTTCACCGAGACGCTCCAGCGCCCGCTGGAACTTGTAGCCGATATAATAACCATGCACGGCCTCATCACGGATAATGAGGCGGATCAAATCCGCCGTGTTGGTGAGCTTGGCGCGGCTTGACCAGAACATCGGCAGATAAAAGCCGGAATAGAACAGGAAACTTTCCAGAAACACGCTGGCGATTTTTTTCTTCAGCGGATCGCCGCTGTCATACTCCCGCATGATTAGTGCGGATTTGCGCTGCAGGAATTCGTTTTCCTCCGACCAGCGATAGGCGTCGTCAACATCGGGCGTGAGGCAGAGCGTCGAAAAGATCGACGAATAGGAGCGAGCGTGCACGGCCTCCATGAAGGAGATGTTGGAAAGCACGGCCTCCTCATGCGGCGTTGCCGAATCCGCCATCAGGCGCACGGCGCCGACACCGTTCTGGATGGTGTCGAGCAATGTCAGCCCAGTGAAGACACGGATCGTCAGTTTCTGTTCTTCCGGCTTCAGCGTTCCCCACGAGGGGATATCGTTGGAGAGCGGCACCTTTTCCGGCAGCCAGAAATTCGAGGTCAGGCGGTTCCAGACTTCGAGATCCTTGTCGTCCTCGATGCGGTTCCAGTTGACCGCGCGGATGCAGGACGCGGGTTTTACGGCAATGTTCATTGTCTTGTCCCTCAATTCAGAGCGTGCAGGAAACGCAGCCCTGAACCTGCGTGCCTTCCAGCGCCATCTGGCGCAACCGAATGTAATAGATGGTCTTGATGCCCTTCTTCCAGGCATAGATCTGCGCCCGGTTGATATCACGCGTCGTTGCCGTATCGCGGAAGAACAGCGTCAGCGACAGGCCCTGATCGACATGCTGGGTCGCGGCCGCATAGGTGTCGATGATCTTTTCGGGGCCGATCTCATAGGCGTCCTGATAATATTCGAGATTGTCGTTCGAGAGATAGGAAGCCGGGTAATAAACGCGGCCGATCTTGCCCTCTTTGCGGATTTCGATCTTCGAGACGATCGGATGAATGGAGGAGGTGGAGTGGTTGATGTAGGAGATCGAGCCTGTCGGCGGCACGGCCTGAAGGTTCTGGTTATAGAGACCAGACGCCATGACGTCCTTCTTCAAAACTGCCCAGTCCTCCTGTGTCGGAATGGCGATGCCGGCTTTCTCAAACAGCACCTTCACTTTTTCGGTCGCAGGCAGCCATTCCCGGTCGGTATATTTGTCGAAATATTCGCCCGAGGCATATTTGGAATTCTCAAAGCCCTTGAAGCTATGGCCCCGTTCCACGGCCAGCCGGTTGCTGGCGCGGATGGCGTGATAGGTCACGGTGTAGAAATAGATATTGGTGAAATCGACGCCTTCTTCAGAACCGTAGAAGATGCGTTCGCGCGCCAGATAACCGTGCAGGTTCATCTGGCCAAGCCCGATGGCGTGGCTGGCATCATTGCCCTTTTCCACCGAAGGAACGGAGGAAATATGGCTCATGTCCGACACGGCCGTCAGCGCCCGGATGGAGGTCTCGATAGTCTTGCCGAAATCGGCGGAGTCCATCGCCGAGGCGATGTTGAGTGATCCGAGATTGCAGGAAATATCCTTGCCCATATGGCTATAGGACAGATCGGCGTTGAACTCGCTCGCTTCGCTGACCTGCAGGATTTCCGAGCAGAGATTGCTCATGCTGATGCGGCCGGCAACCGGATTGGCGCGGTTCACCGTATCCTCGAACATGATGTAGGGGTAACCGCTCTCGAACTGGATTTCGGCGATCACCTGGAAGAATTCGCGCGCCTTGATCTTCTTCTTGCGGATGCGGCTATCGGCGACCATTTCATGATATTTTTCGGTGACCGAAATTTCGGTCAACGGCACGCCATAGACACGCTCCACATCATAGGGCGAGAACAGGTACATATCCTCATTGTTCCTGGCGAGCTCGAAGGTAATGTCAGGGATCACCACGCCGAGCGACAGGGTCTTGATGCGGATTTTTTCGTCGGCATTTTCGCGCTTGGTATCGAGGAAACGCATGATATCCGGGTGATGGGCATGCAGATAGACCGCGCCCGCACCTTGGCGCGCGCCAAGCTGGTTGGCATAGGAAAAACTATCCTCCAGCAGCTTCATGACAGGAATGACACCGGACGACTGGTTTTCGATCTGTTTGATCGGCGCTCCGAATTCGCGGATATTGGTCAGGGACAGCGCCACGCCGCCGCCGCGCTTGGAAAGCTGCAACGCCGAATTGATGGAGCGGCCGATGCTTTCCATATTGTCTTCCACACGCAGCAGAAAACACGAGACCAGTTCACCACGGCTCTTTTTGCCGGCGTTGAGGAAGGTCGGCGTTGCTGGCTGGAAGCGGCCGGAAATGATCTCATCGACCAGATTGCGGGCGAGCTGCTCATCGCCGCGCGCAAGGGCCAGCGCCACCATGCAGACGCGATCCTCGTAACGCTCCAGATAACGTTTTCCGTCGAAGGTCTTCAGCGTGTAGGAGGTGTAATATTTGAAGGCGCCGAGAAAGGTCGGGAAGCGGAACTTCCGGGCATAGGCTTCGTCATAGAGGTCACGGACGAAATTGAAGGAATACTGATCCAGCACTTCCTGTTCGTAATATCCCTCAGTCACCAGATAATCGAGCTTTTCCCTGAGGTTATGGAAAAATACGGTGTTCTGGTTGACGTGCTGGAGGAAATATTGCCGGGCGGCCAGGCGATCCTTGTCGAGCTGGATCTTCCCGTTCTCGTCGTAAAGGTTCAGCATCGCGTTCAGCGCGTGGTAGTCCAGAGCCGCATCGAGCGGTTTCTGGGATGCGGCTGCCGGCTGTTTGGCGTCCTTGCGCATGGCGCTCGAGGTCAGCGTGTCCAAAATCGTTCCAATCCATGTTTGACGTTGGCGACATCTTCCTCCGTGCCGAGAAGCTCGAAGCGATAGAGAAACGGCACGGCGCATTTGCGCGAGACGATATCTCCGGCGGATGCGAAAGCTGCGCCAAAATTCGTGTTTCCCGCCGCGATGACGCCGCGAATGAGATTTCGGTTGGAGGGCTCGTTCAAAAACCGGATGACCGGCTTTGGCACGGCCCCTTTCGTGCCACCACCCCCATAGGTGGGGGTGACCAGCACATAGGGCTCGGACACATGGGGAACATCTTCCTCAACGCCAAGCGGCAGGCGAAACAGACGCCGTCCCAGTTTCAGAAGGAAACGATGGGTGTTTTCAGAACGGCTGGAATAATAGACGATCAGGCCCATCGCGCCGCCGCCTCAGCTGATCGAGCCGATCATATCCGGCCGGAAACCCGCCCAATGGCGTTCGCCGGCAACAACCACGGGCACCTGCATGTAGCCGAGGCCACGCACATGATCGAGCGCATCCGCATCTTCGGAAATATCGACGATCTCATAGGGGACACCGATGCGGTCGAGAGCGCGATAGGTGGCGATGCATTGGACGCAGGCGGGCTTGCTGTAAACGGTGACGGTCATGATTTCCTCTCTCGAAGCCGATTTCGGACAAGGCTCAACATTGCCGATTGCAATCGCAATCGGGCGGCGATGGATCTGTCATTAGGGTGGGCGTGCGCGGCTTTTAGCCACGTAAAATCACTCTCTACGCCGACGAGCGCAGCAACTTAAACAAATGCACTGGCATGACTTCACCCCGAAGCTTGTTCTGGAGGGGGCAGAAAAGGGCGCACGCAAATCATTTGCGTCATACACCTTCCTCCGGACACCCCGCCCGTGGACGTTTGCGCTCAAGGCAGGTCTCCTGACTTGCGGGTCACAACATCTATTCCGGCCTTCCCGGAGCTTTTGACCCCAGTGACCCAAATCGGAACGATGCTCACCGCTTACAGTTGCGGGGGCAGTTTCGGCCTTGCTCCGCCATATGGCGTTACGCACCGAATTCCCGTCTTAGCTCCCGACCCTTGCGAATCGGAAGAACCTCGAACACCACATATAGTATATGAGGAAATTTTCGCGTCAATAAATAGACACACAAAAGCCCCACCCTGTGGATCAAAAAGATTCAACACATGGTCAACAAAGGCTTAACGGCACATGCGTGCCGCCGCTCAAACAGAGAAAAGCGTTAATCTATTCCCAGATATCGATGCGGATATCGGCGGGACGGGCGTTTTCAATCACCCTTTTTCCGTTCGGAAGATCGTTTTCGAAAAGTTTGGCGTGGATATGGGCCTCATCGAGACCATAGCCCTGCCACCTTTTCCTCAGCCTCTCCTCAAGCACCGCGACGGACGGCCCGACAAAAATGGTGAGGTCGAAGCTCTTGGAAAGAGTTGTCCACGGCGCCTCGTCCAGTAGCAGATAATTGCCTTCAGCGAGGATAAAGCGTGTTTCCGGCGCAACCGCACGAGCAGACGCTATAGCGATTTCACGGGAACGGTCGAAAACCGGAACAAGCACCTCTTGCCCGCCCTTGCGGACGGCGGAGACGATATCGAGGAAACCGCGCACGTCGAATGTTTCCGGCGCGCCTTTTCGCGGCAGCAGCCCCCGCTCTTCAAGGATGCCATTGTCCATATGGAAGCCATCCATGGGCAGGACGGCGGCCGTTTCGTCCCATGCCAGCAAAGCATCACAAAGGGCATCCGCCAGCGTGGATTTGCCGGCCCCAGGGGGACCGGCAATAGCGACGATAAAACGGGATTTACCTTTTGCCCGCCGAAGAACGTCTTCGGCGATCGTTTCAAGCTTCAGCGTCATGCGGCAAGCGTTTCCTTCGGCGCTTCCTTGGCGCCCGTCATGAAGGCGACGGCGTCGGACATGGAGTAGTCCTTCGGATTGATGACGCAGAGGCGCTTGCCGAGCCGGTGGATATGGATGCGATCCGCGACCTCGAAGACATGCGGCATGTTGTGCGAGATGAGGACAATCGGCAGGCCGCGCGAGCGAACGTCCAGGATAAGCTCCAGAACACGCCGGCTTTCCTTGACACCAAGTGCTGCCGTCGGCTCGTCAAGAATGACGACCTTGGAGCCGAAGGCCGCTGCACGCGCCACAGCCACACCCTGACGCTGACCGCCGGAGAGGGTTTCCACTGCCTGATTGATGTTCTGAATCGTCATCAGGCCGAGCTCCGACAGTTTCTCCCGGGCGAATTTTTCCATGGCCGGGCGGTCCAGCGCCCGGAACAGGCTGCCCTGAATGCCGGGTTTGCGGATTTCCCGGCCGAGAAACATATTGTCAGCTATGGAAAGCGCCGGCGACAGGGCGAGGTTCTGATAGACCGTCTCGATGCCAGCCTTGCGCGCCTCGATCGGCGAGCGGAACTGCACGGGCTGGCCTTCCAGCCGGATTTCCCCTTCATCGGGTGTCACCGCACCGGAAATCGCCTTGATGAGAGAGGATTTGCCGGCGCCGTTATCGCCGATCACCGCCAGGATTTCGCCCGGATAGAGGTCGAAATCGGCATGGTCGAGGGCGGTCACACGACCGTAGCGCTTGACGAGATTGCGTGCTGTGAGAATGGGTTCTTTTGCCATCAGCCTGCTACCTTTCTGATCCACTGGTCGATTGCGACAGCCATGATGATGAGGACGCCAATCAACAGATAGGTCCATTGCGGGTCTGTTCCGATAAGCCTGAGGCCGAGCGAAAAGACGCCGACGATCAGGGCACCGAAGATCATGCCCATGATGGAGCCACGCCCGCCGAACAGCGACAGGCCGCCGATAACCACTGCGGTAATGGATTCGATATTGGCGAATTGACCGGCGGTCGGCGAAACCGAGCCGATGCGGCCGATAAGGGCCCAGCCAGCGAAGGCGCAGATGAGGCCGGACAGCGTGTAAACGGTCGTCAGCATGCGCTTGACGTTGACACCGGCAAGTTCGGCGGCATCCGGATCGTCACCCACCGCATAAAGGTGGCGACCCCAGGCGGTGCGGTTCAGCACATACCAGAGCAGGGCGACGAGCAGGACCATGGCGATGACGCCATAGGTGAAGACCGCGCTGCCGACACGGATATTGGCGCCGAAGAATTGCAGGATCGGCGCCTGCTGGGCGATATCCTGAGCGCGGATCGTCTCGTTTGCGGAATAGAGGAAGTTGGTCGCCAATACGATCTGCCACATGCCGAGCGTGACGATGAAGGGCGGCAGGCGCATGCGCGAGACCAGAATACCGTTGATGAAGCCGCAAAATGCGCCGACGGCGAGGCCACAGAGAATGGAGAGTTCCGCCGGCAGACCGTAACGGAAGGTGAACTGTCCCATGATGACGGAGGACAGGACCATGATCGCGCCAACCGACAGATCGATGCCCGCCGTCAGGATGACCAGCGACTGCGCCGCGCCGACAATACCGACGATGGCGACCTGCTGCAAAATAAGGGTCAGCGTGAAGGCCGAGAAAAACTTGCCGCCGAGAAGCAGGCCGAAAACAATCAGCGACAGCACCAGAACGATAAGCGGAACGGCCGCCGGGCTGGAGTGGAGAAAGTGCTGCAGTTTTTCCAGCACACTCTTGTCGTGCGTATCGAAAGCGGCGACCTGCGTCGAACTTCCCGAAAGCACTTTTTCAAATTCATTATGCGGCTGAGCCCGCACCGGCTGATCGCTCATGGATTTTCCTCCCGATCGCTCTATCGCACCAGCCCTGACACCGGGGTCTATCTCAAAAGAGAATGATGCGTAGATTTCAAAGTGTTGTGAAGCGGCCTATATCATCCCCGCAGGACGCGTGACGCGCTCGTTTGTTCCTTTGTCCGATCCCCCGGATCGTGCCTGATATTCATTCTGGTCCAAGGGCGGGGGCACGAATGCCCCCGCGGGTTTCAACGGTGAGGCATCAACCCCAGCACTTGTTGAGACCTTCCTTCGTATCGATGGAGTCGAGGCCCTTGACCGGCTTGTCGGTTACCAGCGTCACGCCGGTATCGACGAAGTTCTTGCCTTCGGTCGGCTTCGGCTTTTCACCCGTGTCGGCGAACTTCTTGACGGCTTCCACGCCGAGAGCCGCCATCAGCAGCGGATATTGCTGCGAGGTCGCGCCGATCACGCCTTCCGCCACGTTCTTGACGCCCGGGCAACCGCCATCGACGGAAACGATCAGAACATCCTTTTCACGGCCGACCGCCTTCAGCGCCTCATAAGCGCCGGCTGCCGCAGGTTCGTTGATGGTGTGGACGACATTGATGGTCGGGTCCTTCTGCAGCAGATTTTCCATCGCCGCGCGGCCGCCTTCTTCGTTACCATTGGTAACATCATGGCCAACGATGCGCGGATCGTTTTCATCGCCGATCTTGTTGATGTCCTTCACGTCGATGCCAAAGCCCTTCATGAAGCCCTGGTTACGCAGCACATCCACCGTCGGCTGGGAGGGGGTGAGGTTGAGGAAGGCGATCTTCGCATCCTTGGCCTTGTCGCCGAGGCTGCCGGCAGCCCATTTGCCGATCAGCTCACCAGCCAGAAGATTGTCGGTGGCGAAGGTGGAATCAGCAGCATCGACGGGTTCGAGCGGTGTATCGAGGGCGATGACCAGAAGACCGGCGTCACGCGCCTTCTGCACCGCGGGAACGATGCCCTTGGTGTCCGATGCGGTGATCAGGATACCCTTGGCGCCATCGGCAATGCAGGTCTCGATGGCGGCTACCTGGCTTTCGGAATCGCCGTCGATCTTGCCGGCATAGGATTTCAGCGTCACGCCAAGTTCTTTAGCCTTGGCGGTCGCGCCTTCTTTCATCTTGACGAAAAAGGGATTGGTATCGGTTTTGGTGATGAGGCAAACCGAGGTATCGGCCGCAGACGCAACGGAAGCGAAAGAAACGCCAAGCGCAAGCGCGCCCAGAAGAGCGGAAACAGTGGTCTTCATGAGATCCTCCCAATGGATATTTGAGCACCGTGACGGTTACCCGACGATCCCGTCTCCTCCGAGATCGACGACCGTTGGCTCAGATGGAACCACCAAAGGAAACGCCTGTCAATAAATAAATCCGATTGAATTATTAATTCCCTATGGCATTCTAATATGCGGCAGGGAGGAATATCGCCGCGTCGTTTAACGTTGCGATAGCAAGATTGCCATAAAGCCTGCTGTATCGGTCGCGGCGGATAGGGCGGGCGGGAGGATGACACTATGAGACAATCTGTCGAGACGGCGCCGCCGGCGCCGCCCACCACCATGGATATAAGCGGCGGCGCCAACCAGATCGGAGTGCGCGCTTATAATGAGCGGCTTGTGCTCTCTCTCGTTCGCCGTCACGGCGGACTGTCAAAGGCCGAGATATCAAGACTTTGCGGCCTTTCAGCGCAGACCGTCTCGGTCATCATGCGCTCGCTTGAAAAGGACGGGCTTCTCATTCGCGGTGAAAGACTGCGTGGCAAAGTCGGCCAGCCATCGACGCCGATGCGGCTTAATCCCGACGCCGTCTTTTCTTTCGGTGTGAAGATCGGCCGACGCAGCGTCGATCTCGTGCTGATGGATTTTGTCGGCCGGATCAGGCTCAAGCTGCGCAGAACCTATCCCTACCCTCTTCCGGAATGGATACTACCCTTCGTAATCGACGGCATAACGGAACTCGAATCGAAACTTTCCCCTGCCGAGCGGGAGAAAATTGCCGGCGTCGGCATCGCCGCTCCATTTGAATTGTGGAACTGGGCGCAGGAAGTGGGCGCTCCACAGATTGAAATGGAGAGATGGCGGGGCGTCGATATCCGGTCGGAAATTGCCGAAAACGTCAGCTATCCGGTTTTTCTGCAGAACGACGCGACCAGCGCCTGCGGCGCCGAACTGGTTTTTGGCGCAGGCCAGCACTATCCGGATTTTCTTTACGTCTTCATCGGCTCCTTCATAGGCGGCGGCGTCGTTTTGAATTCGGCGCTATTTTCCGGAAAGACGGGAACGGCCGGCGCCATCGGCCCTCTGCCGGTGCAGGGGCAGGATGGCAATACCGTCCAGCTTCTGAAAATCGCGTCGATCTTCGTTCTGGAAAACATGCTGCGCGAAAAGGGCATCGATCCGCGCCCCCTGTGGTTTTCTCCGGACGAGTGGATCGATTTCGGCGAGCCGCTGGAAAGCTGGATCAGGAAAACCGCCGCGGCGCTGGCGCAGGCCGTTATTGCCGCTGCCTCCATCATCGATTTTTCGAGCGTTATCATCGATGGCGGTTTTCCCGACTGGGTCAGAACCAGAATCGTCGCCGCCACCCGCCTTGCCCTTAAACACCACGATCTGCAGGGTGTCACGGTGCCTGACATAATCGAAGGCGCGGTCGGTAGCCAGGCGCGGGCAATCGGCGGGGCGAGCCTGCCCCTGTTTTCGCGCTATCTTATCGATCAGAACGTACTGTTCAAGGACACGACCGGCTGAGACCTCGCAACGCCCTGCGGTTTTATTACTCGGCTATTAATTTGGATATCTGCCGGTCATTCGCCAGCGGCGTGCTGCATGATCGCCGCCAGAAAAGCAGGTCCGTATCGCTCGAGCTTGGTATCTCCGACGCCGGGAATCACTGCCATTTCCTTCGCCGAGACCGGTTTTGCCGTCGCAAGTTCGATGAGGGTCTTGTCGTGGAAAATCACATACGGCGGAACGTTCTGTGCCCGGGCAATTTCCATGCGCTTCGCACGCAGCGCCTCAAAAAGACTGCGATCGGATTCCGGCAAGGCCGTCGATACCGTGTTGCGGGGCGTCTGCTGCCGTGCGGAACGGGGAGCGGATGGTATCCTCAGCATCAGTGCCGGTTTTTCGCGCAGGAACCGCCGTCCATCCTCGGAGATAGACAGGCCGCCATGTCCCGACAGATCCACTTCAATCATGCGTAACGCAACCAGCTGACGCAGGATGGCGCGCCATGTGCGGTTGTCGTGCTCTTTACCTATCCCGTAGGTGGTAATGCGGTCATGGCCGAAGCGGGAAATCCGCTCGTCCTCGACACCCAGCAATACGCGAATGACATAGGCCTGGCCAAAACGTTCACCCGTGCGATAAATACAGGACAGAAGTTTCTGCGCGGCGATGGCCCCATCAAACAGGTCCGGCGGCTCGGCGCAGGTATCGCAATTGCCGCAGGGCTCACACCGGTCGCCGAAATAGGAGAGCAGAACCTGCCGGCGGCAACTCGCCGTTTCTGCGAGGCCAAGCAGCGCATCGAGCTTCTGGCGCTCCATATATTTGCGTTGGTCCGCGGCATCAGATTCTTCGATGAAACGATTGCGCAGGGCAATATCTTCATAGCCATAGAGCATGAGCACGTCCGACGGCAGACCATCGCGACCGGCTCGGCCTGTTTCCTGATAATAGGCCTCGATGCTGCCGGGTAGGTCGATATGAACCACGAAGCGCACATCCGGCTTGTCTATGCCCATGCCGAAAGCGACGGTCGCGACAATGATGACCGCCTCGCCGTGCTGGAAACGGGTCTGGTTCTCCTCACGGGCAGCCTTGTCCATGCCAGCGTGATAGGGTAGCGCATCGCGACCCTCCTCCCGCAGCCATGCGGCCGTTTCGTCCACTTTGCGTTTGGAAAGGCAATAGACGATACCGCTCTCACCGTCGCGATCCTTCAAAAAGCGCTTCAGCTGCGCGCGCGGATTATCCTTTTCCATGATCGCATAGCGGATATTAGGACGGTCGAACCCGGCAATGAAGGCATCGTGCTCTTCAATCCCCAGGTGACCGAGAATTTCGGCGCGCGTGGGCTCGTCGGCCGTCGCCGTCAGCGCCATGCGCGGCGTATCGGGAAAACGCTCGATCAGCGTGTCTAGCTGGCGGTAGGGCGGCCGGAAATCATGCCCCCATTGAGACAGGCAATGAGCCTCGTCGACCGCGATCAGCGACAGGTCGATGGATTGCAACGCATCGAGGACATCCGGCTTGAGCAGGGTTTCCGGCGCGGCATAAAGAATATCGACCTTGCCGGCCCGCATGTCCCGCCAAAGCACGCGCCGCTCTTCCGGGGAAAGATCGGAATTGAGAGCTTCGGCCCGCACGCCGGCCTGACGCAGGGCTGCAACCTGATCGACCATCAGCGCGATGAGCGGTGAGACGATCAACCCCATGCCATTACGAGCAAGCGCCGGGATCTGGTAACAAAGCGACTTTCCACCGCCCGTCGGCATCAAAACGAAGGCGTTGTTTCCCGC